>UQIC01000001.1 GCA_900540985.1 uncultured Collinsella sp.
CCCATCTCCAATTTTAGGGGGGGGGCCCCCCTGCCATATTTGTCCTTCCGTTACACAAATAGTTCAATCAACGACAAAGGCTACCACGCCCGCCGAAGGCGAGGCTTTGCTTCAGCGAAATCCCACCAGACAAAAGCGCGGCCGCGGCAGAGCGAGCCGTCGGAACAGAAGAAACCCCCGCGCGACCTTTGCGAAGCAAGGGGGAGCGCGGGGGTTTCTTCTGTTCCGACGGCGATGCGCCGGGTTACAAGGACGATGCGACTACAGCGCGAAGTCGCCGCCGACGAGCGTGGAGACGGGCTCCTCGTGGTAAACGGCGGAGATGGCCTGAGCGAACTCCTCGGCGACCGAGATGGTCTTGATCTTGCCGCCGACCTCGACAGGAATGGCGTCGGTGACGAGGCACTCGACGATCGGGGCGTCGTTCAGACGCTCGATGGCCGGACCGGAGAAGATGCCGTGGGTGGCGCAGACGTAGATGTCGCCAGCGCCCATAGCCTTGAGCTCCTTGACGTTGGCGCACAGGGTGCCAGCGGTGTCGATCATGTCGTCGTTGATGATGCAGGTCTTGCCCTTGATGTCACCGATGATGCCCATGACCTCGGCGGCGTTGTGGCGCGGACGGCCCTTGTGGGCGATGGCCAGGTCGCAGCCGAGCATGTCGGACAGCTTCTTGGCGGCCTTGGCGCGACCCACGTCGGGGGAGACGACAACCAGGTTGTCGGTGTCGAAGTGCATGTCGTTGTAGTACTGGCCAAACAGCGGCAGCGCGGACAGGTGGTTAACCGGGATATCAAAGAAGCCCTGGATCTGGCCCTGGTGCAGGTCGAGGGTGATGATGCGATTGACGCCGGCGCGCTCGAGCAGGTTGGCGACGAGGCGGGCGGTGATGGGCTCGCGCGGGCCGGCCTTGCGGTCCTGGCGGGCATAGCCGTAGTGGGTGATAACGGCGGTGATGGAGCGGGCGGATGCGCGCTTGGCAGCGTCGGTGGCGATGAGCAGCTCCATGAGCATGTCGTTGACGTTGCCGCCGGCCACGGACTGAATCAGGAAGACGTCGGCGCCGCGGACGGTCTCGTCGTAGCGGGCGTAAATCTCACCATTGGCGAACTGCTTTAGCGTAAGGCCCGAAAGCTCGACCCCAAGGTACTCAGCGATCTTCTGAGCGAGGGGACGGTTGGAGGAACCGGAATACACGCGGATGGACTTGCGCATATTCTCCGACTTCTCGGGATCATTAATCGGCATTACCCTTCTCCTTTATATCGAATGCCATATAGATGCCTTGTTGCATTGTAACCGCGCGACGGGGTTAATCGGGTCTTGATAACGTCTTTACCGTCAACGGACACGAACCGACCACTCATCCGGTTGCGCAGGTCACGATAGAAAAAGGAGCCGCCCCCATGGGAACAGCTCCTTAGATGCTTGGTAAAACGTTATACCTCGTCGTCCTCGTGCAGACGGCGGCGGTAATCGGCGGCCCAGCCCTCAATGTTTACCTGACGGGCACGACCCAGGCCGAGTGCGTCTGCCGGGACCGGCTCGGTGATGACGGAGCCGGCGGCCACGAGCGCGCCGTCGCCGATCTGGGCGGGCGCGACCATCATGGTGTCGGAACCGATGAAGGCGTCCTTGCCGATGACGGTCTTGTGCTTGTGCACGCCGTCGTAGTTGCAGGTGATGGAGCCTGCGCCCACGTTGACGCCGGAGCCCATGGTAGTGTCGCCGATGTAGGACAGGTGCGGCACCTTGGAGCCCTCGCCGATCGTGGACTTCTTGATCTCCACGTGCGTGCCGGCCTTGGAGCCGTCGAGCATGTGGGTGCCCGGGCGCAGGTAGGCGCGCGGGCCGCAGTCGACGCCGTTCTCGATGACGGCCTCGATGGCGATAGTCTCATCGATGGTGCAGCCGCTGCCGACGGTGGTGTCGGTGAGGCGGCTGTTGGGGCCGAGCTGGCACTCCTCGCCCACGGTGACGTGGCCGATCAGGTGCGTCTGCGGCCACACGACGGTGTCGCGGCCGATGGTGGCATCGGGGCCGATCCAGGCCTGCGTGGGATCGATGAACGTGACGCCCTCGGCCATCCAGTGCTCGTTGATGCGGTCGCGCGCGATAGCGGTGAGCTGCGCGAGCTGAATGCGGCTGTTGACGCCCAGGCCGTCGCGGTAGTCATCGCAGTGGAAGATGGAGACCGCCTGGCCGTGACCCTTGAGGATTTCGAGCATGTCGGGCAGGTAGTACTCGGACTGCGCGTTGTCGTTGCCGATCTCGTTAATGTGGGCGGCGAGCTGCGCGCCGTCAAAGGCGTAGCAGCCGGCGTTGCACTCCAGCAGCGTGGCGGCCTGCTCGGGCGTGCAGTCCTTCTGCTCGATGATGCGCTCGATCTGGCCGTCGGCGCCCAGCTTGATGCGGCCGTAGCCGAAGGGGTCGGGCGGGGTCATGGTCATGACGGTGCAGGCGAGCTCGCCGGTAGCGACGGTCTGTGCGAACTTGGCGACGGTGTCGGCGGTGATGAGCGGCAGGTCGCCGTTGAGCACGACGACGGGGCCTTGCGTGATGCCGCAGGCCTCGAGCGCGACCTTCACGGCGTGACCGGTGCCCAGGCGCTCGGTCTGCTCGACGCACTCGACCTTGGTGGCGCTGCTGGCGTAGGCGCCGTCGATGAGGGCGCGCATCTCGTCGGCGTGGCTGCCGATGACGACCACGACGCGGCTGCAGCCGGCCTTGATGGTGGCGTCGACGATCCACTGGACCATAGGCTTGCCCAGGATCTTGTGCGAAACCTTGCAGTGGTTCGACTTCATGCGGGTGCCCTCGCCGGCAGCGAGGATAATTGCGGTTGCGTCCATGTGATCTCCTGTTACGTTATAGAGACGTGTGTTTGGAAACGATACACGGCGCAATATGATACCGCAGGCATATGTTGAGCGCGTAGCGATTGGTTTGCGGCGGTTGGGGCTTGCGCCGCCGTCGTGGCGTTTGCGCTGCTTGCGTGCGGCGTTGGCGGTGCTGCGGAGCTGTCTTTTGAGCGAGGGGACGGGGGTGCCCGTGGACAACATACAAGAGGAGTTTGGCGGCGAGCCCGTCGCGGCATTCTCGATGTCGCATCCGGCTGTGCCGGCCCTCTACATGGTGCTGACGCTGGGGCTCACCATGTTCTCGATGCAACCGGTGCTGATCGTGCTGTCGCTTGCGGGCGGGCTGGCGTATGGATTTGCGACGCGTGGGGCTGCCCGCACGCTGGGCGCACTCCGCTGGCAGTTGCCGGTGATTTTGATTATCGCGCTGGTCAATCCGCTGTTTAGCGCCTCGGGCTCGACGGAGCTGTTCCGTATTGGCATGCGCGCGGTGTATCTGGAAAGCATGGTATACGGCCTGTGCATGGGCGGGCTGTTTGTGGCGAGCGTGCTGTGGTTTGAGGCCGCGGCGTCGATGCTCGAATACGACAAGGTGCTCGCGCTGCTGGGCAATGCCGCACCGGTGATTGCGCTCATGATCTCGATGTGCATGAGGCTTATCCCGCAGTTTTTACGCCGCGGTCGTACGGTGCTGGCGGTGCAGGATGCGATTGATGTGCCGGGGCGTGCGCCGGCCGACCCCGTGCGCTCGCGCTTGCGGGCATCGAGTGTGTTGATGGGCTGGGGCATGGAAGATTCGCTGGAGCGCGCGGACGCGATGCGCTCGCGCGGGTGGGGTGCCGCGACGCGTCGTACGACGTATGCGCGGTATCGGCTGGGGCGCAGTGACGTTGCCGCGCTGGCTGGGCTCGTACTGTTTGGCGCTGCCGCGGTGGCGGTGGCGTGGACCGCGACGACGCAGTATTCGTTTTATCCGCAGCTCTCGGTGCCGGCGCCGTGGCCAGGCTATGTCGTGTACGCCGCCTGGATGGTGTTGCCTTGCGCGTTGCACGCGATTGATGAGAAGAGGTTTGGCTGATGGCTCGGTTTGATAGGAACTCGGCGGCGGGTGTGGCATATGGCTCGGCCGCGCCGGCGATTGAGGTGCGAGGCCTTAGTTTTGCCTATCCCGGGGTCAAGGCACCGGTGCTCGAGGGGCTTGATTGGCGTGTTTCCCAAGGTGCGTTTGCACTGCTTGTTGGCGGTACCGGTTCGGGCAAGTCGACGCTGCTGTCGCTGCTCAAGCCCGAGATCGCTCCAGCGGGCGAGCGCACTGGCGATGCGCGCGTGCTGGGCGAGAACGTTGCCGACATGGACGTGCGGGCATCGGCAGAGCGCGTGGGTTATGTGTTTCAGGATCCCGAGAACCAGATTGTGTGCGAGACCGTGTGGCACGAGATGGCGTTTGGCCTAGAGAATCTGGGTGTGTCGCGCGACGAGATGCGCCGCCGTGTTGCCGAGACCAGCTATTTCTTTGGTCTGGAGGACTGGCTTCATCGTGATACCGATACGCTTTCGGGTGGCCGCAAGCAGCTGCTGTCGCTTGCCGCCGTCCTGGCGCTGCGCCCGCGCGTGCTGCTGCTCGACGAGCCCACGTCTCAGCTCGATCCCGTTGCCGAGAAGAATTTCCTGCACGCGCTGTTTCGTGTGAATCGCGAGCTGGGCTGCACGGTTGTTGTGGCGACGCATCAGCCGCGCCCAATGCTCGAATACGCGACGTGTGCGTACCGGATTGAGGATGGCCGCGTGCACGAGGCGGCGGATATGGCTTCTTTGGTATGCCGAGAATCGCTGTTTTCCGATGACACGTTGGGGTGGGGTGCCATCCGATGTGCAAAAAACGGAGTATTCAGCAGGCGTGAGGACAATTTGGGCTCTCTGGAACCGCCCGGGGACGTATCGAGCGCGAAAAAAAGTTTGGAATTGGACAAATCGTCCGAATTTGTGGCGCAAACGTCGCTCGAGAACGGCTTGGAAGCCTTCTCGCGCACGGATGGAAGCAGAATACTCCAAAAAATGCACGGCGGGTCGGCTACCACCCTGTCGGAAGGCTGGTTTCGCTACAATCGCGCGGGCGGTTGGGTGCTGCGTGGGCTCGACGTGGCGTTTTCGGCCGGTGCGGTGCATGCGATCGTGGGCGGCAACGGATGCGGTAAGTCGACGATGCTTTCAGTGCTGGCGAAGACCGCCAAGCTGCAGCGCGGCCGCATGGTGCGCGGAGCGGCCTCGGCGGCGCTGCTGCCTCAGAATCCCAAAGCATTGCTGGTTGCCGAGACGGTTCGCGATGAGCTGATGGAATGGGCCTCGACCTGCGGATATGACGAGAACTTGGCGCGGGAGCGTGCGGTGCAACTTGGACTGGACGGCCTGGAGACGCGCCACCCCTACGACCTCTCGGGCGGACAGCGCCAGCTGCTCGCACTGGCAAAGCTGCTGCTGATCGGCCCCGAGCTGCTGCTGCTTGACGAGCCCACGAAGGGCTTGGACCTGGAGAGCCGCCGCATCATCGCCCGCGCCCTGCGTGACCATGCGAAGGCTGGCGGCACCGTCATCATGGCTACGCACGATTCGGACTTTGCCGAGCAGGTAGCCGACGACGTCGCCATGATGTTTGACGGCGAGATTGCTTGCATGGAGCCCCCGGCCGACTTCTTTGCCGACAACGTGTTCTATAGGGCGTGATGGGATGACGGACTGTCGTTTCTCGCGCTTGCTTGCAAAACTGGAGATCCCGCTGTTGTTGGCGGTGCCGGCGGTGATGGCTGCGGCGTTGCTGGCGGGTGTTGAGCAGGCAGCGTTGGCCATGCTGATTGTGGTGGCGCTGGTGCTCGCGCTGTTCTTTGCGGGTTACGAGGCATCTCGTCCGGGTTTGCGCCAGATTATGCCCACGCTGGTGTTGGCGGCGCTGGCGGCGGCGGGGCGCATCCTGTTTGGGCCCATTCCCGACTTTAAACCGGTGAGCGCCATCGCCATTATCGCGGGGGCGACGCTTGGTCGCCGCAATGGTTTTATGGTTGGCGCGCTGGCGGCGCTGACCAGCAATTTCTTTTTTGGGCAGGGCATGTGGACGCCGTGGCAGATGTATGCCTGGGGTCTGGTTGGCTATGTTGGCGGCGCACTGGCGCATGCCGGCGCTTTTGATCGCGCCGATGGCACCGTGCGTATGCCGGCGCTGCTGACCTACGGCTTTGCTTCGGGTTTGCTGTACGGCGTTGTGATCAACGCCTACGACATTATCGGTTTTGTTCAACCGCTCACGTGGGCGGGTGCCATGGCGCGTCTTGCCACGGCAGTGCCGTTCGATATCACACACGGCCTCGCGACCTGCGTGTTCTTGGCCGCCTTGTACAAGCCTTGGTGCCGTCGCATTAACCGTGTCGTCGTGAAATACGGGCTGTAAGGCATTTCGCGTTCCCTCACGAACTTGCGGTGGAATAGTTCTCGTTTTTGGCAATTTGCTGCCCAAACAGGAACTATTCCACCGCAACTTATAGGGGGAGAGGGGTCACATGATCTGTTTTCCTCTGTCTCCCAGGAAATTACTTGGGGCTAGAGCTCTAGCGTGAGGGTGACGGGGCAGTGATCGCTGCCAAAGATGTCGCCGCGGATGCCGGTGTCGCGTACGTTGCCGGCGATTGCGTCGCTTACCAGGAAGTAGTCGATGCGCCAGCCTGCGTTGTTCTTGCGGGCATTAAAGCGGTAGCTCCACCAGCTGTAGACGCCCTCGACGTCCGGATTGGCCGCGCGCCAGGTGTCGGTAAAACCGGCGTCGAGCAGCTCGGTGAACTTGCCGCGCTCCTCGTCCGAAAAGCCGGCGTTGCCGCGGTTGGACTTGGGGTTCTTAAGGTCGATCTCCTCGTGCGCCACGTTAAAGTCGCCGCAAGTTACGACGGGTTTGCCGGTCTCGCACTCGAGCGCGTTCAAAAAGCCGCGGTAGGCATCGTCCCAGGCCATGCGCACGTCGATGCGGGCGAGTTCGTTTTGCGCGTTGGGAGTGTAGACATCCACAAACCAGAACTTGTCGAACTCCAGCGCGCAGACGCGGCCCTCGGTCGCGGCTTGGGCGACGAGCTCGGCCGCCTCGCCCTCGCCGGCGTAGGGCAGCAGCGCATCGGCGCGCAGTACGCGCAGCGGTTCCTGGCGGCTAAAGACCGCGGTGCCCGAGTAGCCCTTGCGCTCGGCGTAGCTCCAGGTTTGGTGATAGCCGGGCAGGCCAATATCAACCTGGCCCTCCTGCAGCTTGGTCTCTTGCAGCGCCAGGATATCGACGTCGAGTTCTTGCGCGATCTGGATAAAGCTCGGGTCCTTTTTGAGCACGGCGCGCAGGCCGTTGACGTTCCACGAGGCGAAAGTGTAAGTCTGAGGCATGGTGTCCTTTCGACGGGGTTGGCAGGCTTAAGATTAACGCAACAAGAGCGGGGCGGAGTCCGCGAGTGATAGTGCGAACGCCGCCGTCCCGGAGACACGGACGGAGGACTCATATGACGCAGGCAATATCGGACCCCAGGCAGGCCTCCGCCGCGCTGGCGGATCTGTTTGACACCCACAAGCGCGTGGTCTTCTTTGGCGGCGCTGGTGTTTCCACGGCAAGTGGCATCCCCGATTTCCGCAGCGTGGACGGCCTGTATCACCAGCAGTTTGCCTATCCGCCCGAGACCATGCTGTCGCATAGCTTTTACGAGGCGCATCCGGCCGAGTTCTTCGACTTCTACCGCACCAAGATGATCGCGCTTGGCGCCAAGCCCAATCGCTGCCACACCAAGCTGGCCGAGCTGGAGCGCGCCGGCAAGCTAAATGCCGTGGTGACGCAAAATATCGACGGCCTGCATCAGATGGCCGGCTCACAGCGCGTGTTCGAGCTGCACGGATCGGTCCATCGCAACATTTGCCAGTCGTGCGGCGCGGTCTATAGCGCCGAGTGGATTTGCTCGCGCGAGCACGAGGACGCCGCGGGCGTGCCTGCGTGCCCCGCGTGCGGCGGCCGCATCAAGCCCGATGTAGTGCTCTACGAAGAGCCGCTCGATGAGCATGTGCTGACCGGTGCCGTTGCCGCCATCGCCGCGGCCGATGCCCTCATTGTGGGCGGGACCTCGCTCGTGGTGTATCCGGCGGCAGGCCTTACGCGTTACTTTACCGGCGATACGCTGGCCATATGCAACCTTGCTCCCACCGATCAGGATGCAAATGCCGACCTGCTGATTTCTTGCGACATCGCGGCCGCGTTTGCGTTCTAGCCCGCGCGCGCGGATACAATAGAAAGACTGAGTGCAAAGCGACCCCGCCGCCAGCTCCCCAAGCTCGGCGGCGTGGGCATTTTAGGAGGATGTTCATGGCGAACGACAGCAAGACATGGCGGTGCGGAAAGTATGAGCTCAGCTTTGACCGTCCGCGCATCATGGGCGTCCTCAACGTGACGCCCGATTCGTTTAGCGACGGCGGGGAGCACTTCGACCCGGATGCCGCCATCGAGTACGGCCTGGCGATGCTCGACGCCGGCGCCGACATCATCGACGTGGGCGGCGAGTCCACGCGCCCTGGTTTTACCCCGGTCAACCCCGACGAGGAGGCTCGCCGCGTGCTGCCCGTGGTGCGCGCGCTGGCCAAGGAGGGCGCCATCGTCTCGATCGACACGCGTCATGTGGCGGTTGCCAAGGCGGCCGTGCGCTGCGGCGCCTCGATCGTCAACGACGTGACCGGCTTCACCGACTCCAAGATGGTCGAGTTTGTTAAGACGAGCACCTGCGGCGTCATCGTGATGCATGCCGGCGAGGTCGCCGCGCCCACCCGCACGCACGCAACGGTGCAGCTCGATACCTCGGCAGCGGCGTTTGTTGCCGAGAAGGCGCGCGAGGCGGCTGCCGAGGCCGCGCGTGAGGCCGAGAAGCCGGCTCGCCGCCGTCGCGGCAAGTTGCTGGGTGAGCCCAAGGTTGAGGCCAAGCTTCCGGGCGGCGTGGTGCAGCCCTCGTTGCCGTTTGGCGAACCGGAGCCCACGTCCGAGTCTGCAACCGAGCTGGGGCAGGAGACGCCGGCCGCCGAGCAGGCTGCTGCCGCCGAGACTGTCGCGCCCGCGCCCGAGGCCGCGCCCGCAGCCACCGAGGCCGAATCGGAGCCCAATGACCACCTGGCTGCCATGATGCGCCGCAGCGCCCGTCGCGAGGAGGCCTACGTGCCTACCTCTCAGCTTCGCCGCTTTACCCTGCCCGATTCGGCGCCCATCATGCGCCGTGTCATGGGCTTTCTGTCCGATCAAGCTCGCACGCTCATCCATGCTGGCGTGTCGCGCGACCGCATCTGCATCGATCCCGGTCCGGGCTTTGGCAAGACGGCCAACGAGGATATTGTCATCCAGCGCGAGACCGCCAAGATGGCGTCGCTGGGCTATCCGCTCATGTGCGCCGTGTCGCGCAAGCGTTTTGTGGGCGCCGTCTCGGGCGTGACCGAGGCCGCCGCGCGCGATGCCGCCACGTTTGGCGTGTGCCTGGGTGCTATCCAGGCCGGTGCCAACATCGTGCGCGTGCACGACGTTACCGGCTTTGCGCAGTTCCTGAACGGTTACTGGGCTGTCGCCAAGCCGCAGCCGCGCCGTGCGTTTGTGGCCGTGGGCTCCAACCTGGGGCATCGTTGCGATAACATCCGCGCCGCGCGCGACATGATCGCCGAGATTCCGCTCACCTGCGTGTCCAACTGCTCGCGCATCTACGAGAGCGAGCCGGCTTACGAAACGCGCCAGGACGCGTTTGCCAACGCCGTCATCGAGATCAAGACCGAGCTTGCTCCGCTGGTGCTGCTCGACGAGCTCATGAAGATTGAGACCGAGCTGGGGCGCGACCGCTCCAAAAAGGCCAAGGCAAACGGCCCGCGCACCATCGACTTGGACCTGCTGTGGATGGACGGCGAGACCCATGGCGGCAAGAAGCTGCGCCTGCCGCATCCGCTCATTGGCGAGCGCGACTTTGTGCTGGTGCCGCTCGAGGACCTGATGCACGATCCAGCGCGGTTCTTCCGCTACAACGGCGTCGAGGTTAAGGAGCCCGAGGATCGCGTGGGCCATATCGTGGGCGAATTGGGGCGCATGTAGATGATCGAGATGAATGCTGTTGCCGCCGGTACCGAGCTTGACGCCGCGCGCGACGCGGGTCGCGAGGGTGCGTCCGCGGGCTGGTGCGCTTGGAGCGCGGGCGAGGCGTCGTTGACGTTTTCGCTGGTCGTGCGCCCGGATGTGAATATGCATGCCTTCCACGGCCTGCCGTTTGTGGCGGCGATGGGCATGATGGACGCGCTTGTGGGCACGGCGTCGACGCCGTGCCTGGGCCTTGCCGGCAAGGTGGGCATTGAGTGGCCGAGCAATATCGTGTGCGGTGCGCCCGCGTTCGAGGCGTCGTTCGCGCGCGTCGCCGTCAACGGCGGTGCCGGTGCCGCGGGTATGTTCGGTGCCGTAACGGTGGATATTGTGCGTTCGGCGCTGAGCGAGCTCGGTGTGGATGTGGCCGACGAAGCGCTGGTCGAGGCATTGGCCGCCGCCGTGCTGACCCGCGTGGACGCCTGGGCGGTTGTTGCCAACACGCCGCAGGGCGCTGCCGGTCCGCTGGCCCCCGTGCTGGGCGAGTACTTCGATATGGTGCCGCTGCTGGGACGCCAAGTTGCAGCGGTGTCGCCCAACGGTTTGCCGCTTGCGGTCGGTGTGTTTGCGGGTCTGGACATCTGGGGTCGCGCGACCATCAAGACCGATGCCGGCGAGCAGGAGTTTCCGCCCGAGGCCGTACGGATTCGCGGACTGTAACGCGAGGCGCCCGCGCTCAAAGATAACGATGACAACAAGGCCCTCCTCGGCTGTGCCGGGGAGGGCCTTCGCGTGACTGCAGAGAGGCATCTCGGCCCTATTCCTCAAAACTGAAATATTTCCGTTTTTGAGGAATAGGGCCGATGCGTTGCCTAGTTCGCCGCTCGCGCTCGACTTAAGCTCCTGCTCTATCCCAGCTCCTGCATGCGGCGATAGATTTCGCAGATGCCCTTGATGGTGAGCTGTCCGTCGACTACGTCGAAGGCATCGGTCGAATCGGCGACGATGCCGGCGAGACCGCCCGTGGCGATAACGGTGGCGTCCTCGCGGCCCAGCTCGCGCTTCATGCGCGCGACCAGGCCCTCGGCCATGGCGGCGGCGCCCACCACGGCGCCGACCTTGATGCATTCCTCGGTGTCGCGGCCGATGGCGTGCTCGGGCGCCTCGAGCGGCACGCTGGCGAGCTTGGCGGCACGGGCGGCAAGCGCGTCCATGGAGATGCGGATGCCCGGCGCAATCGCTCCGCCAATGTAATAACCGTCCTCGTCGATGACGTCGATATTGGTCGCGGTGCCAAAGTCCACCACGATCGCCGGCGCGCCGTAGAAAGTTTCGGCTGCAACGGCGTTGGCGACGCGGTCGGCGCCCACAGCCTGGGGACGCGCCGCGCGCAGCTTGGTCACCGCGGCCGTCTGCGACCCAATGACGATGGCGTCCGCGGCAATGCGGTCGGCCACGGCGTGCCACTCGCGCGAGAGCTGCGGCACCACGCCGGCAAAGGCGATCGCGTCGACCGCATCGAGCGAAAGGCCGTACATCTTAAAGAAACCCATCAGGCGTACATGGATCTCGTCGGCGGTATAGGAGCGGTCGGTGGGCATGCGCCACGACTGCACCAGCTCCTCTCCGTCGAACAGGCCCATGGCCGTCTGCGTGTTTCCCATATCGATAGCGAGCAGCATGTCTACTCCCGGTGTTGGCATAAAAGGACGCGCACCATTGTATACGTGCCGTCGACGGCGCTCGGCTGCGATTCGTTTACGGTGATAGGGGCTGAGGGGTTTAAATATGAAGGAATTATGCTCTACGAGATTTTCCTTGCCGTTTACCGAACTCCCGCGTAATATTCTTTCTTGCGCACATGAGGCGCCCAGACATTGCGGGGTGGAGCAGTCTGGTAGCTCGCCGGGCTCATAACCCGGAGGTCGTAGGTTCAAATCCTGCCCCCGCGACCAAGAACTTGCAGCTCGTCGGCCTAGCCGGCGAGCTTTTTTGTTATCCCGGGACTGTGTTTTCGGTCCAATTCTTGGCCTCTCAAACAAAATCTCGATCTGTAACATCTAGACCCGATTTGGGCGGCTAAGTGTTACAGACCGAGATATACCGGTGGGTTGGGTCGTGTTTGTCTCGATCTGTAACAGTAAGACCCGGTTTTGTCGCGTAACTGTTACAGATTGAGATAAACCGGCGGGCAAACCGACGGGCCGCCTTGCCCCATCCGCCTGCCGCCACCTGATATTCGCCGATTTCCGTTGTGCCGCTGTGCCTCCATGCCATATCCTCTAGACAACTACGCGGCATCATCGCCGCCGCGCCTACAAGAGAGGAATATCCATGACCGCACCTGCATCCAAGCTGCTCCAGCCCATTACGGTTGGCCCCCTTGAGTTCAAGAACCGCATTATGTTCCCGCCGCTGACCACCGGCTACGAGGAGCGCGACGGTTCCATTGGCGAGCGCAGCCTGGCTTTTTACGAGCGCTTGGCCCGTGGCGGCGTGAGCTACATCGTCATCGGCGACGTCGCTCCCGTCATGACCGCGAGCCCCACGCCCAAGCTGGCAACCGACGCCCAGATCCCCACGTTTAAGGCGCTGGCCGATGCCGTCCACAAGCACGGCGCCAAGGTCGCGCTGCAGCTGTTCCACCCCGAGTACGACGTGCCCGGTGTCGGCCGCATGGTCATGGGCTCCATGGCCGCTGCCAAGGCCGCGCAGGAGGCCAAGGCCGTCGGCGACGAGGAGACCTTTGCCGCCAAGATGGCCGAGTCCAACGAGATCCGCAACCAGGCCTACGCCAAGCTGCATCACGACATGCAGCACTTTGTGAACGAGGCGAGCGTAGAGCAGCTCACCCAGATCAAGGAAGCCATCGCTGCCTCAGCCGCTCGCGCGCAGCAGGCCGGGATCGATGCCATCGAGGTCCACGGCGACCGCCTGGTGGGCTCGCTGTGCTCGGCAATCCTTAACAAGCGCACCGACGAGTACGGCGGCTCGTTCGAGAACCGCGTCCGCTACGCGTTGGAGGTCGTCGCCGCCATTAAGGAGGCCGCGCCGCACCTGATGGTGGAGTACAAGCTCCCCGTGATCATGGAGAACCCCGATGGCACGCCGCGCGGCAAGGGCGGCCTGCAGCCCGACGAGGCCTGCGAGTTTGCCAAGCTGCTCGAGGGTGCGGGTATCGACATGATCCAGGTCGCGCAGGCCAACCATACCGGCAACATGGGCGATACCATTCCGCCGATGGGCGCCATGCCCTACAACTGGACGCTGCCCGTGGCCGAGCGCGTCAAGGCCCTGGTCTCCGTGCCGGTGGCAACCGTCGGCCGTGTTGTTTCGGTCGAGGCCGGCGAGAAGATTCTAGAAGACGGCGCGGCCGACATCATCGCCTACGGCCGCTCGCTCATGTGCGACCCCGACATTGCGCTCAAGGCTGCCACCGGCGAGCCCATCCGCGAGTGCCTCAACTGCAACAAGGGCTGTGTCGACGCGATTCAAAACCGCAAGTACATCTCGTGCGTGCTCAACGCCGAGAACGGCGACGAGGCGACCATCGCCATCAAGCCGGGCGAGGGTGACAAGAAGATCGCTGTGGTGGGCGGCGGTATTGCCGGCCTGGAGGCTGCGCGCGTGGCGGCCAAGCGCGGCTACGACGTGACCATCTACGAGGCGAGCGATCACTTCGGCGGCCAGATTGCGCTGGCGGCTGCGCCTCCGCGCAAGGACGAGATCATGCGCTCGGTCGAGTACTACGAGAAGATTCTGCCTGGCCTGGGCGTGAAGGTTGAGCTCAGCCATGCCGCTACCGCTGAGGACCTCAACGCCGCCGACGCCGCGATTGTGGCTGTGGGCGCGCACGACGTGGTCATCCCCGTTCCGGGTGCCGACTCGGACAAGGTCGTCTCGAGCTGGGACGTGCTGGCCGGCAAGGTGGAGCTTACGGGCCGCGTCGCCGTCATTGGCGGTGGCCTGGTGGGCACCGAGACTGCCGAGTACCTGCTGCAGCGCGGCTGCGAGGTGGCGATTGTCGAGATGCTCGACAAGATTGCCGCGGGCGAGTCCGAGACCATTCTGCCGCTGATTATGAGCGACTTTGCAGAGCACAACGTGGAGCAGCACGTGAAGACCCGCCTGACCGCCATTACCGACGAGGGCGTGGAGGCCATTCGCACTACCGAGGACGGCGCCGAGGAGCCGGTAAAGATCGCCTGCGATTACGTGGTGATGGCCGTGGGCTCCAAGGCCAACGCGTTTGACCTGGATGGCGTGACGGTGCCCGTGACCTGCGTGGGAGACTGCTCGGGCGAGCGCACCGCCGACATCGCGAGCGCCATTCGCACGGCATATCACGCGGCCAACGAGCTGTAGTTAACTTCGCGGCCAGGCGGGGCGGTAGCACGGATCCGTCTCGCCCGGCTGTGTCCCGTCGGATGTCAACCGGTGCGGGGCCTGCAAGCGCGCAGGTCCCGCCCTTTTTGTTTTGCTCCGGTGGATGGCAATGCGCGGTAATCATGAGGAGTGAGGACGTCTACTGCCTTGCAGATCACTTAAAATTATTGGGGGAGGGGTTAATAACTATATCCTCTATACCAAAGGACATAAAGAGATGCCAATTTTGTTGACAAGCGAATGACGATTAGCTGTGAGTCAGCTACCAGCGTAAATAATCGATAAAGATATGTCGTAATTTGGTGCCAAATGCCCAGATAATGCCGCGTCTATTTTAATTAACTGCTTTGAGCAAACAGTAAAATGCTACTATCTAACTTGCACGTAAGAAAGCAGATTAACGGTTAAGGCTAAGAAGTGGCAGGTATGTCGGAAGCAACTAGGACTCGCACGCATGCGCCCGAGGTTAGGCAGCGCGCCGTCGAGATCCTCCAAGAGGGGGTCGGTCATCGCGCCCTCGCTGCGGAGCTTGGCATTCCCCAGGCCACGGCTCGTCAGTGGGCCCGCGCGTATGCCGTGGGCGGTGCCGACGCCGTTCTCAATGCCGGTTCGCATCATCACACCTATTCGTACGACGTAAAGCTCGCTGTGGTTAAGGACCGTCTGGAAAACGGCTTGACGGTTCGCGAGGCCATGATCAAGCACAAGATTCCCAGCGAGTCTTCGGTCAAGGCTTGGTGCCGTCAGTACCGCGAGAGCGGTGAGTCCGCACTGGTCGATAAGCCGCGCGGTCGCAAGCCGCGCGTTAAAAAGGCGGAATAGCAAACGGGATGGTGCGCCCACAGGGGCGCATTTTTCTTGCCGCCTCTCTGCTCCAAAGCGGACGTGCCCTTACCCCGTACGCCTAAAACTCCCCAGTTGACCGAAAACCTGCCGTCGCTACTCCTCAATTGAGCTATAACGTTAAACAATTGCAGCGTTTTTGCATGGGGGAGTGATGGTATGACGCTACTGTATTTCCTTACCCTGTTTCCGCTGGTACCGGCGCTGGGCATGCTGTTCGCGCGCGGCGACCGCGCCCGCGATGCGGTGGGGCTCATAGGTTCCGGCATTATTATGGCGGTGACAGTTGTAGTCGCCGTCATGTTTTTTGGCGCGGGTCCGCAGAGCTTTGAGGTTGCCCCCGGCGCCTTGCATGTGCTCTCGATCATCAGCTCCGCCATCGATGTCATCCTGTGCGCCGTCATCCTGTACAACGCGTACAAATATAGGAACGCGCTCACCACGGTGCTCGGCATAGTCCAGCTGGTGGGCTCGCTCGCCTTTGCAGCCATGACGCTGCCCGCGGCTGAGGCGGTCACGAGCACCCCGCTCTACCTGGACTACATGAGTGTGATCATGGTCCTCGCCGTCGGCATTGTCGGTAGCCTTATCTGCGTGTATGCCCTGGGCTACATGAAGGACTTCCAGGCCCATGACGAGCACGAGGCCGCGTTGCGCGGGCAGACCGCGCCCGACCGTCGCCCGCAGTTCCTGGCGCTTATGTTCCTGTTCCTCTCGGCCATGTTCGTCATCGTGACGAGCGACAACCTTGAGTGGCTGTTCTGCGGCTGGGAAATCACCACCGTGTGCTCGTTCCTTATGATTGGCTACACGCGCACGCCCGAGGCCATTAAAAACGCCTTCACCCAGATCATCCTCAACATGCTGGGTGGCATCGCGTTTTTGGTTGGCCTTATGTTCCTGCACGTCAACGGCATGCCGTTGACCATCTCGGGCATGATCGAGCTTTCCGGCGCCGGAACCGCGCAATCCGCGCTGCTGGTGATGCCGGTCGTTCTGCTGTCGCTCGCCGCACTCACCAAGGCCGCACAGATGCCGTTCCACACTTGGCTGTTGGGTGCCATGGTTGCCCCCACGCCCACGAGCGCCCTGCTGCACTCGTCCACCATGGTCAAGGCCGGCGTGTTCCTGATGGTCAAGCTGAGCCCGCTCTATGCCATCTATCCCGTGACTGGCTTTATGGTCACGAGTGTGGGTGCCATCACGTTTTTGCTCGCTGCCCTCATGGCCATCTCGCAGAGCAACGCCAAGCGCGTCCTCGCGTACTCCACCATTTCCAACTTGGGCCTCATCAGTGCTTGTTTGGGCGTCGGCGCGCCCGAGGCCGTATGGGCCGCCATCTTCCTGATTCTGTTCCACACAGTGGCCAAGTCGCTGCTGTTCCTGTGCGTGGGCACGGCCGAGCATCATATCGGCAGTCGCGATATCGAGGACATGGACGGTATGTTCAGCCGCATGCCGCACCTGACGCGCCTGATGATGCTGGGCATCATGGGCATGTTTGTGGCGCCGTTTGGCATGCTCGTGTCCAAATGGGGCGCCCTGGTGGCGTTCGCACAGACCGGCAACGTGCTCATGATCATGGTGCTTGCCTTTGGCTCGGCCGCGACATTCTACTTCTGGGGCAAGTGGCTCGCCAAGCTTTCGGGCGTCGACCCCACGGCTCAAAACGTTGAGGTCAATGTCCATAAGACCGAATGGATGGCGCTTAACACCATCGCCGCGCTGCTGATTCTGTGCTGTGTGGCGTTCCCGGTTATCTCGAGCGGTTTGGTGTCGCCTTACTTGGCCATGGTGTTTGGCCGCGTGCCGTACGTTATTGGCAAGGACGCCATGTATCTGATGGTGGTTATCGTGGCGTTTATTGCCGTGGTGCTGCTGACTTCATTCCGCGTGAGCAACAAACCGCACGTAAACGTATATCTTTCGGGTGTGGGAACCGACAATTACCGCCATTTCCGTGGCTCGATGGGACACGAGGTGAAGGCCGAAAAGCGCAATTGGTACTCGGAGGACGCCCTTGGCGAGAAGCGTATTGGCCCCGCGGGTAGCGTCGTGTGCTGCAGCATTATCTTGTTTGCGCTGCTGTGCTGCGCGTGGATTGGGCCCGAGCGGCTTGCCATGAGCGCGCCCTCGGTGTTGCGCGGCAAGTATTTTGAAGGCTCGGGCGTCGTGGGCATCTTTATAGGCACCGTGGTGTTTGCCCTGCTGGCGCCGCTTGTGGGCGGCCTGATCGACGGCGTTGACCGCAAGCTTTCGGCCCGCATGCAGGGCCGCGTGGGTCCTCGCCTGCTGCAACCGTTCTACGACGTTGCCAAGCTGCTGCGCAAGGCTCCCGCCAGCGTAAACACCATGGACGATACCTACATGGCGTGTGCGCTCATCTTTACCGTCGTGGGCGGCGGCATCTTTGTGTCGGGCTCCAACACGCTGCTGTGCGCCTTTATGGTGACGCTCGCCGCGATCTTTGTGGTGCTGGCATCCGCCTCGACGCAAAGCCCGTTTGCGCAGGTCGGCGCCGACCGCGAGTTGCTGCAGGTTATGAGTTACGAGCCCGCCGTTCTGCTGATGAGCGTGGGCCTGTACCTTGCCACCGACAGCTTCGATTCCATTGCCGTGACGGGGCAGTCGGCCCCCATCATCGTGTACAGCGCGCCCATTTTCCTCGCGCTGCTCGCGGTGCTTACCATCAAGCTGCGCAAGTCGCCGTTCGATCTTTCGTACTCGCATCACGCGCATCAGGAGATTGTCCAGGGCGTCGCCACCGAGATGAGCGGCGGCACGCTGGCCAAGATGACCCTTATGCACTGGTGCGAGACCGTGCTGTTTTTGATGTGGGTGGGCATGTTCTTTGTTTGGGACAACCCGGTGAGCTGGGTGGTCGCCCTGGTCGTGATGGTCGCGACGTATTTTGTCGAGGTACTGATCGATAACACCTTCGCACGCAGCACCTGGCGCAGCTGCTTTAAGCTCGGATGGGGCGTGGCGCTGGTGTTTGGCCTGCTCAACCTTATGCCCATCCTCGTCGACGTGTTTATTTAGGAGGCGGCATCCATGGATCATAAAATGTCGCGCTCGCCGTGGGTTATTCATTACGACGGCTCGAGCTGCAACGGATGCGATATCGAGGTGCTGGCCTCGCTCACGCCGCTGTTCGATGCGGAGCGCTTTGGCGTGGTCAACACCGGCAACCCCAAGCATGCGGATATCTTTTTGGTGACGGGGTCGGTCAATGCCCAGAACCTGCCTGTCGTGCGCCAGATCTACAACCAGATGCTCGAGCCCAAGTGCGTGGTGGCGTGCGGCATCTGCGCGTGTTCGGGTGGCGTGTTCCGCGACGCCTACAACGTGATCGGTGGCGTGGACCGCGCGATTCCCGTGGACGTGTACGCGCCCGGGTGCGCCATTCGCCCCGAGACCGTGATCGATGCCATTGTGGAGGCGTGCGGCATCCTGGATCAGAAGGAGGCCGTGATGCGCGCCGGCGGTGACCCGCTTACCGTGGGCGGTGCCGCTACCTGGGACGGCGGCGTTGAGCTGGGCGAGGACGGGTTTGTGGCTGCGGGGGCCGGCGACGCCCCTGCCGGGACGCCCGCCGCACCCGCCGCTGGCGACGCACCCGCTGGGACGCCAGCCGCTGCAAAGGAGGCCGAGTAATGCAAAAGGCTATCTACACTACCGTCGGGATCGATGAGCTGTTGCCGCATGTGCAGGCGCTCAAAGGTACCGGCGCGCGCTTTGTGCAGATGCATGCCGAGCGCTGTGTGGACGACGGATCGTATCGCCTGGTCTATACGTTTATCGACGTTCGTGCTGCTCAGGAGCATATTGCGCAGGACGGCAGCTATGCGATCGAGAACCTGGTGGTTGAGGGCATCGACCAGTATCAGGAGATTCCGTCCATCAGCTCGTACTATCCGGCGGTATTTCCGTTTGAAAACGAAGCGCACGACCTATTCGGTCTTGCCATCACCGATATGCAGATTGACTTTAAGGGCTTTTTCTACCAGGTCTCGACTGCCGAACCCATGAGCGTTATCACGCCCGAGGTGAAGGCCGCGCGCGAGAAAGCCATGAAGGTGCGTGCCGCTGCCGAGGCCAAGGCGCGCAAGGCCGCGGCCGAGAAGGCTGCTACTGCCATGGCCGCTGCGGGGGAGGGCACTGCGGGCGTTGGCGATGCTGCGGGCGCTGCCGTCGCTCAGCCCGCTGCGGCTGCCGGCTCCGATGCTCAGCACGATGAAACTGCTGCGAAGGCCGCGCTCAAGGCTGCCGAGATGGAGGCAAAGCTCGTCGCCATGGATCCCGAGAAAGCGGCCAAGGTCCGCGCGGCGCTTGCCGCCAAGGCCGCCCGCGACAAGCAGAAAAAGGAGGCGTAAGGTCCATGGCACATCGCTCCGTTATTCCGTTTGGCCCGCAGCACCCGGTGCTGCCCGAGCCGCTTCATCTGGATCTGGTGATCGAGGACGACCGCGTCATCGAGGCAATTCCGCAGATCGGCTTTGTGCACCGCGGACTCGAGAAGCTCACCGAAAAGCGTGATATGCACCAGTTTGGCTACATCGCCGAGCGCATCTGCGGCATTTGCGCCGTGGGCCACAGCTGCGGCTATGCCAGCGCCTGCGAGCGCATGCTCGACATCGAGGTGCCCGGCCGCGTGCAGTATATCCGCACCATTTTGCACGAGCTTTCGCGCATTCACTCGCACCTGCTGTGGCTGGGCCTGCTTGCCGACGCCTTTGGTTTCGAGGCGTTGTTCTATCGTTCGTGGACCCTGCGCGAGCAGATTCTCAAGATCTTCGAGAGCACTTGCGGCGGTCGCGTGATCCTTTCGATTAACGAGATCGGCGGCCTTAAGCACGACATTGAGGACTCCGAGCTGGCCGGCATTGTCCAGATGCTTGACGCCATGCGCCCCGACTACGAGGCCCTGGTGCATACGTTTTTGGACGACGACAGCTGCGGCGAGCGCTTGCATGGCGTGGGCGTGATCAGCAAGAAGGATGCGCTGGAGCTTTCGATGGTCGGCCCGTTCGGTCGCGCCTCGGGCGTGGACTACGACGTGCGCATGTTTGGCGACGGTGCCTATGCGGACCTGGTTGCGTTTGAGCCCATCGTTGCCACCGATGGAGACTGCTATGCTCGCTGCCAGGTGCGTTGTGCCGAGGTCACGCAGGCCATGGACATCATCAAGGAGCTTGTGGGCAAGATTCCGCACGACGGTATCGGCGGGCGCACCAAGCTTACGCCGGCCGACGGCGCACGCGGCGAGGTTGTGATTGAGCAGCCGCGCGGCGAGGCGTATTACTATGTGCGCGGTAACGGCACCAAGAACCTGGACCGCTTCCGCGTGCGCACGCCGACGTCGCAGAACCTGGCGGGTCTGACGCATGCACTGCAGGGCGTGCTCCTTGCCAACGTGCCCATGATTATCCTGACCATCGACCCCTGCATTAGCTGCACGGAAAGGTAGGCGCGGCATGAGTTTGCTGACATTTGCCAAGACGGCCTTGGGTTCTATGGTCAAGCAGCCGGTAACGGTGTGCTATCCGCAGGAGAAGCTCGCGGCGCCCGAGCGCCTGCGCGGGCACATCGTTAACGACATGGACGTGTGCATTTGCTGCGGCATGTGCGCGCGTCGCTGCCCGGCGGGCGCGCTCGCGGTCGATCGAAAGGGCGGAACGTGGTCGATCGATCCGTATGCCTGCGTGGTGTGCGGCGAGTGCATCGAAAGCTGCCCCAAACACTGCCTGAGCATGGACACCGCCCGTACTCCAGTTGCGGCGGACAAGACCCCCACGGTAGAAACCAAGCCGGAGTAGCGCCGGAATAGAGCTGGGATAGGGGCCGGTGGGGCAAAAATGCCCCACCGGCCCCGCGCTTAAACGCGCGGTTGTGCCGTCGCGAACAAAACTATGTCGGTTTACGGGGCTGGATAGCGAACCTCCGACCATACCGAAAATCGCAAAAACAAAACCGCAGGTAGATTGCTTGCTGTTTTTCAAAAATAGGGGGTATGGATGAGGACTCCGACTTTAGCCCCGTAATCCGGCATAGTTTTGAAATAGCACCATATCGGTGACAGCCCTTGAGCCCCCGGGGACGGAGGAAAACGGATCATTTTGGCCCGATGGCTCTGAGTCGCACCTATTTTCCTGCGAAAACGCCGTGTCTCAACTTTGGTGAGACATTTGTCTCACGTTCAAAATCGAATCTGGAACATGTGTCACCTGCTCAAATTGTGTCTCATTCCGTAACTTTAGGCTGATGCTAGGTCTGAGCCTGCGAGAAGGGAGACGCGATGGGTAAGTACACGAGGGGTCTCTTGGCGGTGATACTGGCCGTAGTGCTGGTATTGCCGGCTGCAGCATTTGCCATGCTGCCCGAGGCCAACGCCAGGTCCAGCACAGGAATGGACGGACCGGAAGCGACAAAGATAGTCGACCACGACACCAGCAACCATTGGAAGTTCTGGGCGGGCGGCGGCTATGACGGCAGCAAGGTCACGACGCAAAACGTCGGCCGAATTTGGACGGATAAGACGGTCCAAGCAATCGATGACGGTAAATCGGACTTTTTGACTACGCTTTCGGCGATGTCTTCGACATCCGATACGACGTCGCTGGTTTCCAAGCCGCTCGACATCGTGATGGTGCTCGATGCCTCTGGCTCAATGGATGATCCTATGGGTGGTAAAGGGTCCCCTAAGCGTATCGTTGCGCTCAAGAATGCTGCCAACCACTTTATCGACACCATTGCCGAGCAAAACAAGAACGTTAAGGACGCGAGCAAGCAGCACCAGGTTGCCATCGTAAAGTTTGCGGGCAAGAAGAGCGATAAGGTTGGTAATGATACCTATCGCGACGACGGCAACACCTACAATTACTCCCAGACCATGTTGGGCCTCACGGTCTGCAAGGATGGGGGCGCAAAGAGCCTCAAGAACACGGTTAATTTAATCGAGCCCGCTGGCTCTACTCGTGCCGACTATGGCATGGACCTGGCCAAGGGCATCGCTGGTCGTGAAGACGCCCAGAAGATCGTTGTGTTCTTCACCGATGGCTCTCCTACGAGTTCTAATGGTTTTGAGGCCGAGGTTGCTAAGGATGCCATCAATATCGCCAAGACCATAAAGAGTGGCGGGGCGACCATTTATACCATCGGTATCTTCAACGGTGCGAAGCCGGGCGACGATCCAACAAGCAGCCGCACGAGCAACGAGAATAAATTCATGCATGCCGTGTCGAGTAACTATCCGGATGCCACATCGTCCGTAAGCCATGGCTATTTTGGAACTGAGGAGTGGAATGTCAATTTCGGCAACCCCGTTGCCGGTGCTAGCTACTACAAGTCGGCGACCAACGCCGCCGAGCTTGATCAGGTCTTTAAGGACATCTCGAGTGCCATTACGTCGGGCAAGGGTTTCCCGACCAAGGTCGAGGGCAACAATCCCAGCGGTTCCGGCTACATCACATTCGAGGACGAGCTGGGCGTCTTTATGCAGGTCGATAGCTTTACCGGTGCCGAGTACAACGGCAAGACCTATGGGGCCGCCACCAAGTCGACCGATGGCAATATCGATACCTATACGTTTGATGGCGAGCTCGCCCATCTTGTAATTACGGTTGATCGCGCGGACGAGAACAATCCGCAGCGCGGCGACATCGTGACGGTCAAGGTCCCCGCATCGCTCATTCCGCTGCGCCGTTTTACCGTTGACGAGTCTGCGGGCACGTTTGTGGTTGACTCCACGGATGCCATCTCGCCTATCCGCGTTGCGTATGCATCGAGCGTAAAGGCTATTGCACGCAAAAACCTGTTTACTCCCAATAACGTACCGGGACTGCAGGATTACATCAATGAGCACAAGGACGCCGATTCCAATACCGTTAGCTTCTACGCCAACAAGTGGACCGGCGACGATGCGGGCGATACGGTCGCAAGCTTTGAGCCTGCTGCTATAAACAGCTACTACTACTTCCAAAAGCTAACGCCCGTCTACACAGACGCGGCTTGCACCAAGCTCGCAACGGAAAAGCCTTCGGGCTCTAAGACCTATTGGTACAAAGATGAGTTTATGGCGCAGAACTCGTCGGGCGCGCCGTACGATGATTCCGTTTCGATCCCGGTTAAGGGAAGCGAGCTCGAAAACTTTGAAGGTGCTTTGGTAAAGGATGGCGATCACTGGTCGATTAAGGCTGGCACCACGCGCCTCGCCTTTATCAACCAGCTTCACACCACCAAGGAGCGTGTGGGCGGAAACCCGACGGACACCGCACGCGACGTGATCAATCCCCAGTGGAACAACACGAAGGTTGTTTCTGGTGCGACGAAGGTCAATGTCTACCTGGGCAATAACGGCAAGATTAGCTTTACGCTCAATACCACGCCGACAACGTTGACAACTGCCGACTTTGGCCTGACCAAGGTGCTCGAGGGCCGCGACTGGACGGATGAGGACAAGTTTGAGTTTGGCCTGACGTCCGAGGACAACGCCCCGATGCCCAGGTCCACGACTGCGTTTGCAACCAAGGGCCATGCGGACATTAGCTTTGGCGAGATTGCCTATGACAAGCCGGGCACGTATGTCTACAAGGTTAGTGAGAATCATGCCGGGACCACGGTCGACGGCATCGCCTACAGCAAGAACGTTGCAGAGTTCACCGTGACAGTGAAGCCCAATGAGAAGGGCAAGCTTGAGGCTTCTGCGACGAAGACCTCGGGCGAGACTGAGTTCAAGAACACCTATGCTGCGGATCATGTTGAGTCCAGTGTTACCGACCAGATCAAGGCGACCAAGTCCCTGACCGGCCGCGACCTCGAGGCAGACGAGTTCAGCTTTGAGCTGCACGAGGTTAAGGGCGAGGGCTCGGAGCTTATCGAGACTGTAAAGAATGACGCTAACGGCAATGTTGCGTTCAGCCCCATCGAGTACACCGAGATCGGTCAGCACACCTACACGTTGCGCGAGGTCAAGGGCAACGCTGGTGGCATCACCTACGACGAAAACGTCTACACCATCGTGACGATCATCAGCGATAACGGTAAGGGCCAGCTGGTGGCTACGCATAAGCTGAAGGGTGCCGAGGACGTTAAGAGCATCGAGTTCAAGAACGCTTACAATCTGACCCCCAAGAGCTTCAGCGTCACCGATAAGATCGCCGCGACCAAGTCCCTGACTGGGCGCGACGTCAAGGCCGGCGAGTTCTCCTTTGAGCTCGTCGAGGGCGACAAGGTCGTCGCCACCGGCACTAACGCCGCCGACGGCAAGATCGCGATGGCTGCCATCGAGTACACCGAGGCCGGCGAGCACACCTACACGTTGCGCGAGGTCAACGGCGGAACCGCCAGCAACGGTATATCTTACGACGGCAAGACCTATACCATCGTGACCACCATCACCGATAACGGCGACGGCACCCTCAAGGCCGAGCATGTCCTGAAGGCCGCCAAGGTTGCCGAGTTCAAGAATGCCTACAACCTGACGCCTACGGACTCCAGCGTCACCGACCGGATCAAGGCGACCAAGTTCCTGACCGGGCGCGACCTCAAGGAAGGCGAGTTCTCCTTCGAGCTCGTCGAGGGCGACAAGGTCGTCGCCACCGGCAAGAACGCCGCTGACGGCACGGTTGTCATGGACAAAATCACTTACGACAAGCCCGGCAAGCACACCTACACGCTGCGCGAGGTCAGGGGCAACGTCGGTGGTATCACCTACGATGCCGCGACCTACACCATCGAGACTGTCGTCAAGGACAACGGCGACGGCACGCTCGGCGTAGAGCATAAGCTGAAGGGCGCCGACGAGGCGAAGTTTACCAACTCCTACGAGCCTGGCTCCAAGAGCTCCAGCGTCACCGACCAGATTACCGCGATCAAGTCCTTGGACGGCCGTGACCTCAAGGCCGGCGAGTTCCGTTTTGAGCTCGTCGAGGGCAATAACGTAGTCGCCACCGGCACCAACAATGCCGACGGCAAGATCGTGATGGATTCCGTCACCTACACCGCGGCTGGCGAGCACACCTACATGCTGCGCGAGACCAAGGCCGGCGCCACCGAAAACGGCATTACCTACAGCACCTCTGAGTACACTATCGTGACCATCGTCAAGGACAACGGCGACGGCGCCCTTAGCGTGGAGCACAAGCTGCAGAACGCCGACGAGGCGATCTTCGAGAATACCTACACGGTGGCCCCCAAGAGCTCCAGTGTCACCGACCAGATCACCGCGACCAAGTTCCTGACCGGGCGCGACCTCAAGGAAGGCGAGTTCTCCTTCGAGCTCGTCGAGGGTAACGATGTCGTCGCCACCGGCAAGAACGACGCCCGCGGCAAGATCACGATGAGCCCCATCGAGTACACCGCTGCCGGCAAGCACACCTACACGCTGCGCGAGGTCCCGGGCGACGCCGGCAACGGCATCACCTACGACGGCAAGACCTACACCATCGAGACGACCGTCACCGACAACGGCAAGGGTGAGCTCGTGGTAAAGCATGAGCTGAATGGAGCCGACGAGGCGAAGTTCAACAACAGCTACAAGCCGAATCCTGGCGAGTTCAGTGTCACCGACCAGGTCACCGCGACCAAGTTCCTGACCGGGCGCGACCTCAAGGACGGCGAGTTCTCCTTCGAGCTCGTCGAGGGCGAGGGCGAGGACGCCAAGGTCGTCGCCACCGGCACCAACAATGCCGAAGGCAACATCACGATGAACGCCGTGAAGTACACCGAGGCCGGCAAGCATACCTACACGCTGCGCGAGGTCAACGGCGGAACCACCAGCAAGGGCATCACGTACGGCGACGCCAAGTACACCATCGAGACCACCATTACCGACAAGGGCGATGGCACGCTCAAGGCTGAGCATGTCCTGAAGGACGCCACGGCTGCGACCTTCAAGAACACCTACAGCGTGACCCCGCTCGACGCAGAGCTCGACTTTGATCTGAGTAAGGCTATCGACGGTCGCGACTGGACGGACTCCGACGAGTTCAGCTTTACCATCACCGCCGCCGAGGGCACCCCGCTGCCCGATCCTGCAACCGTGACCGTGAACAAGCACGATGCGAAGGATGGCATCGCTGCCGTCAAGTTCGGCAAGATCCGCTACACGGCTGCCGGAACCTACACGTACGAGATCCGCGAGAACGCGGGTAACGCGGCCGGCATGGCGTATGACGGGCATGTCGCGACCGCCGAAGTGACCGTGACTGAGGACGGCGAGGGCAAGCTGACCGCCAATGTCACCAAGAAGGAAAACGGACGCTTCACCAACACGTACCGCACTGAGCTTAACTACACCGCGGCCGGCGGCCTCAAGCTCAGCAAGAGCCTCTCCGGACGTCCTATGACCGAGGGTCAGTTCACGTTTACCGTGACGCCTGCCGACGAGGCCTCGGCCAACGCGCTTGGCCTGCTGCCCGGAGCCAACAACTTCAAGTCCCCTGCGACGGCAGAGGCAACGGTCGGCCTGATCGACATCCTGGCTGGCCATGAGGTCAAGTTTACGCAGGCTGACGCCGGCAAGACCTTCACGTACACCGTAGCCGAGAAGAATGACGGCAAGCCCGGTTACACCTACGACGACGCCGTGCGTACCGTGACGATCGCCGTCGCCGATGACGGTGCCGGTACGCTTACCGCCACGACGACCGTCTCCGGCGGTCCCGAGGGTACGCATACGACGGTCCACAAGAGCGGTGAGAACAAGGTCGAGAGTGCCCTGGTTCCGTTCCACAACAGCTACAGCGCTACGACCAATACGCCTGGTGGTACCGCTGCTCAGGTTGTCGCCACCAAGACCCTGACCGGTCGTCCGATGGCCGACGGCGAGTTCTGGTTCGGCATTGCCTATCAGGGCGAGCTTGTGGGCTACGAAAACCTCAAGCCTAATATCGGCGGGCATGTGAGCTTTGATGCGCTGCACTACGACACCGAGATGCTTGCCAATCTTGAGGCGGCTGGGCTTGCCCATCGTACCGACAAGGACGGTAAGCTCGCTTGGACCATTAACTACACGGCCTACGAAGATTTATTCGGGCTGCCGAATGGCGTTTCCGCTACAACGTGGAGCTTTGGCTTTAAGGTTATCGTTGTCGACAACGGTGACGGTACCCTGACGGCAACGGTCGACTACGGTGGCGTCGAGCCCTTGTTCGAAAACGTCTACGGCGCCGAGGCCGTGGATGCCGCACTCATCGGCACCAAGAAGCTCCAGGCAGCCGAGGGCCTGGCCCCGGCCGACATCGCGGGTAAGTTTACCTTTACCGTGACCGCTGACGAGGCGGGTGCCCCGATGCCCGAGCGCACGACCGCAACCAACGACGCGGCCGGCAACGTGGACTTTGGCAAGATCCACTTTACGCTCGAGGACCTCAACCGCGCCCTGGGCGTGACGGACGATGCGACCGATAAGGCCGAGGCAGACGAAGCTGACGAGGCTGAGGCCGACGAGGCAGAGGCTGAAGAGGCCGACGCCGACGCTGATGCCAACGCCGACGAGCCCAGCGACGAGTCCGAGCCCGCAGATCCCGCTGCCCCGCGCTCGCACACCTTTACCTACACGGTGGCCGAGTCCGGTAGCGCCCCTGGCGTGACCAACGACACCAACGCCACGCGCAAGGTTTCCTACACCGTGACCGATGACGGTGCCGGACATCTGATCGTCAAGCGCGACGGCGGCGACGGTGCGGCCTTTACGTTCACCAACACGTACGGCGTGGCACCTACCGATTCTTCCGTGACCGATCAGGTCAAGACGGTTAAGCGTCTGACCGGCCGCGACCTTGCAGCTGGCGAGTTCACGTTTGAGCTGCTCGAGGACGGCGTGACTGTCGCTAGTGGCACCAACGACGCCAACGGTAACGTTACGCTGAGCCCGATCCGCTACGAGGCGCCCGGTACGCACACGTACACGCTGCGCGAGGCTTGCCCCAACGCGCTCGGCCTGTACAAGGGCGTCACCTATGACGGTACGACCTACACCGTCGTGACCACCGTCTCCGACAACGGCGACGGCACGCTGACCGCGACGCACAAGCTCGAGGGAACCACCGAGTCGGCTGGCTTTACCAACAAGTATCACGCCATGCCCACGCAGGTTTCCATCGGCGCCATCAAGGTGCTCGAGGGACGCGAGCTCAAGAAGGACGAGTTTAGCTTTAAGCTCGTTGGCGAGGACATCGAGTCTACGGTTACCAACGATGCCGACGGCAAGATCAACTTCGACAAGTTCGAGTACGACGAGCCCGGTACGTACGTCTACACCATCAGCGAGGTCAAGGGCGACGAGGCCGGTATGACCTACGACAAGTCCGTCTTTACCGCGACCGTCAACGTGGTCGACGACGGCGAGGGCAACCTCAAGGCGAACGTTGCCTTTACCAAGGGCGACAAGAGCGTCGAGGGTATCGTGTTCAACAACACGTACAAGAAGCCCGAGACGCCCGTGCCGACGCCCGATCCCGGCACGCCCAAGACCGTGACGAACATCGTTAAGACGGTCAAGGGTTTCCTGCCCACCACGGGTGACCAGCAGGCAGCCGCACTGCTCATGGCATTCGTCATCGCCATGGCCGGCGTTGGAGCCCTGGTCTGGGGTGTCCGTAAGCGCTAGGCACGCTGGCAGCGCCCGGGGCCAAAAGGCCCCGGGCGGCCGGCGGGGAGCCAGAACATAGCCCCCACCCCCACCCCCAGCCGCCACGGAGGTATCTCCCTCCTCCGTGGCGGCGCTTTTGTGCGTAGGCGAGAAGGGTTCGCCACGAAACCGGCCCATTTACTACGTTTAACCCCTTACCCCCAACCATGCTAAAAAACGCGAAAACAAAACCGCAGGTAGAACGCCTACGGTTTTGTTCAAAACGAAGGTATAGTCAGGGGTATCGAGTCAAACGTAGCAGATGGGCCGATTTCGTGGCAAGCGGTTCCGGCTGATCCCTTGGGGATGGAGGAAAACGGATCATTTTGGTCCCGCAAGGCTTGCGGAGGCACTCGTGCAGGGTTGCTCGAACAAAACTATGCCGGTTTACGGGGCCGGATTCCGAATCCTCAACCATACCGAAAAGCGTGAAAATAAAACCGCAGGTAGACGAGCCGTCATTTTGCAGAAAACGCGGGTATGGATGGGGGTCCTGAGTCTGGCCCCGTAAACCGGCATAGTTTTGAAATGGCATTAAATCGGCAGCAGCCATTTTGCTATACCGGGGCGGTCGGCCGTTGGGTAATTACCCTCGCAGGTACGCAATGGCGATCTGCGTGCGGTTGCGCAGGCCCATTTTGGCAAGGATCGAGCTGATGTGGTTGCGTACGGTGCCTTCGCCCATGTAGGCGGTGGCGGCAATTTCCTTGTTGTCGAGGCCGCGGGCGATGAGCTCGGCGACTTCGAACTCGCGGTCGGTCAGGCTGACAAAGGCCGCGGGCCGGCGGGCCGTGCCGGCCTCGACGCCCGCCCCATCAAAGTTGATATCCTCGATCGCCTTGCCCTCGAGCACGCGTTTGCCGCTCATGACCTGCGCCAACGCTGGCGGAATGGCGGCGACATCGGTTTTGATCAGATAGCCGCGGGCACCCAGCTTGAGCGCCGACACAATGTACTCGTCATCCGAGAATGTCGTCAGAAACACCACGCGCGCCGCAGGGTCGCGCCCGAGGATCTCGCGTGCCGCCGATAGGCCGTCGCGTCCCGGCATCTGGATGTCGAGCAGTGCGATATCGGGTGCGTGCTCGGCGTAGAGCGCCACCGCATCGTTGCCGTTGGTGCCGGTGCCCACCACCTCGATCTGCGGCTGGGCGCCCAGGATAATCTTGAGCGAATCGACCACCAAGCGGTCGTCGTCGACAACAATAAGCCTCATCGGCCCTCATCTCCTTGCGGTTTGGGAACGGTGGCAAACACGCGCCAGCCGCCGGCGCCGGCACGCGGACCGGCGGTGAAGGTGCCGCCAAGCGCCTCGACGCGCTCGCGCATGGAGGCGAGCCCCATGCCTTCTGCGACGTTGCTGCTGCTCGCCGGGGTCGCGTCCACGCCATCATCGGTAACGATGAGCTGGTAAAACGACGGATGCTCCATGCACCGCACGGTAATGGTTTTGGCATGGGCGTGGCGCATGGCGTTGGAAAGCGCCTCGCGCAGGACCGCCGCAAAGCAGTTGGCGACATTTGCGGGCGCATGCTCGGCCAAAACTTCAAGCTCAACCTGCGGGCCGCCGTCCGAGCGTGCGCCTTCAACGATGCAATCGAGCTGTACGGAGAGGTCGACGGCGTTGTCGTTGAGGGAGTGGACGCTGGTGCGTACGAGCTGGAGCGCCTCGTCAACCGTGCGTTTGACGTCGGCGAAATCGGCGGCGACGCCGGGCTCGTCGGCGTGGACCACGCGCAGGGCTTCGGCCTGCAGTGAGGCGCGCGTGAGCTGGTGCCCGACGTTATCGTGGATCTCGCGCGCGATGCGGGCGCGTTCGGCGAGCGTCGCGAGCTCGACTTCGTAGTCCTGGCGGTCGGCAAGATCGCGGTTGCGCGCCTCGAGCGCGAGGGCTCGTTCCTGCAGCTCGTCGCGGGTACGGCGCATGCGCAGCTGCTCGCGCTCCAACTGGGCGGTACGTAGCGATAGCAAGGTGGCGGCAACCGAAAGGATGGCGGCCAGCAGGAGCGTTCGGGCGGTAAGCGCGTCGGTGCGAAGGTCCGCGACGAGCGCAAAGGCAAAGACGGAGCCAATGCCCAGCGCGACCCAGGCGTGCTCACGGCGCACGCGCCGCGCGATGTCATAGAAGGTGAGAGGCGCAAACGGCACAAACGGCGGCACGAAGACAGCTGCGATGATGTAGACGTAGCTCGCGGCCTCGCTTGCACGGCGGGCGCGGTTTCCCTGTGCGACCTCGGCCAGCGAGGTGGCAATAACGCCAAGGCAAAACGCCGCGACCAGGCGAGCGTCCACAGCAAGACCCATGGCGGCCGCAATACAGCACGCCAGCACGATCGATTTGTCGAAAAGCCTGTTCATACGGGTATTGTACGCGAAGCTGCGTGTGGTGGAGGGACCGCCTGCGCAACCGTGACATTCCTCCCGCGCGACAAAGCGGGGGCGTCAGCGTGCCGCACGACCAAGACCCTCGCACTCGTGACAAAGCTCACTGGTGCGCGCCGGCGGCTCCTGCGATGATGCAATCGTACCGGGCCGCAATCAACAGAAGGGCCGCCTCATGACAGACATCGTCCACGTCGAAAACCTCGTCAAGCGCTACGACGATCTTATCGCGCTCGACCACTTTAACCTGAACATCGCCCCCGGCGAGATCTTTGGCCTGCTGGGCCCCAACGGCTCGGGCAAGACCACGTCCATCAACTGTATTCTGCAGCTGCTTGCCTACGACAAAGGCACCATCGAGCTGTTCGGCGAGCCCATGACGCCCGCCCGCTACGACCTCAAGCGTCGCATCGGCGTGGTCCCGCAGCAAGTTGCGGTGTTCGACGAACTCACCGTGCGCGAGAACATCGACTATTTCTGCAGCCTTTACGTTAGCGACCGCAAGCGCCGTCGCGCGCTGGTGGACGAGGCGATCGACTTTGTCGGGCTGGGCGACTTTGCCAAGTTCCGCCCAGGCAAGCTCTCGGGCGGCCTGGCGCGACGCCTCAACATTGCCTGCGGCATCGCGCACAAGCCCGAGCTCATCTTCTTTGACGAGCCCACGGTGGCGGTCGACCCGCAGAGCCGCAACGCCATCCTGGAGGGCATCTGCCGCCTGCGCGACGAGGGCGCCACGGTAGTGTATACCAGCCATTACATGGAGGAAGTCGAGCAGATCTGCAGCCGCATCATGATCATGGACGGCGGGCGCGTGTTGGCGCAGGGCACCAACGACGAGCTCAAGCGCATGATTCAGATGGGTGAGCGCGTGACCGTCGAGGTCGGCGCCGTCGAGCCCGCCACGGTCGAGCGCCTGCGCGCCCTCGAGCACGTGCTTTCGGTTGAGCTGTCCGGCGGCGAGCTCGTCTGCACCTGCGAGGCGAGCCCGCACAACCTGGTCGACATACTCGACACGCTGCGCGCTGCCGACGTGGCGCTCGGCCGCGTGTGGAGCGAGCCGCCGACCCTCAACGACGTGTTCCTCGAGATCACCGGCCGCGAGCTGCGCGACTAGGGGGCAGCCATGTTCAACACCATTATCATTACGGTCAAGACGCTGCTGCGCCGGCCGAGCACGTGGGTCTGGGGCGCGATCTTTCCCGTCGCGCTTTCCACGATGTTCATGTTTATGTTTGCGAACCTCAGCTCCGACGGCACGGTCGACCCGGTGCCGGTGGCCGTCGTAGCGGATGAGGCCTGGGACGCCTCGACCTTTAAGGACGTGGCGACGTCGCTTGCCAAGGAAGGCGACGACCAGCTGCTCGAGATCCACGAGTGCGACGACGCAGCCGATGCGAACCGTGCGCTCAAGGCCGGCGAGGTCGCGGGCGTCTATACGGTCGACGACGCGGGCGCGCCCAAACTCACGCTGCTATCGAGTTACGACAACTCACGTGCGTCGTCGGTGCTCACCGACCGCAGCATTTTGGAGACGGTGGCAAGCTCGTATACACAAAATGCCGAGCTCATATCCCAGATTGCCCAGGACAACCCGGCGGCGCTCGCCGACCCGGAGGCGGTTGCGCGCGCCCTGTCGCTCGAGGGCGGCACCCGCCGCGTAAGCCTGACACGCACCACGCCCGATGGCACGGTTATCTACTACTACGCACTCTTTGGCCTGGTTGCGATGATGTCTGCCGAGTTTGCCGCTTTGAGCGTCGTCGATTTGCAGCCCAATCTGTCCGGCCTTGGCGCGCGTCGCTGCGTGGGCGGTCTTTCCAAGACGGCATCGCTGGCCGGCATCTTTGCGGGCTCGTGGTTGGTCTCCTTTGCCTCGATGACGATCGCGATTGGCTACGTGCGTCTGGTCGTGGGCGTCGACTTTGGCGGGCGCGAGGGGCTGTGTCTGGTGGGCGGTGCCGCTTCCGCGCTTGCCGCCACGGGCTTGGGGCTCTTTGTGGGCACGCTTCCCGTTAAGGGCGGCAAGGCGTCCAAGTCAGGCATCCTCACGGGCTTTGCTACCACGTGCGCCCTGTTCGCCGGCCTCTACGGCGAGCCGGCGATGGCGCTTGCCGACGACGTCGCCCGCGCCTGCCCGGCCGAGTGCTGGTTCAACCCTGTCAAGCTCATCTGCGACATGTTCAACCGCCTGTATTTCTTTGAGGACCTGGGGCCGTTTGCCGTTCGCGCCGGCGCGCTGGTCCTGATGGCCCTGGTGTTTGTCGCCGCCGCTACGCTGATCTTTGGAAGGAGCCGCTATGAGCACCTTTAAGACCGCGCTTCGCATGGCGCTCGCGCACCCGTTCTACCTGCTCATCTATACGGTGTTCATCTCGCTCATGGGCGTGTTTATTGCAGCTTCCGTCAGCTGGAATTCGTCGCAGCTTACCGAGTACAAGCCCTACGATGCCAACGTGGTCGTGGTCGACCGCGACGACAGCGACCTTTCGCGGGCGCTTACCAAGCATCTGGGCTTCCGCTTTGACCTGGTCACGGGCGTCGGCGATGACACGTACGACCTTGCGGACGCGCTCTCCAAGAGCAACAGCGCCAAGGGCAGCGCCGACTGCGTGTTCTTTATCCCGGAGGGGTTTGAGGACGATCTTGTTGCCGCCGCCCGCGCGGGGGAGTCCCTGCCCAAGCTCAATGTGACCTACGGCTCCGGCACCATGGCGGCGGCGCTTTCGTCTGCCGAGGCCTCGCGCTGGATCTCGCTCGCGGGCGCTGCGGCGGCCCTAGAGTCCGCTGCTTCTAACGGCGACGTTGCCAAGGCTGCCGAGCATGCTGCCGCCAAGCGCGCGGAGGTCGAGATTGAGCAGGTCAAGATCGACTCGACTGCCGCCGCCACGCTCGAGTCGTATTTCAACTTTGGCGCGTACGCGATTATCTCGTCGGTCATCGTATCGGTGGGGCTGGTGTTCTCGGGTATGAACGAGCCCGAGCGCGTGCGTCGTATGGATGCCGGCCCAATCTCCGAGCGCCGGCGCTCGCTTGCCGTGTTTGCGGCTGCCGCGGTGCTCACCGTCTGCATCTGGTTTGTGTCGAGCATGATGGGCGTCGTGGGCTTTGCCGGCGCGGTCGCCGAGGTCGGCGTGGGCCGTGTATGTCTGGCGCTGGCGGCGACGTTTGCCCTGGCGTGCACGCCGCTGGCCGTTGGCTTTGCCCTTTCGAGCCTGGGTGCGCGCGAGGAGCTGCTCAACGGCGTGGGCAACCTGCTCGGCGTGCTCATGACGTTTTTGGGCGGCGCCTGGATGCCGCTGTCGCTGATGGGCCCGGCCGTGCAGACCGTGGCGCATTTTGTGCCGACATATTGGGTGAACGACGCGATCAGCAAGGCGCTTGCCTCGGACCTGACGTCTGCCGTGCTGGGCGACATCGTCTGCGACCTGGGCGTCACGGCACTCTTTGCCGTGGCCATCGCCGCCGTAGGCCTAGCCCTCGCCCACAACAAATCCCACGCCTAGCCACCTAGTCATTGGGTACTCATTGGGGACAGACTTAAACGACCAAGAGTGGTCATTGGGGACAGACTTAAACGACTAGCCATCGGGGACAGTCTTTGCCGAACCACCGGCTTGCCGGCCGGGTTGCCAAGGACTGACCCAACTGCCGGCAGGAAAGGGACGTCCCTAACTGTCGGGTGGCGAAAGAGTGTCCCTTGCGACTAGTCATTTAAGAACGTCCCCAATGACTAGTCTGAAACAAAACCCCACTCTCGCCCAAAAATAGTTCGCCAAGGTTTACTATTACGTTCATAAAGTAGTACGAGGCTAACAATGGGGGATAGCATGGCGACGAAGCAAGCCTACGTCCAGGTCAAGGGGCTCAAGAAGCACTACGGCGACGGTGATGCGCGCCTGACAGTGCTCGACGGCATCGACACGTCCATCAACCGCGGAGAGATCTGCGTCATGCTAGGGCCCTCGGGCTCGGGCAAGTCGACGTTTCTTAACCTGATCGGTGGCCTGGAGGATGCCGACGGCGGCTCCATCATGGTGGACGGCTGCGACCTCACAGTGCTCAAGCCCGCCGACCTGGGTGAGTACCGCCGCCGCGAGCTGGGCTTTGTCTTTCAGTTCTACAACCTGGTGCCCGATCTCACCATCAAGGAGAACATCGAGGTCACGGCACACCTGTCCAAAAAGCCGCTCAACATTGACGACCTGCTACGCTCGCTGGGCCTCTACGAGCACCGCAACAAGTTCCCGCGCCAGGTCTCGGGCGGCCAACAGCAGCGCTGCGCCATCGGCCGCGCACTCGTCAAAAACCCGGGCCTGCTGCTGTGCGACGAGCCCACGGGCGCGCTCGACTACAAGACGTCCAAGGAAATCTTGCAGCTCATGGAGGATGTCAACCGCACCTACGGCTGCACCATCATCATTGTCACCCACAATGCCGCCATCGCGCGCATGGCCAATCGCGTGCTGCGCCTGCGCGACGGGCGCATCGTCGAGGACGAACTCAACGAGTCGCCCGTCGCGGCCGCCGAGCTCGATTGGTAGGCGGCGCCATGACACCTCTCGCAAAACGTCTCCCGCGCGAGCTGCGCCGCAATATCGGCAAGTACCTGGGCATCTTTTTGCTTATGTGCGGAAGCATCGCTCTCACCTCGGGCTTTTTGCTCGCAGCGCATTCCATCGGCTGCCTTATCGACGACATGCGCGATGCGTACACGATCGAAGACGGTCGCGTGACCACCTCCTTCGAGGCTACCAAAGACCAGCTCAAGGCTGCCGAGGGTGCCGCCAGTGACGTCGGCGGCGTCACGCTCTACAAGAATTTCTCCATCGACGCTATCATCAAAAAGGCGTCCGGCGACGACGGCACCAAGCGCACGCTGCGCACCTATGCGCACCGCACCAAGGTCGATATCGCGTCCTACTGCGAAGGTAGGCAGCCTAAGGCGGACGATGAGGTGGCCATCGACCGTGTCTTCGCCACCAACAACGACCTCGCCGTGGGCGATAAGGTCGAGCTTGAGGGCCGCACCTACACCATCTGCGGCATCATGACACAGCCCGATAGCCAGGCGCTGTTCCTCAACAACTCCGACTTTACGATCAACACCGTCACCTATGGTGTTGCCGAGGTTACCGACGCCGGTTTTGCCGCGCTTGAGGACGCCGGTGGCGCGCCTGCCTACACCTATTCCTTTACCTTTGCCGATCGCGACCTCCCCACCGCGGATCGCATCGATGCGGAGCAGGATATGGTCGAGGCACTGACCGATGCCGATGCGCGTGTGGACGATCTGATCGACGCCGATTCCAACCAAGGCATTGGCTACGCGCGCGACGACGTAGACGGCGACTCCATGATGTGGATGACGCTGCTCGACATCATCATCGTGATCATGGCGTTCGTCTTTGTGGTCCTTACCGACGCCACCATCGAGGAGGAGAGCGCCATCATCGGCACGCTGCTCGCCAGCGGTTATCGCCGTCGCGAGATCGTGCTGCACTACCTGGCACTTCCCGCCATCGTGGGCGTGGTCGCGGCGCTTTTGGGCACTGCGCTCGGCGTTGTGTTCTTTACCGAGCCCATGCGCAGCCTCTATTACGGTTCGTACAGCCTGCCGCCCTTCCAGGTGTACTGGAGCTGGGAGATCTTTGTGAAGTGCGCCGTGGTTCCCGCCGCCGCGCTCATCCTCATCACGCTGGTGGGCCTGCTTCGCAAAATGGGCAAGACGCCGTTGCAGTTCCTTCGTCACGAGGCGAGCGGCAAATCGGGCACCAAGCGCGGTATGCAACTGCCGGAGCGCATGGGTTTTGTTTCCCGCTTCCGCCTGCGTATCTTTCTGCGCAACCTGGGCAACTTTGCCACGCTCTTTGTGGGCATTGCGTTTGCCTCGCTGCTGCTGCTCTTTGGCCTGGCGATTCTGCCCACGATGACGCACTACGCGGACAACCTCGAGACAAGCCTGGTCGCCGAGCACCAGTACACGCTCAAGGCGCCGCTGGAGCTCGAGGGCACTGCCGAGGAGCGCGAGCAGTGGTCAGCACTCGAGCGCTTGCAGTCGGTTGACGGCGCGCTGCTTTCCGCCGCCCAAGATGCCGATGACGAGCTTGACGACGCGGCCGATGCGGCGCAGACGGCAGCCGATGCCGCGACCGCATCTCCGTCTGCCGAGAGCCTGACTGCGGCGCAGGATGCGCTTACCAAGGTCCAGGACAAGAAGGATGCGCTTTATGCGCGCCTCGATGACCTTGCCGATATCCTCGGCTGCAACCGCGACGAGGCTATCGACCTGATTGACAAGGCCTCTAAGATCGACACCGACAACGACGACATTCACCCGGTCAACACGATTGACAACGGCGCGGGCGCAATCGCGCAGGCCGAGAAATATGCCGTTTACCAGCTGCAATACGACCGCGGCGATGGTAATGGCGAGGAGACGATTTCTGTCTACGGCATCTCGCCCGATTCGCGCTACTGGAAAGGGCTGGACGTCGGCGACGGACGCGTCGTCTTTGGCGGTGGCTTGCTCGACAAGTTTGGCTGGAGCGAGGGCCAGAAGGTCACGCTCAGCGACAAGTACGAGGGTGAGTATTATTCCCTTGAGTACGCGGGCAAGGACTGTGCCTGGGGCTCCAAGTCGGATATGAATGTCTATATGAGCATCGACGACTTTAATGAGCTGTTCGACAACGACGCCGCCTACTTTAACGGCTATGTGAGCAACGAGAAGCTCGACCTCGATGCTCGTTACTTTGCCGGCGACATCACGCCCGACGACATGCGCGCCGTGGGCGACCAATTCATCGGCATGATGAGCAAAATGATCGGAATGATGGTTGGGCTTGCGGTGTTCATCTTCTTGCTGTTTATGTACCTGCTGACCAAGGCTGTGATCGACCACAGCGCCCGTTCGATCAGCTACATGAAAGTCTTTGGCTATCGCGATAGCGAGATTTCGCATCTGTACATCCGCTCGATCACGTTGTGCGTTGCGGCGTCACTCGTGCTGAGCCTGCCGGTCATTATTGGCTCGCTCACGGCCATCTTCCGCTCGATGCTGCTCGCCTATAACGGCAATATCGAGATCTACGTGCCCGCTTGGTCCATGGCGGCGTGCGCAGGAATCGGCTTTGCGACCTACCTGGTCGTGGCGCTGCTGCACACGCGCTCCATCAAGCGCGTCAGCCTGGCCGAAGCCCTCAAAGTCCAAGAGTAGTCATTTAAGAACGTTCCCAACGACTAGGTGCCGTGCTTGACATTAACCCCGCTTCAACGGGTACCATCTCCTATGTCTGTAACGCCATATAGACCGAGGGGATAGATCTATGACCGCAACTGCACCCGCAGCACCCGCTAAGGTGTACTTCACCAACCTACGCACGCATGCTCGCGAGAGCCAGCTCGACAAGCTCAAGCGCCTCATCCGTCACGCCGGTATCGAGCAGATTGACTTTGAGAACAAGTTCGTCGCCATCAAGATCCATTTTGGCGAGCTGGGCAACCTGAGCTTTTTGCGCCCCAACTACGCCCGCGCCGTCGCGGATGTCGTGAAGGAGCTGGGCGGCAAGCCCTTCCTCACCGACTGCAACACGCTCTATGTCGGTAGCCGTAAAAACGCGCTCGAGCACATCGACACCGCCTACCAGAACGGCTTTACCCCGTATGCCACGGGTTGCCAGATCATCATCGCCGACGGCCTCAAGGGTACCGACGAGGAGCTCGTCCCGGTCGAGGGCGGCGAGTACGTGCACGAGGCCAAGATCGGTCAGGCACTCATGGATGCCGATATCGTGATCAGCCTCACCCACTTTAAGGGCCATGAGCAGGCCGGCTTTGGCGGCGCCATGAAGAACCTGGGTATGGGAGGCGGCAGCCGCGCCGGCAAGATGGAGCAGCATGCCGCCGGCAAGCCGAACGTCGCGACCGAGCACTGCGTTGGCTGCCATGCCTGCGAAAAGATCTGCGCGCACAACGCTATCTCGTTCGACGACACCCGCGAGCGCGAGCTTGCCAACGGCAACACCCGCACGGTGCACGTCGCCGCTATCGACCACAATCGCTGCGTGGGCTGCGGACGCTGCATTGCGGCATGCAACCAGGACTGCATCAAGCCCGGCTATGACGCCGCGGCCGATGTGCTCAACTGCAAGATCGCCGAGTACACCAAGGCCGTTGTCGACGGCCGCCCGAGCTTCCATATCTCGCTTGCCATGGATATCAGCCCCAACTGCGATTGCCATCCCGAAAACGACACGCCTATCGTCAACGATATCGGTATGTTTGCGAGCTTCGACCCGGTCGCCATCGACCAGGCCTGCGCCGATGCCGTCATGGCATCCGAGCCGCTGCCCAACACCGAGCTCACCGATAGCGCGGCCAAGATGGAGCATAACCACGAGCATCTGGAGGGCGAGCAGGCCAAGGACCCCTTCTGCATCACGCATCCCGACACCGACTGGCGCGCGTGCATTGCGCACGCCGAAAAGATCGGCCTGGGCACGAGCAAGTACGAGCTCATCGAGGTTAAATAGCGTCGTCCTATTGGACAAAGAACGCGATTTTGTTGCGTAACTCAATCAAAAACCGCCTGTGAGCACGGTGCTCGCAGGCGGTTTTTCGGAAGTATGCGGCAAATTCTGAGACTGCCGAGCGCACGACGTTTTTTGGCAACAAAACCCCTGATAAATTGTTGGTAAAACTGCGGTCCGGTTGGCAGTTCCGGATTTTGCCGCATACTTCCGAAAATAGGGGGTTAGGTAAATCCCCAGACGCCGCTTTTTCCCTAAAAATACTCGTCGAGGAAGTTGTCGACCGTGTTCCAGTAGAGTTCGGGGTCGACCTGCGCGCTCTTGGCGTGGGTGGCGCCATGGATGGTGAGCTTTTGCTTGACCTTGCTGGCGCACGCGTCGTAGTTTTGGTCGAGCATATCGTACGGCACAAAAGTGTCCTGGTCGCCGTGGATAAACAGCATGGGAACCGTCGCGTGTTTGAGTTGCTCCACGCTGCTCGCCTTATGAAAGTCGTAGCCCGCGCGCACGTTGCATACCAAGTTTGCTACATCGAGTAAGGGAAAGCTGGGCAAGCCGAACACGTTCTTGAGCTGCAGAGAAAACTCGTCCCAAACACTCGTATAACCGCAGTCCTCGATAATGCATTTCACGTTTGCGGGCAGAGATTCCCCCGCGACGTTCATGGCGGTTGCCGCACCCATCGACTCGCCAAAGACCAGGATGCGTGCCTCGGGGTCAGCCTGAACGATTTGCTCGATCCATGCGACGACATCGAGCCGCTCGGGCCAGCCCATGCCGATATAGTCGCCGCCGGAGCGCTCGTGGGCGCGCGCGGCGGGCGCGAGTACGTTCATGCCGCGGTCGTGGAATCGCTTGACGTATCGGGCCATACCGATGGGCTCGTTGGTATATCCATGCAGGCAGACGGCGTAGTCGTGCGTGCTCTCCGACGCAGCAAAATACCAGGCGGCAAGCTCGGTCCCGTCGTCCGCGGTGAGGCTCCTGCTCTCGCGGTTCTCTTTAAACCATGCCCGCGCCTCGCCCTCCTCGGCGTCCATCTGCTCGCCCTTTTCGGCGTCCTTGCCGTCCTGCATCATCTTCATGGTGTAGGGCGCTTGGGGATTCAGGGCAAAGTCGAACAAGAAGTTGCCGGCAAACCCCAGCAGCGCGACAACGAGCACCAGCGCAACGACGCCGGCTATCTTGAGCTTTCGATGGGAACGTGCGTTTTGAGACATAAGAAGCTTTCCTATAAGATGTTAATACATCAACATTTAATGCAAGCGCATTATGGACGTTCGCCGTTGATGCGTCAACAGGCAAAGAATGGGTAAACAAAGGGTCGCGTATGGTGCAAATTTCGCACGTACCCAGACGCTTTGATATAGTGTTGAGAACTCTTTACGTTGGAGGATGTAACCGGCATGTCCGATTCGAGCGACAGTTCTAAGCCGCGACCCAAGACCGCGGCCGTTCCACACTACACGGTGGGCGAGGAGATCATGAACTCCGTCACCCATGGTGTCGGCTGCCTGCTGGGTATCGCGGGCCTGGTGCTCCTGATCGTGTTCGCTGCCCTGCGCGGCGGAGGCCCGGCCCACATGGCCGCGGCGATTGTCTATGGCGTCAGCATTATCCTCGAATACCTAGCCTCCACGCTCTACCACGCGATTCAGCCCGCGCGCGCCAAGCGCGTGTTTCGCATCATCGACCACAGCTGCATCTACCTGCTCATAGCCGGCAGCTATACACCGTTTTGCCTCATCACGCTTGCAAACGACGGCGGCCCTGCGCTGTTCTTTGCCGTGTGGGCCATCGCCATCATTGGCATCGCTCTCGAGTGCTTTATGCGCGAGCGTCAACCGCACTGGGTAAGTGGCCTGGTCTACCTGCTGATGGGCTGGCTCGTTGTCTTTAAGCTGCCCGAGCTCGTGTCGCTGCTCAACCCCGTGGCACTTGCCCTCCTCGCCGTCGGCGGCGTGTGCTACACCGCGGGCGTGCCGTTCTATATCGCCAAAAACGTGCGCTATCTGCACAGCGTGTTTCACCTGTGGGTGCTCGCCGGCAGCATCTTCCAGTTCATGGCGGTGATCCTCTTCGTAATCTAGCGATCGCGCCTGTGCCCGCGGGCCCATCCAAGCGGCCGCCGGGCGCAACTGCCCTATCCGCCATCAACGTTTTAATCCGACGTCCCGAATCTTGGAGGTTCGAGAAACTCCCGATGGACATAACCATCTCCCTTATCACCACCCTCGTTTTGACCCTCATCAACGGCTACTTCTCTATGTCCGAGATGGCGCTCACCACGGCCAAGCGCGCCGTGCTGGAGCACGAGGCCGAGGAAGGCGACAAGCGCGCCGAGCGTGCCATTAAGCTGGCTGCCAACTCCGACCAGCTGCTCGCCACCATCCAGGTCGCCATCACGCTCGTGGGCTTCGCCTCGTCCGCCGTCGCCTCGACGAGTCTGTCCGACCCGCTCGCCACGTGGCTCATGAGCTTTGGCATCGCGCCGCTCTCCGCCATCGCGCGCGGCCTGGCGCCGGTCATCATCACCGTCGCGGTCGCCTTCGTGTCCATCGTGATCGGCGAGCTTGTGCCCAAGCGCATCGGCCTGGCCAACGCCGAAGGCGTGTCCAAGCAGGTCGTGGGGCCGTTGTCGTTTTTCCAAAAGATCGCTCGTCCGCTCGTGTGGCTGACCGGCGCTTGCTCCGATGGCCTGGCCCGCATCCTGCGCATCAAGAGTGCCGACGACCGTCAGAACGTCTCGGAAGAAGAGATCAAGTACATGGTCTCGGAGCAGGACGACCTGCTCGACGAGGAAAAGCGCATGATCCACGAGATCTTCGACCTGGGCGACACCGTTGCCCGCGAGGTCATGGTGCCGCGCGTGGACACCACCATGTGCGAGGACGACGAGACGGTCGCCGACGTGCTGTCCACCATGCGCCAGACCGGCTTCAGCCGCATCCCCGTCTATCACGAGGATCCCGACAACGTCGCCGGCATCGCGCACATCAAGGACCTGATCCAACCCGCGCTCGACGGCAAGGGTGACCAGCCCATCGCCGGTTTTTTGCGCGACGCCACCTTTGTGCCCGACACCAAGGATATCCTGCCGCTGCTGTCCGAGATGCAGACCTCGCACGACCAGATCGTGGTGGTTGTGGACGAGTACGGCGGCACGGCCGGCATCATCACCATCGAGGACATCGTCGAGGAGATCGTCGGCGAGATCGAGGACGAGTTCGACCCCGACAACAAGTATCTCACGCGCCTTTCGCGCCGCGAGTGGCTCGTTGATGGGCGTTTTTCGTGCGATGACGCGATTGAGCTTGGTTGGCCGCTTGAGGAAAGCGATGATTATGAGACCATCGCCGGCTGGATTTTGGAGCTTTGCGACTCGGTGCCCGACATCGGAGAGGTGTTTGAGGTTGCGGGGTACAAGTTTAAAGTGCAGTCGATGCGTGGCCAGCGCATCTCGCTCATTCGCGTGATTGCTCCGGCCGAAACCGATAAAAAGGATTCCGAGTCTTCGGTAGACGAGCCGACGACGTCGGGTGCGGGTTCCGCGAATCCGCACGACGGCGACGAGTAGGACAAGGAAGAGTAGGGGAGAGTTATGGCAGGCCTGTTCAACATCCTTAAGGTCACCGTCAGCGAGGACAAGATCTGCGCGCACGTGCTGGTGAACCCCGGCATGCCGCTCATGACCTCGGAGGATATCGAGGCTACGGCGCGCGTGTATTACCTGGTGCCGGCGATTGCCAAGCACCTGTGCCTGGGTGATTCCGGTCGCGAGTTCCAGGACTGCATGGGCCAGACCGAGCTTTGCCATCTGCTTGAGCACGTGACGGTTGAGCTCATGAACGAGACCGGGCTTGCCGGCAGCATCTCGTGCGGCCGCACGCGCGTAAGCGAGCACGACGAGCGCGTTTTTGAGGTTGAGCTTTCGTGCCCCGACGACGCGCTGGCCATCGGTGCGCTGTCTTCGGCCACCTTTATGATGGACTGGGCCTATCTGCACGCCGACCAGCCTGCCCCCGACGTGGAGGGCACGGTCGCGGGCCTGCGCAACCTGGTGCTGGGCATGCGCGCCGAGGCCGAGGGCAAGGATCCTCACAAGGCCGTCGCCGCTGCGAACGGCGAAGATGCTGCCGAGGACGAGGGCGCTGACGAGGGCGATGTGCCGGTCGACGCCGAGCCCGTTGCCGATGCGACCGCCGAGCCTGTTCCCACCGAGCCCCAGGGTGTCCCCAACTTTGACGACGAGCCCCAGGTGGCGATTGATACCGAGGGTGCGGTTGCCGAGAACCACGAGGCCTCCGCTGCCGTCTTTGGCGGTGCGGCGACGGTTCCGGCAGGACCTGCGCATGAGGGCGGCCTGCCGCTCGTGGACGGCGCCGGCGAGGACCCGGGTGCCACGGTGGCCATGCCGGCTATGCCCCAGGAGTAGGCCTACGCGTTTATCACCATCACGTACCTGCGCCTTTGCCGTACGCAGATGAGCGGAGCGGCAAGTGATGCGCTGCGGGTATAATGGACAGCATTCAAACGGTGGGCACCGACGTGCCCGCAGGAGAGGAATGATCATGGGTAAGACTTTCAGCTTTGTCTCCGGCGCACTTTTTGGTGCCGCTGCCGGCGCTATTGTCGGCGTTGCTCTGGCCCCGCGCTCGGGCGCCGAGACCCGCGCCATGGCTGCCGATATCGCCAACGACGCCTGGGACAATATGCGCGACACCTACGAGCACAGCGCCGAGGAGGCCCGTGCTGCGGTGAATGACTTTGGCCCGATGGTCGACGCCAAGACCGACGACCTGCGCGCCAAGGTCGACCTGGCCCGCGAGCGCATGGACCAGCTGCGCGAGCAGCTCAACGACGCCATTTCGGGCGGCAACGTGACGCCTGCCGCCGACGTCGTGGTCGAGAACGCCGTCGAGGCCGACACCGAGGCCGCGGAGCCTTCGACCGAGGCATAATGCGCGCCGGGGATTTTGTCGGCGCCAAGATCTATCGCAAGCCTACCGAGGATAAGCGCACCAAAAAAGACGGCACGCCGCGCAGCCCTAAAAAGCTCGGCAAGATTCACTTTCCGGTCTTTACCCCGGGCGGCACGCGCGTGGTGGGCTTTATGGTTCGCCAGTCCGATATCGCGGGTATGATCGAGCGCCCTGATCGATTTGTGGCGCTCGATGCTATTGGCGTCTACGAGGGCGCCATCGCGGTTGACGACGTCAAGGACACGTACGATGCCGCGGCGGCCAAGCGTCTCGACATCAACCTGGACGATTGCATTATCTGGGTTGGCATGGACGTGCGCACGGAGTCGGGCGATGTCGTGGGCTATTGCTCGGATGTGGAGTTCAAGCCGCGTTCGGGTGTCGTGCAGACGTTCTACGTGACCGCCGGCACCGCTTCGAGTGTGCTGGTGGGCGACACGCAGATGCCGCCGACGATGCTGCGCGGTTATGCAGACGGCGCGATGATCGTTTCGGACGAGGTCAAGTCAATCGGGTATTCGGGCGGCGTCGCTGCAAAGGCTGCCGAGGCAAGCGTCGTGGTGGGCGATAAGGTCAAGAAGGGCGCCAAGGTGCTCGATGACAAGGGTTCGGTCGCCGTGGACAAGGGCAGCCGCGCACTGGGCAAGCAGCTCGGCAAGACGCGCGGTATGTTCAAGGCCTTTAAGGACGAATATCAAAAGGCGAGCGGGGGCTCGTCAAAAGCTGGCAAATAGCGACGTACCAAATGATGGGAGGCGAGCCGGAGACCTGTTGCTCCGGCTCGCTGTGTTTATGGGGGAGGGCACATGCGCCAAAACGGATCTAACTTAAACGGGCGCTCGGGTGCGCGTCCGACGGCGCGCCGCGACCTGGGGCAGCTGCCCAGCGGTCAGCGCAAGCGTCACCGTAAGCCCGGCGCGATGTACCTCAACCATAGCCGCGGGTTTAGCGATCGCAGTGCGCGCATCGGCAACGGCCGTACGCCCCGTCGTTCGTCTCGCCTGCCCTATGCGCTCATCGCCGTGGGTTGCGCGCTCGTGCTGTTTATCGCTGCCGTCGTGGGCTACGTCAACCGCAGCGTGGACGTGGAGCTCAACGGGCAAAAGACCGCGGTGCGCGTGGGCTCTACGTTGCAGAATCTCATCGACGACCAGGAGTTGACTGACACCTACGACGCAGGAGACCTGCTGGCCGTCGATGACAGCGTGCTCAAGCGCCATGGGGGCGAAAAGCTGTCGGTGAAGGTCGACGGCAAGCGCGTGAAGCAGGGCAAATGGGATAGCCGTGAACTTGAGGGCGGCGAGAAGGTGACGGTCAAGGATGGCCGTAACACCTACGAGAAGCACGAGGTTCAGGCTACGGTTATCGAGCCCAAGCTCAAGGTCGAGGGCACGGGCGCTATCGAGTATGTGCAGACGTGGGGTGTCCAGGGCCGCTCCGAGGTGTGGGTTGGTGAGCAGTCGGGCAAGACGCAGGATCGCGGCGAGGTTGTGCCCGCCACCGATTGCGTTGTTGCGTGCGCCAGCGTGGCGCCCAAGGGCAACAAAAAGTACGTGGCGCTGACGTTTGACGAGGGTCCGAGCGGCGCCACCAAACAGATCTTGCAGGTGCTCAAGGAAAAGGGCGTCACCGCGACGTTCTTCCTTTCGGGCGATGCGGCCGAGGCCTCGCCTGCCACGGCCAAGGCGATTGTCGACGCCGGGTGCGAGATCGGATCCAACAGCTACAGCGACGATTCGCTCAAGGGTCAGGACCGTGAGGCGGTACGCGAGCAGATCACGAAAGGCACCGATGCGATTAAGTCGGCGACCGGCGTGAAGACGATGCTGCTGCGTGCTCCCTACGCTGCCTTTGACGAGCAAAACTGGATTGATGCGATGGACCTGGTCTCCGCCGTGGTCTCGTGGAATATTGACTCGGGCGACTGGCTGCTCAACGGTGTCGACGAGCAGGTCTCGACGGTGCTCGATTCGGTGACGCCGGGCAATATCGTGCTGCTCACCGATAGAGACGAATGCGCCGAGCAGACGCTCGAGGCGCTGCCGCAGATTATCGACGGCCTCATTGCCGACGGCTACAAGATCGTGACGCTCAGCGACCTGGTCAAGACGGACACGGCATTGAGCAAAAAGCTCACCTCGCTGACGAAGGTCACCATGCCCAAGGACGCCGTGTTCCCCCAACTTGCCGAGGACGAAGATACCACAGAGTAGTCATTGGGTAGTCATTTAAGAACGTCCCCAATGACTATGTCACGGATGCGTCAGTGTTTGGTATGCCTGCAATGTGCAGCGCATAAATTCGATGCCGCAGCGCGATGCTGATGCTATAGTTACTGCGGTTAATGAGGGTCAAGAGAAAGGTTACAGGTGAAATCCAAACCTCGACCATACAGTCGATGACCCCATGCAGGTGCTTTTTGCGCATGCACGGGGTGTAAGCGTCGAGCGGCGTGCCGCCCGCGCATGCGTATACATATCCAGAAGCCCCCGGACGCCGCACATGCGGCCGCGTCCGGAGGAATAATGATGGGGAGCACCATTGAATTATCTGAGTGAGATGCTCAAACTGCCGGTCTTGGACGTCGATGGCGAAAAGCTCGGCGTTGTGAACGATTTTGGCATTGCTACCGGCGAAGTTTTTCCACACGTGACGTCGCTCGCGTTCCGCGGACCCGGCAAGACGCCGTTTATGATCAGCTGGCGCAAATGGGTCGACCGTATCGACGAGACGGGTGTACACCTTAAGACGTCGGCCACCGAAATTCGTTTTTCGTACCTGCAGCCGACCGAACTCCTGCTCGCCCGCGACGTGCTCAACAAGCAGATCGTCGACACGCAGGGCATGAAGGTCGTGCGCGTAAACGACATCAAGTTTTCCATGTCGGGCGAAAATCAGCTGCGCCTGCTGGGCGCCGAAGTGGGCGCCCGCGGTCTGCTACGCGCGATCAGCCCCGCACTCGAGCATATCGTCGAGGGCTTTATGAAGCACCTGGGCAAGCCGCTCAGTGAGGACATCATCGCTTGGTCCTACATGGACCTGCTCGATCGCTCGACCAAGAACATTCAACTCTCGGTGTCGCACAAGACGCTTGGCGAGCTGCATCCTGCCGACATCGCCGACATTATCGAGCAGCTCGACCCGCGCCTACGTGCGCAGGTGTTTGCGCAGCTCGATACTGCCCAGGCCGCCGAGGCCATCTCGGAGTTCGATGATGACGAGCTCATGACCGAGATGCTCGAGGGCCTGTCCGATACGGACGCATCGTCGATGCTGGCCATGATGGACCCGGACGACGCCGCCGACCTGATCGACGAGCTCGATTACGAGAAGGCCGAGAAGCTCCTGCGCCTGATGGGCGTCAAGGAGGAGAAGGCGATTCGTAACCTGCTGGGGTATGAGGACAACACCGCCGGCCGCATCATGACCTCGGAGTTTGTCTCCCTGCCCGCCACGGCAACGGTCGGCGATGCCATCGAGGCGATTCGCAAACTCGATGAGGACTTCGAGAGTGTCTATTACGTCTATACCGAGGATCCGAGCGGCATGCTCACCGGCGTGCTCTCGCTGCGCACGTTGATCGTGGCCGACCGCGACGCCACGCTGGGCCAGCTCGCATATCGCGATCTGGTCTACGTGTCGCCCGACGAGGACCAGGAAGACGTGACGGACGAGATGACCAAGTACGACCTGGTTGCCATCCCTGTCTGCGACGAGAACCGTCATATCTTGGGTATCGTAACCTTCGACGACGCCATGGACGTTATCGCTGAGGAGCATCAGGAGGACCTGCAGATCGCCGGTGTCGGCTCGGGCGATAGCGCGTCGGATGACTCGACGAACGTACTCAGCTGGTTCGTGCATCGTCAGTACTGGGTCGTCGTGTGGGGCATCGCCTCGTGCATTATGGCGACCGTGCTGGGAACGGCGCTCGGCTCCGCGCATCTGGTGGTGTTCCCCATGTGCGCCATGCCGCTCGTGCTGCTTGCTGCCTCGCGCATGGTGTCGTTCGTCAAGAACTACTTCCTCGAGTACGACGGCCACGACGACGAGCCCAAACCGTACCTGGGATTCTTCTTCCAGAGCACGGGTATGGGCCTGATCCTTTCGCTCGTGACCTACCTGTGCGCGCAGCTGGTGCGCACCGCTGCATTCCCCGATGCGTCCATGTTTGAGGAGCAACTCTTTACCGGGTGTTTTAATATCGCTGCTATCATTTGCCTGGTTGGCAACATGAGTGCCGTGATTTACCTGATGGTGCTGTTCTGGCGTGACGAGCATGACCTCAACACGTCGGGCACCGCCATGAACGTTATTGCCGTCATGATCTCGTGTGTGGCGTATTGCGCCGCTGCGGTGCTGCTCACCATGTCGGTCATGGGTTAGGTGGTCGCGTGCAAAATACCAAGCAAAAGTCGGGCACCAAGCAAAAGTTGACCATCGCGGCCATCTTTGGCGCTATGGGTCCCGGTCTGCTGGCGGCGCTTTCGGGCAATGACGCCGGCGGCATTGCAACGTATTCCAGCGCGGGCGCCAGCTATGGCTACAAGATGCTCTGGATGCTTCCCGTCATGACCGTGCTGCTTATCGTGACGCAGGAGACCGCGGCGCGCTGCGGCTGCGTCACGGGCAAGGGCCTGGCATCGCTCATTCGCGAGCGCTTTGGCGTGCGCAAGAGTGTACTTGCTATGGCGGCGCTGTTGATCGCCAACACGGCTGTGACCATTTCGGAGTTTGCGGGCATCGCCAGCGGCCTTGCTCTCTTTGGCGTGCCGGCGAGCATCTCGGTGCCGTTGGTGGCGCTGCTGGTGTGGATGCTTACCATGTCGGGTAGTTTCCAGCGCATCGAGAAGATTTTGCTGCTGGTGAGCTGCGTGTTCGTGACCTATGTCGTCGCTGCATTTATGGCTGGCCCCAACTGGGGTGAGGTCGCGGTCGACTTGGTCGTGCCTAACATTCAAAATGACCCCAGCTACGTGTCGCTCGTGGTCGCAACGATCGGTACCACCATCGCGCCGTGGATGATCTTCTTGGCGCAGAACAACGTGGTCGATAAGAACGCGGGCGAGGACGATATCGTGCTGCAGCGCATCGATACCGTGAGCGGCTCGCTTGCCGCCGATGTCATTGCCGGCTTTATTATCATCACGACCGGTACGGTGTTGTTCCCGGCGGGTATTCAGATAAGCGATGCCGCCGATGCTGCCCGCGCGTTGGAGCCTATTGCGGGTCAGTGGTCCACGGTACTGTTTGCCTCGGGCCTGGTCGCGGCGAGCTTCTTGGCCGCCTGCGTGCTGCCGGGCGTTACGTCGAGCGCTATCTGTGAGGCATTTGGCTGGGAGCGCGGTGCCGACCGCAGCTGGGACGAGGCCCCGGTCTATCGCGGCACCATTACGGCCATCATCGGTATCTCTGCCGTGCTGGTGCTTATGCCCGGCGTCGATCTGTTCCAGATTATGATGACCTCTCAGGTCATCAATGGCGTGCTACTGCCCGTGGTTCTGGTGTTCCAGGTGGTTATTGCCGCTGACCGTCACATTATGGGTGCTAACCGCAACGGCCGCGTGTGGAACGTGCTTACTTGGGCGACTATCGCCGTGATTACGGTGCTCACGGTCGTCATGTTTGTCCTGCAGGCGATGGGCTACAGCGCTTAGCGCCCACTTTTGCTTCCGAACAGGCCGCAGCGATGGACTGCGGCCTGTTTTTTTGCCCACGACCTCTTGGGGCCGGCTCGAAAAGAGTGATTTTGGGTTGTTTGCTGCAGGTTACTTGTCGGTGCCCAGCTTGTGCGGCTTGAAGGCAAGCGCATTGACGAGTGCGTCGGTGGCAGACTTGACGGCTGCCGGCTGCGGATCGTTGACGTGATCCTCGGGATGCACGGGCAGGTCCTTCTTGACGGCATCGTGGATCAAGTTGAGGTACTCAGTCACGCCAGTGGTCGATAGATGCGTGCCATCGCCATCGAACAGGTCGTTGCGGTTGGCACTGTATCCGTACCAGTCGATAACGCGTACGTTCTTGTAGCGCGTAGCGGCGTTGGCGATGGCCTGGTTGGTAGAGCCAACCCACGGCTGCGGGCTGCGCGTGTTCACAAACACCACAATACGCTTATCTCCTGCATCGGCCATGATGGCGTCGATTTGGTCGTCGGTTACCAAGCCGTTGGTGCCCAGCGCAAAGACCACGATCTTGCCGGCAAGGTTCTGTTGAAGATAGCCCTCAAATGTCGCACGGCCCGCATCGAACTGGCGGCCCTTTTCGGCATCGATATGGCTGTGCGGGAACACGCCGTCAAAGGAATCAACGGCGCGCAGCGACACGGAGTCACCGATCATAAGCAGATCGTAGGAGCCATCGGGGAAGCCGTCGTTGTCCTTGTCGGTGTCGTCGGCCGCCTGCTGGTCGGTGGGTGCGGCGTTCTTGGCTTCCTTGTTCAGAACTTCGGCGCCCTCGCCGCTCAGCGCAGACGTCTCGGGCACAAAGATCAGGCCGCCCAGTGCAACGACCAACACGACAGCGCAGGCTGCACAGGCAGGGACGTGCGCGCGCACCCAGTTGGCGGGCGTGGCGGTGCCGTCGCGGAACTCGGATACGGTGCGCCCAAAGGCGCCCTTTCTAAACGGCGTCTCGATAAAGCGATATGAGCATTCGGCCACGGCGACCACCAACAGCACCTGCAAAATGTACTGCCACCACGGTGTATCGTTGATGTTGGCGACCGGGTTCATAAGCAACAGCAGCGGATAGTGCCACAGGTAGATGCTGTATGAGCGCTTGCCAACCCACACGAGCGGCTCGGCGGACAGCGCGCGAGCAACCATTCCCTGGGGCTGCACGCAGGCCGCGATGACCATGAGCGTGAGGATGGAGCATAACAGCGTGCCGCCGCGATACTGGAACGCGGTGTAGCCGTTGGTGAGCGCGACCATGGCGGCAAGGCCAACCAGACCCACGACGCCCAATACATCGATGGATGCGGGCGAGGACCAAAAGCGCACGGGGGCGCTCGGCTGTGCCGGGGCGGTCTCGGCTGATTCGTCGGCCTTTTCGCCAGGCTTGCCCTCGGCGTTCTTGCCGTGCTTGGCGGCGCCAGCCAGGCGATTGAGCCCCAAACGATGGGCGAGACGAACCGGCGCCAGGTCGCGATCGGGGATAAAGGCCATCCAGGCACCCAGCAGCAGCGAGAACACGCGGGTGTCGGTGCCGTAGTACACGCGGCTGGGGTCGGCGGCAGGGTTGTAAAGCACCATCATGGCAAGGGCAGATACCGCGGCAAGGCCTAGAACCACGCGGCGCGTGTTGGGTTTGCTCACATGCATGGATACCATGGCAAACAGCAGTGGCGGCCAAATCAGGTAGAACTGTTCCTCGATGGCAAGCGACCAAAAGTGCGTGAGCGGCGAGGGGTCGCCCAGAGCATTGAAGTACGAGACGTTTTGGGCAATCTGCCACCAGTTGTTGAAGAACAACAGCGACGGCAGGATGTCGGGGCGCATCTTGGTGAGCATCACGTGGTTGAAGACGGTGCACAGAGCACAGGTCACCACCACGACGGTCACCACGGCGGGGACCAGGCGACGGATGCGGCAGATCCAGAAGCTCTTGAGGTCGATGCGGCCGGTCTTAGCGACTTCGTTGAGCAGCAAGCGCGTGATCAGATAGCCCGAAAGCACAAAGAAGATCGTGACGCCGAGCAGGCCGCCCTGCGCCCACGTGAGGTTGAGGTGATAGAGCACCACCGCGACGACGGCAAGCGTGCGCAGGCCGTCAAGGGCAGGGATGTAGCGGGACTTGGGGCGAGCAGGCGTCTGCTCCGCGGCGGGAGTGTTGGCGCGGCCCGCGTTGTTGGCAGAAGCGCGATGGGGGCTCGTGGTGCGTCGCGGCTCGTTGGCACGGCGTTCGCTCTTCACGCGTTCGTGCGGCGCCGGCTCGTTGCCCGTGCGGCGTCGACCGCGCGAGCCCGATTGTGAGAATTGTTCCATAAAACATCATCCAATGACGAGAATAATCAGCACGTATTCATTGTAGCTGCCTGCTCCTGTGAATGCTTGCTGCTGGCGCAACCTCAAGGGTGCGTTCACATCAAAGTGAACTAAAGTTATAGAGGTGCGAAGGCGCGCAATCGACGGTCGACGGTGGGTGCAAAGCCCGCAGATGAGGAGGTTTCCATGGCAGATCGCGGCATCGTTGCGGTGTTCGGCAGCATGAACATGGACCTTTCGGTGGCGTGCGAGCGCATACCGCGTGCGGGCGAGACCGTCGGCGGCAGCGGGTTTATCACCAACGCCGGCGGCAAGGGCGCCAATCAGGCCGTAGCTGCCGCGCGTATGGGCGCGTGCACGCACATGATCGGCGCGGTCGGTCGCGATGCGTTCGGCGCGTCGCTCGTGGCGGGGCTCCAAGGCGCCGGCGTGGACTGTGACTTTGTAGTGCATCGCGATGACGTGGAGACGGGAACGGCGACCATCATTCGCTGCGAGGGCGACAACCGCATCATACTGTCACCGAGCGCCAACCATGCGCTTGCGGGCGCGGACGTTGCCTGCGCGCTGAGGCGTCTGGTGGCCCATGAGCTCGACGGCGGCGCCAGCGAGATTGCCCCGGCTGCCGGAAGCGTCTTTATCGCCCAGGGCGAATGCGACCTTGCGGCGACGGCCGAGGCGCTTGTTTGCGCTCACGAGCTGGGGTTCTATACGGTCTTTAATCCAGCGCCCGCCTGCGAGCTGCCTGCGGAGGTCTGGCCTGCGGTCGACCTGGTCTGTCCCAACGAGACCGAGTGCCAGGTGCTGACGGGCATTCTGCCCACGGATGACGCGAGTTGCGTCACCGCGCTCAATGCGCTGCTCGACAAGGGTGCCGGGGCTGCGGTCATCACGTTGGGCGGTGCCGGCTCGGTTTCGCTCGGCGATGGCGGTGAGCTGCTGCGCATGCCGGCACTTTCGAGTACGGTAGTCGATACCACGGCCGCCGGCGATACGTTTATCGGCGCGTTGGCGACGGCTCGCCTAGAGGGCTTGCCGCTCTTTGAGTGCATGGCCGCGGGTGCTCGCGCCTCGGCAGTGACGGTGTCGCGCCTGGGCGCTCAGCAATCGATTCCCATGCGCACCGAAGTTGAACATTGGTTTGGTTAAACGATAAAGACGGAGAAGCGGAGTAGAACAATGGCAATCAAGAAGCTGATCCTTGATCTGGATATGGGTGTGGACGATGCGATGGCGCTGGCCTATGCCATCGCGAGCCCCGAGGTGGAACTCGTGGGCATCACCACGTGCTTTGGTAACGTGCGCGTCGAGCAATCGGCGCACAATTGCCTGGCGGTGCTCGATCTGCTGGGTCGTCCCGAGGTGCCGGTGTACCTGGGCGCCGACCGTCCTCTGCAGGCGACTGAGCCCTATACGCCGCCGGCGTCCACCGCGCTCATTCACGGCAAGAACGGCATCGGCGGCGCGAGCGTGCCCGCGTCGCCCTACGAGCCGGTGGGGGCGACCTCGGCCGACGGCAACGCCGCGGTCGATTATCTGATCGATGCCGCGCGCACCTATGGTCCCGATCTGGTCTACGTGGCGACTGGCCCGCTCTCCAACCTGGCGCTCGCCCTGGAGCGCGATGCGGCAGCGATGATGTCCATCGGCCGCGTGGTCGTGATGGGCGGCGCCCTTACCGTGCCCGGCAACGTGAGCGCGGGCGCCGAGGCCAATATGGCGAGCGACCCCGAGGCAGCCGACGCGGTGCTGCGCTCGGGCCGTAAGCTCACCATGGTGGGTCTGGACGTGACGCATCGCGTGGTGCTCACACGCCGCGACATTGCCGGCTGGACGGGCTCGGGCACCATGGCGGGCTGCGCATTTGCGAGCATGGTCGAGCACTACATTGGCTCGTACGAGATGAACGCACCCTACCTGGGTGGTTGTGCGCTGCACGATCCGCTGGCCGTTGCCGTGGCGATCGACCCCACGCTCGTAGGTGCGCTCGGCTGCAACCTGCGTGTTGATCTGCTGGGCGAGTACCGCGGTCGCACCATCTGCGATGAGCGCCGCCTGTCCGATCCGGACAAGAGCGCGCTTGTGGCACTGACCGTGGATGCTCCGCGCTTCCTGTCCGAGTTCAAGACGCGTATGGCCCGTGTCCTTGGCTAAGTTGTCTTTTTGGGACGGGGCTTTTTTGACTGGTATGATTGGTGCGACCATTCGAACCAGCTAAAAGAGCCCCGTCCCAATTTGACTATCGAGAGGATCTGCCATGGAGCGCATCGCCAGCTTTTCCGTTGATCATCTGCTGCTTGAGCCCGGCGTGTATGTGAGCCGCATCGACCGCGATCCGGCGACCGGTGCTGCCGTCACCACGTTTGACCTGCGCCTGACCACGCCCAACAAGGAGCCGGTCATGAACACGGCCGAGTGCCACACCATCGAGCACCTGGGTGCGACGTTCCTTCGCAATCATGCCGAGTGGTCGGGCCGCATTGTCTACTTTGGCCCCATGGGCTGCCGCACGGGCTTTTACCTCGTCGTATTTGGCGAAGTGACGAGCGAGGAGATTCTGCCGCTCGTGCGTGAGCTGTTCGAGTTTGTCGCCGGCTTTGAGGGCGATGTCCCCGGTGCCGCTCCCGGGGAATGCGGTAACTACCTGGACCAGAACCTCCCCATGGCCAACTGGCTTGCGCGCCGCTACCTCGACCGCGACCTGGCCGATATCGACGAGAAGCATCTGCACTATCAGCAGGCGTAAGGGCTTTATCGCCCAAAACGCGCGCATTGGGCGTCTTCGCTTATGCGGGGGCGCCTTTTTGTTGATTGGTCGGGACGAGCGTTCAAAATCGCTCATGTTTGTTCTAGAATGTTCGTATAGTCACATTTACGAACAGGAGTGAACATGCATATCTACTCTGTCAACGATCCCGAGTTCAAATCCTATGGCAACGTTTGGGATGACGTTCCGTCCGAGCTCATGTCGCCCGTGCTCGAGGCACTTGCCTCCACGCCCATCCCCGAGGGCAGCAAGTATGTGGCCTCTGCGCCCGAGCTCGAGGGCGTCAAGGATGCCGACAAGCTTGGCTTTCTCATGTTTGGTGGTCGTCCCTTCCAGCTTGGCTGGTGCAACGGCCACAACACGCAGCTCAACTGCCTGGAGTATCACCGCGCCAGCGAGTTTAACCTGGGCGCCCGCGACTTTATCCTGCTCGTGGCGCATCGCTGGGAGATCGAGGACGGCAAGCTCGACACCGCGTGCGTCAAGGCGTTCCGCGTGCCGGCCGGCACGCTTGTTGAGGTTTTCAACACCACGCTCCACTACACGCCGTGCATGGTCGACGACGGCGGCTTCCAGGTGATGGTGGCACTGCCCGCCGGCACCAACGGCCCGCGCCCCGAGGCTGCAGCCGACATGCCTGCCGCCGGTGACGGCTACTGCTACTGGAAGGCCGACAAGTGGGTTCTCTGCCATGTTGACAGCCCCAAGGCAGCCGAGGGCGGCTACGTAGGCCTCATCGGCAAAAACCTCGACATCACCGTGGACTAGCGCATCGCCCCAAACCACCACAAAGGTGCCTGTCCCCTTTGCGGTGGTTTGGGGCGGGCGGATATCGGGAAGTGCCAGACGGGGGAGGCTGCCGGGCGCCTTGCCGTCTGCGGATTTTGGGACATGTGGCCCGCTTTTTGAGCCTGCCTGTCGGTACACTAAAAGCACTATGGGTACCCGCGAGCGACATATCGGCCACGCGGCCGCCCGGACCGCACCCGTGGCGGATCCCAGGGGCGGCAGGCTCTTCGCCATGCCGCGATTCCTTGTTGGCATAACACATCAGGCGTACCGTCGCCGCGTCTTCGCTATCGCCGGCGCCATCACCGCACTGTTCCTCATGCTTTTGGCAGTCTTGCCGGCGCTGTTCGCCTTCGACCCCAAACTTTCTAACGCCGTGCCCGCCTATAGCGAGGTGTCCGAAGAGGTCGTGGATGCGCTCGTCCATTCGAGCTCTCTGCCGTTGCTTGTTGCCGCAATTGCATTTTCGATCTGGGGCGTATCGGTCTATCTGCGCTGTTTGGACTATGTGTTGCGCCGCCGCCTTGTTGCCATCGCCACCATCTGCGCCCTGTGGATGATCGAAGTCATTCTCAAGTACAAGTCGTTCACGCCGTTCTATGCCACCGTGCTGTGGTACCTGTACTACGTGCCCATGACGCTCATTCCGCTGCTCTACCAGTTGTGTGGTTTGCGCCTTGCGGGTCTGGAGCAACACCGCCTGGGTCGCCGCTACTGCGCTGCGCTGTGGATTGTGGCCATCCTGCTTATCGGATTTGTGCTCACCAACGATTTTTACCAGCAGGTCTTCCGCTTTGACCGTACAAGCGACACCTGGAGCAACGATTACACGTACGGCTGGGGTTATTTCGCCGTCTTAGTGTGGACGGCCTTTAACTTTGTGGCCTTTTTTATCCTGGTGGGCCGGTCCTCGTCCTTTCGCATCCAACGTTTCTCGGGCACGGCGGCGCTCGTGCTGCTGGGCGGCGCGTTCTTTGCCATCTCATATGCGTTGCGCGTGCCCTGGGCATGGAGGCTCAACTTCTCGCTCATCTATTGCGTCTTGTGTGTGGTGGCGATGGAAATCTGTCTCGATTGCGGTGTCATTCCGTCATATCACGACATCGCCGGCATCTTCGACACCTTGCCGCTTGACCTCAAAGTTCTAACGCGCGACCTGCAGGAAGTCTATGCCACGCCGGTGTCGAAGCCAATGCCGGCGGGCGTGTGCGAAGAGCTGCGAGCCCAGGAACACGAGCATGCCCATGCCTTTGCCGTGGAGTCCAATCCCGATGTAATGTACCGAGCCTTTCCACTGCTGGGCGGATCGGCCCTGCTTGCCCAAGACGTGTCGGACCTCAACGAGCTTAACCGTGAACTGGCGCACCGTCGCATGGAGCTGCAGCGTCAAAACGAGCTGCTCGCCGCCGACTACGACCTTAAGACGCACCTGGCAGATCAAGAGGCCGAGACCTTGCTGGTCCAAGACGTGGACCAGGCGCTTGCCCGCGCGCTCAAAGGGATGTACGACCTGCTGAGTTCGCTGCCGCCGTTGACCGACGAAGCGTCTTCGCACGAGCGTTACCGCATGCTGCAGCGCGCCAAGATGCTCGTTGCCTATTGCAAGCGCAAAGGGTCGCTCACGTTGGCACAGCACGGGGAGAGCGGTTTTGACCGCGACCGTATTCAGCTCATTGCCAACGAGCTCGCAAGCGACCTGCGCACCATCGATATCGATTGCGCCTCGATTATCGCCATACGGCGCCCGATGCACGCCAGTACGGTAAGCGCCCTGTACGACTGCGTGTATGACTTTGCGTTTTTTGCCTACACCACCGACCATCCGGCACTTATGTATCACTTGGGCGACCATGACCGATGCAGTGTCGAGCTGCGCGCCACGCTTTTTTCCAACGATGATGCAGATCTTTCGCAGACGCCCGCTGCGCAAGAGCTCGAAAGCGCTCTGCAAGGGCGCAACGTGGCATACCGCCTTGAGGGCGAGCCCGGCCAGCTGCGCATGATCGTCTTGATGCCGAGGGCGGGTGAGTGACGATGCAGATTTCGCTCATTCTTCCCCAAATCGTTGCGCTCGATGTTGTCTTTGCCCTGGCTGCGTGTCTGCAGACGATCCACGTCCCGCTCATCGCATCGCGCCGCTCGTCCTATAACCGTAAGGTGATTTGTGCCTACGAGGCGAGCCTTGTGCTTCACCTAATTATTTCGGCGCTCATCTTGTTCGCGTCGTCTGGCTCATATCTGGTGGCGCCGCTTGACGTTTGCGCCAGGGCAATGGGCGGAGCGTTGTGGCTCAATGCCGTGATCTTTGCCTACGGCATGGTGCTTATGGTGCACTATCGTCGCCCCGTCATGCTGGCCGAACTGTTGCTCGTTGCCGCCGTGACACCGCCGGTGGTGCTTGCCATGGGCTCGGCGTGGACCACGGTCCTTATCGCAGAGGGAGCGTTTTTCCTGTTCCGCTCCATTGCGGCGCTCTTGATGGATGTCCGCAACCGCCAGGAGGATATCACCGCGTTCTCGACGATCGAAACCATCAACGTGATTCCCGTGGGCATCCTGTATCTGGACCCGAGGGGCCGCCCGCTGCTCATGAACCGCTGCATGCGAAAAAACCTGGTGGAGCTTCATATGCCCACCGACCTAGGCGATATGAGCGGTACATGGAACGACCTGCGCAAACTCAGCATGCAAATGCCCGAAAGCAGCCAGAACCGCGTGCGGATTAATCTGGACCGCTTTGGTGAGGCGCGGGCGGTGGTCGAGGTTTCTCCCGCCGAGATTCGCTTGTTTGTGCACGATGACGTTATGGTTTCGGGCCGCCTCTTCGAGCGCATTATCGGCCTGGATGTAACAGAGTATGCGCATGCTCATGATCGCCTGGCGCAAGCCAACCACCTGCTTGAGCTTGCGGGCCAAGAGCTCCAAGCCCAGATCGAAGAAGTCAAAAAAGTTGCTGACAATGCGGCCTATCTGCGTATGCGCGCTCGCGTGCACGACGTGATCGGGCAGCGCCTGTCCATCCTCCATCGTTATCTGGAGGAGGGGCGCCTGGATGACGAGTCACTCGAGCAGATCGACCCGCTGCTGCGCTCAATCGCTGCCGATCTGCGCAGCGGGGGCGACACCGAACCGGCAGAGCAACTGGGAGATATCGTCCATGCCTTTGGCCTGGTGAGTGTGCAGATCGATGTTGAGGGTGCGCTGCCTGAGGACGCGCGTGTCGCCGCCGCATTTTTGCAGATTATCCGCGAGGCCTCGACCAATGCCACCAAGCATGCACAGGCGCATCGGGTCCACGTGCGTCTGTGGCAGGAGACGTCGGAAGACGGTGCTGTTGCGCGGATGACCGTTTCTAACGACGGCGCGCCTGCACCCGTATCGTATCGCGAGGGAACGGGTATCCCAGGTATGAGGCATGTCGCACAGAATCTGGGCGGCAGCCTGGAAGTCCACACCGCCCCGCCCTTCACGCTTACGGTGTCCATCCCGCTCGCCTCCAACGCCACGGTCCAAAGGAGAAGTTCATGATCCGCGTCCTTATAGTCGAAGACCAGGCCATCCTGCGCGAGAGCCTGGCACGCTCCGTTGGAGACCAGCCCGATATGACCGTTGTTTCCGCCATTGCCGATGCTTCCGAGGCCTTGGGTGTCGCGCTCAAGGAGCGCCCGGACATGATACTGATGGACGTATGCACCGAGCATGATTCCAACGGCATCGTGGCGGCGGCGCGCATTAAAGAACAACTGTCCGAGTGCCGCGTCATTATCATGACGGGTATGCCCGAAATCACCTTTGTGGACCAGGCGCGCGAGGCGGGCGTCGACAGCTTTGTGTACAAGAACGTCGGTATCGACGAGCTATTCGCCGTGATGCGCTCCACGCTGGCGGGCTACTGCACGTTTCCCAAGCCGCCCGAGAGCATCTTCTCGGGCACGGCGGCCCTCGACGATGTCGAGCTGTCGATCTTGCGCCTTGCCTGCGAGGGTAAGAGCCGCCGCGAGATCGCGGCCGAGCTGTTTATGAGCGAGGGCACCATCAAACGCCGCATCTCGGAGATTCTCAATAAGACCGGCTACGACAACATCATGCGCTTGGCCGTGCGCGCAGTAACGGAGGGCAGCATCGTTCCCAATATGGAGCGCTAGCGCTCGTTACGCATCGGCATAAAGCGGCGGGGCCGCAGGATCAACTCCTGCGGCCCCGCCTGGCAAGTGCGCGGATGTGTCCGCCAATCCGCGGCTGATGTTACGTGCCGCTACGCGATGGTCGCGGTGTAGGAGGCGACGTCCTCATAGGAATCGGTCAGGTAGGCGTCGATGCCGATGGTCGTATTGACGAGGTCGTCAAGGCTGTCAAGCTCGCCGCTCGAGAACGTGAATTCCTCGGTGGCGTTGGTGCCGGGCATCAGGTGAGCCGAGAACCAGGGTTCCTTCATGGTGCCGTTGACGTTGGTCTTGCCGGAAGGAGCGTAGAAGGTCAGGTCCTTGTCGCTCTTGTTGGTGATGTTGACGACAAAGCCGATGTCGCCCCAGTCGTCCTTGAACTTCTCGGTGATGGTGATGGTGCACAGGTCGTCATCGGCGACGGTGACGGCGGGGGAGATTTCGATGCTCTGGACGTCGTCGTCTTCGACGGCCTCATCGATCTCTTCTTCCTTCTCGGCGTTCTCGCGATCCTTCTTCACCGTACCGGACAGATCCTTGTCGGACTCCGTAAAGATAAGCTTGTCGCCTTCCACCTCGAGGACGAGCTTGTCGTCCTTGAGTTTCAGGTCGTGCGACTCATCTTCGGCGGTAATCGTTACGGTGGTGGCGTCCTTGGCCTCCCATTTCAGGTCGGCGACCTCAAGGAACATGTCGAGGACGCCCGTGCCGTCTTCGTCGAGGATCAGGATACAGTTGAGGCCCCACTCCTTGAGCATATCCATGTACTCATCGGTGAGCTCTTCGCCGTCCAAGGTTCCACCCGAGAGTTCCCAGCTGCCGACGAAGTTGGCCTTGGGGTCTTTGCCGCCGCCGCTGCAGCCCGTCAGGGCAAAGGCGAGCGCCAGGACGCATGTCAGAAATGCGAGTACGGACTTTTTGAACGTTGTCTTCATGGTGTCCTCCTTCATCGAACGAAACCCATAGAAGCAAATGCGGGGGTGGCGGATCCCCCGCTCATTACCAGTTAGGGGCGCTAGGGCCTGGGCGTTCCGCAGTTGCTGCAGAACTTGCCGCCGTTTTCGCTGCCGCAGTTGGGGCAGAACCACTTGGCCGGTGCGGGCGCGGGCGCGGGGCTGCCGCACTCGGAGCAGAACTTGCCGGTGTTGGTGGCGCCGCAGCTGCAGGTCCATGTGCCGGCCGCAGGTGCGGCGGGAGCCGGTGCGGGAGCGGGTGCCGGAGCCGGCTGCGGGGCGGCCTGCTGCTGCGCCTGGCCGGCGGCGAACAGCTGGCTGGCGTTCATACCGCCCATGCCGCCTGCCATGCCCATGCCCATAAAGCCCGCCATCGCGCCGTTGGGGTTGGCGGCTGCCGCGCGCATTGCGTCGCTCTGGGCGCTGGCAATGTTGGCTGCCGCCATAGTGGGATCGCGCATGACCGCGGCTTTCTGCAGGTCCTTGATCATCTGCTCGTCCTCTTGCGAGGCGGCGATGGAGTTGACGCCAAAGCTCACGATCTCGACGCCACGCAGGTCACGCCAGTCGGCAGAGAGGACCTCGTTGAGCGCACGGGCGAGCTCGGTGGTGTGGCCGGGGATGGCGCTGTAGCGGATGCCCATCTCCGAAATCTTGGCAAAGGCGGGCTGCAGGGCGGTGAGCAGCTCGGACTTAAGCTGGCTGTCGATCTTGTCGCGCGTATAGCTATCGGTCACGTTGCCGCACACGTTGGTGTAGAACAGCAGCGGGTTGGTGATGCGATACGAATACTCGCCGTTGCAGCGCACGGAGATGTCGACGTCCAGGCCAATGTTGTTATCGACCACGCGGAAGGGCACGGGCGAGGCGGTGCCGTACTTGTTGCCGATGATCTCCTTGGTGTTGATGAAGTAGACGCGCTGGTCCTTGCCCGCGTCGCCGCCAAAGGTAAAGCGGCTGCCGATATTGGCGAAGGTCTCCTTGATGGAGTCGCCCAGGTTGCCGCTAAAGACGCTCGGCTCGCTGCCGGTATCGAAGACGAACTCACCGGGCTCCAGCGCGACTTCGATGATCTTGCCGTTTTGCACCACGAGCATGCCCTGGCCGTCGTTGACGGCGATGACCGAGCCGTTGGAGATGACGTTGTCCTCGCCGCGCGTGTTGGAGCTGCGGCCACCGGTGCGTTTGCTGCCCTTGCAGGCCAAGACGTCAGCAGGCATCGATTCGCAATAGATAAATTCCTTCCACTGGTCGGCCATGACGCCGCCGGCAGCTCCCAATCCAGCTTTCAAGAGTCCCATGGTAATCTTCCTTTCTCGTCAAAGGCCGGGTGGTATTGGTTGGATTGCTTAGTCGTCCTTGTCGTCTTTCATGACAACGGTGGTCTCGGTGTGGCTGAAGGTGTCGTGCTTCTCGGTCAGGTCGAGCTCGCCGCAGTACTCGTCGGCGTGGGTGGCCTCGTTGGCCGTCTTGAGCTGGCCTACCAGTAGTACGTCTCCGATAATCACGATGATCAGCGGCGCGATGACGTTGATGAGGATGCCCTCGATATCAAAGGTGAGGTAATCCGGATCGAAGGCGTATTCCCCCATAAAGAGAATCTGGGAGAGGATAAATCCGATCACGAAGAACAGCACCGAGGCGATGGCGAGCTTGGGCTTGGAGCAGGGGAGCTCGCCGACCAAGCGGCCGGTCTGGCCGTTCATGGCAAACAGGTAGCTCTTGCCGTTCCACGAGGTGGAGAGCATCCAGACGGGGAACAGGGCGTAGTCGCTGTCTTCCCAGGTGTAGTCGAGCTGCTTGCTTTCGACCGTGGCATCGTCGTATTCGTCGACGACGGTCTCGCGCAGGGCCGAGATTGTGCTTTCTTCCATACGGTGTTCGGCGCGCGCCTTGCAGGTCTCGCAGTCCTCGTCGTAACGGTTGGCGATGTAGCCGGGCATATATGCGACCGAGAACGGGCGCAGCGCGTCGTAGTCAAACGGCTCGATGGCATCCATGTGGCCGTCGGGCATCTTGGACGATCCGTCGACGGGCACGCGCTTAAACGAGATATTGCCCTTGCGATAGGCATCGTAGTGGTCGGTGGTCGTGACGGTGCGGTCGGATTCCTCGGTCACGGTCTCGTTGGTCGCGTCAAAGTACACTTCGCCGTCAACGCGGGCGCCGTAGAGCCAAAACGGCACGTAGACACCTTGGACCTCGTCGATGTGGTTGCCGGTGACAAAGCTCTTGGGCAGCAAGATCTTGCCCTTGTAGTGTTCCTTGAGTGCGGCCGTGACGTCATCGCGCCCGAGCTTAAACGGAATTACTAGGTCGGGCGAGAAGTCGCCCGAGAGCTGGCCGGGCGCCACGGCGGAGTTGCCGCAGTACGGGCAGGTGGTGACGGCGACGGTGCCGTCGGACACGAGCTCGGCGCCGCACGACGAGCAGATGTAGCCGGCGTTTTGGGCGAGCTCCTGCACCGCGTCGTCGGCGACGGGCTTGGGCGTTGCGGCTGCCGCATCGGCTTTGGCGTCGGCCTTGTCCTGGCGCTCGCGATAGAGGGCCTCGACTTCTTCGACTTCAAAGCGCGAGTCACAGTAGTCGCAGACGAGCTTTTGCTCGGCACTGGCAAAGTGAAGGGGGCCGCCACACGCGGGGCATTGATAGTTGACGCTCTCGAAGGCCATGATCGGTCCTTTCGCTGCCGGAGGCTATGCGCCGATGGCGCCGCCGCAGTATTCGCAGCGCCCGCTGGCATCGGGAATGGTGGTGGCTCCGCAGAAGGGGCAGGTGACCGCGGTCTTGGGGCCTTGGCGGCCACGACGCTATCGCGCGTCTCCTGGCGCAGCTGCACCAGCGCGTCGCGGACCTCGGTTGCCTGGCGCTTGGCCTCGCGGTATTCGATGGAGCCGCGCTGATCGATGGTGGAGTCGTTCACGCGCAGGTTGATCTCGGTAAAGTACGGCGTGTTGACGTGAATGGTCAGGTTAAAGTCGTAATCCAGGTCATAGCGCGGCGGATTGTAGCTCTCGCGCTCGCCGTCCTTGGTCTCGCGATAGATCTCGGTGCGATGCTCGTCGATATCCATATCGCAGCCGAGTACCTGCGAGAACTCGATGATGTCGGGATTGGCGTCGCGCCAGCGGCTCTGCGAAGTGATGATCAACAGGCCCGCGTCCTCATCGAGCATAATATTGGTGCGCCCGGCAGAAAGCGTGCGCGTGGGGTTGAACGAGGCCAGGCGCTCGGCGTTGGCCTCGCGGTAGGCGAGTTGCTCGCGGATGTCGTCCGCGGTGCTGGAGCGATAGCCGTGAAAGTAGGGGGAGAGCTTGCCGGCGCACTCTTTGCACAGGTAGCCTTCATTGATTTTTGTCTTACCTAGAAGTCCCAGCTCGGTACCGCAAATCGCGCACTCTTTCTTCTCGAACATCTTGTCAAAGAAGCCCATGGTTGCCTCCCATCAACTGGTAGCGTGTGTCACTTTTGATGATGGGGGAGTGCGCGATCCTTCGCGATACCCAGACGGCTCAAGGAGTCTCCACAACTGGGACACATGGCCCATTTTTCATCCGACACATAGGGACACTCCTTGCCGCGGGTAGTCATTGGGCACTCATTGGGGACGTACTTAAATGAGTGGCAGTTGGAGACACTCCTTGCCGAGCTAGAGGCCGCGCGTGCCCCTTCTGGTCCATGAGGCTCAAAACCGCGGTGTGACGTGAACGGCTGGGGTCAAATTTGCAGCATTTCAAGCCTGGCTTCGATATTGAGACTGGTTCTTTATTAAAATAGATTTCCAGACAATTGAGCGTCTGGGGGTTAACCATGAGGGGCATGGGAGACACAACCGCATATTTGCGTCGGGGCATTCGGGAGATTATATGCCTGGCGCTGTTCTTCTTCACGTTTTTGGCGTGCGAGTATCTTTTTGATGTGCGCATGGCCGAGTTCGTGTCTCCGAACGAGGTCGTTATTTATGAGAGCCTTGTCATCGGCGCGAGCGTGATTGGCTTTTTTGTGCGTCCCATTCTGTACTATCGCCGTCCCCATGCTATCGACGCAACGAGTGACGTCACGGGCGTTTTGCTGGTGGCGGCATTGCTGCTGTTGATTATGGCGGTTCAGGTTGAGGTGGTAATTGCCGGCGGTTTGGTGGCGTGCTGCGCGCTGGGCTACTGCGGATCGACTGCCCATGCAAATTTTGCGAGGCGCTTTGCGCGAACGCCCTGCTTGGCGCGCGCCGCTGCACTTTCTTACGCCATGGGCGTTCTGGTGCAGGTTCTCAACCACATGGTGATGCCTGTCGGCATTCCTCAGCAGGCTGTTCTGGTCGTCTGTGCGATCGCGCAGGTGGCGTTGCTCCACGGTGCTCGACGCGCCAAGCTGCGCGACGAGTCCGATCCCAACTTTGAACCCAGTGCTGCCGGGCTTTCGGTAGATGCTCTGGAATATGGCGCCAAGTGGCATGACGATCCCGAGGCAAAGGCGGCATTCCGTCGCGCCGTAGTTCGCCTGACCGTGGCGACGGCGTATCTTTCCAGCGTATTCGCCGCTCTCAACGCGGGCTTCACGACTCTGCATGCTGTCGGAGCCGTCGATTTGGGCGATTGGCCGCGCCTGCTGCTTGTCGTGAGCTCGTTGGTCGCTGGCGCACTATTTGACCTGCACGGCCGCTCGTATATGAATATCGGCATGACATGTGCCGCCATACTGTCCACGCTTTCGTTCTTTGTGCTCATCGTCGATGGTAATGGCGGCAACGAGCTTGCTGCCACGATCATCTTTTATCTGGGCTCGGGCTTTTTCGTGGTGTTCTTTACCACAAAATATGCCGCCGTCTCGCTCTATGCGCGCTGGTCATATTTTTGGCCGTGCATGGGTCGCGTCGTCAACAACGTGTGCTCGATGCTCGTGACGGCGCCGGCGGTGGCGATCATCTCGAGTCAAAACGTGCTGGCTGCGGTCGGTGCGGCGCTCGTGATGTTTGTGGGCATTGCGATTACGCTGCTGGGGCAAGTTGGGCAACGAGCCGATGATGCCGTGATGCAGGATGGCCTGCCGCTTGCCACCGACGATCTTGGTGGGGATCTTGCGCCCACATGCTCCGACCCCGAGCCCGTGGAGGCAGCGGAGCTCACGTCCGATGAACGCCTCGATGCTTTCGTCGCCACCTTTGGGCTTACAGAGCGCGAGCGCGATATTCTTGAGGTATTGGTCGTTTCGGACCAGAGCGTTCAGGACATCGCCACAACGCTCTTCCTTTCGCGCTCCACGCTCTATCGCCACATTTCCTCAATCAACAAGAAGACCGGCACCTCCTCGCGTGTGGCCCTTATCAACTTCTTCTGGTCCTGGACACCCAAGGACTAGCGTATGAGCCGCTGCCCAGTTCCTTACTCTAACGGGGGGATGTGGCCTCAAAGCACGCCCACATCGACGCCTCGCCTGCGCTAAACTGAAGAGCACGTACGCGATTACGAGAGGAGCCCGCATGGAGGCTTACAAGCAAGAGTTCATCAAGTTTATGGTCGAGTCCGACGTTCTTAAGTTCGGCAGCTTTACGCTCAAGAGCGGCCGTCAGTCCCCGTTCTTTATGAACGCCGGCGCTTACGTGACGGGCTATCAGCTCAAGAAGCTGGGCGAGTATTACGCCCAGGCCATCCACGATAACTTTGGCGATGACTTTGACGTGCTGTTTGGACCGGCCTACAAGGGTATTCCGCTGGCTGTCGTGACCGCGATTGCCTACCACGAGCTGTATGGCAAGGAGGTCAAGTACTGCTGCGACCGCAAGGAGGCCAAGGACCACGGTGCCGATAAGGGCAACCTGCTGGGTTATGAGCCCAAGGACGGCGACCGCGTGGTCATGGTCGAGGACGTTACCACCAGCGGCAAGTCCATCGACGAGACCTATCCCAAGGTCAAGGCTGCTGCCGATGTCGAGATTAAGGGCCTGATCGTGTCCCTCAACCGCATGGAGGTCGGCAAGGGTGGCGTGACCACCGCGCAGAAGGAGATCGAGGCAAAGTACGGTTTTCCCGTCGCGAGCATTGTTTCCATGGCCGAGGTCGTCGAGACCCTCTACAACCACGAGATCGACGGCAAGGTCGTCATCGACGACGAGCTCAAGGCCGCCATCGATGCCTACTACGAGCAGTACGGAGCACGTTAGTTACGGCGTTTTACCAAACGCCGTAACTGCTCGACGCTGCGCGGGCCGCATTTGGACAATCTGACGTTCAACTTCAAGGGCGCGACCAGAAGGTCAGCGCCCTTTCGTTTCACGTCACCTTGTCTCAAATGCGACCCGCTCACTGTCCGTTCTCTACTTGCGGCGTCGTCTTGCTCCGAATGCGGCCCGTTCGCTGCCGTTGCCAAGGCATCGGCGTTGCCGGACTAGTCATTGGGGACGTTCATAAATGACTACTCAGGAATGAGCGTGGATAATCTCCCGTTTTTGGCCTGTGTGCAGGCTCAAAGTGGGAGATTATCCGCGCTCGCTTTAATTTGCCTGGGCTGCGATGCCTATCTAATCGGCTCGGCGTCTTCCCTGAGAATCGAAAGATACTCTTCATACCCGTACTGCCGGTATCTCTGTCTTGACTCGTCGAGAGGACGGAGGATACCCAATTCTTCAAATGATTTGACGAGCGAGCTCGCGGTACTCCTGCCGATATCGAGTTGGGCAGCGATGAATGCGGTGTCGACGATGGGGTGCTCTTCAAGAATGCCCAACAGCCTTTGCCCGTTTGCAGCAGTCCTTCCGAGATTTTCGGTAATGGTTGCTGTGGAACGGTTATGGAGGTCAACAAGGTTTTTTAAAGACCCTACCGAGTCCTTCGCACTCTCGAGAAGACTGTGGCAGAAAAACTCTATCCATTCCTCGTAAGTGCCTCTCTCCCTTACGGATGTGAGTTGCCGGTAGTACTCGCTTCGATTTTTCTTGAACTGGAACGATGGATAGAACAAGCAAGAATGAAGAACGCCATCATTGATGAGCATAAGTGTAATGAGAAGCCTGCCCAGGCGACCGTTTCCGTCTAGGAATGGATGGGCAGTTTCAAATTGGTAATGGACGAGCGCCGCCCGCACAATCGGATCCATTTCGACTTGAGGCTCATTGATAAAGCGTTCGAGGTCCTGGAGCGTGTTACTCAAATCTTCAATGTTTGGAGGGACAAACGATGCGGTTGCAATGGTGCAGCCTGAGGGGCCAATCCAGTTTTGTGAGGAGCGCAACTCGCCTGGATTCTTCTCCGTTCCGCGCACTCCGTCCAGCAGGACCGCATGAACTTGCCTAAGAAGTCTCGTGCACAAGGGCATCTTTTTGAGCAGTTCTACGCCGCGGTCGACAGCACGGACGTAATTCACGACGTCTGCGACATCTTTATGATGGAGTTGTGTTTGCGATGGACTAAGTAGGTCGTCAAACGTGCACTGGGTTCCCTCAATTTGCGAAGAAAGGAGTGCTTCTTTGCGCACGTACATTGTCAGATACATGTCGGCGTTAGGAACAAAGTAGAGCATGCCTTCAAGCTCTCCAAGCTTTCGTGAGCATGCGGAAAGCGTGCGATAGGTTTCCTCGGTGAGGTTTAGCTGCCTCAATGATTGCAAGGGCGTTGGAAAAAACGAATAGTAAGCCAATTTCCCCGATAGATTATTGCGGAGCGTTCCCTGGCCGTTCCCCTCTATTTGCATCGCGCCCTCCATATCTTTAGTGCCGGAAACTCGTTATTAGGCTAATCATATCAATTCTAATAACGAGTTTAAGGATTAAATAGTTATTAGAATTGATGTAAACAATCTAATGATGAGAAGTCGTTATTACTTGACCATGGAGCTCGGCTTGGTACAAGGGGGTCATCCAAAATGAACGTGGATAATCTCCCGTTTTTGGCTCGGTGACGGCCTCAAAGTCAAAGTGGGAGATTATCCACGCTCGTTAGTTAAGCGTCCGAAAATCCACACTCGCCAAACCTACCAAAAAGGGACGGTTTTATTTTGGCACGTTTCGGTCGGTATCAGGAAGTGTCAGGGACGGGGAGGCGGCAGGACTCGAGAGCGAAAAGAAGTATCGGGTTTGGTGCGCCCGCTTCTGCCCGTCCCGCGCGTGGGCGATACTCGGCTTATCGAACCGCGATGCAAAGGAGATGCTCATCCCACGAGCACTACCGAGAAGGGCTCGCGATTCGAGTCCCCACCTTAGCATTTGAACCATTTGGCACTATAATCACCATAGGCATGCGCAAAACGTTGCGCTTAATCAAGAGGAGAAAACGTATGGGTCTGTTTGACATGTTCAAGAAGAAGGCTGAGCCCGCGGCTGCCGCTGCTCCGGCCTCCATCTCTGCTTCTGCCGGCGCCGACGTGCTGTGCTCGCCCGTCAAGGGCAAGGTCATCAAGATGGCCGACGTGCCCGATCCCGTCTTTGGTGGCGAGGTTCTGGGCAAGGGCTGCGCCGTGTGGCCCGAGGACGATCTGGTCTACGCTCCCTGCGACGGTAAGGTGACCGTCACCATGGGTCACGCCGTGGGTCTGCAGTCCGATAGCGGCATCGAGGTTCTGGTGCACGTTGGCGTCGATACCGTCAACATGAACGGCGACGGCTTCGAGGGCTTCGTCAAGGCCGACGACGTTGTGAAGGCCGGCCAGCCCATACTCAAGATCGACCGCGCCAAGATCGCCGCTGCCGGTTACAAGGACTGCGTCGTGGTGGCCGTGTCCAACACCGCCGAGTTTGCCGACGTCGAGCTCACCGTTGAGGCAGAGTCCGCCGTCGCCGCCGGTGACGCCATCGTCAAGGTCGTCCGCAAGTAAACTGTGGCATCCAAAGGATGTGCAAGGGTGGTCGGGTTTTCCGGCCACCTTTTTTATTGCATCGCGGGGAAGCGTTTTATTGCACGTTGGGCGGGCTTGCAAACCGTTCGGACGCTAAAACGAACCGACCGCGCCTTCGCGTTGCCGAGGGTGTTCATAAGTGGATAGTATGGGCTTACTTATTACAACGTGTGCCGCGTCCGGGAAGCGCGGTGCCGCTCATTGGGAGGAACAACATGAAAAAGAAGCTGCTGCTTGCGCCCCTCATGGCCGTCTTGGTTGCATGCGTGGTCGTACTTTCCGGCTGTGGAGGTCCTTCGGTTGAGGAGCTCATCACCGAGGATCTTACGACACAGTTTGACGAGGTCAAGAACGGTGGCGACGACTTCCTCTCTGGTCTGGAGGAGGCTTCGGGCGACGAGTTCGAGCAGCTGGGTATCGATCCCAAGGAGTACGCCAAGACCTATCTCGAGGGCTTTGACTACAAGATCGGCGACGTGACGGTCGACGAGGACAAGGGTGTCGCGACCGCCGAGGTCTCCATCACCTGCAAGTCTATGAACAAGATCGTCGAGGACTTCTCCACCCAGTATCAGGAGAAGGTCGCTGCGCTTGACACGGTTCCTTCCGATGACGAGCTGTACAAGATGGCCGGTCAGGTTATGGTCGATGTGACCAAGGCCGCCGAGCCCAGGAAGACCACGGTTATCTTCAAGTACACCTGCAACGACGATGGCGAGTGGTCTGCCGACGACTCCGTCAACTCCGAGATGATGGATGCAATGCTGAGCTAGGGGGTTACGCGGTTCTACGAACCGCGTAACCAGTTGACGCTGCGCGCCGCCCAGGACGACAATTTGTCATTCAAAAGACGAGGCATGACCAGAAGGTCTATGCCTCGCCTTTTTCATGCCAACTTGTTCGTCCTGGACGTCGCTCGCTGTCCATCCTCTACCTGCGTCGTTGCCATGGTGCGGCGCTTGTAGTCATTGGGGACGTTCTTAAATGACCAGGCGGCAGTTGGGGACACTCCTTGTGCCAGCGTTGCATCGAGTGCTTGGGAAACCGCGACCCGGTTTTTGGCCGAATAGTGGGTCGCATTTTCCGGATGGGGTGGGTTGCGGAAAGTGCGACCCGGAATATTGCTCTGAAACGGGATGCGGTTTCCCTGATGCGTCTCAAACGGAAAGCGCATCCCATTCCGGAGCTCCAAAACGGGATGCGCTTTCCGCGCGGAAGAATTGTCGCAGCTGCGTTAAGCAGTGTCGCTCGTTACTCGCCCAGGATCAGCGCCGCGAGCTCTGCCTGGGTGTCCACCACGTAGTCGGCGCCGGCGGCCTCCAGCTCTGCACGGCCGCGGAAGCCCCAGCTGACGCCCGCGCTTTTAAGGCCGGCGTTGTGACCGGTCAGAACATCGACATTGGAATCGCCCACATAGAGCGTGGTCGCCGGATTGGCGCCCAGCTCTTCCATCACATGCAGCGTAACAGGCGCCTCGGGCTTGGGGGGAAACGCATCGATGCGGCCCTGCACCAGCGCAAAGCGCTCGGAACCAAAATACTTCTCGATAAGCGGAGCCGCCGAGACGTGGTCCTTGTTGGTGAGCACGGCAAGCTGCACGCCCGCGGCACGCAGGCGGTCGAGCATCTCGATTGTGCCGGCATAGGGGGCGGTGTGGTCCTCCTTGTGCTCGCCGTAGTAAGCCCTAAACTCGGCAAGCGTCTGCTCAAACATGCGGCCGTCGCCTGCGTACTCGGCGGGCATAAAGCGTTCGACCAGCTTGAGCATGCCGTTTCCCACCTTGTAGCGGTACTCGTCAACGGCAAACGTGGGCCAGCCGTGCGCCTCGCAGGTATGGTTGCCGGCGGCCGCCAGGTCCTCGAGCGTGTTGAGGATGGTTCCGTCCAGGTCAAAGATCACATGGGAAAAAGCTGCTGCCATGGGTGCTCCTGCCGCTTGAGTTGTAAAACGCACCCCATGATACTGGGCATGCGTGCCGGGCATGTTTGGAATCTGAATATCTTTAATAGCCCTGAGCCTTTGTCGTTAGCAAATTCTCGGCAGCTGCTCTCCCACGAGCATGTCGAGAATGCGGGTCGAGCCCCAGCCGGTGCGCACGCGCACGGCGGGATGAGCGCCCTCGGCAAGTGGCAGCACGCGACCGATGATGGCGGCATTCTCGCCGTAGCGGGCGGCGCGCATGGCGCTCAGCGCGGCATCGGCTTGCTCGGCCGGCACGACGGCAACCATCTTGCCCTCGTTTGCCACCTGCAGCACATCGTAGCCGAGCATCTCGCAGGCGGCCTGCACGTCGGGACGCACGGGCACGGCATCTTCGTCGACCTCCATGGCAACACCGCTGGCCTGGGCAAACTCGTTGAGTGTGGACGCCAGGCCACCGCGCGTGGGGTCGCGAAAGCAACGCGTGCCGGGCGCTGCGGCCAAAACGTCGGCAATCAGGTGGTTGAGCGGCGCGGCATCGCTTTCGATCGTGCTCGAAAACGCCAGGCCCTCGCGCTGGCTCATGATGGCGATGCCGTGGTCGCCCAGCGTACCCGATACCAGAATGACATCGCCGGGCTGGCAGTTGGCACCGCTGAGCGCCACGCCCGTGGGAACCTCGCCTACGCCGGCGGTATTGATGTAGACGCCGTCGGCTCCGCCGCGCTCGACCACCTTGGTGTCGCCCGTGATTATGGACACGCCCGCCTCGCGCGCCGTTTCGGCCATCGTCTGCACAATCTGACGGAGCTTATCCATGGGATAGCCCTCTTCAAGGATAAAGCCGCACGACAGGTAGCGCACGTTGGCGCCCGAGGTCGCGACATCGTTAACGGTTCCGCACACGGCGAGGCGGCCGATGTTGCCACCGGGGAAGAACTGCGGCGAGACTACAAAGCTGTCGGTCGACATGGCGATGCGCCCGCTCGCGGGCAGCGCGGCGACGCCGGCATCGTTGCCTTCGAGCAGCTCGGGCGAACCAAAGGCATCTAAAAAGACCTCATCGATGATGCGCTTCATCATCTGTCCGCCGGAGCCGTGGCCCAACAGGACGGTGCTATCGGTGATGCTATGGGACATATCCAAAACTCCAATCGTGGGAGGTGTCAGTGCGCGGGGGCGTTCGGGCTAGACTCGGTAACGGTAGTACGCCGCGCAGCTGCCTTCGGAACTCACCATGCACGGGCCGACGGGGTGCTCGGGCGTGCAGGTGCGGCCAAAGAGCGGGCAGCTGCTCGGCGTAATGGCTCCGCGCAGCACGTCGCCGCAGCGGCATCCGCGCGGCTCAACCGTCGGCTCAACGGGCACGTCAAAGCGAACGCGGGCATCAAAGCGCGAGAACTCGGGGCGGATGGAAAGGCCCGAGTTGGCAATCGGCCCCAGCCCGCGCCACGTGGTGTCGCATGGCTCAAACACCTGCTCGACCAGCTGGCGCGCCACGGGGTTGCCGTCTGCGTTGACGCCACGGCGGTAGGCGTTGTCAATCGCCGGCCTGTCCTCGACAACCATCTGGACCAGCATGCAGATGCCCTGCAGGATATCGACCGGTTCAAATCCCGTGACCACGCCCGGGGTATTGAATTCGTCGACCAAAAAGCTAAAGGGCGCCAAGCCCGTGATGGTGGCGACGTGTCCCGGCAGGATAAAGCCGTCGATGGCGGTCTCGGGATCGTTAGCGATGGCGCGCAACGCCGGCGGCGTGGTCTTGTGGGCGCAATAGACCGAGAAGTTCAAAAGCCCGCGCGCTTCGGCCTCCAAGATGGCGGCGGCGATGGTGGGCGTTGTGGTCTCAAAGCCCACGCCCATAAAAATAACCGGGCGATCGGGGTTTTGCTCGGCAATGTCGAGTGCATCGAGCGGGGAGTAGACGATGCGAATGTCACGCCCTGCCGCCTTTTGTGCAGCGAGCGAGGTGGACGATCCGGGCACGCGCATCATGTCGCCAAAGGTGGTGATGATGGCGCCGTCTATGTTGGCGAGCGCGATTGCGTGGTCGATGTCGCGGTTGGCGGTGACGCAGACGGGGCAGCCCGGGCCGCTCAGCAGCTTGAGCCCGGCCGGCATAATGGAGCGAAAGCCATAGCGCCCGATGCTCACGGTATGCGTGCCGCAGACTTCCATAAGGTTGATGGTGCGGTCGCCGACAAGCTCATGAATGCGCTCGATGAGCTCGCGAGCCAGCTTGGGATCGCGGAATGCCGAGAAATCGATACCGGAGCGCGCCGGCTGCTCGGGCGCCACTAGTAAGCCTCCGCCGGGTTGGTGGTCAGCTGGTCTTCTTCGACCAGCTCGGACATGGCATTAACAAGCTCGAGCGTTTCCTGTGCTTCCTGCTCGTCGACAATCTGGATGCCAAAGCCGGCGTGTACGAGAATATAGTCGCCAACCTGCGCCGTCGGCACGAGTCGCAGCGACACGGGGCGCTCGATGCCCATCATGTCGACGGTGGCCTTGAGGTCGTCGTCGCGTTTGACTACTTTACCGGGAACGGCAAGGCACATATTGTTTCCCTTTTATACGCTTTGCGCTGGATGGGCGCTTAATAATCCATCAGTTGATGGTAGCGCTCGCGGGGTTCGCGGGCAAACGCGTTACGCCTGTGAGACGGTTGGGCACAGCGGCGTGTGAGGGCGAGCTACTGCGATGCAATCTGCGCAAGACGAGTGCGTGCGACTGCTGCCTGACCGTAGGCGATGCAGCCGTCATTGACGGGTACGGTGTGGGGGACAAGGACAGTAAAGCCTGCGCTTTTGAGCTCGCGGGTGAGAAGCTGAAGCAGAAGTCGGTTCATGAACACGCCGCCCGAGAGCGCGACGGTGTCGATGCCCTCGTGCACGCAGATATCGCTGGCGATGCGCGCCGAGGAGCGCGCGACGGCGATATGGAAGTCGAGTGCGAGCCTGTCGGCGGGCGCTCCGGCTTCAATTCCTCCCAAAAGTGCCTCAAAGAGTGCTTTCTGGTCCAGAACATAGGGACCGTCCAGCCACGATGGGCCAGATGCGAAATAGCCGGCGTTGTCGTCGGGAAAATGGGCGATTTCGTTGTCGAGCGCGTGCCAGGCGGCGGCTTCGAGTTCTATGGCGGGTTCGCCCTCGTAGGTTGCCTTGTCGCAGATGCCCAGAATTGCTGCCGCGGCATCAAAGAGACGCCCCATGCTGCTGGTGCGCGGGCTGTTGATGCCGCGCTCGATCATGGTGGCTGTCACGCTGCGCGTTTGCTCGCCGAGGCTGTCCAAAAGCCGAGCGGTACCTGGGTGCTCGAGCAGGCCGAGCTCACTGAGCAGGGCGAAGGCGTTGCGGCGGGCGTCGCGCACGGAGGCCGCCCCACCGGGGAGCGCCCAGGTGCGCAAATGCGCGGCGCGCTCAAAGCCGCCAAGGCTGGCAACAAGAAACTCGCCGCCCCAAATGGTCCCATCGGTGCCGGCGCCGGTGCCGTCAAAGGCGATGCCAAGGACGCGCGCGTCGGTTGTAAGCTGGCCCGCGGCGATGGCTTCGGCCATTACGCTCGCGATATGCGCATGATGGTGCTGCACCTCGACGAGCGGCAGATTGCATTTTCGCGCCTGCTCGCGCGCCCACTGGCCCGATAGATAGCTGGGGTGCACATCGCAGGCCAAGGCGGCGGGCGCCAAGTCAAAGAGATCTTCCAAGCGCGTGCGCGCGGCGTTCCAGGCATCGAAGGTCCCGCCGTTTTCAACATCGCCGATATGCTGCGACACAAAACAGGTCGCCTCGCCGTTCGTCCCTTCACGCGTGAGCGAAATCGTGGCCTTTTGTTGTGGCCCGCAGGCGAGCACGCAGGACGGAGCGCCGTCGAGCGCCGGCAACGGCAGCGGCTGGGGTGCATATCCGCGAGCGCGGCGTACGGGCATAACGGCGCCGTCAACCACGCGCACTACAGAGTCGTCGTAGCGCGAGAGAATCGCGCGATCGTTGCCGAGCAACGCGTCGGCGATGCTGGCGGCAACGAGATGCTCCCATGCAAGGGCATCGTCGGTCTCGATGGGCTCTTCGCTCAGGTTTCCGCTGGTCATGACGAGTGCTTGCATGCCGTGCGCCGCGGCTGCGGCGAGCAGCAAATGTTGTAGTGGGGTGTAGGGGAGCATGACGCCAAGCTCGGGCAAGTCGTGCGCGACGGATGGCGCGAGTTCGAGGGCGTTGGGGGAGCCGTAGGCGTCGTTGCCGGCCGCGCGGCGGCGCAGCAGCACAATGGGACGAACACTGCCGGCCAGCAGGTTGCGCTCAATGCCATCGATATGACACAGGCGTTCGGCGTCGGCAAGGCCGCACACCATAACGGCGAGCGGCTTATTGCTGCGACGCTTGCGACGGCGCAGCTCGCACACCGCTTGTTCGTTGGTGGCATCGCAGGCCAGGTGGAATCCGCCCAGACCCTTGATGGCGACAATACCGCCGCTGGCCAGCAGCTCAATGCAGCGTTCGATGATGGCATCGCTGGCCTCGCGCGTGGAGCCGACGGCTGGTGTTGCGTCGACACCCGCTGGCACAACGTCGCGATTGGCCTCGCGCCACGTAATATGCGGTCCACAATCAAAGCAGGCATCGGGCTGCGCGTGAAACCGCCGATCGAGCGGGTCGGCATACTCTGCGGCGCAGGTGGGGCACATGGGAAAGCGATCCATCGAGGTGGCCGCTCGGTCATAGGGCAGCGAGCGAATGATGGTAAAGCGCGGTCCGCAATTGGTGCAGTTGATAAAGGGATAATGAAAGCGTCGGTCGGCGGGGTCGAACAACTCGCGCAGGCAGTCGTCGCACGTGGCGATGTCGGGCGAGATGAGCGTCGTGTGGGCGGTTTGATCCTGCGACGCCACAATGCGAAAGCCCTGCTCGTTAGCGGCGTCCCAGTCACCGGGTGTTAGGTCTACGACCTCGACATGCTCCACGCGAGACGCCGCAGGCGCATGCTCGGAAAGCGCGGCGACAAATTCGTCGAGCGACTCGCTTTGAGCGTGCGCCTCGATATGCACGCCATCGCCCGCGTTGAGCACCCAGCCGCAAATGCCGTGCGCCATGGCCTCGCGATACACAAACGGCCGCATGCCGACGCCCTGCACAATGCCCGTTACATGGATATGCACATGCCGCATGCGACCCTCCTTCGTTGAAATGTGTGCTGTTACAGCCCCAGGCTCTGCTCGGTGGCGGCGCAGGTGAGCTCGCCGTGTTTAACCCCGCGCAGGCCCAGCAGACGGTCAGCCAGCTCGTAGACACGCTCGCCGCGACCCTTAAGCGCCAGAATCTCCAAGCAGTTGTGGTGATCCAGATGCACATGCATGGTCGATACGATCTCGTCGGTGTAGTCGTGCTGCACCTCGTCCAGACGGCGCGTCAGGTCGCCGGTGTGATGGTCGTAAATCATGGTGAGCGACCCGATGACCTGCTCGTCGGGCGTTCGCATCTGCTCCTTGGCAATCGAGGCGCGAATCAGGTCGCGCACGGCCTCGGAGCGGTTGGCAACGTCGCCGCGGCGCGCAATCTGCTCGTCAAAGCTGCGCAGCAGGTCGTCGGGCGCGGTGACCGAAAAACGGACCAGCTCTGAGGCGGAGCCGCTGCAACGGCAGCCCACGTCGCCGGTCGGCCCGTGCGAATGCTCGTGCTCGTGCTCGGCCACGCTACACCAGCTTTACGGAGCCAACGGAGTTATGGTCGGCCTCGATGGCCTCCTCGTAGCCCTCGAGTGCGTCGTGCGCCTCGTGGAGCGCCGTCATGGCGGCCTCGAGCTTGGCGCCAATGCGCTCCATATCAAAATTCTCGGTCGCATGCAGCAGCTGATGGCTCCACTCGTGGGCGAGCTCGATCGTGTCATCGACCTGCTTGACGCTCATGGCAAGCTGGCTCATGTTCATTCCGACGTCATGCATGGGAAATCTCCTTTTGTACGGGTCTAATCAGTGGTTCAGATTCTACTACGGAGGGCTCCCGCGCCCGCCGCTGTATGCCAGCTGTCCTACGGTGCCAGTGAAGCAAGCGGCGCGACTACGACACCGTCTTCCCGTCGGTAGGCAGTTGCGGTTCCAGTGAGAACGAGCAAGAAGGACGCTTCGCCTTGGTGATTCGCATCGATTTTAGATGCGAGTTTCTTGAGGTTTGCGGCGGCAGAATCGATGGGTTTTGAACCGAGTTTGATCTCGACCAGGGCATACCTTCCGTCGTCCAGAACGAGTACGGCATCGGCTTCAAGGTCGGTCTTGTCCCGATAGTGATAAACCTTGCCGCCAAGCAGGTCCATATAGGTGCGTAGGTCTCTAACGCACATGGATTCAAACAGAAGCCCAAATGTCTCAAAATCTTCCAGGAGCTTTTGAGGGGTTGCTCCAAGGGCTGCGACCGCAAGCGATGGGTCGCAGAAATGGCGCGTTGGGCTCGTTCGTACAGCAGTTTTTGAGCGAAGTCGCGGGGCCCATGCTTCGAGATCTTCGAAAACGCAGGCGCGGGTCAAAGCGTCGACATATTCAGAAACGGTATTTCTTGAGGGAGGTTCTCCTTGCATGTCAGCAGCGATTGTGGCGAGCGATGCCTCTGTCGAGATATTGCGAGCGTAGCTTCGAATAATCTGGGCCATCCAAGTCTTATTTCTCCGCAGTCCATCAATCTCGTCGATATCGGAATCAAGCAGTTCCGAGATGTAATCAGGGGCCATGGATAGCGCAATCCCATGGTTTGGCTCGGTAACCGCTTCAGGCCAACCTCCTCGGCAAAGTGAGTAGACGATACGTTCGATATCGAAGTCGACTATATCGGCAACATCGGTGTTTCCATCAAACAGGCTTGCCAGCGAAACTGATCCTGTTGACTCGCGTGATTCAAAAAGTGACATCGGGCGCATGTTTATACGTGCTATGCGGCCGACTCCTGAGTGTGCCGGCATTTCGCTTGCCCGAGGCGTTGCGGAGCCGGTGAGGATAAACCTGCCTCGTCCTTTGCCGCGGTCGATCGCGAACCTTACGGCGTCCCAAAGCTGTGGGGCCATTTGCCATTCATCGATGAGGCGTGGCTCATCTCCTTTGAGCAGGAGAGAGGGCTTCGAATCGGCAAGCTGGATGTAGCTCGGACCGTTATCGGGGTCTTGCATGTAGATGCTGCTTGCGGCTGCCTGTTCAGCCGTTGCGGTCTTGCCGCACCATTTTGGCCCTTTGATTTGGACAGCCCCAGAAGATTTTAGTTTTCTGGCGAGCACTTTGTCCGCGACTCGTGGTAAATAACCGTGTTGAATTGAACCCATGTCACCCTCCTTGCTAGTAGGGTATTATACCGTTGATTTGTGCAAGTTGGACGATTTAGATTGTGCAAGTAGGACGATTTAGATTGTGCAAGTTGGACATTATATCTAGTTAACATTCATGATGCCAAAAGAGAAGCCCTAGAGTCTCCAGGCCTTTGTCGTATAACGCATGATGTCAAGAATGTCGGCCTTGATGTTTGGCGGCAGGGCTTTGAAGAGCGATAGATATTCGTCTTCCTGAGCGGTAAAAAACGCAGGGCTTCCGTCTGGATCTTTGGTATAGCCAAGGATATCGTTAGGCGTGCATCCAAAGAGATCGCACAATGCAACAATGCGGTCCTCTCCTAGTTTTGCCCGACCTGTTTCCCATGCACTATATGTCGCCTTGCTAACGCCAAGACTGTCCGCAATTTGAAGCTGAGTAAGCCCTGACTTTTTGCGGATTCTGGCGAGTGCGGTATGTTTATTGGTCACATCCATGTCGCTCCCGTCTGATATCAAGAGCAACTTTGCATTTCGGTGCCGGTCAAATGTCTAACTGGATTGTCCTTAGGTGCAATAATTGACATAAAGTCTAATTTGAATAAACTCAAAACCAATAAAAATAGACATCGAGGAATGGTGGCTATGGGGAGAGTTGTTGGAATCGATCTTGGGACGACCTATTCGGCCGTCGCTGTGTTGGGAGACGATGGACTTCCCGAAATACTGAAGAATGCGGACGGAGAACCGACTACACCTTCGGTTGTTTTATTCCAATCATTTGACGGAAAAGACGAGCCGCTTGTTGGAACGATGGCCAAGCATTCGGCGGCAAGTGATCCCGATAATGTTGTCCAGTTCGTTAAACGGCAGATGGGAAATCCGGATTGGAGATTCGACTCCGACTCGGGCGTTTCCTACTCTGCAGAAGAGGTTTCCTCCCTTATTATCAAAAAATTATTGCAAGATGCCGAGCAGGCACTTGGAGAAGAAGTATGCGGAGCCGTGATTACGGTTCCCGCATATTTTGATGATGCAAGAAGGACTGCGACAAAGCAGGCAGGTGTAATTGCGGGCACCAAAGTGCTTCGCGTGTTGAATGAACCGACGGCCGCAGCCCTTTCCTTTGGTCTCGATACCGAGAAGAACGGCGTCACGCTTGTCTATGATCTGGGCGGCGGAACGTTCGACGTGACGCTTCTTAAGATAGAGGACGGTTGCTTTACGGTTATCGGAACCGATGGCGATAGAAACCTGGGCGGATTCGATTTCGATAACGCTCTAATGTCGTTTGTGGCAGAAGAACTCTCGAAACAGGGTGCCGGTAATGTTCTCGATGATTATCTGATAAGTGCCGAGCTTCGAGAGAAATGCGAAATGGTTAAGCGCACTCTTTCGAACGTGCCAAAGGCAAACCTCCATATTTCGAAGAACGGAAAGCCTTATCGTGTGGCTATTTCTCGCGAAGATTTCGAGCGGGCGAGTAGGTCGCTCCTGAATCGAACGCAGGAGCTGGTCGAGGACGTGCTCGAGGACACCGGTTATTCATGGGGTCAGATCGATCATGTGGTCCTTGTTGGTGGCTCAACGCGTATGCCAATGGTGCACAAGTTAATCGAAGACATTTCGGGGATGAAACCCGAGCTTGGGGTAAATCCCGATGAGGCTGTCGCCATGGGGGCTGCCGTTCAGGCCGCAATAGAAATGGAATCGAGCATTGACGTGGCAGGGTCGGCAGAAAATGGTTTGCCGGATATGCCCCTCTTTACGGCTCCGAGCGTAGTCATTGCCGATGTTACCTCGCAGCCTTTGGGGGTTGTGATGCTCGGGAAAGACGGCAAAGACTACAACAATGTCGTGATTCCGAGGAATTCACCGGTGCCGGGGAGTTATTCACAGGACGCAGCAACGGTGAGTGAGAACCAGTCGTACGTCGATGTCCAGGTGACACAAGGCGATGACCCAGACTTGAACTATGTGGTCATTATCGGTTCAAAGGAAATACCGCTTCCGCCCGGGTTGCCCAAGGGATCTCCCGTCCGCGTGGTTTACGAATACGACAGAGAACAAACCGTGCATATCCGTCTATATGCCGGGGGGAGCGGCCAGCTGTATGGCGAGTTCGAAATCGACCGTGTGGCGAATATGGATGAACGGCAACTCGATACTGCCGTTAACAAGATGAAGAACATCGAAATTGGATAGGGGACACTGATGGAAGAATTTGTTGACTACTATGAAATTCTCGAGCTGGAAAAGAATGCGCCGATTGAGGAGATTGAAGAGGCGATTAAGAAAACACGAAAGCGCTTCAGGCGTCTCGAAGGATCTCCGGATGCTATGCAAAGAGCGAACGCCGAAAGGATGATGCAGCTCTTAAATGAAGCAGATTCGTTGTTTCACAACAGTTCAAAACGCTTGGAATACGATGCCACATATGATAGCGGGAAGAGTGACAGCAAGAGGGACCTGGAAAAAGACGCCCGTGCTGCAACCGCCGAGAAAGACTGGACATCAGAAGCGAAAGATTATTTCAAAAACGGTCAGAGTGCCAACGCTTGTTTTGCCGCTAGGGAGGCAACAAGGAATTGCTCAACCGATGCGGAAGCATGGCTTGTGTGGGCTCTGGCAGCATATTCGATGGACAAGTATGACGAATCCATTTTTGCTGCATCCGAGTTGCTGAAGCTTGGCTCGAATCAGGCGACCGCTCATAGGCTGTTGGGCGACTCGTACATAATGATTGATAAATACGCAGACGCCGAGGCTGAGTTTCTGAAGGCCCAGCAGATTGATAAGAGCGACTATACGATTATGGCGCGCTTGGTTGATGCGCGTTATCTTCAGGGGAAATTTGACCAGGCCCTCACTATGGCGCGCAATCTTCATGAGGCACATCCGGATTATGGACCCGTCCTAAGCTCGTTATGCCGGTGTCTAGAGACGGATGTCGAGAACAAAATGAGCTCAAAGGATAATGCTGGCTATTTCACCAATATGAAACAAATCCAGCATGCTGAACTTGTCGTTAGTGAAATGCGCGCGTTGGGAAATATCGACAAGGCTGATGAGGAATGGATTGAGAAAATGGAGGGCCTTATCGACTGGGCGCGTAAAAGGCACTACATTGCACCGGCCCGATGGTTTTGGATTCTCTGCGGCTTGACCTTCTTATTTATGATAAGCGGGTCAAGTGGCGCTCCCTTGACGCTCGTTCTGTTCTTTGGGCTGCTCCTGTATGCATTCTTCTTTGTTGTACCGACCGGATGGATGATCAATGCCCGTAAATTAGGAGAGCTTGCAAAGAGGACAGGGCTCCAATAATGGACGTGCGCTGGGACCAAGCACTTGACAGCTTGGAGATGGATCGCCAAGCAATTATTGACTGTACAGAACGGCTCAGAGCGTCTCTTGCTTCTCTCAAATCAGATTCAAGAAAAATCAAAGACTTGGCCACTGGCGAAGCTTATGCAGGATTATTCAGTGAGCTGCTGCTTGCCGTTGATAGAGTCAAGAATGAGCCGCTGTCAGAGGACTTGAGGTCTTCGATTGTGGATGAGATTATCGAGGTTTGTAGCCATTACGGGCTTGAGCCTGTTCTGTGTGACGAGACGGTTAATCTACATGAGCATGAAATCGTTGGATTGATTAAGACAGACGACGCCTTCAAAGATGGAAAGGTGGCTCGAGTAGAGCGAGACGGTTACAGGATTGGCGGAAGACTTCTCCGCCCAGCGCGAGTGGTTGTCTTTCGGCACGAAGAGGACTGATGGCCAATATGTCGCTGGAAGAGACCTATGCCGAAATGAGGCAAGCGCTCAGCGAGGTCAAGGAATGCCAGGCTCATCTGCTGGGAGCTTGTGAATCCCAATCTGCCTCCGTTGACACGTGGTTGAAGATGACGCTGAAGGAGAGACAGGAGGCAAAAACACGAGCGCTCAATAAACTCAGCATCCGGGAGAAGCGCCGCAACGCCCTTTCGAAAAAGCGGGTGCAGGATACCGTTGACGAGTTGCTGGCGATCGAGGAAGGCTCGGCCCTCAATGCCGCCGAGTATATCCAGATTGGATCGATGTCGAAAACTTCAAAACGTGACGATTTGTTTACGGTGCCCTTTATCGTTCCGTTGCTTGGTCACGGCAATATCGTGATGTCGGTTTCAGGCGAGGGCTGCATTTCAGACGGGGTAGTGCGCGAGGTAGAGGCCAAGACGCTTTTATCGACTTCAGCGTCGCAAGTTGAAATCATTAGTTTTGACCCGGCACTCAAAAACATCGAGGCTCCTTTTTCGACGATTGGTCGGAACGGGCAAGGCGAGGCAGCGGTCAGGTATTTGCATTCGAGAGGCGAACTCGATGCCTTACTTAACGAGCTGACCGACCGTGTGACGCAAATCAACAACGAGTTGCTGTCAGACGATGAGAGCCTGGCGGTATATCACCAACGGGTCGGAATGCCGGTCGAGAAGTACCAGCTCGTTGTGATCCACGATATGCCGATGGGAATGGCTGCCGAGCAATACGACCGTATCTGCTCGCTGATGAAGGCGGCCCCAAAGGCAGGCACTTCTTTCCTAATGATACAACCTAAGATGGACGACTTGCCCAAATGGTATTGCGAGAAGAAACGTTCCTATCCTGTTTCGGAGCGTCTCGAACTATTCTCGGGCAGTCATGCCCGATGGCTGGGTCACGATGGCTACGATGTTGAGCTCTATGAGCTTGACACGATTGAATCGGCGCAAGCCGCCGAGCGGATGGCCCGATCAGTGGCAGAGCTGCGGTTGCCCGAAGTAAAGATCGAGTCGGTGCTTCCCGCGGAGTATTGGATGGAGACGAGCGAGGACGGAGTCACGTTCTCGCTGGGTCTGCGTGGAACCCAGACGGTTGATGTCACGATTGGCTCGAATGAGACTCAAAGACATAATGCACTGATAACCGGCGCGGTCGGACAGGGTAAATCGAATCTGTTGAAAGATATCATCTACGGTTTGTGCGCCAGGTATTCTCCCGACGAGTTGGAACTCTATCTGTTTGATTTCAAAGAGGGCGTTACCCTGTTTCCCATGGCTCCCACGCCGGATTCCCCCGAGTATCTACCGCAGGTAAAGGCATTTGGGCTTGAGGCCGATGAAGACTTTGCCATGGATGTGCTGAATTCCATAGCCGCCGAGGCCAAACGGAGGGCCGCTGCGATCAAGCCTTACGGAGATAATCTGCTCAAGTATCGGCGCAATAGCGGGAATAAGATGCCGCGTATCGTTGTGGTCATTGATGAGTTCCAGCTATTTCTAGAAGGCGCGAGAGGCAAGGAAGCCTGTGAACTTTTGGAACGCATCGTTCGCCTCTATCGTGCATACGGTATTCACGTGATATTGGCGTCACAAAGTATCGGCGGGATAACCAATCTTGCCATTTCCCAGGGCAAGTTCTTCGCACAGTTTCCTATCCGTATCGGACTGAAAAACTCGCCGGCGGAGTCGCGGGCGACTTTCGGACCCTTTAACGAGGCGGCTGCTAGCCTAAGGTTCAGGGGACAGGCGATTCTGAACGAAGATTACGGAAATCCGAGCGCAAATGTGACGGTGCTTACGCCGTTTGCTGAGGATGCCACGTTGGACAGTCTCAGGAACAAGTTCTATGCAATGCCAAAAGGGCACCTTGATGAACCGGTGGTTTTCGACGGAAGCACTCTGCCGGAGTTGACTGAGGCCCTCCTTGAGCAGAACGACATAGATTCAGGTAACGTGCCGAGCGCCTTGCTTGGCCGGGGTGTTTCTGCTGGGTTGGCACCGATATATTTCCCGTTTGAAAGAGCTGCGGGAAGCAATATCGCTCTTGTGGGCAGGGGAACGCTGCCAGGGCTCGGTGATCTTCCGAATTCTGTCGATCTTGCGGCGTGCGTTATGGAAACGCTTGTTTTATCGCTTGCACGCTATGAGCGAGGCACTGAGTTTGCTGTAGTGGAGGATGGCGCGCGCCATGTTTCTAATTCGACTCTGGAGATATGCGCTCGTGCGGGGGTTTCTCCGGAGGTCGTGCCTTCGGACGAAGCGGCTGCATGGATTACCAATTGTCTTCAGAGAAATGATGTCTGGGAAGAATGTGGGCGGGAGCGGTTTGTGTTGGTGCCGAATGCGGACTCACTAGGATCTTTCGACTTTGGTGCTCAGCAGAAGATTCAAAAGGTATTCCGCGAGGCTCCTATGCACGGAATCCACTTTGTCTGCCATTGGCAAAACCCCGTAGCGCTTTCAGCGCAGTTGGGTTCATCGGGACTGTCGTCTTTTGACGGCGTGGCGTGTCTGTTTGGCTCGAATGTCACAGCGAAGCAGTTGGATGGCCCGCTGTGCCAGTGGAACGGGCAAGAGAACCGGGTCCTTTACAAGGAGGCTTCTTCGGGACGTCCCTCAATGAAGCTCATGCCCTTTGTCGCAACGCGATTATGGAGGAGGGGCGACGATGAGCAGGGATGATTTGTACGAAAGGTATCTGTCCGAAGCAGAACGATTTCTGAAATCGGAGGCGTCGACCGCCCAGCTTGTTAAGCAGGAGTGCGATCGTTGTGATCGGGAGTCGATTTCTGCGAGGAACATGGCGGGCAAAAAGAAAGCGGAGATAGATCGCCTGGCGCATCAAGCGCAGGAGGCTTTTTCGCAATTGTCTAAACGACTTGCGGGGAGTCACGCGAAGGACGTCGGCGCTGCGCTTCCGAACATGGTAAGACCGATTGCGTCGAATGAAGACGCTGCCGAGCTTGCCTCTTCGTTATCAGAGCTTATTAAGAAAATCGATTGCTATATCGAGATGATTGAAAAAGATACGTCTGTGGACGAGTTGAGTCAGCGATCTTCAAATGCACTGGATGCTCGACGGGCGGCTCTTGACCGGAAGCGTCTTCTGATGGAAGAAGAGAAGGCGATGCTGGATCCTCTTCCCGTTAAAGCCGAGGAGTCGAAAGGCGGCTGCCTTTCTCAGGCGGCGATTCTATGCGCGTGCTGTATTGGGGTAATTTCGCTTATTGCGAATGTGCTATTTGGGTTGTTGTGACAACGGAAAGGAACAGAAATGAGTCAGAACATCGGCCAGCTCGTTGCAGAGCTGAACGCGTTGGTGTCGAAGATGGAGACGCAGCGAGGTGTGTGCGTCACGGTGGCGGACGATCTCGATTCACTGCACGACATGCTTAACGCGGCAATGGAAGGAACAAATTCGACCGCTCAAAATGAGGCGGTTGGGCAGCTTGGAGCGGCAGCGGCAAAGCTGCTCGAGGCGGGTGGCCTTATCAGTACGGCATGCGATGTGGTCAGCACGTATGCAAGTACGCTCTAGGCGTTTATGGGTGGCGCGGGGGCTCGTCTCCGCGCTTGCCGTTTTCTTGTTCGGCTTGGGAATTGTTCTGGTCGGTCGTATTGGCGTGAGAAAGGTCGTGAAATCCAGCGGAAGCAATTGTGTGCTGGCGGCTTGTGCAGATGGTGTTGGAGATGTGCTTGATATCTGCAACGCGAGAGTTGCTGACACGGTTTCAGGGGTTGTAGAGCAAGACGAATCTCGCTCTTCGTCCATCGATGGGAGCTCGGAATTTCAGCCAAGCATTCAAGAACGGTACTACGCCGACTTGGCGCATGGGCCTAAGGGCCCTGAGTTTCAGAAGTACATCGTTTTGCACGATACGGAGGGCGATTCTTCCCCTGAAAGTGTCATCAATTGGTGGGAGTCCAACGGCAATAAGGTAGCGGCTCATTTTGTTGTTGGAAAAGATGGGTCGATCGTTCAATGTGTGCCTCTCGATCAAATCGCGCACCATGCCGGTTTTGGCGATGCTGGGAAGAACGAGCAGTATGGAACAATCGATGATTCGAGAGATGACAAGGTCGGAACGTTACCGATAGGGGGAAGCTATCCCGATTACGGCATGAACTCTTATTCCGTTGGGATTGAGATGGTTCATGTTGGAGGATCGGGCGATTACCCCGAAGAGCAGCTTATCGCTGTCGACGGTCTAATTGCGTATATCGATGAGTACTACGGGTTCAAGAGCCAGATTATCGACCACAAGGCGTGGCGGACGGGAAATTCGGATACATCGGCGGAATTCTCATCATATCTGTCGAACTATCAAGAATATCGGCGTCATGTTGATGGCTAAAAGACAGCTTGAAAGGGGAGACAGTGAAGTGTCCCAAATGTAACGCAGAGATAGAAGAGGGGACAGTTTACTGCCCCTTTTGTGCTGCGAAAGTATCTTCTGACGTGGGTCGGTCGACCACAGAGAATGAGCGGACGCCATTCGATGTCAAGGATAATGCGAAGGGGAGGGCAGCGGCGGAGGATTCTGGCAACGAACTAGGTAAAAGAGTAATTGGGTTAATTGGCGGATTCGATTCAAATAAAATCGTGATAATTGGCCTGGTGGCCATCATCATTATTGGCGGCTTTTATGTTTGGAATCGATTCGGGAGTGGGCACTCATCACCAGAAATCACTCAAACCTATCAGCATACGATGTATAAATCGGACGCCGATGAGTTTGAGTCGGAAAACTCAGATGAAAAGGACGAGGCCGACGATGAGGACGCAACTGAATTAATAGTGGTATCAAATAACTCCGCCGGGTTTCCAGAGATGGTGGTGAATGTCAAGGTGAACGGCTCTTCGACAGAGGCGTTGTCGAAGCCGGAGAATTGGTCCCTGAAAGAAACGGGCACGAACGGTGAGCAGGCTTCGACTAACCCCCGGAGTGTTGTAGTTGGTTCGGACGGAGTTTGCAAGCTCGCATATCGGTCGACGCTCGGTAGCGATTCGGGTGATAGCCGTACGGTTGTCGTGTCATATATTGATGATCAATCACATAAGGTTATGGATAGCTTTTCCTATTACTGCGATGCGAAGAGTTCGACGGTAGACGGTTACTTACTTTCTGAAAGCGACTCACGGCGTTATACCGAGGCGGAGATTGAAAATATGGGCATGAGCTCATGGGAACTATGCTTAGCAAGAAACGAAATATACGCACGCCATGGTCGCAAGTTCAAGGACGAGAAGATCCAAGAGTATTTCGACAATAAGGATTGGTATGAAGGCATATACTCGCCTGAGGAATTTGATGCGATGACATCACCGCTTAATGATATCGAAAGGGCAAATGCCGAAACGATCCAGTCTTACGAACGTGCTATCGGATCTGAGTTTTTAAATCCATAACAAAACTTGTGGCAAAGACTAGGCAAATGAAGAAAACGGGTGCGAGTCTGTGCGACCCGCACCCGTTCACTGGGGGCTGTTTGTGACTACCATACTATCCGTGGTTGCACTCGGTGCATCCAGAAGTCCGGCGAGCGGTGCAAAAGCGCTCATGGACGGCAGGCAGACGGCACCATGTAACAAGCGTATTACAGATGCTTCTCCAGCAGCGCCTGCAGCCTCGCCTTGGGCAGAGCGCCAACCGAGCGGTCAATCTCCTCGCCGTTCTTAAACACAACCAGCGTGGGGATGCTCATGACGCCATACTTCATGGCCAGGTCCTGGTTGTCGTCGACGTTGCATTTGGCAACGGCAAGCTTGCCCGCCAGCTCATCGGCAACCTCATCAACGATGGGCGAGAGGGATCGACAGGGCCCGCACCACGGTGCCCAAAAATCGACCAGCACGGGCAGGCTGTCGTTAACGATGGAATCGAAGTTCTCGGGGGTAATCTGATTAATGTCAGCCATGGTGACCTCCATAATGCGACGCGGCTCGGCCGCGTAAAACTCAGTACGACCGTGCTTATACCCAGCCGCCCGCAAAGCAACCACTCGCGGGCGGCTCTTTTATATAATGGTGGGCACGCAAACGATTGGAGAGCGCATGTCCACGTCACAAAGCCAGAAAAAAGAAGCCATCGCCCAGGCGGCCGAGCAGGAGCTCACATCGCTTGCGGTCCGTGGCGTGCGTATCGCGGGCAACGCGTGCTCGCCGATCGTGCTGGTCAAAGGCGATTTGGACGAGGCCGAGCGTTCGGGTGGCGAGCTTGCCGCCGGCCCGGATGGCGCGGCGTTGCGCAAGGCGCTTGGGGCCATCGGCTACGCGCCCGAGGATTTTTGCGTGCTGGCAAGCGTCGCCGGCGTGGGTGACGGAGCGGTCGCGGTGGGCGAGACTCTGCCGTGCGAGCTGTTCCGTGAGGCGCTTGAGGCTTTGGACCCCGAGGCGGTGCTACTGCTCGACAACAACGCGGCTGACGCCATGCGCGAGACCTACGCCGATATGCTCGTGGCGATCGATGACTTCGACACCGCCATGCTCAAGCCCGGCTTGGTCGCCCATGTGCAGGGTCGCCGCGTGCTCGCGCTCGACGGTTTTGAGGCGGCGCTCACTGACAAAGCCGCCAAGCAGCGCATGTGGGCATACATCAAGCAGCTGACCCCGGCGGCCGCTCCGCTGTAGCGAGGCTGGCGGCAGCCCCTACATCACGGCGCGCAGCTCAAACCGATCGCCGTTAATGCGGAACTGGCAGTTGCCGTTCATGCGCTCCACGGCAAGTTTGATGCTCCTGGTGCCAAAGCCGTGGCCCGCATGCCGGGTCACGGGCATGCCGTCGACCATGCGCGGCGCGCGGTCAAACGTGTTGGAAACTAACAGCAGCAGCTGGCCGTCCTCTAATCGCAGATCAAAGTCGACGAATCGCTTTCCTTGGGGTGCGGCGCTTGCGGCGGTGATAGCGTTTTCCAAGGCATTTGAGAGCACGCTAAACAGGTCGGCGTCACCTACATGGATGGTTTCGGGCACGGCGGCGCGCAGGTTGGCGGTAATGCCGTTTCTATTGATATCCGAGTTAAATGACGAAAGCGCGATGTTTACGGTCTCGTTGTCGCAGAAGCGGCGTACGGCGGTGCGGTCGCCGGCTTCGCAGAGTTCGTCGATGCGATCGAGCGCCTCGTCGGTGTGGCCCTCCTCAATTAAAGCGGCCAGGCCGCGTAGGAAGTGGCGCATGTCGTGGCGCAGAATCGACAGCTCGCGCCCAGATTGACGCCAAGCCTCGAGCTCTTTGATGGCGGCGCTGTCGCGGGTTTCGAGCATCCAGCGCTCTCGCTCGGCGGTTTCCTTTTCTTCGTATTCGCGCAGGTAAACGGCAAGAAACATAAGGTAGAAGGCACAGAGCGCAAATGCCAAAAACTCAACCGTCACCACCGAGCCCGAGTGGAACAGCGTGGTGTAGACGTTGGTGGCATAGTCAAAGACGTAATAGACGAGCGGCAGGATTAAAAGGATGCCCAGCTCGGTGGTGCTTTTAATCGCCAAGCGTGGACCGATGTCGCCGGCCCAATGCAACAGGACGGCAAAGACGGCGAGTGTGGTCGCGATGCGCGCCAGGTAGTACGCGATCTGAGAATCGGTTGCGGCAAATGCGGCGATGCCCATCCAATTGCTGAACTGGCAGCTCAGATAGGCACTCGTAATGCCGAGCACGGCAAGCAGCGGGCTCAGGCGGTAGCGCGCGCACAAATAGATGACGAGCGGCAGATGCACGACGAGCGGATATACCTGGCGGGCGAAAAGCTCGCCGCCGACGGCATTGGCGAGGCCAAATGCGCATCCGGTTACGGCACCGACCAGCACCAGTTCAAGCACATGACGCCGGTTGATCTCGACACCGCACAGCGCCGCCGAGGCAAAGACGCCAAAGAGCAGCGTCGTGGCGTGGTGGATTGCCCAAAGGACCATTTCGACCGTTGCGGGCATTAGCGCCTCCCGCCCTCGAAACGCACCGCAAAGTAGGCGTCTTGGAACCCCTGCTTGCTGCTGCGCGACAGTGGAATGCACGCGCCGGAGCGCATGACGATGTCCGTGCGATCGAAGTGGTCGATGTTGCGCAAGTTGACCTGGTAACTACGGTGGCATTTAAAGAAGGTGGCATTTTGCGCCAAACGGTCCTCGACGCTGCGGAACGACTCGAGTGCCTCGATGTCGCGTCCGTCGCGCAGGTGGAAGACCACGTGCTTGTTGCGCGCCTCGGCATATTCGATGTCAGACAGGCGCAGGGCGTGGTAGCCAAAGGAAGTTTTGATTACGAGCTCGTCGGTTGCCGCCGGGCGCATGCTCGAAAGCTCGTTAAGTAACTGCGCCAGGCGTTCGTAAGTCACGGGCTTGAGCAGATAGTCGAAAGCACGGACCTCGTAGGACTCCAGTGCGAACTCGGGCGACGAGGTGAGGAACACCAGGCGCACGGCGGTATCGGCCTGGCGCAATTCGCGCGCGGTGTCCATGCCGTTGACGAGCGGCATGATCATGTCGAGCAGAATGATGTCGGCGCGCGATGCGGCATGGCGGGCCAGCAGGTCCTCGCCGCGCGTGACGAGCGCAACATCGACCGCCGTGCCCGTCTCGGTCGACCAACGGTCGATCATCCGGTGCAGTCTATCTAGAAAAGCGACATCATCGTCGCAGGCAATAATCTTGAGCATTCGGCCCCCTTAAGTAGTTCGATTTTGCCACATCGGGTACGCGCCGCTTGCGGGGGTGCGGACCGTTTGCGCCCCACGGCGTGCAACTCGCGCCAAGCGGTATTGCGGTGGCGAAAGATGCCTCCTGCGCCATCGAGAGCTCAGCTATCCTCAGCTTGCCAGTTCGAAAATGGACCTGCCACATGATTGAATCTTTATTTCAACTTTACACCTAGGTTTACAGCTGTCTTGTCAGCTGTAAACCTAGGTGTCATACTAAAGCCCCAAGATTCGCCAAAAGAGAGGGGCCTTGATGGCACAGAGCGCGAACATGGATGCGTCGGAGCTTGCACGCGATATCGCGGCCGGCCTAGCATCGGCAACGACGGCAACGGAGCGCGCGGCACTGGTGCCCGCAGAGCTCGTCGAGGCCATTCAGCAACTAAAAACCCAACGTGACGCGGTGATCCTGGCGCACTATTACGTGGCGCCCGAGGTGCAGGCTGTGGCTGATTACGTCGGCGATAGCTTCTACCTGGCCAAGCTCGCCAAGAGCCTGCCACAGCGGACCATCGTGCTGTGCGGCGTGGAGTTTATGGGCGAGAGCGCCAAGCTGCTCAATCCCACTAAGACCGTGCTGCTGCCCGAGCCGGGCGCGGACTGTCCCATGGCTCACATGGTCAAGCGCGAGACGGTCGACGCGGCGCGCGCCGAGTACGGCGACGACCTGGCCGTGGTGTGCTACGTCAACTCCACGGTCGAGATCAAGAGCTGGAGCGACGTGTGCGTCACCAGCTCCAACGCCGTCAAGATCGTGTCCGAGCTGCCGCAGCAGCATATCCTGTTCATTCCCGACCAAAACCTGGGCCGCTTCGTAGCCGAGCAGGTGCCGCAAAAGCACGTCATCCTCAACAACGGCTACTGCCCGCGCCATCACATCATCACCGTCGAGCAGATCGTCGACGCGACGGAGGCCCACCCCGACGCGCTCGTGCTGGCGCACCCCGAGTGCAAGGCCGACGTCCTGGCCGAGGCCGACTACATCGGCTCCACCGCCGGCATCATCAAGTATGCCGAGGAGTCGGACGCCAGCGAATTCATCATCGTGACGGTCCGCGGCGTGCTCTACGAGCTCGAGCGCCGCTGCCAGGGCACCGGCAAGAAGTTCTACTTCCCCGCGGTGCAGCCCACCTGCGTCAACATGGATCTCATCACGCTCGAAAAGCTCGTGCGCTGCCTGGAGACGGGCGAGGGCGAGGTGCAGATCGGCGTGTCGGACGAGGCTGCCGACCAGGCCAAACTTACGCTCGACCGTATGCTCGAGTACGCAGCACGCTAAGCCAGATGTGACATGAGGGACCATCCCTTATGCCATATTACAAGGGAGAGGATTCCTGTGGAAACCAAGCAATACCCCGATATGGAGTGCGACGTCGTCATTGCCGGCTGCGGCGTGGCGGGCCTGTACGCAGCTCTCAACCTGCCGACGAGCACGCGCGTGATCATGCTTTCCAAGGGTGCTGTCGACGAGTGCGATTCGATGCTCGCGCAGGGCGGCATCTGCGTACTGCCCGAGGGCTCGGACTACGATGCCTTCTTTGAGGACACCATGCACGCCGGCCACTACGAGAACCGCCGCGAGAGCGTCGACATCATGATTCGCTCGAGTCGCTCGGTCATCAACGACCTGCTGGCCATGGGCGTGGATTTTGAGCGCAGGGCTGACGGCAGCCTCGACTTTACCCGCGAGGGCGCGCACAGCCGCCCACGCATTGCCTTCCATGCCGATATTACGGGCAAGGAGATCACGACCAAGCTGCTCCAGGCCGTTCGCAAGCTGGACAACGTGCAGATTTTGGAGCACGTGGCCATGACCGACATCCTGACGGGCGAGCGTGATGGCGTTACGGTGTGCACCGGCGTCGTTGCCGCTCCCGTGGACGAGGACAACTCGGTTCGTCCCGCCGACGAGCTGGCAAACGCCGCCGAGGGCGTGCATGCCGGCGAGCCGTTTAAGATCCATGCCCGCCACACGCTGTGGGCAACGGGCGGCATCGGCGGCGTATACGACCATTCGACCAACTACCCGCAGCTCACGGGCGATGCCTGCTACATTGCTCAGGAGCATGGCATTAAGATGGAGCACCTGGACTACGTGCAGATTCACCCCACGGGGCTGTTCTCGCCGCAGCCGGGCCGCACCTTCCTGATCAGCGAGAGCTGCCGCGGCGAGGGCGCGATTTTGCTTAACGCCGCCGGCGAGCGCTTTACCGATGAGCTCCAGCCGCGCGATGTGGTCGCCGCCGCTATTCGCGAGCAGATGAAGCAGGACGGCACCGAGCACGAGTGGCTGAGCTTTGCCCCCGTCGAGCGCGACGTGGTGACCGGGCACTTTGCCAACATTCGCGCGCGCTGCCTGGAGGACGGCCGCGACATCTTGGACGAGCCCATTCCCGTTACGCCCACGCAGCACTACTTTATGGGCGGCGTATGGGTCGACAAGGACGGCCGCACCTCGATGCCCGAGCTCTACGCAGCTGGTGAGACGGCCTGCAACGGCGTGCACGGCAAGAATCGCCTGGCTTCCAACAGCCTGCTCGAGGCGCTGGTCTGGGGTCGTCGCGCCGCGTGGTACATGCGCACCGGCGAGTCGCTCGCAGTGGAGCAGGCGGGCGATCCCGCGCTCGATGGCCGTCATCGCGCCCTGGGCGCCGACCCTCTGGCAATCGATGATTTGGCCCGTGCCGCCGGCACGCAGGCCGTGGAGGAGTAGACCATGAATCCCATTACCATGAAGCTCGTCGTCGATGATCTGATTCTGCAGGCCCTGCGCGAGGACATCACGTTTGAGGACGTGAGCACGGCGAGCGTGTGCCCCACGGCGCGTCCCGCCACGGTGGAGCTTATCGCCAAGGCCGACGGCATCATCGCCGGCTTGGATGTGTTTGCCCGCACCTTTGAGCTGCTGGATTCGCAGAGCTCGGTGCTGTTTGATGTCTCGGATGGCGACGAGGTGCATGCCGGCGATCACGTGGGCCAGGTGCGCGGCGACGCGCGCGTGTTGCTTTCGGGCGAGCGCGTGGCGCTCAACTACCTGCAGCGCATGAGCGGCATCGCTACCTATACACACAGCATGGCCGCGGCGCTCGAGGGAACCAAGACCGTGCTCGTCGACACGCGCAAGACCACGCCGGGCATGCGCGTGTTTGAGAAGGCGGCGGTTGAGATTGGCGGCGGCAGCAACCACCGCTACAACCTGTCGACGGCCGTCATGCTCAAGGACAACCACATCGATGCCGCCGGTGGCGTGACGCGTGCGATTGAGATGGCGCGCGCCCATGCATCGTTTACCACGACGGTCGAGATCGAGTGCGAGAACCTGGACATGGTGCGCGAGGCCATGGAGGCCGGCGCCGACATCATCATGTTCGACAACATGACCCACGACGATATGGCTGCCGCGATTGAACTTATCGCCGGCCGTGCCAAGACCGAGTGTTCGGGCAACGTGGATGCCAGCAATATCCGCGCGCTTGCCGACCTGGGCGTTGACTTTATTAGCTCGGGCGCCCTGACGCACTCCGCGCCGATCCTCGACCTCTCGCTTAAGCACCTGCGTCTGCTGGACGGTAAATAATGAACGCCCGCGAGCGTCGCCGTGCCATCATGGCCGTGCTCGAGGGGGCCAAGGGGCCCGTATCGGGCAGCGCGCTTGCCCGCGAGGTGGGTGTGAGCCGCCAGATCGTGGTGCAGGACATCGCCCTGCTGCGCGCCGATGGGCACGATATCGTGGCGACCAACCGCGGCTACGTGCTGCAGGAGGCCCCCAGCAGCCCTGCCGTGCCTACGCGCTTGGTCAAGGTTCGCCACAGCGTGGAGCAGGCGGGCGACGAGCTTACGAGTATCGTCGATGCGGGTGGCGCCGTGCTCAACGTGATCGTCAACCATCGTGTGTACGGCAAGATCACGGCCGACCTGGACATCCGCAACCGCCGCGATGTCGAGCGCTATCTGCGCGATATCGAGAGCGGCAAGAGCTTTCCGCTGCTTACGGTGACGAGTGGCTATCACTTCCATCGCATTGCGGCGGAGGACGAACAGACCCTCGACGAGATCGAGGCGATGCTCAAGGAAAAAGGCTACCTAGCAGACCTGATGCCCTACGAAGACGATTTGTCCTAGTCGACGCCGCATCTATAAGTTGCGGTGAAATAGTTCCTAAAATCGGCATCTAAGCCATAAAACAGGAACTATTCCACCGCAACTGCCAAGGGTCCCGCTCCAAATTAGCTGCCCACGAATGCAAAAGGAGGTCTCCGCGGCGATGCGGAGGCCTCCTTTTTTGTGCACGGTGTACTTTTGAGTGTGCAAGTGGGGGAGTTGTTACTCCTCGACGATCTCGGTGATCGCGCCGGCGGGGCAAGCGTCCTGGCAAGCGCCACAGGCGACGCAGGAGTCCTCGTCAGCGACGGTAGCGACGTCCTGGAGCTCCAGAACGCCAGCGGGGCAGGAGTCGACGCAAACGCCACAAGCGATGCACTCGTCGGCATCAATTACGGGATGAGCCATGGTAGTTTCCTCTCTGTTGACCGACGCTACAGGCGATGCGCGCCGGTTTGATTCGGGCAAAAACATACCACGGGAGCGACCGTTTGCAATACCCTCTGACCGGCATCTTCATACCGTTCGCCGAGTATGCCAAGGTTTACTAAAAAATGCGCAGGTGGGGCCGTTGAGCTGCGCAAATGTTAGCTAAAGGTGACTTGAAATATAGGGCGATTGAGCGTGCTTGCGGAAACCGCATCCCATTATTTTGTCGAAAAACGGGTTGCAGTTTCCGGTTAGGCCCGCTAGCGGAAAATGCGAGCCGGTATCAGCTCTCAAAACGGGATACGGTTTCCGGTTGAGCCTTCAGACGGAAACTGCGACCCGGAATCCACGCTCAAACCGGGACGAGCTTTCCACAAGGCAGCCCCAGGCGCCCCCGGACGCAAACCTCAGCCATCTCTACATAGATCTCGATAGATTTGCCGAGAACTCAATCAGCGCATCTACCTGCGCATTTAAGAACCTAAACTCTCAGCAATAAGAAATCTTATATGAATTGACTTAGATTTTGTATATTCCGGCCCATAAGGGGATACACTACATCCTGAAAGACAAGCCGAAGCGCCGCGCGGCAGACCGCCGAGGCGGCGCGAACGCACAAGAGAGAGGGAATTTCTAATGGGCAAGATTCTTGGTATCGACCTTGGTACTACCAACTCCGCTATGGCCGTCCTCGAGGGCGGTTCTCCGACCATTATCGTGAACGCCGAGGGCGACCGCACCACCCCGTCCGTCGTGGGCTTCCGTGCCGACGGCGACCGCGTCGTGGGTAAGGCCGCTAAGAACCAGGCTGTCACCAACCCCAAGAACACCGTGTTCTCCATCAAGCGCTTCATGGGCCGCAAGTACTCCGAGTGCACCTCCGAGATCAAGACCGTGCCGTATGAGGTCAAGGAGGGCCAGGGCGGCCGTGCCGTCGTCGACATCGAGGGCAAGGATTACACCGCCGAGCAGGTGAGCGCCATGACGCTCGCGAAGATGAAGGCCGACGCCGAGAAGTATCTGGGCGAGACCGTTACCGACGCCGTCATCACCGTCCCGGCCTACTTCAACGACGCCCAGCGTCAGGCCACCAAGGACGCCGGTAAGATCGCCGGCCTCAACGTCAAGCGTATCGTCAACGAGCCGACCGCTGCTGCTCTTGCCTATGGCCTGGACAAGCAGGGCACCGACCAGCGCATCCTGGTCTTCGATCTGGGCGGCGGCACCTTCGATGTCTCCATCCTCGACCTCGCCGACGGCGTGTTTGAGGTTCTGTCCACCTCGGGCGACAACCACCTGGGCGGCGACGACTGGGATCAGCGCGTCATCGATTGGATGGCCGATAAGTTCCAGCAGGAGAACGGTGTCGACCTGCGTCAGGACCCCATGGCCCTGCAGCGTCTGAAGGAGGCCGCCGAGAACGCCAAGAAGGAGCTCTCCGCCGCCCAGCAGACCACCATCAACCTGCCGTTCATTACCATGAACCAGTCCGGCCCGCTGCACCTCAACTACACGCTGACCCGTGCCGAGTTTGAGAAGATCACCCGCGACCTGCTCGAGCGCTGCAAGCAGCCTGTCACCAATGCCCTGCGCGACGCCAAGCTTAAGCTCTCCGATCTGACCGAGGTCATCCTCGTCGGCGGCTCCACCCGTATGCCCGCCGTCCAGGAGCTCGTCAAGACCATGACCGGCAAGCAGCCCAACATGTCCGTGAACCCCGACGAGGTCGTTGCCGACGGCGCTGCCGTCCAGGGCGGCGTGCTCACCGGCGACGTCGAGGGCATCCTGCTGCTCGACGTTACCCCGCTGTCGCTGGGCGTCGAGACCATGGGCGGCATCATGACCAAGATGATCGACCGCAACACCACGATCCCGACCTCCAAGACCGAGGTCTACTCCACCGCTGCCGACAACCAGACCAGCGTCGAGATTAACGTGCTCCAGGGCGAGCGCGAGCTTGCCCGCGACAACAAGTCGCTCGGTAAGTTCCAGCTGACCGGTATCCCGGCTGCCCGCCGCGGCGTGCCGCAGATCGAGGTCACCTTCGACATCGACGCCAACGGTATCGTCAAGGTCTCCGCTAAGGACAAGGGCACCGGCAAGGAGCAGCAGATCACCATTTCCGGCTCCACTGCTCTGTCCGACGACGAAGTCGATCGTATGGTCAAGGACGCCGAGGCTCATGCCGAGGAGGACAAGAAGCAGAAGGAAGAGGTCGAGGTCCGCAACCAGACCGACAGTCTGTGCTACTCCACCGAGCAGACCCTCAACGAGCTGGGCGACAAGGTTTCCGCCGACGTGAAGTCCAAGGCCGAGGCCGCTATCGCCGACGCCAAGAAGGCGCTCGAGGGCTCTGACGTCGAGGCCATCAAGGCCGCCGGCGAGTCCCTGCAGTCCGTGGCCTACGAGCTGGCCCAGGTTGTCTATGCCGACGCTCAGCAGCAGACCGACGGTGCCGCTGGCGCCCAGCCTGCCGACGATGACGTTGTCGACGCCGACTACGAGGTTGTGGACGACGAGGACAAATAATCATGTCCGCCCGTAAAGCTCGCACGGAGGCGGCCGCCGTTGGTGCCGCCCCCGTTGACTCTGAGGAGAAGGACGTGAAGATTCCCGTAGAGGCCGCAGACGTTACCGAGGCCAACGAGGCCCCGGCCGCCGAGGCTGCCGAGAACCAAGTAGAGGATTCCAACAAGGAGGCGACGATGACCGAGGACGAGATGGTGGAAGCCGCTATCCGCGCCGGTGAGGAAGCCGCCGACAACGACTTTAAGCTCAAGTTCGAGCAGGCTCAGAAAGAGCTTGCCGACGTGCGCAATGAGCTCGATGCTGCGGCAGAGGCTCAGAAGGCCGCCGAGGACAAGGCAAAGGACGCCACCGAGCGTACCGCCCGTCTGCAGGCCGACTGGGAGAACTTCCGTCGCCGCACCGCCAATGAGCGTATCGCCGAGCGCGAGCGCGCGACCGAGAAGCTCGTCACCGCGCTGCTGCCGGTGATCGACGATATCGAGCGCGCGATCGACCATGCCCGCAGTCAAGAGCTTTCCGACGACTTTAAGCAGTTCGTCGATGGCGTTGACGCGGTACATGCCAAGCTTCTCGATGTGTTTGCGCACGAGGGCGTTGAGCCCATCGACCCCAAGGGCGAGGCGTTCGATCCGCTCGAGCATCAGGCCGTGGGTCGCGTCGAGGACGCATCGCAGTACGACGAGACCGTCAACGACGTGTACCAGAAGGGCTACCGCATGGCGGACCGCATCCTGCGCTCCGCGATGGTGACGGTGACCTACGGTGGCGAGAAGCGCCCCGCACCGGAGCCCGAAGCGGCGCCCGAGGATGCTGCGGCCGATACGGCCGAGAGCACCGAGGAGTAATTGAGAAGGGCCCCGGGGCAACACCCGGGGCCCTTTCTGGCCTAGTGCCATATGAAAGCATGAGCCGCCGCCCGCTGGGCGGCGGGTGAAACAGGAGAGGAGCTACGATGGCTGCAGGCAAAACCTTCTATGACATCCTGGGCGTATCCAAGAGCGCCTCCGACAAAGAGATCAAGAGCGCGTTTCGCAAGCTCGCGCAAAAATATCACCCCGATGCCGGCGGCGACGAGGCCAAGTTCAAGGAGATCAGCGAGGCCTACGAGACGCTTTCGGACGAGAAGAAGCGCAAAGAGTACGACCAGATGCTCATGTTTGGCGGCATGCCGGGCGCAGGCGGCGCGTATGGCGGAGGCTACGGTGCCGGCGCAGGTGCCAGCGGCTGGGGCGACATCTTCGACAGCATCTTTAGCGGCAACGGCGCCTGGGGCAGCGATTGGGGCTCGGGCTTTGCCGGGGCTGCGGGCGCTGCCGGCGCCGGCGCGGGTCGCAGCCGTGCTCGCAAGGGCGGCGACCTGTCGCTGACCGTCGATGTGACGGCCGAGGACGCGTTTCGCGGCGTGACGCACAAGGTCACCTATCGCATTCCCTCGACAGGCGAGCAGCAGACCATTACGGTCTCGGTGCCCGCGGGCGCGGTCGACGGCGGCAAGCTACGCTACAAGCGTCGCGGCGAGTATGGCGTTGCCGGCGGCGAGCGCGGCGACCTGGTCGTGACCACGCATGTGGAGGAGCACCCGCTGTTTAAGCGCAAGGGTGCCGATGTGACCATGGAGGTGCCGATCTCGGTCTACGAGGCGGCGCTCGGCTGCACGGTTGATGTGCCCACGCCCGGCGGCGCGACGGTTCGTCTGAAGGTGCCCGCTGGCACCCAGACGGGCAAGAAGTTCCGCTTTAAGGAGATGGGTGCGCCCGACGTTAAGCACCGTGGCCGCACAGGCGCGCTGCTCGTCGAAATCAAGGTACAGGTCCCCACGAACCTGTCCGATGACGAGCGCGATGCCATGACCAAGCTGCGCGAGGCCGACACGCGCGATTATCGCGAGAAGGTCAACCGTTACAAGGCGACGTACTAGGGCGGTCGTGGCGCACACCCGCGCCCGCGGGCTTATGATGGACGATAACGAGACGGAAAGGGGTCAGGTAGCATGGCCGAGGACAATAGGAATAAACCGCTGTACATGATCAGCGTGGCGGCCGAGTTGACCGGCATGCATCCGCAGACTCTGCGCGTCTACGAGTCCAAGGGCCTGGTGAACCCCCAGCGCTCGGGCGGCAACACGCGTCTGTATTCGCGTGCCGATATCGAGCGCCTGGAGCTCATCAACCAGCTGACCGACGAGGGCATCAACCTTGCCGGCGTGGTGCGCATCCTCGATATGAAGGAGCGTGCCGAGGAGCGCGAGCGCGAGAACGAAAAGCTTCGCGCCCGCGTGCGCCAGCTCGAGGACGAGCTGCACGAGTACAAGATGCAGAAGAAGATCACCGCCCTGGCCCCGCGCGACGGCTCAGTCAACCCCGAGCAAGTCATGCGCAAACTTTTGGGCGCCGGCGGGGATTTGTAGTTACGCGGTTTTACCAAACCGCGTAACGGGCCGACGCTGCGCGCCGCCCAGAGCGACAATTTGTCATTCAAAAGGCAAGGCATGACCAGAAGGTCTATGCCTTGCCTTTTCCATGCCAACTTGTTCGCTCTGGACGCCGCTCGCTGTCCGTCCTCTGCCTGCGGCGTTGCCTTGCTCCGGATACGGTAGGGTAGTCATTGGGGACGTTCTTAAATGACTAGTCGAAAGGGACACTCTTGCACCAAATCTGCCGGCCCTCGCCGGGTTCGTACCTTACTTTACCGAGATAAAGTGAACGTGCAGATTCGTAACCCACTCGCAACCGTTCTATGGCACGATATTGAACGAATGTATGCTATGCGCCCAAATCTTTTGGGCAGAGTGGGAGACAGTATGGTTAAGCTGTACGAGGACGGCATCTACCTGCGCAGTGGCAGCGAGGTTGTGCCTGAGGCCGAGGCTGCCGAGCGCGGTATTACGCAGACGCCCGAGGATGCCAAGCGCGGCACCATCGCGTATTCGATCCTCCAGGCACACAATACGTCCGGCGACCCCGAGGCGCTCAAGATTCGCTTCGACGCCATGGCGAGCCACGACATCACCTTTGTCGGCATCATCCAGACGGCGCGCGCCTCGGGCATGGAGCAGTTCCCGCTGCCCTACGTGCTCACCAACTGCCACAACTCGCTGTGCGCCGTGGGCGGCACCATCAACGAGGACGACCACGTCTTTGGTCTCTCGGCTGCCAAGAAGTACGGCGGCATCTTCGTCCCGCCGCACATCGCCGTCATCCACTCCTTTATGCGTGAGAATTTCGCCGGCTGTGGCAAGATGATCCTGGGCTCCGACTCGCACACCCGCTACGGCGCTCTGGGCACCATGGCCGTGGGCGAGGGCGGTGGCGAGCTGGCAAAGCAGCTGCTGCGCGACACCTACGATGTCGCCTATCCCGGCGTCGTTGCCATCTACCTCACGGGCGCTCCGCGCCCCGGCGTTGGCCCGCACGACGTGGCGCTCGCCATCATCCGTGCCGTCTTTGCCAAGGGTTACGTTAAGAACAAGGTTATGGAGTTCGTGGGCCCCGGTATCGCGAGCATGACGACCGACTACCGCAACGGCGTCGACGTCATGACCACCGAGACCACCTGCCTGTCGAGCATCTGGGCCACCGACGAGGACACGCACGCGTTTTTGACCATGCACGGTCGCGGCGAGGACTACCGCGAGCTCAAGCCCGCCGATGTTGCCTACTACGACGGCTGCGTCGAAGTCGATCTGTCGAGTATCAAGCCCATGATCGCGTTGCCGTTCCATCCTTCTAACGGCTTTGAGATCGACGAGCTCAACGAGAACCTCGAGGACATCCTGCATGAGGTGGAGCTCGAGGCCGCCAAGATCGGCGAGGGCAAGACGCACTTTAGCCTGCTCGACAAGATCGTCGACGGCAAGCTGCACGTGCAGCAGGGCGTTATCGCCGGCTGCTCGGGCGGCAACTACGACTCCGTGGTCCAGGCTGCTCGCGTGCTCAAGGGCGCTAACACCGGCTGCGGCGAGTTCTCGCTGTCGGTCTATCCCACGAGCCAGCCCGTGGCACTCGAGCTTACACGCCGCGGCTACATCTACGACCTTATGGAGGCCGGCGCGATTGTGCGCACGGCATTCTGCGGCCCGTGCTTCGGCGCCGGCGACACGCCTGCCAACAACGGCCTTTCGATCCGCCACACCACGCGCAACTTCCCCAATCGCGAGGGTTCCAAGCCGGGCAACGGTCAGCTGAGCGCCGTGGCCCTGATGGACGCCCGCTCCATTGCGGCGACGGCTGCCAACGGCGGCGTCCTGACGCCGGCGACCGACCTGCCCGAGGAGACTTGGGACGAGGCCTGCGAGTACACCTTTGACGACGCGCCGTACAAGAAGCGCGTGTACTGGGGCTTTGGCAAGGCTGAGCCGGCCGACGAGCTGGTCGAGGGCCCCAACATCAAGCCGTGGCCCGCGATGGAGCCTCTCGGCGACGACATCCTGCTCAAGGTGTGCTCCAAGATCATGGACCCGGTCACCACGACCGACGAGCTCATTCCCTCGGGCGAGACGAGCTCCTTCCGCTCCAACCCGCTGGGTCTGGCCGAGTTTACGCTCGGCCGTCGCGACCCTGCCTACGTGGGCCGCTCCAAGGAGGTCGACGCCGTGGAGAAGCGCCGCGTTGCCGGTGAGTCCGCGGGCGATCTGTCCGCGCTCGATGCCGAGCTTGCCGGTGTGTTTGAGGCGCTGACTGGCGCGGGTGTCGCGGCCGATGCCAAGGCGACTGAGTACGGCTCCATGCTCTATGCCAAGAAGCCCGGTGACGGTTCTGCCCGCGAGCAGGCCGCGAGCTGCCAGCGCGTAATTGGCGGCCTGGCCAACATCGTCCACGAGTACGCCACCAAGCGCTATCGCTCCAACGTGATGAACTGGGGCATGGTGCCCTTCCAGATGGAGGCCGAGCCCAGCTTTGAGGTGGGCGACTACGTCTTTGTGCCGGGTATCCGCGCCGCGCTCGATGGCGACCTGAAGGGCATCGCCGCCTACGTGGTGCGCGCCGATGGTGCGGTCGAGCAGATTGAGCTCTACATTGCCGATATGACGGCAGAGGAGCGTGCCATCGTCAAGGCCGGCTGCTTGATCAACTACAACAAGTTCAAGGCCGCTGCCGAGTAACTCTGCTGTACGCCCCGGCCACACCTTTCCCTCGTGCTCACGCGCTTCGCGAGGGTCGCCCGAGGGAAAGGTGTGGCCGGGGCTACCGCGACGTTCTCGTTGGGTCTTGAGGGGCGCTAAAAATAGACTTGCTTGATGCTGCCTCTGTTAATGGGGCGGCCTTTTTTGTCGAAAACCACCACATTAGGGTCAGGCACCTTTGTGGCGGTCCCGTTTGTCTCGACCTGTAACATCTGGGCCCCTATTTGACGAGCGGTTGTTGCAGATTGAGACAAACGATCGCCGCTGATCATTTCATCTCAATCTGTAACATCTAAGATCGAAAAGAGCCGCTAGATGTTACAGATCGAGACAGTCGAGTGCCAGAGTCGAAAACCACCACAAAGGGGCCTGTCCCTTTCGTGGTGGCGGGGGGGCGAGCTCGATGTTGCCGTGCTCGTTGAACGACATTCTAATGAGCGTCTCTACAGAATTTCATCTGGGCTGGCGGGTTTGGTTGTTTTGGGGATGCCGAGTTTGGATGACGCGAAATCGTCAACATTGTCCTTAATTCCGTCTTTGGTGTAGACGGTGACCATATAGGTGCTGTGTCCGAATTCGCCCTTGTCGCGTGTTGCCCAGGCATCCCAGTAGGCGGCCCTGTTTCGCCCTTTGATTTTTCCGACACGGCGGAGTTCTGTTCGCTTTAATTTCTGGTTGCTATAGATGGTTCGACCGGCCTCCTCGGTGAGCCCGCACTGTCCAAGCATCTTGTCGAGGACTTGGTTCATGTGGCGCTCATCGGTGTTTGGTGCGTAGTCGTAGGCAAGGCCGATGGAGTCGAGTGGCTGGTCGTCGATTAGATAGTTTAGCGCCTGAGGTCCAAGGCAGAAATAGGGGGAGCATCCGTCGATCTGACCGAGCAACGGTAACTTGGACTGCCAAAGTCCGGTGGGAATTGCATATTCGTAGAACACGCCACGGCAGACAAAGGAGAGCGAGGTGGCACGCGAGCCGGCGTCGATCATCCCGCAAAGATCGAAGGGCGAGGCGATACCAAAAGAAAAGGGCGTGATGACGATAAGGAAGAGCATCACGATGGGTATGGCGAGAATGGCGATGACGTTGCGACCGGTGGAATGAGGCGGCTTCATATGCGCTCCTCGAGACAAAGATCTGTTGAGGATAGGCAGAAATGGATATGTTCAGAGAACAATTCAAGTTTAATCTCATGGCGCGAGATGGTCGACCGTTAGCGTCGAAAACCACCACAAAGGTGCCTGTCCCCTTTGTGGTGGTTCTCGGTTTGTCTCGATTTGTAACAGATAGAGCTCTATTTGCCGAGTAGATGTTACAGATTGAGACAAACGGTTGCCACTGGTCATTTTCTCTCGATCTGTAACATCTAGGATCAAAAATGGCTGCTAGATGTTACAGATCGAGATGGTAGTGCGCCTGGGCAGCGGCGGGCTGACATCTCAGTACCCTATCCATCAATCACTCAGAAAATCTTATATATAGAGACTTAGATTTGTGTATAAGATTGTACAAAGCTGGCAACAATACTTCTCGAACAACGTGAAGCCGCCCCGTAGGGCGGCCACCCCAAGAGAGGTGATTCCATGAGAATCGATAAGCTAGCAATGACGTCGCGCGAGGCGCTGCAGACCGCCATGAGCACGGCTGCCGATGCGCAGGCCGGCGCGGTGGAGCCGATTCATCTGCTGTCTGCCCTGCTCGGTGCCGGCGAGCGCAATATCTCCGTGATCATCGAGCGCATCGGTGCCGACCCGGCTCAGCTCGCACGCTCCACACAGGATGCCATCGACCACGCGCCCAAGGTTTCGGGCGAGGGCCAGCAGATGGGCCTGTCCAACGAGCTCGTCCGCGTCATCGAAAAGGCCGAGAAGAAGGCCACCAAGATGGGCGACAGCTTTGTGGTGACTGAGCATCTGCTGATGGCGCTTGCCGAGGACAAGGGCGAGGCGGGCCGCGTTCTGCGCGACGCAGGCGTCACCAAGGAGCGCATCGAGCAGGTCTACGAGGAGCTGCGTGGCGATGACCGCGTGACGTCTGCCGAGGACAAGACCCAGTTTGAGGCGCTGGAGCAGTACGGACGCAACATCTGCGATCTTGCCCGCGCCGGCAAGCTCGACCCTGTCATCGGCCGTACCGACGAGATTCGTCGTACCATCCAGGTCCTGTCCCGTCGCACCAAGAACAACCCCGTGCTCATCGGCGAGCCGGGCGTGGGTAAAACTGCCATCGTCGAGGGCATCGCCCAGCGTATCGTGGCCGGCGACGTGCCGAGCACCCTGCGCGACCGCGACCTCATCGAGCTCGACATGAGCGCGCTGGTCGCCGGCGCCAAGTACCGTGGTGAGTTCGAGGACCGCTTGAAGGCCGTGCTCAAGGAAGTGCAAAAATCGGAAGGCAAGGTCATCCTGTTCATCGATGAGCTCCACACCATCGTGGGCGCGGGTGCCACCGAGGGCTCCATGGACGCCGGCAACATCCTCAAGCCTGCGCTCGCCCGTGGCGACCTGCATGCGATCGGCGCGACCACGCTCGACGAATACCGCAAGTACATCGAGAAGGACGCGGCGCTCGCCCGTCGTTTCCAGACCGTGATGGTCAGCGAGCCCACCGTCGAGGACACCATTTCGATCCTGCGTGGCTTGAAGGAGAAGTACGAGATCTTCCACGGCGTGCATATCACCGATAGCGCGCTCGTGGCAGCTGCCGACCTCTCCGATCGCTACATCGCCGACCGTTTCCTGCCCGACAAGGCCATCGACCTGGTCGATGAGGCGGCAAGCCGCCTGCGCATGGAGCTCGACAGCATGCCGGTCGAGATCGATGCCACCACGCGTCAGCTCACCCAGCTGCAGATCGAGGAGCAGGCACTCATGAAGGAGACCGACGACGCTTCCAAGGAGCGTCTGGAGGCCTTGCGCCAGGAGATTGCCGAGGTTCAGGAAAAGCTCAACGTGCAAAAGGCCGGCTGGCTCAACCAGAAGAACGCCATCGACCACGTGCAGGAGCTCAAGGGCCAGCTCGATGAGGCCAAGAGCGAAGAGGAGCGCGCGACGCGCAATGGCGACCTGGGCCGTGCGTCCGAGCTGCGCTACTCCGTGATCCCGGGCTTGCAGCAGCAGATTCAGGATTCCGAGGCCGCGCTCGAGGCGCAAAAGCAGCAGGACGGCGAGGGCCTGAACGAGCAGGTGACCTCCGATGAGATCGCCGAGGTCGTGAGCGCTTGGACCGGTGTGCCCGTCTCCAAGATGATGCAGGGCGAGCTCGACAAGCTGAAGGGCCTGGAGGGCGAGCTGCATAAGCGCGTCATCGGCCAGGACGAGGCGGTCTCCGCTGTCGCCGCGGCCGTGCGTCGCAGCCGTGCGGGTCTCTCCGATCCGGACAAGCCCATCGGCAGCTTCTTCTTCCTGGGCCCCACCGGCGTGGGCAAGACCGAGCTCGCCAAGGCGCTGGCCGAGTGCCTGTTCGATGACGAGCGTGCGCTCGTGCGTATCGACATGTCTGAGTACATGGAGAAGTTCAGCGTCCAGCGTCTGATCGGTGCGCCTCCGGGATACGTGGGCTACGACGAGGGCGGCCAGCTCACCGAGGCCGTGCGCCGTCGTCCGTACTCCGTGATCTTGCTCGACGAGATGGAGAAGGCCCATCCGGATGTTTTCAACGTGCTGCTGCAGGTGCTTGACGACGGCCGTCTGACTGACGGTCAGGGTCGCCAGGTGTCCTTCAAGAACACGATCATCATCATGACGTCTAACGTGGGTTCCAAGGCCATCGCCGAGCTTTCCGGCAAGGACGAGGAGGAGATGCGCCATCAGGTCAACGCGGCCATGGCTCAGACCTTCCGCCCCGAGTTCCTCAACCGTATCGACGATATCGTGGTGTTCCATCCGCTCGGCATGGCGCAGATCGAGAAGATCGTCGACATCCAGCTCGCCGACGTCCGCGCGCGTCTGGCCAAGGAGCGCATGACGCTTGCCATCACCCCGGCGGCCAAGCAGATGCTCGCCGTGGGCGGCCTGGACCCGGTCTTTGGCGCCCGTCCGCTTAAGCGTCTGGTCCAGCGCGAGGTCGTGGATGCCATCGCCGCCGCTATCATCGACGGCACGGTGCGCGAGGGCGATCAGGTGACGGTCGATATCGACAAGGACGGCGGCTTTACCGTCGTGCGCGACAACACGCCGGCGGCCACCTACGAGGTCCCCGACGCCGAGTAGATTTATGGGACATGCCTTAAAATCTGCCAGCCGTCTCTAAACGCCAAGGGCGGCGGACCCAATTGGGTCCGCCGCCCTTTTTCGTGCGACAATCGATAATGTTGAACGGATGCGATGCAAGGAGCTATGCAGATGAAAGACGAGAACAAGACGAACGCACCGGCGGCTGAGATAGCGTCCGCCGCACCAAGGCCCGCGCCGAAACCGGCGCCCAAGCCGTGCGACCCCTACATCCGTGCCGAGAACGAGGACGATGACGGCTACGATCCCTACAGCGATCGTCGCCCCGAGCGCGAGCCGCTGTTCGAAGCCGACCCCTGGCGCTAGTTGCATCAAGTAGCTAATTTGGCGATGATTTTCTGGGACGGGGTAGTCAAAAAAGCCCCGTCCCAAATCGACTGTCCAGGGAGTCGCATTCGAGCTTGGTTGTCCTCTCAGCCACTCGATATCCTTCGGAGCAATAACAGTGAAAAAACTTGCTTAAGTGTTAATCAAGCTACACACAATCTTGCTCTCTAATTAATCAAGAATCAGTATAATTTTGATTAGCTAGAGAGCAAGATTGGAGAATCATGGCATTCAACGACTTGATCGCCCAGAAAATAAAGGACTTTGAACAGCAGGGGGTTCCGCAGGTCTTTGAGCGAGACCTTGATCTAGGAAACCCACAGGAGCCAAAGCGCGACAACATCGTAAATGTGATTGTGGGGGCCCGCCGTTGTGGAAAGACGTATCGCCTGTATCAGGAGATGCGGCGGCTTCAGAGCCGGGGCGTCGAGCTTGACCGGATGCTTTACTTCAATTTTGAGGATGAGCGCTTGCGCCCGTATGAGCCATCGCTACTGGCGGACGTGCTCGACACGTTCTATGCACTGTATCCTGTTGCTCGAACCGAGGGCGCTTACATTTTCTTTGACGAGATCCAGGAAATTCCCGAATGGGGTGCGTTTCTGCGGCGTGTAGTCGATACGGAGAAAGCGACCGTCTATGTGACGGGATCTTCTTCCAAGATGCTGTCCTCAGAACTTAAGAGCGAGTTCAGGGGTCGTTCTCTTGTGCGAGAGCTTTTTCCGTTGAGTTTTTCGGAATACGTTCGATATAAGACGGGGAGCGTCCCCGAGCCAGATGCGACCTTTTCCCCGAGCGATGCAGCGCTGCTTCGACATCATCTGATCGGGTATCTTGAACAAGGGGGATTCATCGCGACACTTGAGCAGACGCCTGCAGACGCGATTCAGCTGCTACAGGAATATGCTTCGCGAACGGTCGCCATGGACGTCGTTGAACGTTACGACGTCAAGAACCCTCGCCTGGCATCGCTGTTCTTGACGCGGTGTATGGCATCTTCGGGACGAGAGCTGTCAGTGAACAAAGTGTACAACGAGTTCAAGAGCAGACAGATACCCGTCAGTCGTAATTCGCTCAGCGACTTACTTGAGTATTATGAGGACGCCTACCTGTTATTTTCTGTGCCGGAGTTCACGCGTTCACTGGCAAATAACATGCGGTCTGCGTCTAAGGTCTACGCTGTCGACCCTGCGATGTTTGGAGCATTCTCTCCCGCATCGGCATTGGACCAGGGCCAGAGGCTCGAGACCGCAGTGTTCAATGCGCTAAGAAGAAGGACTCCCGCGGTGAGGACCGGCTCGGTCTGCCGCCTGCTAATCAAAGAGAAGAGCAAAAGCCATGAGGTGGACTTTGTGGCTGGGGATGCGCTTCTCATGCGGGCTTATAGCCTGATTCAGGTGAGTGCGGATATGGCAAGTGAGAAAACGCGCGAGCGCGAAATCGCCGCGCTTGATGCCTCGATGGCCCAGTTTGATCTTGGCGAGTCGGCAATCGTTACCATGGATGAACAGACCGATATTCCATGCGAGCACGGTGTGGTACACGTTATGCCCGCATGGAAGTGGCTCCTTGCCTAATCATCTATGGGCCTGTGGGGTCAGGACCTCCTGGCTCCTTCATCACGGTTGGGGAGCATCTTGCTGCGCCAGGCTAGTCCTGGGCTTTGATACTCGGCAGCAGGATCTGCGCGAGGTAGTCGGTTTCGAGCTTAGTGGCACCATCGGCCTTGCCGTCTTTACCCACCAGGTCGTTCTTGATCTGGCTATACGTATAGCGGTTGCCGGTCGTAAGCTCGACAAGCTCAATGGCCGTGTCCATGGGGTAGGTTGACACGGGGTTCTGCGTCCGTCCGTTGATGGTCTGGGGCACCACGTACGGATAGACGGGGCCGCTGGCATAGACGGTATAACCGTTGCCTAGGCTGACCGTGCCCAAAACCGTATCGCCTTCATCGGGCGTAAAGCTCTCGCCCTCGCGCACCGCGACGAGCGTCACGAGCGGCGTATTGGCGTCGTCGCCCAGATAGATGCATAGCGTGCTTCCGTTTTGCCAAGTTGCGACCTTGCCGTACCACTCGACGGGAATATCGAGCTGGTAGAGGTCGGTTGCCTTGTGGCGAGCGTCAGCATCACGGGACGCCTGTGCCTTTTGCGCGCTCACGGCATTGACGGCGGCGTCGCGCCGCGCGGTTGCTGCCTGCTGGAGCACTTTGGCAGCCGCGGCGGAGCTCGCACCGCCCTCCTCGGCATACTTGGCGGCGGCATCGATCTGGTCGTCAGTCACCGTGTCGGCCGAAGGCACCTTGAGCTTAAAGGTGGCCTGGGCACTTAAATCCTGTCCATCGCTCTTAACGGTGACCTGCGTCTTGGTGGTCGGGACGGTATAGATGGTGCCGTCGGCCGCGATGGGGGAGGCAGCGATGGAGAGCGTGTAATCGCCGGGCAGCAGTTTGATGCCGCGGCCGTGCTCGTCAACATAGAGCGTTTCGCTCACGGAGGAGCCGTCAGAATCCTGACCGCTCACCTGTACGGGAATCTTGGAGCCAGTGGAACAGTCGAGGCCCGCGGCATGCGCGCCAATCTGCACCGACATCATCGTGTGGGCATTGGCGGCGACAGCGGCAGCCTGCTCTTGCTGATATCCGTTCCAGGCAGCATAGCCTGCACCGCCGGCGACGAGCGCGACGGCCACGACACCGGCGACCATCAGATTGCGGCGCTTGGGCGACATCTTGCGATGGCGGACCTCGGCCTCGCGTGCCGAGGGAACGGACGGCAGGGGAATATCGCCCATGGCGATGGTCTCGTCCACGGCAGGAGCGGAGCCCAGGCCGGGAAGCTCGCGGGTCAGCGAATCTTCGGCCGGCAAGCTGTCGAGCAAGATGGTTTCCTCGCTCGTGTCGGATTCGGGCTGGTCGTCGGCCTCGCATTCGGTGTCTTCGTGATCTGCCTCATCTTCGGCAGGCTCAACGTCGTCTGCATCCTGATCATCGGACTGCGCCTCGGCTTCCGACTCATCCTGCACATCAACGCCCGAATCGTCAAACGCAATCTCATCAAGTGAAATCCGGTCTAGGCTCTCCAGGGCTTCGGCACACGCTTCTGCATCTTGGGCCGCATCCTCTTGGCCCATCGTCTCATCTTTCATATATCCCCCAAGCTCAATATCGGGACAACACTGTACCCAAAAACAGGACCCTATAGAGCCGCCTCATGATTTGAAATCCGATTTTATATATGCGCATGTTTTTGAATAGATGAATAGAGACGCAACGACAAAAGCCCCCGAAAAGCGAGCGAAACGCTTTCCGGGGGCTCTGCGAGGCATTGGATGAAAAACCTGGCGGGCGGGCCTATGCCCAGGCGCCAACAGCGACCAACATGTTACTCGGCGTGAGCGTAATCGACCTTGGCGCGACGAGCGGTGGCCTTCTCCCAATCGCTGGTGCCCTCAAAGACATCCTGCTTGTAGGGATTGCGACCGAGCTTCTTGGCGCGGTAGGCGATGTAGATGATCGCGGCGACGTTGGCGACCAGTGCGGCGATCGAGACCGCGGTAGCGGCGCCGGGGTCGAGCGTGGAGTGGGTCACAAAGATGGACTCCTCCTGGAAGTACGGGAACACCTGGGCAAACATGCACCAAATAGCAAGCGTAAAGGCGCGGTTCTGGATCCAGCCGCCCTTGTTCCAGATAAAGGCGGCGACGGTGGGCGCCAGCAGCAGCGCAAAGCCGCAGAACCAGGAGTGGGTGGGCAGGCAGTTGTAGGTGTAGCAGAAGTTCCAGATATCGTAGGCGATGATGTAGACCCAGGTCATATCGGGCCACAGCATGTCGGTCTGATCCTCGGAGGCGTAGACGCTCCACCAACCGGTCATGCAGAAGATGTTGATGATACCGGCGATGCCGTTGAACACGTTGTTCCAGCCGGCCAGCTGCGTGGCGCCCTCGGAGGTGACCCAAGTGGACTGGCCCAGGACAAAGAAGTGATAGGCGCTCTCAAAGTCGGACACGACGGCGATCATGATGTTGATGGCGACGATCACAAACGGCCACGCGCGGAACCAATGCGCCTTGCCGATCTTTCCCCACTGGTACTTAATGGCAATGAAGCCCCAGCAACCGGCGAGCGCCGCGTATACCTTGGCGTAGTGGAACCAGCTGTTCTGGTACACATGGGTGGGGTTGGTGAGCGCCCACTCGGCACCCTGTGAGACGCCGATGGCGATGGCGACGCAGTAGATGGTCATGGCCAGCGGAGCCACGCCAAAGATGATTGCCGCGCCCAGCTTGGTGCGGCGGCCGACTTCGTTGAGCACGATCAGGCCAATAAAGACCATGGCCCAGCCGGCCCAGTGGATAAGGGTATCGCTACCCCAAACATCGAACAGCATGCTGCTCTCCTTTCACACGCCCGCGGCCCCTCTTCTGATCGCGGGCAGTTTGGCCAAATGTCGTCAGTTCTGGGGCTTGCGCTCCGGATACTTGGCGGTATAGCCCTCGATGTGGAGTGTCGAGGCGATGATTTCCTTGACCGTCTCGTCGGGCACATCGGGGTGCGTGCGGATATACATCAACAACCCCATGATGAGGGTGTAGAACGTCTCGTAGACATGGTCGATGCGTAGCTCATGATGGGCGACAAAATCCACCACGGTGGTGTCGCAGATGTACTGCGCCACGCGCTGGACCACGTTGTGCAAAAAGCCGCCGTAGAGCGCGCCGCTGCTTGAGGTGAGCGTACTCGGCAGCTCGTGGCCGCTGGCGACCAGGCGCTTAAAGAGCGGGGCGACGGTGTCGAGTGCGCCCTCGATATCACCGACGATGCGGTTGGCATTCCACTGCTCGAGCTCGGAGATAAAACCGTCGATTGCCTCGTCCATAACAGCGGTGACGGCGGCGTCCATATCGGCGAAGTAGTGGTAGAACAGCGAGCGCGTGCAGCCGGCTCGCTTGGCCACGGCCGATACCGATAGGTGGGACACGCCTAGCTCGGAGCTTACGGTGCGCACAGCATCGAGGATCTCGCGACGGCGCTCGTCGCCCGTCAGGCGCTTTGCCGCGCTATCGGATGCGGGAACGGCATCGACCACAGAGGTATCTGCTGTGTTGTTGCCCATGTTTTGCCGCCTTTCATCCTCTTTTGCCTGACAGTTCGCCTAACAGTCTTGAATATTGTTGACGGTTCGTCAATACTATTTTTGACACAATGTCAACTAATGGTGGGTGAACGGCATGGGGGCATGCCCGGCCTGCAAAAAAGAGGGGTGCCGCGGTCTCGCCGGGCTGTGGCAAGAGAAGGGACAACCATGATTCTCAACGGACCGGGGATTAGCTATACCGAGCCCGATATCGGCGCAGAGTTCGTGCCGCCGCTGCCGGAGCATCCGCGCGAGGCAATCGTCAAGCTGTGCGAGCACTGCACCAACCGTCTACTGCATCGCGATGAGCTGCTGGCCTACGAGTACTGGTCGTTTGCCGAGGCCGCAACCGACGAGCAGGCCGAAGTGCTCTGCAAGATGAAGATGCGCCGTCCCTATACGCTGCCCGAGATGGTCAAGCTCACCGGCATGCCCGAAGCCGATATCGAGAAGATGCTCGACGACATGAGCTACACGGGTCTGCTCGAGTACAACTGGGAAAACCCCGAGCGCGCCAAGCAGTGGGTGCTGCCCATGCTGGTGCCGGGTTCCGCCGAGTTCCTTAACATGCGCGTGAGCCAGCTCGAGGAGCATCCGGTCTATGCCAAGTTCTTTGAGCAGGCGTCCAAGGGACCGCTGTCCAAGGCCACGCCGATGGTGCCGCCCGGTGGTGCCGGCATCGGCATGCATGTCATTCCGGTCGAGAAGGCTATCGATGCCGCGAGCACGTCGGTGCCTATTGAGCATATCGAGCACTGGCTCGACAAATACGAGGGTAAGTATGCCGCCAGCACCTGCAGCTGCCGCGCGAGCCGTCGCGTGATGGGTGAGGGCTGCGCCGACGACCCGGCCGACTGGTGCATCGCCGTGGGCGATATGGCCGACTACGTGGTCGAGACCGATCGTGGCCATTATGTAACGCGCGACGAGGTCTACGACATCCTGCGCCAGGCCGAGGACAACGGCTTTGTGCACCAGATCACCAATATCGACGGAGAGAACAAGATCTTCGCCATCTGCAACTGCAACGTCAACGTGTGCTACGCCCTGCGCACCTCGCAGCTGTTCAACACGCCCAACCTGTCGCGCTCGGCCTATGTCGCCAAGGTCGAGAAGGACAAGTGCGTGGCCTGCGGTCGCTGCGTTGAGGTATGTCCGGCCGGCGCCGCCAAGCTGGGCCAGAAGCTCTGCAGCAAAAAGGCCGGCGGACAGGTGCCCGAGTATCCGCGCCAGGAGCTGCCCGATGCCACCAAGTGGGATCACACCAAGTGGTCGCCCAACTACCGCAACGACAACCGCATCGAGACGCACGAGTCCGGCACCGCGCCCTGCAAGACGGCCTGCCCCGCTCACGTTGCCGTTCAGGGCTACTTGAAGCTCGCAGCGCAGGGCCGCTATGACGAGGCGCTGGCGCTCATCAAGCGCGAGAACCCGCTGCCCGCTATCTGCGGCCGTGTGTGCAATCGCCGCTGCGAGGATGCCTGCACCCGCGGCCGCGTGGACGAGGCCGTGGCCATCGACGAGGTCAAGAAGTTTATCGCCCAGCGCGATCTGGACGCCGCGACCCGCTACGTCCCGCCTGTGGTGACGCCGACGCGTGCTGGCGGCTTCGATCAGAAGATCGCCATCATCGGTGCCGGCCCGGCCGGTCTGTCCTGTGCCTTCTATCTGGCCGAGAAGGGCTACAAGCCCGTCGTGTTCGAGAAGAACGAGCGCCCGGGCGGCATGCTCACCTACGGCATTCCCAGCTTTAAGCTGCAGAAGGACGTCATTGAGGCCGAAGTCGAGGTTATTCGCCTGATGGGTGCCGAGTTCCGCTATGGCGTGGAGGTCGGTCGCGATGTGACGCTCGACGAGCTGCGCGAGCAGGGCTTTAAGGCCTTTTATGTTGCCATTGGCTGCCAGGGCGGCCGCCTCGCCGGTATTCCGGGTGAGGATGCCGAGGACGTGGCCGTGGCCGTCGACTTTTTGCGCGAGGTCAACAGTGGCAAGATCGACGCGCTGCCCGGCCGCACCATCGTGGTGGGCGGCGGCAACGTGGCTATCGACGTCGCGCGCAATGCCTGCCGTCTGGGCTCCGAGCACGTTGAGATGTTCTGCCTGGAGAGCGAGGCCCAGATGCCCGCCAGCGAGGAGGAGCGTCGCGAGGCCGTTGAGGACGGCGCGCACATCAGCTGCGGTTGGGGCCCCAAGGAAGTTCACCTGGACGAGGCCGGTCGTGTGTGCGGCATCACCTTCAAGCGCTGCACGCGTGTTTTTGACGACGAGGGCCGTTTTGCGCCCGAGTACGACGAGAACGATCTGCGCCGTGTCGATGCCGACCGTGTCGTCATGTCGATTGGCCAGTCCATTGTGTGGGGCGACTTGCTAGCTGGCTCCAAGGTGGAGCTCGGCCGCGGCCAGGGTGCCCTTGCCGATCCTCAGACCTATCAGACCGCCGAGCCCGACATCTTTGTAGGCGGCGACGTCTACACCGGTCCGAGCTTTGCCATCGACGCCATTGCCGCCGGTCACGAGGCCGCGGTGTCCATCCATCGCTTTGTGCAGCCGGGCTCCACGCTCACCATCGGCCGCAACCAGCGCCGCTACACCGCGCTCGACCGCGACGACGTTGTGCTCGAGAGCTACGACAACGCGAGCCGCGAGGTTGCCCACGTGGACCGCGAACGCGAGAAGGCTGCGCCGTTTAGCGAGTATGTTGAGACCTTTACCGAGGAGCAGGTGCGCGCCGAGACCGCCCGCTGCCTGGGCTGCGGCGCCTCGATCGTCGACCCTAACAAGTGCATCGGCTGCGGCCTGTGCACCACCAAGTGCGCGTTTGACGCCATCCATCTGGATCGCGACCGCCCCGAGTGCTCCACGATGGTCAAATACGAGCAAAAGCTCCCAAGCCTCGGCAAGTATGCTTTGAAGCGCGCCATCAAGATTAAGTTCGGTCGCAAGTAAGTAGTCATAACGGGAACGGCGGAAGGAAATAAATGCACGAGCTCGGAATCGTCTATCACATCATTCGTGATGTTGAGAATGTGGCGCGCGCCAATGGCGTGAGTCGCGTTTCGAGCGTCACGCTGCTGCTGGGCGAGGTCTCGGGCGTCGTTCCCGACTTGCTGCTCGACGCCTGGCGCTGGGCGGCAGATAAAAAGTCCATTACCGAGGGTGCGGAGCTTCTTGTGGAGCCTGTCGAGGCCGTGACGCATTGCGAGGCGTGCGGCCGCGACTATGCGACCGTCGAGCACGGCAAGACCTGCCCTCATTGCGGCAGCGGCGAAACATACCTGCTGCAGGGCCAGGAGGTCATGATCAAGCAGATCGAGACCCCCGACGAGGACCCGGCAGGCGCTGCCCCCGATGGCCCTTCCGACGCTCCCGACGCCGTCGACGCCGCCAACCCCCTCCGCATCGTCTAGTCCTTAGTCGTTGGGGACGTTCTTACATGACTAGTCAAACAAGAACGTTCCCAACGACTACTTGCGCTAGAACATAAGTCACGAAAATAGTCAAGCCATGTCTGTTTAAACAAAATAGCGGCAGTACAAGCGCATTCGCGCTTGCCTAAAATCGTTATTAATGAACAGCCTGCTTGTATCTGTAAAGTACATGGCTTGATGAGCAACGCTTTGGCGGGTAATGAGTCGAAAAGCAGCAACGTAATCAATTTGTAACAAACTTAGACGTTTAAACAAATAATCCAACCTTTTGCGAATTTAGCTATAATTCCACAATCCAAACAGGTATACTCCTTTCATGTCGTGTAGGAAATACGTAGACAAAAAGGAGGTTATGTGATGGTAAGTATTGTTCTTGCTAGCCACGGGGACTTGGCAGCTGGAATCAAGCAGACGGGCTCGATGGTCTTTGGCGATCAGCCGTCTGTTGCCGTGGTCTCGCTCGAGCCGAGCATGGGCCCCGACGATTTCCGTGCCAAGGTCGAGGAAGCAATCGCTTCCTTCGAAGACCAGGAGCAGGTGCTCTTCCTCGTTGATCTGTGGGGCGGCACGCCGTTCAACCAGATCAGCGGGCTCATCGAGGGCCACGATTCCTGGGCTATCGTCACCGGTGTCAACCTGCCTATGCTCATCGAGGCATATTCGCAGCGCTTTGACGCAAAGAACACTGCACATGCGATCGCAAAACATCTCGTGACTGAGGCTAAGGCTGGCGTGCGCGTCAAGCCCGAGTCTCTGGAGCCCGAGGAGAAGAAGCCGGCTGCGGCCGCCGCTGCTCCTGCAGGCGCCATCCCTCCGGGAACGGTCATCGGCGACGGGCACATCAAGATTGCCCACGTCCGTATCGACACCCGTCTGCTGCATGGTCAGGTGGCCACCACGTGGACCAAGCAGATCAACCCCAACCGCATCATCGTGGTTTCCGACGGCGTTGCTCACGACGAGCTCCGCAAGACCATGATCGAGCAGGCTGCCCCTCCGGGAGTCCATGCCAACGTCGTGCCTATCAAGAAGATGGCCGAGGTCGTCAAGGACACGCGTTTTGGTGACACCAAGGCCATGCTGCTCTTCGAGAACCCGCAGGATCTGCTCAAGGCCATCGAGGCCGGCGTCGACATCAAGGAAGTCAACATCGGTTCCATGGCTCACTCCAAGGGCAAGGTCGTCGTCACCAACGCCGTCGCTATGGGCGATGACGACGTCAAGACTCTCGAGGCCCTCAAGGCCAAGGGCGTCAAGTTCGAGGTCCGCAAGGTTCCTTCGGATTCCTCCGAGGATCTCGACGCCATGTTGAAGAAAGCTAAGGCCGAACTGGCCGCTCAAGCATAGTAAAGGAGGGTCCGATACATGTCTGCAATCACTATTCTGCTTGTTGCGATTGTCGCGTTGCTTGCCGGTATGGAAGGCATTCTGGATGAGTTCCAGTTCCATCAGCCGCTCGTGGCATGCACGCTTATCGGTCTCGTAACCGGTCACCTTCAGGAGGGCATCCTCCTGGGCGGTTCGCTCCAGATGATGGCCCTTGGCTGGGCTAACGTCGGCGCCGCTGTCGCGCCTGACGCCGCTCTGGCCTCGGTCGCTTCTTCGATCATCATGGTGCTCGCCCTCAACGGTGGCGCCACCGATTCGGCCAAGGCCGTTACCACCGCTATCGCCGTCGCCGTCCCGCTGTCGGTCGCTGGTCTGTTCCTGACCATGATCTGCCGTACCATTGCTACCGCTATCGCTCACGCCATGGACGGTTGCGCCGAGAAGGGCGACTTCTCCGGCATCGAGCGCTGGCAGTATGCTGCCATCCTCATGCAGGGCCTTCGTATCGCCATCCCGGCAGTGCTTCTGTGCGTCATCCCGGCCGAGGCCGTTACCAACGCGCTTAACGCTATGCCCGACTGGCTGTCCGGCGGCATGGCTGTCGGCGGCGGCATGGTCGCTTCCGTCGGTTACGCCATGGTCATCAACATGATGGCCACCAAGGAGACCTGGCCGTTCTTCGTCCTCGGCTTTGTCCTTGCTGCCATCCCTCAACTCACGCTGATCGCCCTTGGTCTCATCGGCATCTCCCTTGCCCTCATCTACCTTGGCCTTAAGGATCTGGCCAAGCAGGGTGGCGGCATGGGCGGTGGCTCCGGCGACCCGCTCGGCGACATTCTGAACGATTACGAGTAGGAGGGGAGTGATACATATGGCAGAGAACAAGATTCAGCTCACCAAGGCTGACCGCAAGAAGGTTTGCTTCCGTCATCAGTTCCTTCAGGGCTCGTGGAACTACGAGCGTATGCAGAACGGCGGCTGGTGCTTCGCAATGATCCCTGCGATCAAGAAGCTCTACACCAGCAAGGATGACCAGATTGCCGCTCTTAAGCGCCACCTGGAGTTCTATAACACCCACCCCTATGTTTCCGCCCCCGTCATTGGCGTTACCCTCGCTCTCGAGGAGGAGCGCGCCAACGGTGCCCCGATTGACGACGTCGCCATTCAGGGCGTCAAGGTCGGTATGATGGGCCCGCTCGCCGGCGTCGGCGACCCCGTCTTCTGGTTCACCCTTCGCCCGATTCTGGGCGCTCTGGGCGCTTCCCTGGCCATGTCCGGCAGCATCGTCGGTCCGCTGCTGTTCTTCTTCGCGTGGAACATCATCCGTTACGCTTTCCTGTGGTACACGCAGGAGTTTGGCTACAAGGTCGGCTCCTCCATCGCCAAGGACCTCTCCGGTGGTCTGATGGGCAAGGTCACCGAGGGCGCTTCCATCCTGGGTATGTTCATCATCGGCGCCCTGGTCGAGCGCTGGGTGTCCATTTCCTTCACCCCGATCGTCTCCACGGTCAAGCAGTCTGCTGGCGCCTTTATCGACTGGGCTAGCCTGCCCTCCGGTTCCGAGGGTATCAAGGAAGCGCTGACGATGTACAACTCCGTCGGTGCTACCGCCCTTGATCAGATGAAGGTCACCACGCTTCAGGCCAACCTCGATCAGCTCATCCCCGGCCTTGCCGCCGTGTGCCTGACCCTGCTGGTCTGCAAGCTCCTCAAGAAGAAGGTCAGCCCGATCGTCATCATCCTGGCTCTCTTCGCCGTCGGCATCATCGGTCGCTTCTGCGGCTTCATGTAAGCACGCTTCGGCTTAAGACCGAGAGTTGCTAGGTAAGGGCTTTTGAGCCATTGAAACGGACCGCACCCGGTGGGTACACTGGATGCGGTCCGATTGTTTTTATTGGAGGGCGAGGCGCGTATGGCGCAATCTCAGAACAGCACGGTCGATCTGGCAACGCCGGCAACCTGCCTGATGGGGCTTACCAGCCACGGCAACGTGATGGTGGGCAATAAGGCGTTTGAGTATTACAACGAGCGCAATCCCGAGGATTATATTCAAATCCCGTGGGACGAGGTCGACTATATTGCCGCCGAGGTTTTACGCGGCACCAAGAAGATTACGCGTTTTGCCATCTTCACCAAGGACAACGGTCACTTTACGTTTTCGACGCGCGACGACAAAGAGACGCTTCGCGCGGTCCGCAAGTACGTCGACGAGGATAAGCTCGTGCGTTCGCCCGACTTTATCGATGTGACGGCCAAGGGCGCCAAGAGCATCCCCTCCGTTATCAAAAACCTTTTCCACAAAGGCAACTAGCTCCTCATAAGTTGCGGTGAAATAGTTCCTAAATACGGCTTTAGATGCTTCAGACAGGAACTATTCCACCGCAACTTCGAAGTCTAGTCATGCGACGTATTGCGATGCAGTAAATCTGCTACACTAGTACAACATGCCTCCGTAGCTCAGGGGATAGAGCACCGCTCTCCTAAAGCGGGTGTCGTGCGTTCGAATCGCACCGGGGGCACCAGAAGAAATTGCAGGTCAGACGGTATAAATCGTCTGACCTGCTTTTGTATAGATAGGGCTAAATTGACGATAGAGGGGTGAAAAAGGGGTGAAAGAAAGTTCTATGATGAAAACAGCTCGCCTACATATTTCACTCCGATATTTCACCCAAATCTTCGGTTTTCAACCCTTTCCACAGTCTGCGGGCTTATAAGAAGCCCTCCGACTATGGAAAGCGTTGAAAACCTAGGGTGACGTTGCTGTGAGAAGGGCGAGTTTCCAACAGCCCTCGGTGTCTCCGGGTTACACTTGGGACCCTCCGACACCGAGGACCGTTGAAAACTCGCCCTTCTGCTAGGCAGGCATTTTTTCTAAGTAGGCCAGTTGCTTCAGAAGCAGCTGGAGAGTAATTGACATTCCAAATATTTCCATGAAAGTGAAGTCTGGCTCGCCACCGTTTACAGAGGGAAGCATAATTGCCTGGCGTGCCATCCTTGTAGCATTGAACTTGTACAGATAGCCAAACTTGCTCTTTTGCTGCTGGATGGCGACTTTTAGGAAGAGGTAGATAAACTCGTTGCCCTTGTTGTTCTTGACGTGAAAGCGTTTAACGTCATCGGAGAAAATGCACTCATAGGGGTGGTAGAACCCAAGGCAGACGCCATTACCGTTATAGTTCACGCCAAGGACATTGTTGTCGAGCGACGAATTCTTATCAGCCGTAAAACCGGCAATCCCGTTGCTATTGTCAAGTGCCCCAATAAACGGTCGTCTTCCATACTTTCGGTTACGAGATTCCAAGCGCCTCCCGGAACGAATGTCGAATATTTGGCTGATTGAGTACGATTTCCAATCTCTTTCGTGCAGTGAGGAGTGGTCGAACTCGGGGTTATTTACTCTCTCTCTCTCTCGATGGAGGCGATGCGCTTCATCAGGAATTCGCGGCAGCGCTGGACTTGAATGGCTTCTCGCTCGCGGATGTAATTCTCCATGAACTGCCAATCGGGATTGCTGGACTCATCGATGGGAAGCATTACTCGTAGTAAATTGAGCCGTTTTAGGCTAATCGACCTTCCGTGGCCGAATAGCGTTCGCTGTTTAGAAATGGATGCGGCCACGAATTGCATGGCATATCTTGAGAGGTTTCCGATTGAGTCTCTTGGCCTTAAGTCCGTTACGTGGGTGTCGAGAGCGAACTCCATTGGTTGGTAGTATGCGAGACCCGCCCCGCCATCGCCGTCGTTGTTTAGAGTGATGGCGTGGCCACGATGAAGTCTTTCGTTTGGGATAGAGACAAAAGCCTTTACGCCGTTGTCGCAGTTGCGAGCGGAAATAAGTGGAACGTCTCCGACCTGAAGAGAGGTCATGTTTTTTTCGGTGCCGCGAGCCGGTTGAAATAAATCCGAGATTTTAAAGGGTGCCCAATCCCTGTTATTCAAATCGAGCATCGGGGCCCTCCTCGAAGAGATAGCTACGACCATGAGAAACCATGTCTAGCTGGAATGTTAGATAATCGGCTATTGCCTTCTCGAAATCCTCTTCGGTAGGTATCTCGTCGTTGAAGTAATAGAAGCTGTGCAGCCACTCGTCATCTGGCTTGACGGTCGAGCTGACGCAGAATTTCGATGGGGCGTCTTCGCGGCCGTTCCAAACGTCAAGAAGATGCTGCTTTCTGTCCTTTGCAGAGTCGCCTTCGACCAGGCCGACGTGCGCCCTTACCTCATAGCCATCATCCCTAAAGTCGATGAAACGGCATTCCTTTTCAGGGTCATGTGGTTCGCCGGCGGTGAACACGGCTATGACGGGATTCGTTCCGACCCCATAGAATGTATCGGTGTTGCACGTAATAACGCCTTCGAGGGTGTGATGCTTGAGGATGGAGACCTTGAACTCCTTCTCGGCTTTGCTTTTTCCGGTCATGGATGATTGCGGAACGATGACCGCCGCTCTCGCACCTATTGTGAGAGAGTCGAGAAGACGTTCCACAAAAGATAGCTCGTATTGGCTTGGATCCGCTTTGGTTCCTTGGCTGTATGGAGGATTCATCAGCCCGACCGTTGCCCCTTTGAGCTGTATCTGGGCCGGGTTTTGCTTGAGGAAATCGCAGCATTCGAGGTTACTGTTTCCGTCTCGCCTAAGAATCATGTTTGCAGCCGCGACTGCAAACATGTTGCTTTGGAGCTCGATGCCGTGAAGGCGCTTTTTCTTAATGTCTTTGCGTTGCTGCTCGCTGGTTGCAGAAGAAAGCATGCGATGCATGGCGGCGATGAGAAATCCCGCCGTTCCGCATGTTGGGTCAAGCACCGTATCTGTAGGCTTAACATCAACGAGCTCACACATAAGGTCGCAGATGTGCTTTGGCGTGAGTACGATGCCGAGCGTTTGGCCGTCCCCGCCGGAATAGCTCATAAACTCGCCGTAAAAGCGACCTATGAAGTCTTCAGAAGTCTGCTGGTACTTGATGCTTTTGAAAACGTGTTCGTTAAGGAAGTTCGTGTAGTAGTGTAACGGGGTCATCCCTAGGGTGTCATTGACCTCGTTTAAGCGAAAGCTTGTTTGAACAATGCCGAACTCAGCAAGAAGCTTGTTTTTCTTCACATCTGGCCCGACGTTGGAGCGCGTGAGTCTTCCACGAATGGCGTTCATTAGCTTATCGCCGTCGCGCATGCCTTCGGTCTGGTCCCCGGTAAGGGAATCGATTGAGAATCCGCCGTATTCGATTTCATCCAAAGCTAGAAGAATCCCCGCTACCACAAGAGCCTTGTCTTGGTCCTTGATGGAGCCGTAGGTGCGAAGATATTCGTGAAGCTCTGCCGCATCCTTGAGAATTTGTTCGGTGGTCTTCTCGACGTCGGTTGGTTCGTCAAGAACATACCGTGTGTAGTATTCAACGATGTTGCTCGGTGAGAGCCAAGTGAACGATTCGAGGTCTGGGAGCCTCTTGTAGCCTTCTCGGTCATTCACGAACACGGGAGATATGGTGTGATGCTTGGAGTCCCCTGAAACCCCAACGGCGAAGACCTCAGTGAAAGGGCTCTTCTTTGCGATGTGCGAGGCGTAGTGATAGGCACCGTTGACGGCATAATCGGTAACGGCCTCGGTACTCATGTCGAGGATGTCAGAATCTGTTAGCTTTTCATGTCGGCTCTGGCTCGCCTTATCTTCGATGACAAGAACAAAGCGGCCAATTTTCGAAACGTATTCAGGATAGCCAGCGTTTCCCGTTCCGCGCTTGGATGCGTCCTTGAGGGCGTTGTCGATTTCTTTGATGCTGCTCCCCTGTGATGTGAACTCAATATCACATTCGGTGAGCCTGTCGGCAACCCAAAGGTCGAGTGCGGCTTCTTTCCTGGCCATGTGAAATCCTTTGATAACGAGCTGGTGCGAATTGAATCGCGACAAAGATATCCAACAGTTTAACCTCCGGCTATAGAGCAAAGGAAAACTACTTCCAATCGGAATTATCGAACGGTAGCGATTCGAGGTTGTCACGTAGCAATCGGCCTTGCGGCCGATGGGTCCCGCTTATGGGCGGGACCCCCGCGACGCGCGGCGTCGCTCTCGCTGCGGCTCCCTGGCAACGCTCCCCAGGGTCGCGTTTCGTCCGCCTCCGCTCACGCCGGCCCAGCCCGCCGAACGGCTGCGCTCGATGGCTTCCAGAAGTCGCCATCGCTCCGCCGTGGTCGCCGGGCTGGGCCTCTCGCGCCGGGTCGCCGAGCGCCGTCGTGCGACGCTCCCTAGGGTCGCGTCTCCTCGGCGTCGGTTCAACCGGCGCTCACCTGCCCGGGCTCGCGTTGCCTTGGGCAACCGGCTCGCTCCGTGCAGGCAAGATATGGATTCCGTTGCACGGAATCATCTTGCCCGCCTGCGGCGGGACGGCGAACCGCTCCGAGGTCGCTCTCACCGAAGTGCAAAAGAAGGGGCCGGGACGCCTGTTGCGTCCCGGCCCAAATGCTCAGTCGTCTCGGCCGTTCTGGTTCTCCAGCGCCCTGCGCTCAAGCTCCCAGAACGCCCGCATCGCCGTCGCTATCCCGCGCAGCGTGAAGCGGACGGCGACGCCAGTCGAGCGGTCGACGGCAAAGCCGAGCCTTCCGCCGTTGACCTTCCTCATGCCCCCGAGAGACTTCGAGGGGAAGCGGTACTGGAGGCTCCCGCCCTTCGACCTGGCGAGCTCGATGCCGTCCCGCTTGAGCCGCCGCTCAAGCTCGCCCATCCGGTCGGGGCAGTCGCGCATGCGCCCGACCTCCTCGATTCGGCGGGCGACCGCGACGCGGATGCGGGCGTTCTCCGAGCGCTCGGCCTGCCCCTTTCGGGCCATGTCGCGCTCTTCCGTGCCGGGTTGCCTCGCGTGGACGCGCGAGTTGGCCTTGCCGCGCTCAAGCTGCCTGAGGCCGTACCTTTCGTCCAGGGCACGAACGGTCTTCACCCGCGCCTTTGCCGCCTTTCGCGCGGGGCCCTCGTCGAGCCTCCGCCCGGTCTCAAGGTCACTGCGGTTGATGCCGAGGTGCACGGCGTAGCGGTCGGTGGCGTCCGCGCGGCAGCGCTCGCGGTGCAGCACCATCACGACTTCCTGGTTGGGGTAGCGCTCGGCCACGTACTCCCTCGCATAGCGCATGCACAGCTCCGGCGTCATCTTCCCGCCGTTGAGGTCGCACTCGTCTGGGAGGAACCCGAGTATCTGATGCTGCATGTAGGTACACTTGGCACCGGCCTTGCCGGGCCTGTCGTGACCCATGGCCGCCCTCGTGTCTGCCATCTCCTGAAACCAGCGGTCATCGTCGATGATGTTCTGCGTGCCGTGGGCGAGCGCCTTGTCGCGGTCCCAGGAGAGGTAATCCCTGAGTCTCGCGAGGTGCTTCTCGCTGCAGACGCTCGTCTGCTTTATCGCCGTCATGGTCGCCTCCCTAGTCGAGCGAGAGCCCGCTGAATTTGCCGTCCGGCTTGCTCCCGTTCTTCTTCTCCGGCTCGGGCCACTTTGGGCACCAGGTCGAGGCCTCCTCGCGCATCTTCCCAGCAGCCGACTCGTCGAGGCGGCGCTGGTAGGCGCGACGGTTCTCCGCCTCGTGCTCGGGGGTCCCGAGGTCGAAGTGCTCCCTTGTGGGCGTGTTGGTGCAGTCGGTGACGGGGGAGCGGAAGACGCCGGCTCGACATGCGGGCATACCGTTGTCCGCGTGCTTCACGACGATGATCCCGTCCCGGTCCGGGGCCATGCCGCGCCACTCCCAGGGGTGTATCACGTCGTCGGCGCTCTCGCTGTAGGACGTCGAGGATGACGTGCCCGACGCGGCCCTGCCGTTGCTCGTGCCCTGCGTGTGGCGCGTGGTCTTGCCGATGAGCTCGGTGAAGTACCGGCGGTCCTCCTCCTCGGCGAGCTTCATCGCAATCTTGACCCCGCAGTTCGCGAGGATCTTCCTGCGGCCGTCTCTCTCGCCATACTTGTTGAGCTGGGATACGTCCTGCGTCGCTCCGACCCAGAACGTTCCGCACCCGCGCCCGAGACTGAGGAGGGCGGGCAGGCACTCGACGCGGGGCAGGTTGCCCCACTCGTCGCCGAGTATCTGCACGGGGCGGGGGAGCCTGCCGCCGTTCACGTCCGCGACCGCCTGGACCGAAGCCCAGAGCTGCGAGAGGAACATCGCCGCGATGCAGTTGTAGGGGGAGCCCTCGTCGAGCACGTGAAGGAAGACGGCGCTCTTCTCCGTGAGTACCGTGTGCGGGTCGATGTCGGAGCCGGAGGTCATCCAGGCGACCGGGGCGGAGGAGAACGGGCGCAGGGCGACCTTGAGCGTCGAGAGGATGCTCCTGAGCTCGTTGCCGCCCGAGGAGACGAACTGCGACGCCCTGCCCTTGGCGGGGTGGCCGCTCGGCAGAGCGCGGAAGACGGCCTTCAGGGGCTCGGACGGGTCGTCTCCCTCGGCCTCGGTGCCGCGGTCCAGGACCTCGCAGACGGTCGCGAGGTGCTTTGATTCCTCGGGACACTCGTCGGACATGGAGACCAGCAGGACCAGGGCCGAGAGCAGGCCCCTGGCCGAGGCGGTCCAGTGCGAGCCCTTGTCTTTCTCGTCGTCCTGCACCACGAGCTCCGCGATGGCGTCCGCCGCCTGCTCGGCCTCCTGATCGCGTCCCTCGGCATGGAGGTCGAGCACCTGCTTGAGCGGGTTGAACCTCTGTCCCCTATAGGGGTGCTGCGTGTCGAGAAGCAGGACGCGATAGCCGCGACGGGCCAGCTCGTCGCCCGTGAGTTCTATGAGCTCGTTTTTCACGTCGGAGACGATTAGGGTCGCGGGCTCGGATCCGTTGGAAGCGCCGCCGAAGCTGAGCAGGTCGATTGAGGGGAGATAGAGGAAGCGACTCTTACCTGACCCGGTGGCCCCTGACACGAAGGCCATCTTCTTGGGCTCGTAGAGATAGCAGGGTTTGCCGTGATACTTGGTGAACCCATAGACGAACCCACGTGACGAGGGATTCGTCGAGCCGTCCCAGGTCATGGACCCTTTTATGACCTCGCGACCCGTCTTGACGTGGGCGTCGCCGAGCACGCCGCCGTCCTCGGCCCTCGCGTTGAGGGTGGTCGAGTAGGCGATGAGAGCGCAGATGCAAAAGGCGAGGAGGAAGGTCAGCAGGGTTCCGAGCGAGCAAGCAGTGAACGCACCCGTGAGCCACCAGCCGAGGACGGTATCCACGCCGAACGACGACGGAATCGCAGCCGCGCCTAACGGTGTCCCGGAGACGAAATCGTCGACGGGGACGGCGAGGACGGGGCATGCGATGATTGCTAGAAGAAGAGATGATATGAGCGCTGTGGGCATCTTGGTTTTCATGATCATTCTCGATTCTTGGAGATGAGGTTCGATAGCTGCGAGGCCGTGCTCGATACCAGACGGACGGCCTCCGCGAGCTGTTGGGCCGTCTGCGTATCCACGCCATAGGCGTTTGCGGTGCGGACGGCCTGGTTGAGGTTTCCGCCCTGCTTCTTCATCTGATGAAGAAGCTGCCGCAGCGTCGCCTCGTCGGCGATCCTGACGGGCTTCTCACCGATGAGGAGGGCGGCTTCGCGCATGAACGTCGATGGGGCCATACCAAAAGAGGAGGAGCGCACCGTGATGGCGGCACGCTCCTCCTCGGTCATGCGGACGTTTATATGCGCGGTCTTGGCTTTGCCACGCATGGGCTAGCCCCTGTCGTGGAAGGTGGCGCGCGCACCGTCGAAGTCGAGTCGGGACTCGCCCAGCGTGCCGTAGCGGTTCTTGAGGGCGACGAGCTTGAGGGGCGTGCCGGTTGCGGGAGACTCGTAGGGCCGCTCGGGCTTGTCATTGTCATCGGCGAGGTAGAGCACCGAGTCAAAGCCGTACTCGACAGCGGAGGAACCACCGAACATGGCGAGGTTGGGCCTGGCCGACTTCCCGGAATCGTAGGACTTGCGAGTGGTCGAGCTCAGTGCGATGACGGGAGAGCCATAGAGGTTCGAGATTTCGCGGAGGCCCTTCACGCATGCTGTGATAGCCAATCGCTCGTCGATGAACTGCTGGTCCGCTGTGACGCCGCAGGCGAGGAGCTGGAGGTAGTCAATGAAGACGATGGGGACCTCGCCACGCTCGCGTGTTACCAGCCCGACGAGGTTGGAGAGCTCCACGGTGTTGAGCGGGCCGGTGATGCAGAGATTGGGGGCGATCTGGGTGCGATATTTGTCGAGTGCAGCCTCGAAAGTCGTGTGCTTAGGGTGATTCTGGGTCGCGCAGCTGGAGACCTCGGACAACGCGACTTTGCCGTCGCTGAGACGCGCCAGACTCTTCTCGATCAGCTTGTGCGCGGGAAGCTCGGCGGAAACGTAGATTACCGGGTGCCCGTCTGCCGCGAGCTTGTCGGCCTCCTGGAGTGCCAGTGTCGTCTTGCCCTTGCCCGGGGCGGTCCCGATTGCGTAGTTGAGCCCGGGGTAGACACCGCCGAGGATGCTGTTGAGTGCGTCGAGCCCGAAGGAGGCGATGGGCTTGTCTTCCTGAAGGGCGAGGACGTGCTCGTCGAGCACATCAAGCTCGAAGACGAGGGGATTGACGTTCGGGCGCTGCATTACTCGCTCGCCCCCTCTGCCAGCTTGTGGAAGTAGTCGAACAGGTCCTCTTCCATGACGAAGTACTGGTTGGCGATGCTAAAGCAGTGGTGGGTGGACTTCATGAGCTTGATGGCGCTGGATTGTCCGATGCCGGTGAGGATCTGAACGTCCAGGCGGCTCATGATGCGCTTGGTGCCGACATGGCGCAGGTTGATGCCTGCGGAGATGGCGTCGGTCTTGGGGTCATCTGCAAGATGCATGATAAACTCCTTTAGTAGGGCGCTCGGCTCCTCTTCGATGTTTGGCGACAGTGAGAGGAGTCGGGTGCTTGTTTGTAAAATGGTTTTATCGACTAATTAGCCCCTTTCTTCTCGTATTCGTCGATAAGGTGCAGAAGGCTGATTCGTGCTTCTGCGGGCTCGCTGTATCCCTTGCGGGATGATCTGCCGATGTTGGCGAAATCGAGCAGAGCACGGTAAGTGCAGGAATAGCCCTTGATGTGCTCCCATGCGTTGAGAATGTATGAGACCAAAGGTGTAACGGCGAGCAACGCTGTAGGGTCTTGCAGGGTAGTTTCGAGTTCACGGCCGGTTTTAGCCTGGATACGTGCGTCGAGGTTGCACTCGGGCATCTTTGCAGCCTCTTCCATAATGAGGCAAATGCTGTCCCAGTTAGTGCGGAGATGATGAACGCGCTCGCTCGTGGTGTCGATGCAGATCCTTGCTTGGTGACAGTAATCAAAAAAGCCTTTGATGACGTCGCGGCAATCATTTTCTGGCTGGATTGCGCTCCAGCCCTCGAACATGCCCTCGAAGGCGTCGAGACAGCTCCCATCCTCAGCATAGATGAGCTGCGCGGCCCACCTGCCTAGATCCGAGCTCGTCAGCTGCTCCATGGGAAGCCTCGCTAGGAGCGCAGACGGGGTGAGACCCCTTGCCGCGGCGAGGTCAGCGCTGGAGCGCTTGAAGAGTACCTGCTCATCCTTTGAGTTGAATAGGATCGTCGAACGCAGCTTGCTGCTCGCAGTGGTAAGTGCCATTGATAACCTCCTCTCTGTTTGGCCTTATTTGCAGTATACATCTGGTGACACAATTATGAGAGTGTTAATTTTCATTACCTTCAGATAATTTTTCGAAGACTTCGGCAGCGTTGCGGTCGTTGGCTCTGATTGCGTGGGTGTAGAAATTGGCCGTCGTACTCGCTGATGCGTGTCCCATCCGCGCCTGAACGGTCTTCAAATCGACGTTGTTTGCGACGAGCGCCGTCGCTGCCGTGTGTCTCAGTCCGTGGGGGACGAGACCCGAGTATCCGGTGCCGCGTGTGTGCAGCTTGCCGTTGCGCTCGAACTGGCTTGTCACGTTGGCGTACTCGCCATAGCCGTTGTCGACGCAGAAGTCCCTGAACCAGCGTGAATAGTTGTGTCCATCGGGTCGGGTGATACTGACGTGAAGGTTGCCGTTTTCGTCCTTATGTGGGCTGAGGGCGTGAACGATGGGGTCAGAGTTTCTCTGTCTTAGCCCGCGTTGCTCGAATAGGTTGCGCTGCCGCATCTTCCAGTCGTTTAGATACGCGGCCAGCGAAGAGTCTATAGACAGGATTCGCCTGCTCATTTCCGATTTTGGTGCCCTGAGCGTTTTGTCATTGGTGTACTGGCGGATGATTCGGATCTCCATCGCCTCGGGGTCGTAGTCTTCCCAACAGAGTCCCAGGGCCTCGCCTTTCCTGAGTCCTAGGTGGAATATGAGCATGGTGCAGACGGTCATCGGCCCCATGGGTTCGGATAGCAGGCATTTGGTGAATCGGGGCAGTTCGTCGGGTGGGAGGAAGTTACGCACTCTAAGGTCTGGCTTTGGGAGTTTGATGCTGATGCATGGGTTGCGCCCGATTAGCTCATTCTCCAGTGCGTCCTGCATGACCTGTTTGAGCTTGACGTGGATACGACGAATCTCGGCCTCTGTGAATCTTCCGGTTGAGATCGCTTCAGCATACGCCCGTTTGATCTCGTCGGGCCTCAGTGCGCCGAGGGGCATGTCGCCGAACAGCTCGCGTATATGGCGCACGTCATATTCCTCTCTTTGGAAAGAAAGAGGGGAGCCGAAGGAGCTTTCTCGGAGCCGATGGAAATCCTCAGCGTATCCGGAAACAGTGGTCGGCATGTCGCTAGCCGGTTCATAGGTCTCCAGCTCCTTCCGGTAGGCATCGAGCGCATTCGCCACCTCACCGGGCCAGTTCTTCGGGTTTTTGCTCTTGCAATGGATGGTTCTCTTGGGCGTCTTTAGGTATCTGACTCGTTTCCCGTTCTTGCCGGATTCGGGGTCGCGACCGAGAGAGAAGTAGATGCGGAAGGAACCGGGTTTTCCCTTGATCGGTTCGGAAGTGCCTTTGGCTGTGGGTTTGATTCTGGTTTCCATGGGTCTCCAGGGGTGGTGCGTTGGGTTAGCCTCGGGGGCGGGGCTTTGAGGGCCTCGCCCCCGAGGCTAACCCAAAAATTTCACCCCTGCAAGTCAAAATGAAGGGGTGAAGGGGTGTAAATAGGGTGAAATAGAAAACTAATCAAGAAGAGCAAAAACGGCAGAATAGCTAAATTACCTGCGGAAACAGAGATATTGATGAAAATGAAAAACCGCAGGTAGGGTAATAGCTCATGACCTCCTTGACGGTGATCTGGCCGGCGGGCTTTTGCTTGCGCAGCGTGAGATAGCTGCTTTTGATCGCGGCGCGGGTTCTGCGCACGCGCCGGTCGAGCGGCGCCTTTGCTCTGGTCGTCTCCATATGGACCCCCAGCATCGGTCGAATCGCG
>UQIC01000002.1 GCA_900540985.1 uncultured Collinsella sp.
CGCGATGTACGCGTTCGTGCAGGCCGGGGCCCATCTTTTTTCGCACCGGTGGGTCCCGGGGGTGGGTCGTGTGTTCCGTGGGTGGGGGAGTTTGGGGGCGATATGAACGGCATGTAAAGGGACGTAAAAATCGCCTCAAGGTCAACTTGAAGGTTGAGGTTGAAAGGAGGGGTGCTACAGGTGGCATCCTTCCTTTGCTGTAAACACAACATATTGTGTTTTCGAACATATGCTCGGGGGTGTTTTACAACATGTAGGAGGTGGAGTGGTGGGGTGGGGTGGGGGAAGGGGTGGGGAAAGGTGTTGAAAAATGGGGCGGTTCCCCATATTATTAATGACGTCGACAGGCGGGGTGGTTCCCCGCGTACGTGCCATCTGAGTAACCGAGGGGAGGGCGCACATGGGAATGACGGGTGCATACGAGCGCAATCTCGATGCAAAAGGTCGTCTGTCCCTGCCTGCACCCCTTCGCGAGGAGCTTGGAGAGCACGTTCGCGTGTTCAAAGCCCTGGATGTCGATGCTCTGTACGTGTTCTCTGCCGAGGCCTTCGATAAGTGGGTCGAAGGGCTCTTCGCGGGTCGTGAGGGCCACGAGGGTTTTAACCCGCGTGACATTAATGACCAGAAGCTCATGAGGGCGATCAACAAGCGCACCACGTCGATGGACGTGGACAGCGCCGGTCGTATCGGTCTTTCCGAGTCTCTCCGCAAACAGGCGAACCTCGACCGCGAGGTCACGGTTGTGGGCAACTACGACCACCTTGAGGTTTGGGATCGCGCCGCGGCCGATGAGGACGATGACGATGAGGCCCTGCTGGACCTCTTCTTCTCGTAGGGGCAAGGCACGGGTAACGGATGGAGCGTGGGATCTTGACACAAGAATATCGGCATGAACCTGTCATGCTCGGCGAAGTGCTTGAGTCGCTGCGGCTAAAGAGCGGCTCCGTTGTCTGCGATTGCACCCTTGGCGGTGCCGGCCATTCGGTAAAGATGGCCGCGCAGGTGGGGGAGACGGGCCTTTTGCTCGGCGTCGATCAGGACGACATGGCCCTCGAGGCCGCTGGCGCCCGTCTGGACCGCGAGGTTCCCGGCGTTCCGCACCAGCTCCTGAAGGGCAACTTCGGCGACTTGGACGAGCTTCTTTGCTCGGCCGAGGTGCCCGGGGTCGATGGCTTCCTGTTCGATTTGGGCGTTTCGTCGCCGCAACTCGATATCCCTGGCAGGGGCTTTTCGTATAACGAGGACGCCCCATTGGACATGCGGATGGATCCGGGTAATAACACCTTAAATGCAGCTGAGGTCATCAACACCTATAACGAACACGACCTCGCCCGGATTCTACGCGTCTACGGCGAAGAGAAGTTCGCCTCGCAGATTGCGCGCGAGATCGTGCGCCGCCGCGAGCAAGAACCGATCGAAACCACCGGCCAATTTGTCGAGATCATCAAGGCGGGTATCCCGGCTGCCGCTCGTCGGCATGGCGGACACCCGGCCAAGAAAAGTTTCCAGGCCATTCGCATCGAGGTCAATCACGAGCTCGATGTGCTCGAACGAGGGCTTGATGCCGCCACCAGGTGGCTCAACCCGGGCGGACGTATCTGCGTCATCTCGTATCACTCGCTCGAGGACCGTATCGTAAAGAACCACTTTAAGGAGATGAGCCAGGGGTGCACGTGTCCGCCGGAGATTCCGGTGTGCGTGTGCGGCAACGTGCCGATACTCAAGGTCATCACCCGCAAACCCCTGGTTGCCCAGCCTGATGAGGTTGAGCGCAACCCTCGGGCGAGATCAGCCAAAATCCGCGTGGCGCAGCGTCTGTAGGCGCGACCGCGCGATATTGGACCTCCCGCTCGCACCATAAACGAAGCTTAAACACACTACCAACGTACTCGGGATGGGAGGCGGCATATCATGGGCTACAACACTTCAAGCGCAGCACTCGCCTATGATATGAACGCCATGCCCGCCTATCGTGAGACGCCGCAGGCCCCCGTTGCTCCCCGTGAGCAGCGCACGCCGCGCTTTGATGTCTACACGGGCGCGGGCCGTCAGGCAAACCAGGCGGTAAGCCCGGTTTTCATGAGCGTTCTTAAAACGTTTTGCATCATTGCGGCTATCTTCATGACGATCGGCGTCGCCCGCGTGGCGCTCGCCGGCGTTACGGCCCAGGTGCTCAACAGCAACGCCGAGCTTACCAGCACGCTCGAAAAGGCGACCGATGAGAGCTCCGACCTGGAGGTCATGCATTCGGTCTATGGTGCCGACACGCGCATTCGCGACCTTGCGGGCGCTTATGGCATGGTGGAGCCCAGCGAGAGCGTTACACTTGACTTTTCGCAGGATGCAGCCGCGGGCGCCAACGCGACCGCGACCGCTCAGTAGCAAGACGGTAGCTGAGTATGACAAATGACTATCGCCGCGGTTCCGATGGGGGCCGCGGTTCTGGACGTCCCTCGTCGCGGGGACGTTCTGGTTATCAAGGAACGGGTCGGCAATCTTACAACGCCGGGCGGTCCCGTGGCAACGACCCGGCGTCGCGACTTCGCGGCTCGGGCGGCCCTCAAGTGCATAACACCAGGTCGCGCAAGAGTTCGTCGACCGAATGGCTCACAGGCGCGCCTCTGCCTCGCCGCAAAGCCGTCATGGGCTTCATCGGGCTTGGCTTGGGCTTGGGCGTCTTTCGCCTTGCCGACTATCAAATTGTCGAAGCCGATAAACTGCGCGAGCGTGCCGATGCGCGCCGCCTGCTTGCGCAGACCCTCTATGCCAAACGCGGCACCATCTACGACCGCAATGGCAACGTGTTGGCGTCGTCGGTCGAATGTCGCAACATCGCCGTGAACCCGCAGCTTGTCGAGGATGTTGACAAGACGGTGTCAGCGCTGGTCAAGGCAACTGGAATCGATAAAAAGACCTGCCGCAAGCTCGTTGAGTCCGATGGAACCTGGGTGTATATCAAGCGCCAGGTGGACGAAGACGATGTTGCGGCGCTGGAGAAGAAGAACCTGCCCGGCGTGCTTTTTGAGCAGGCCATGAAGCGCGTATATCCATACGGCAATCTGGCATCGCAGGTGCTGGGTGTAGTGAATGTAGACAACGACGGCTTGACGGGTCTCGAAAAGCAATACAACAAGCTTCTGACCGGCACGAACGGTTCTCTCGTACGCGAGCGCGCGAGGGACGGCAGCTATATCGCGGGCGGTGCCTATAAAAAGGTGGCTGCGGTCGACGGCGTTGATATCGTGACGACGCTCGACGTCAATATCCAGCGAGCGGCCGAGGATGCCCTGGCAGAGGCAGTTGAGAAGACTAAGGCCAAGAACGGCTCGGCGCTGGTCACCGATCCTACGACAGGCGAGATCTTGGCAGCCTGCTCGTACCCGACCTACGACCAGACCGATCTGGAGAACGCCAAGACCGAGGATATGAACCTGCGCCTGGTCACTGACGCCTACGAGCCCGGCTCGGTCTTTAAGACGCTCGTGGCGGGCGCCGGCTTCGACTTGGGCGTCGTACGATCGAGTACGTCGTTTGAGGTGCCGGCGAGCATCAAGGTGGGCGACGATACCGTTACCGATGCCGATAAGCGCGACTATGGCATGACCATGGATGTGCGCGAGATGATGCGCCGTTCGTCAAACGTGGGCTTTGTCCTGGTGGGGCGTAAGATCGGTGCCGATGACTTTGCCGCCTATGTGGACAAGTGGGGCATCGGTCACAGCTCCGGTGTCGATTTTCCGGGCGAGAGCCTGGGTATCGTCAAGGAGCGTGACCAGTATGACGGCGCCACGCTGGGCTCGATGAGCTTTGGACAGGCACTGTCCGTCTCGCCGATTGAGATCGCACGTGCCGTGGGCGGCATCGCCAACGGCGGCGTGATGATGACACCGCACTTCTATAAGTCCAGCAAAGGCGACGAGAAGGACTGGGGCGAAGGCGAGCGCGCGATTTCGGAGGACGCCGCATCCCAGGTGACATCGTGCATGCAGACGGTCGTGTCCGAGGGAACGGGCGTTGGCGGCGCGGTTGACGGCTATGACGTGGCGGGTAAGACCGGTACGGCCGAACGTGCCGACGAGAACGGCGGCTACCTCAAGGAGAACTACATGTCGTCCTTTATGGGCTTTGCACCGGCACAATCGCCCAAGGTACTGTGCTATATCACGCTCGACGGAACGCCGAGCGGCTCAGATGCCGCTGCGGTGCCGTTCCAGTCCATTATGGCCAACGCGCTCGACGTGCTGGGTATCCCGCACACGAAGTAGGGGGTTACAATCTTTGGGGCGTGGTTTGTTATCCCATATGAGGGGTGTTCACATGCCCTGCACCACGCATACGTGGCGCTGGGATACAATACGCCGATAGCATTATTAGGTTTACAGGGGAGCTGCAATGATAGAGATCGCCGTCAACAACCTCGCGGCCGCAACAGGGGCCCGAACCGTGACGGGAGAAGCCGATCGGGTATGCCGCGGGTGCGTTATCGACTCGCGCCAGGTCGAGGAAGGGACGATTTTCGTCGCCTTTCCCGGTGAAAACGTCGACGGCAATGATTTTGCTTCCCGTGCCGTCCAGTCGGGTGCCGGCGCCGTCGTGATGACGCGTGAGCCCGAGGCCGAGCTGGTCTCGCTGGCGCAGGACAAGGGGTGCGCCATCCTGCTGACCGATGATCCCGAGGAGTTTCTGCTGCGTTTGGCGCACACGTATCGCCTGGAGCTTGGCTGCCTGGTCGTTGGTATTACCGGTTCCATCGGCAAGACGACGACCAAGGACGTGCTCGCCGCCGTGCTCGCCAAGCGCTATCGTGTCTGGGCCACTAAGGGCAATTTCAATAACCTGATCGGCATGCCGCTCACGGTGCTTTCCGCTCCGGCCGATACCGAGGTCCTGGTGCTCGAGATGGGCATGAACCATTTCCACGAGATTGAGCGCCTGTCTCAGTCCGCCAATCCCAACCTTGCCATCGTGAGCAAGATTGGTACCTCTCACATCGGCATTTTGGGCAGCCGCGAGAACATCGCCCGCGCTAAGGCCGAGATTGTCCAGGGTATGTGCGCCGCCGGCGACTTCTTGCCGCTGCTGGTTTTGGGCGGTGAGGACGACTTTACGCCGTTCATTCGCGATACGTTCGCCCAACCTGCTGGTATCGATGTGATGCTGGCCGGCGTCTCGGACGATGATGAGGTCCGCGCCCGCGACATTCGTGTTGATGACGAAGGCCGTCCGGTCTTTACGCTCGATTTTGGCCAGGGTGAGACGACCGATACCATGCTTGCCATCCCCGGCGTGCAGTCCGTCCCAAATGCCGTTAAGGCCGCCGCAGTTGCCTATCGCCTGGGCGTGACGCCCGAGCAGATCGATGCTGCCTTTAGGGGCCTCACGATCACCGGTCACCGCCAGGAGATCAAGCGCGCCAAGAGCGGTGCCCGCGTCATCGACGATTCCTATAACGCCAGCGCCGAATCCATGGCTGCTGGTCTCGATCTACTGTGCTCGCTTTCGTGCACGGGGTCTCGCATGGCGATCCTGGGCGAGATGGGCGAGATGGGCGATGAGGCTCCTCGCATGCATGAGCTCGTGGGCGCCTATGCCGCCGCCAAGAAGCTCGACATGCTGGCGTGCGTGGGTGGTGAGCTGGCCCAGCTTATGGCCGATGCCGCGCGCATGATGGGCATGGACGAGGACCGCATCCAGGCGTTCTCCGATTATCAGCAGGTGCTCGACCACATGGGCGGCGCGCTTGAAAAACATGATGTTGTACTGGTCAAGGGTTCCCGCTTTGTTGAGCTCGACCGCTTTGTGGAAGGTGTGTGCTAGCCCATGTTCGGCAATCCCTCGTATCCAACGTATCAGGCTTTTTTGGGGCTTGGCATCGCTGCCGCCATTGCGCTGCTGCTCATGCCGTGGTGGATCAAGCTGCTCAAGGTCGAGGGTATCGGCCAGCAGGTCCGAGCCGACGGCCCCAAGCGTCATTTGGTTAAGCAGGGAACGCCCACCATGGGTGGCGTTGTCATCCTCGTCGCGATCTCGCTGACCTGCCTGCTGATGGGCAAGCTCACCACCGAGCTCGTGCTCGTGCTGCTCGCCACGCTGGCGACCGGCGTGCTGGGCCTGATCGACGACCTGACCTCCGTTACGCATGGGCGCTCGCTCGGTCTGACGCCTCATGCCAAGATGATCGGCCTAACCATTATCTGTGTCACCTTTACGGTACTTGCCGTTAACTGGTGCGGCGTCGCCCCCGAGATTCGTTTTCCCGGCGGCCTGACGATTGACCTTGGCGTGCTTTCGACCACCATCTGCGGCCTTTCGTTCCCGTGGCTCTACATTGTCTTTTGCTGGCTGATGATCGCCGGTCTTTCTAATGCCGTGAACCTGACCGATGGCCTTGACGGTCTTGCTGGCGGCACCTCCATGATTGCCATGCTCGCCATGGCTGCCATGGCGTTTTTGCACGGAGACGTGAACCTGTCCATCTTCTGCACCGCGTGTGCCGGTGCCTGCTTGGGCTTTCTGTGGTTCAACTGCTATCCGGCGAGCATCTTTATGGGCGATACCGGCTCGCTTGCCCTGGGCGCCGCGTTTGCCTGCACGTCCATCATGACCAACACCGAGGTCGTCTCCCTCATCATCGGCGGCCTGTTTATCGTTGAGACCCTGTCGGTCATGATTCAGGTTGTCTACTTCCACTTTACGCACAAGCGCGTCTTCCTTATGGCGCCCATCCATCATCATTTCGAAAAGAAGGGCTGGGCCGAGACCAAGGTCGTCATCCGTTTTTGGATTATCGCTGCTGCCTTTGGTGCCGTTGGCCTTGCTCTGTTCTTCCAGTTGGGATAGTGGTCTTTCATGTCTCTTGCTGATGTCTTTAGCCTGCTCGTTTTGGGTCAGGGTAAATCCGGTCTCGATGTCGCCCGCTGGGCGCTGGCACATCCCGAGCGCGTAAGTGCCGTTACCGTGTATGGCGGTGGCACCTCTGAGCCCAATGACGCCACGCGTGCGCTCGAGGCTGCTGGTGCGTCGTTTGTCTATGCGACCGAACAGGTCGAGGGCGCCTATGACGTATGCGTGACGTGCCCGGGCATCTCGGAGTTCTCGGGCTTCTTTAAGGCCGGGCGCGAGCATGCCGCCCAGATTATGGGTGAGCCCGAGTTTGCCTATCGCCTGTCGCCCGATAACTGGATTGCCATCACGGGCACCAACGGCAAGACGACCACTACGTCGCTGACTGATTATCTGCTTAAGGCTGCCGGCGAGGCCAGCGTTGCTGTCGGCAACATCGGCGAGCCGCCGGTCAACGAGATTGACGGCCGAGCCCACAACGAGTGGTTTGTGGCTGAGCTCTCGAGCTATCAGATTGCTACGACAACCGAGCTCCACCCCCGCGTGGCGGTGCTGCTCAACATCACTCCCGACCACTTGGGCTGGCATAAGAGCCATAAGAACTATGCGCTTGCCAAGATCAAACTGTTTGACAATATGGTCGATGACGATCTGGCGGTTGTCGACGTCGAAGACGCCGGCATTCACGAGTTCGATGAGTACATCTACACGCCGGGTCGTCGCATCTGCAAGGTTGCCTTTGACGAGCCTGAGGGCAAGGATGCCGCCTTTGTGCGCGATGGCAAGATGATCGTGCGTCTGAAGGGTGTCGAGACCCCGCTCATCGCTACATCCGAGCTCAAGATCTCGGGCCATCACAATGTTATCAATGCCCTGTGCGCTGCCACGGCTGCCTTGGCGGTCGGTGCCGATGTCGATGGTGTCTGCCGCGGTCTTGCCTCGTTCCAGCCGCTCGAGCACCGTGTGGAGCCGTGTGGCGAGATTGACGGCGTGCGCTACGTCAACGATTCCAAGGCGACCAACACCGATGCGGTCGAGAAGGCGCTGACGGCATTTCCCGATGACGATGTGATCTTGCTGCTCGGCGGCCACGATAAGGGCACGCCGCTCACGGACTTCGCGCGCGTTGTTATGGATAACGTACGCTCGGTCGTCTGCTTTGGCGATGCGCGCGAGCGCTTCACCGCCGCTATGGACGAGGCCGATGTCGATGGCGATGTGGATATCGCCCAGGCAGATGACCTGCGCGACGCCGTGGACGTTGCTCGTTCGTTGTCGAGCCGTGGTGACGTGATCTTACTATCACCTGCCTGCTCTTCGTTCGATGAGTTCTCGGGCTATGAGGAGCGCGGCCGCGTGTTTAAGGACTACGTGGCTCAGCTTGCCGCTGCGGCGAAATCGCAAATGGAATAGGGGTTGCGGTGAGAGAGGAGAGCCCCCGACAAGGTATGAGGAGGCCCGACTCGGACCGTGCTTCCTCACGTCGCACCACACCGCGTTCCAGCCGCGGCGGGCAGTCGTTTAGCGAACGCTATATTGCCGGCGTTCCCGCCCGTATCATGCGCCCCCGTTTGATATTCATGGCCTGCCTGTTTACCTTGGTATGCTTTGGCCTGCTGATGGTGTACTCGGCGTCTTCGGTCGAGGCGCTGCACGAGAATGGCTCGGCGACGTTTTTTCTGGGTCGACAGGCCGCGTTTGCCGTGGTCGGTGTTCTGGCGCTGATTGCCATCGTGCGCGTTTTGCCGGACAGCTGGTTTGGGGAGGATGTGCTCAGGATCTTCCTTATCGGCATGATAGGGCTACTGCTTCTGGTGTTCTTGGTGGGTAGCGGCAGCCGTGGCGCCACGCGCTGGCTCAACATCGCCGGTATTCAGTTCCAGCCTTCCGAGTTTTTAAAGCCATTTGCCATTGCGTATTCGGCCATCATGCTTGATCGCTTCTTTTCGCCCGGTGGCAACATCAACGAATTCCTTCGCAAGATGGGCATCTACCTGGGCATTTCGCTCTTTCTGATCTTTATCCAGCCCGATTTCGGTACTGTCCTGATCATCCTGTTGACCCTCATGTGCATGGCGTTGTTTGCGGGTCTCGACCCCAGATTTATCATCGGCGTGCTAATCTTCGGCATTCTCGTGATCGTGATTGCGCTTGTCGCAGAGCCGTACCGTATGGTGCGTATTCAGGTTGCCTTGAACCCTTGGGCCGACGAGTATGGTGACGGCTATCAGGCCACGCTTGCCATCATGGCCTTTGCCTCGGGCGGTCTGTTCGGCCGTGGCATCGGCAACTCAACCATGAAGTACTCGTATCTGCCCGAGGCACACAACGACTACATCTTGGCCATCATTGGCGAGGAAGTCGGTTTTGTCGGAACCGTGCTGTTCTTCTTGGTGTTTGCGATGCTGATCTACTCGGCGTTTCGCATTGCCGAGCAGGCGACCGATCGTCGGGGCGCGCTCATGGCGTCTGGCTCCGCGGTCATTCTCGCGGTACAGTTTTTGATTAACGCGCTGGGCATCCTCAACGTGTTTCCCATGACGGGTAAACCGTTGCCGTTTATTAGCTACGGCGGTTCGTCGATCATTGTGTCGCTTATGCTTGCCGGGTTGATCCTGCGCGTTTCGTACGAGAGCGCCCGCCGCGATGAGTATGACCGTCGCCGTGAGAGCTTTGCCGTTATGGACGAGAGCACCGCCGGCGTAGCCCATGTGCGCGGTGAACGACCTTCGCGTAGCGGCTTTACCGTTCTGGATGGTTCTGCATCCGAGCCGGCAGCTCGTCCACGCTCGCGAACGGCTCCGCAAGGCCGTCCGCAGCGCCCCAGCCCTCGCAACGCGGGCGGCGGATATAATCGAATCGATTTGAACTCGGACCCGTCGGCGCGTCTGCGCACCGACGACCAGGGACCGCGTGTACGAAGGGACTACCATGACCGATAAAATGACCGTTGCTATTGCAGCCGGCGGCACGGCAGGACACATCAACCCCGCGCTCGCCTTGGCCGAAGAGCTGCGTGACCGTGGTCACCACGTTGTGTTCGTGGGCCAGTCGCGCAAGCTCGAGGGTCGTCTGGTCCCCGACGCTGGGTTTGATTTTGTGCCCATTACGGTCACGGGCTTTGACCGCTCCCGCCCTTGGACGGCGCTGACCTCGCTGTGGCGTGTCAACAAGGCCAAGCGTGCGCTCGCCAGTCATTTCTCAAAGGTCGGCAAGCCCGATGCCGCCATCGGTTTTGGTGCCTATGTCGAGGTTCCGCTGTTGGGGTGGTGCAAGGGCGCGGGCGTTCCGTATCTGCTGCATGAGCAGAACTCTGTTCCGGGCCTGGCCAACAAGATGATGAGCTCCCACGCCGCCCGCGTGTGCATCTCGGTGCCGGCAGCGCGTTCGGTCTTTGAGCGCGAAGGTGACCCTGACCACGTGCTCATGACCGGTAACCCCGTACGTCGCTCGGTGATCGAGGGCAATCGCGCTCGCGGCCGCAAGGCACTTGGTGTTCCCGAGGACGCTACGCTGCTGCTCGTCTTTGGCGGTTCACTTGGCGCCCAGCACCTCAACGAGCGCGTGGTTTCGCTCAAAAACGAGCTGCTTTCGCGCAAGAACCTCTATGTGTTGCATTCGACTGGTGCCGACGGCTTTGAGGAGACCGAGCGCGCTTTGGCGCTGACGCCCGAGGAGGCGAAGCGTTACCGCGTCCAGCCATACATCGACAACATGGGCGATATGCTGGCTGCTGCCGATTTGGTGCTCTCGCGTTCGGGCGCATCGAGCGTGGCCGAGATCGCTGCGCTCGCCGTGCCTTCGGTGCTCGTGCCGTACCCGCATGCGACAGCCGACCACCAAACCACCAATGCCCGTTATCTGGTCGACGCCGGGGCCGGCGTGCTCTGCGCCGATGCCGATATCGACGGTTCTACCTTTGCCGATGAGCTGCTGCACCTGGTCGATGACGCGGCGGCACGCGACGCCATGCGTCAGGCGGCGCGTGGTCTGGCTCAGGATAGGGCCGCCGCTCTTCTGGCGGATGCGGTAGAGGGTTTGCGTTAGTTAGACGGGATATCGTCGGTCGCCCTCGCGCTGATGCGGTAGGTGCGGTACAGTTAACGGGTTACAGGCAGTGTTTACGCAAGGAGTACACGAGCACATGGCTGATTCCCAGACTGCAACCTCCGCGCCCGAGTTTAAGAGCGCCCACTTTATCGGTATCGGCGGCGCCGGCATGAGTGGCATCGCCCTCGTTCTTCACGAGCGCGGTTATGCCGTTACCGGCTCCGACCTTAAGACGTCACGTTATATTCGCCAGCTTACCCGCGCTGGTGTGAAGGTGCATGTGGGCCATGAGGCCGCCACGATCGACGAGGTCAAGCCCGACGTGGTTGTTGTCTCCACCGCTATTCCGGAGTCCAACCCTGAACTCGTGCGCGCTCGCGAGCTTGGTATTCCCGTGTGGCCCCGTGCCAAGATGCTCTCTGCTTTGGGCCACGGCTACACCACCGTTGCTGTTGCCGGCACGCATGGCAAGACCACCACGTCTTCGATGTGCGCCACCATGCTCGACCGCATGGGTCTGGATCCGAGCTTCTTGATCGGTGGCATCGTCGAGGGCTATGACACGAACGGCAAGAACGGCTCGGGCGACTATTTTGTCGCCGAGGCCGACGAGTCCGATAGCTCCTTCCTGTTCCTGAACCCCAACGTGGTCATTGTGACCAACGTCGAGGCCGACCACCTCGATCACTACTCGGGTATCGAGGAGATCGAGGCGACTTTCGCCAAATTCATGAGCCTGGTGGGCGAGGACGGCACCGTCATCGTCTGCGGTGAGGACCCGCATCTGGTCGAGCTCGCCAAGTCGACGGGCCGTCACGTGCTTTCCTACGGCTTTGCCGAGAGCAACGACATCGTCTGCATGCACCCGGATGTCAAGGGCATCCAGAGCGACTTTATCGTTCGCTTTGAGGACGGCACTGAGCACGCTGTGGAGATCAAGAGCAATCCCGGTCGCCACAACATGCTCAACGCCACGGCGGTGCTCACCGTCGCCCATGTCCTGGGCCTCGACGTCGACGCCGCCGCCAAGGCGCTCTCGAGCTTTGAGGGCGTCCGCCGTCGCTTTACCCACGTGGGCGATATCGATGGCATCACCGTGGTCGATGATTACGGCCATCATCCCACCGAGATCAAGGCGACGCTCGCTGCTGCCTCTTCGCTGGGCTACAAACATGTCGACGTCGTGTTCCAACCGCACCGCTATTCGCGTCTGCAGGCCCTGTGCGACGACTTTGCCGATGCATTTGCCAATGCCGATAAACTGCTGCTGATTGATGTGTTCTCGGCTGGCGAGATGCCCATTCCGGGTGTTACCTCTAAGATGCTCGCCGATACCGTGCGCGCCAAGCATCCTGGCAAGGAGGTCGTGTACTGCTCCAGCCGTCTTGAGCTCAATCAGGAGCTCGAGCAGATGGTGGGCGAGGGCGACTTGCTGCTCACTATGGGTGCCGGTGACGTTACGACCGTCGGCCCCGAGTTTATCGAGTATTTGACTGCCAAGAAAGACGCTTAAGTCTAATGGGTCTGTTTAACGCCGTCATGGCGCTCTCGGGCATGATCGACACGGATGTGATCGAGGACGAGCGCCTTGCGCGTCATACGAGCTATCGTATCGGCGGCAAGGCTGACCTCTTTGTGACGTGCCATAGCTATCATGCCCTCCGCCGCGCCGTGGCGGTGCTCGATCGCGAGCAGGTGCCGTGGGTCATCATCGGCAAGGGCTCCAATCTGCTGGTTGCCGATGGCGGTTATCGCGGTGCCGTCATTTCGCTCGGACGTGAGTTTCAGCGCACGGTTGTTGCCGATGACGGTTGTACGCTGACGGTCGGTGCGGGCGTGATGTTTGCGCGCCTGGTCAACGATGCCCTGTCGCGTAGCCTCTCGGGCCTTGAGTTTGCCGTTGGCATCCCTGGTTCGGTCGGCGGTGCGATATCTATGAATGCCGGCACACGGACCGAGTGGATTGGCTCGCTGGTTGAGGATGTCGTAACGTTTGACCCGGCATCCGGTATCAAGCATTATGCGGGGTCCGAGATCACTTGGGGCTACCGCGAATGTAGCCTTCCCCGCAATGAGATCATCCTCGAGTGCGTGCTCAAGCTTAAACCGGCGCCCAAGGCCGACATTCGCGAGCGCATGGAGCGGTACCTTACGAGGCGCAAGCGTACACAGCCCATGGGTCGCGCATCCTGCGGGTCGGTCTTTCGCAATCCGCCCGATGCGAGCGTGGGCAAGCTTATCGAGGATTGTGGATTAAAGGGTTTTTCGATTGGCGGCGCGGAAGTTTCGCCCGTTCACGCTAATTTTATCGTTAATAACGGAACTGCCTCGGCCGATGACGTTGCCGCGGTTATCAGACATGTGCACGGAAAGGTGAGGGAGGCGTATGGCATCGAGCTCAGACCGGAAGTTAAATTCCTCGGCTTCTAGAGCATCGAAACCCACCTTCCGTCGCGCCGGAGGGCGTTCCGGCGCGCCTGCCAAACCTCAACGCAATACCGTCGCGCACTCTAAGTCTGTCGGGCATGCTCGACAGACCAGTCGTCCGGTTGTCGGCTCGCAGCTCGGTAATCGTCCGGCCGCAAAAAAGTCCTCGCGTCCCTCGGTGACGTCAAAGCCTGTTATGGGCGCCAAACCTGCCCGTCCCATGGCAACTCCTAAGCCCTCGACGGGAACTAAGGCGGCGCGTCCGGGTCGCACGCTGGGCGCATCGAAACCGCGCTCGCTGACATCGGTGCCGGCTACCGCCAAGAAGCCTTCGGGTAAAAAAGGCGTCAACCCGTTGTCTTCACTTGGGGCGATGGCAAATAAAACGTCAGACGCCGCTTCTCTCGTTACAGGCAAAGGCAAAATCGTGGGCGGCGTTCTGGCCGTCTTGGCCGTGCTCGTCGTCGTTGCCGTCGTGGTGATCAACTCTGGATTGTTTACCGCCACTGATATTCAGATTCAAGGCAGCGAGCATGTGACGAAGCACGATGCTATCCAGCTGATCGATTTGCCCGAGGGAACGTCGCTTTTTAACGTCGATCCTGACCAGATTACCGAGGACCTCAAGCAGAACCCGTGGGTGTCGGGCGTGGATGTCCAGCGTCAGTTCCCGCATACGCTCATCATTACGCCGATGGAGCGCAAGGTCATCGCAATTGCCTATATCAGCTCCGATGACCTTGCCTGGGCCATCGGGGATGATGACACCTGGATCGCCCCGCTGTCGACGTCGGTCGAAGTGGATGACCAGGGCAACGTCATCACGACGGGGCAGGGCTCAAATACCCTGACCGGCATTGATGCCGCGCTGGCGCTCGCTAAGCACTATGGCGCGGTGTTGTTGACTGATGTCTCGGCGGATGTCGCTCCGGTTTCCGGCCAGGCGGTGAGCTCCAAGGCCGTTAAGGCTGGCTTGGATTATGTGCGTGGTTTTTCGAGCGAGTTCTTGGGACAAGTCAAGGATATTTCCACGCCTTCGGTCGAAGCCATCTCGGCAAACCTCAATAACGGCATTGAGGTGTCGCTGGGTGATTCGAACGATATCGTCAAGAAGGAGCGCGTAGTCACCAAGCTGCTTTCGCAGGTAGAGGGCGTAACGTATATCAATGTGCGCTCTCCGGGTAACTATACATTTAGGAACGCTCCGACCTCGTAGCGCTGGTTGATGCTTTGTTGAGGGGTCATACCACGCCGTTTATCTGGTTTGTTTGGTTTTCACGGTCAATTATTTGACTGATACGTTCATAATGTGCAACCATAATACGGTTTACCTTTGCATTTACTTTCAACCTGAAGGTTAATGTGCGCGGGGTCGACCCATGCTATGGCTATAACCTTTGTTCGGAGGACCGACATGCACGAGACAGAGATCAACAACTACCTTGCCGTCATTAAGGTGGTCGGCGTCGGCGGCGGCGGTACCAACGCGGTCAATCGAATGATCGAAGAGGGCATCCGCGGCGTCGAGTTTGTTGCCATCAACACCGATGCTCAGGCACTCGCGATCTCTGATGCCGATATCAAGGTGCACATCGGCACCGACCTTACCCGCGGCCTGGGCGCCGGCGCCAACCCCGAGGTTGGCCGCAAGGCTGCCGATGAGTCCCGCGACGACATTGCCGAGGCGCTCGCTGGCGCCGACATGGTGTTCATCACCTGCGGCGAGGGCGGTGGCACCGGTACCGGCGCTGCTCCCATCGTTGCCGATATCGCGATGAACGAGGTCGGTGCGCTGACCGTCGCCGTCGTGACCAAGCCCTTCACCTTCGAGGGCCGCAAGCGCAAGAAGAGCGCCGAGGAGGGCATTAAGACCCTCTCCGATTGCGTCGACACCATGATCGTCATCCCTAACGATAAGCTGCTCGACATCGCCGAGAAGAAGACCACCATGCTCGAGGCCTTCGCGATTGCCGATGGCGTCCTTTCCCAGGGCACCCAGGGCATCACCGACCTCATCACCGTCCCCGGTATCATCAACTTGGACTTCGCCGATGTTAAGACCATCATGAAGCAGGCCGGTACCGCCATGATGGGTATCGGTACCTCTTCTGGGGATACCCGTGCCGTCGACGCTGCCCAGCAGGCCATCTCCAGCCCGCTGCTCGAGAGCTCCATCGATGGCGCCACGCGCGTGCTGCTCTCCATCGCCGGTTCCAAGGACCTGGGCATCCAGGAGATCAGCGACGCCGCCGACGTTGTCGCCAACGCCGTCGACCCCGAGGCCAACATCATCTTCGGTACCGTTGTCGACGAGTCCCTGGGCGATCAGGTGCGTATCACCGTCATCGCTACGGGCTTCTCCGACTCCAACGTCAACCGTCAGGACGAGCTCTTTGCTGCTCAGCAGTCTCAGAGCAAGGCCGCTGCCTCCGCTGAGCCGCAGCGCACCGCTCCTGCCACGAGCCCGGCTCAGGCCGCTCCGACCCGCAACGTCGGTGGCACCGAGCTTCCTAACTTCGGCAACGATCAGTTCGAGCTTCCCGACTTCCTGAAGCGCGGTAGCTTCTAAGTCGTTCTTTGCATTGTTGTGCACAGGGGCGTGTCCGTATGGACGCGCCCTTTTTATTTCGACTTTGTAAACTAGAACCTCCAATCTCTTTACGTTCCCTTTACGATTGCCTCCAGCGCAGCAGGTATCCTTTTAGAGAAGTATGACAGCCGTATAAACGCGGGCTGTAGCGGCGATGCCGCGGTACTTGTGTTATTAGGAGGCTTTAGTATGGCAGCACGTGCGGACAACGTTTCGCGTGTCGACCATGATGGAGTTACGTTGGTGGAGGGCGCGACATCCGATGTTCGCTTTGCCTTCACCGAGCGCGCCGGTGGCGTTTCCGAAGATGCGTACTCCTCACTCAACTTGGGCTCGCATGTTGGCGATGACCCCTTTGCTGTTCAAGAAAATCGTCGTCGTGCGCTCGAAGCTATGGGTGCCGCCGAGTGCGAGCACAACCTGCTCGTTCCCAATCAGGTCCATGGTGATCATATCGTTGCGGTGACCTCGAACGGCGCCGATGACCTTGAGGACGTTCGCGAGCAGATTGCCGAGGGCTGTGATGCCATCGTCTGCACGGCGCATAACGTGCCCGTGCTGCTCTGCTTTGCCGACTGCGTTCCCGTGGTGCTGGTGGCCCCTGGCGGATTTGCCGTGGTGCACTCCGGTTGGAAGGGCACGATTGCACGTATTTCTGCCAAGGCGTGCCAGGCGCTTTGCGATGCTGCCGGCTGCGATGCGAGCAACGTTTCCGCCTATATCGGCCCCCATATCTTGGGTGACGAATATGAGGTATCCCAGGAACTCATGGATCGCTTTGCCGCCGAGTTCTCTTGCATCGATGCGAGTGCCTCTCGCATGCTCGATCTTTCCGCTGCCATTCGCGAGGCGCTGGTAGATGTCGGTGTCGACGCGGATAATATCGTGGATACCCAGCTTTCGACTGTGCGTCAGAACGACCGCTTTTATTCCTACCGTAACGAGGACGGCACCTGTGGGCGCCATGCTGCGATCGGCGTGATGCTATGAGAAAGATCGTATCGGTCCTGAGCGCCGCTGTGCTTACGCTTACGCTGTGCGCCTGTTCTTCGGGATCTTCTACCTCTTCCATTACCGTCGCCGGCTCCACGACCTGCCTTCCTATCGCCGAGATTGCGGCCGAGGGCTTTAAGGAGGAGACCGGCATCGACGTGCTCGTTTCCGGTTTGGGTTCTTCCGCTGGCATCGAGGCCGTCAGCGCCGGCACAGCCGATATCGCCAGCTCCTCCCGTGGACTCAATGCCGACGAACAGGATCTGGGCCTGACTCCCATCGTCATTGCCCACGACGGTATCGCGGTCATCGTGAACGACGATAACCCGGTCGATAACCTCTCGACCGAGCAGCTCCGCGATATTTACGCCGGCAAGATCACCAACTGGAAAGAAGTCGGTGGCGAGGACCTGAGGATCCAGGTCATCAATCGAGATGAGGCGTCCGGCACGCGTGAGGCCTTCCGCACCATCGTGATGGACGGCACCCCGTTCGATCGCCGCTCGGCCGTTCTTTCGGGCACGGGCCAGGTGCGCGACGTGGTATCTCGTTCGCGCGGTGCCATTGGCTACATTTCGCTGGGCTTCGTCGATAGCCTCAACGCCAAGACCTCGGTCAAGGCCGTCTCGGTCAATCATGTTGATGCGTCCGAGAAGACGGTCGCGAGCGGCGGCTATCCCATCTCGCGCGACCTTTACTTCTTTGTGAAGGGTGCGCCTTCGCAGCAGGCGCAGGATTACATCGACTATGTGACGTCCGAAAAGATGGACAAGCAGATTCGCGAGGCGGGCTTTATTCCCGTCACCAACGACGAGAAGGGGAGTGAGTAGCATGGAAGCACAGGAAAACTCCCAGACTGAGCAGAATGTTCAGACGCCCAAGAAGCGCGAGCTGGCGCTCGTATCGCACAGTACCTATATCAAGGAGAAGGCGCTGCAGTGGATCTTCTTTGCCTGCGCGTTCTTGGCGGTCGTTACCGTCATCCTGATTTTTGTCTTTACCACGTACTCGGCGCTGCCCGTCTTTACCGACATCGGTCTGGCGGACTTCTTTAGCTTTACGTGGGCGCCTTCCGAGGGCCACTACGGCATCTTGTCGCTGCTTGCCGGCTCGGGTCTGGTGACCGTCGGTGCGCTCGCCATGGGCGTGCCGCTGGGCGTGGGCACGGCCGTATACCTGGTCGAGATCGCCGGCAAGCGCGTGCGCAAGCTCATCAGCCCTGCCGTCGACCTGCTGGCCGGCATCCCTTCTATCATCTACGGCTTTTTCGGCATGATCATCATCCGCCCGTTTATCGCACAACTGACCGGTGGTCTTGGTTTTGGTGCGCTGACAGCGTGGTTCGTGCTCGCCATCATGATCGTCCCTACCATCACGACGCTTACCATCGATGCCCTCAATTCCATTCCCATGGGCATTCGCGAGGCATCGTATGCCATGGGCGCCACCAAGTGGCAGACCATCTATAAGGTCGTGCTACCTGCCGCGAAGCTGGGTATCGTTGATGCCATCGTGCTGGGTATGGGCCGTGCCATCGGTGAGACCATGGCCGTGCTCATGGTCGTGGGTAACGCTCCGGTTATTCCCGACAGCATCGCGAGCCCCATCTCGACGCTCACGAGCCAGATTGCGCTCGACATGAGCTATTCCTCGGGTCTGCACCGCTCGGCGCTGTTCGGCATGGGCGTGGTCCTGTTTATCATTTCCGCCACGCTGGTGGGCATCGTCCGTCTGATTTCCAAGAAGAAGAGGGGGTAGGCTATGTCCGATTCCGTTGACACGACGGTCGATACGACCTCGTCGCGCGAGCGCATTAAGCGTGCCCTTTCCCACGGCAAGAAGGGCCGCATCAACAAGGACCTGTCCAACAAGATCATGCTTGGCGTGTTCCGTGCCGCGGCATACATCACCACGCTGGTGCTGGTCGCTATCATCGCCTACGTGGTCATCAACGGCCTGCCACACATCTCGCTCGACTTTATCTTCGGTTGGCCCCAGGGCGTCAACGCCGAGGGCGGTATTTGGCCCACGATCGTCTCGACCGTCTATGTGACGGCGCTCGCCATGCTTATCTGCACGCCGATCGCTGTGCTGGCAGCCGTCTATCTGGCCGAGTACGCCAAGCAGGGCAAGATCGTCGAGCTCATTCGCTACGCTGCTGACGCTTTGGCCTCGGTGCCCTCCATCGTTATGGGCTTGTTTGGCTACGCCTTGTTTGTCGAGGCCATGGGCCTGGGCCTTTCGATGGTCTCTGCCGCTCTGGCGCTGGCGCTTCTGATGCTGCCCATCGTAATGCGCACCACCGAAGAGGCCATTCGCGCCGTTCCGCGCTATATCCGTTGGGGCGCGTACGGCCTGGGCGCCACCAAGTGGCAGGTTGTCTCCAAGATCGTGCTTCCTTCTGCCTTTGGCCGTATTGCCACGGGCATCGTCCTCGCCATCGGTCGTGCCATTGGCGAGACCGCGGTGGTGCTCTACACCATGGGCCAGGCCATCAATCTACCTATCTCGCCGCTCGATTCCGGCCGCCCCATGACGGTTCACCTGTACCTGCTTGCCAACGACGGCATCAACATGAACGCAGCCTATGGCACCGCGCTCTTGCTGATGGTGATCATTCTGGCCTTCAACCTGTTTGCGCGCTTCCTGTCGCGCAAGCGTCGCTAGTTAAGGAGTCCCATGTCCGTTTATCAGTCCGCTCCCACGCTGGAGCAAGCGGCCATTACGGCCAAGGATTTCAACTTTTGGTACGGTGACTTTCATGCGCTGACGGGGCTTGACCTCAACATCGCCAAAAACGCCATCACCTCCTTCATTGGCCCTTCGGGCTGCGGCAAGTCGACGTTTTTGCGCTGCATCAACCGCATGAATGACCTGATCGAGGGCACGCGCGTCGAGGGCACCATGACGCTCGACGGCAACGATATCTATGCCGAGGGTGTCGACCCGGTCGACCTCCGTCGCCGCGTGGGCATGATCTTTCAGCAGCCCAACCCGTTTCCCAAATCCATCTACGAGAATGTCGCCTTTGGCCCTCGTCTGCAGGGCGTGACTAGCAAAAGCGACCTCGATGACATCGTCGAAGAATCGCTCAAGCGCGCCAACCTCTGGAAAGAGGTATCCAATCAGCTCAACAAGGATGGTTTGGCGCTCTCGGGCGGTCAGCAGCAGCGTCTGTGCATCGCGCGCGTGCTTGCGGTGCAACCCGATGTCCTTCTGATGGACGAGCCCTGCTCCGCCATCGACCCCACGTCCGTCTCTAAGGTCGAGGATTTGATGGCCGAGCTGGCGCCCGAGATGACGATCATCATCGTCACGCATTCAATGCAGCAGGCAGCTCGTATTAGCGACTACACCGCATTCTTCTTGCAGGAAGTTGCCGGCGAGCCCGCCACGCTCATCGAGTATGGTCAAACCGACGCGATCTTCACCAGCCCGGTGGACTCGCGGACGGAAGACTATATCACCGGCCGCTTTGGCTGATCGGTGCGACTAGTCCCAAGCTGATCGGACCTGGTCCGGTGCGTATTCACTGTGCGGGCGGCATGACCGCACCCAACTGATTGGAGTGAACCATGCGTAAACTGTTTTCCCGTCAGCTCATCGAGGCCCGCCACGAGATGCTAAGCATCTACGAGGCCGTCGATCTGGCCCTCCACGATGCCGTTAAGGCCTATGTGACCGACGACCGCAAGCTCGCCACCAAGACCAAGAAGCGCACACTTTCGATTGACGCTCGCTGCGCCAACCTGGAGGCCGTCTGCTACAACCTGATCGCCACGCAGTCACCGGTCGCCTCCGACTTCCGCCTGCTTCAGACGATCATCTACGTCGACTTTAACCTGCAGCGCATGACCGATAAGGTTCGCCAGATCTGCCGCGCCACGCGTCATATGATCAAGGCCGATATCTCGCTGCCCAAGGAGCTTGTCGGCACGGTCGAGGCCGAGGCTGAGGCCGTCTACCAGGTGCTGGGCCCTTCGCTTTCCGCGCTCGTCACCAATGATATGTCCATCATCTGCAACTTGGCCGTCGAGGACGAGCCGGTACACGCCGCCTACGAGAAGTTCTTCCGCACCTTTAACCGTATGGATACGGGCGACTTTATGGACGACGACAGCAACTATGACGACCTGCGCCGCGCTATCATGGTTTCGCGCTACCTCGATCGCATCGCTTCGATTTCCATCGATGCCGCTTGCCGTCTGACCTTCCTGTTGACTGGTCAGCGCATGAATGCCGGCGATATCGCCCGCACTGATGAGGATGAGCTCGAGAGCATGCGCGTGCCTTCGGGCGAGGGTGTTATCATGAGGCCCGCCGTCGACGCTCGCTACGTTGCCAAGGTGCCCGCTAACGAGGTCAGCGAGGGTCTTCGCTACCTGCTCGATCATCTTGAGGATGAGGACGATGGCGAGGACGACGAGGAGTAAGCAACCCCGTTCGTCGAAAGATTGTAAATACCTAAGCGAGCGCGGCCTTGCACATGCGGGGCCGCGCTCTTGCGTTAGCATGGGACTACTTGTTTGGCTGTCAGCGGAGGCGATTGGCAATGGATAACTATTTGGACTTGATGCGCGCTCGCCGCGAGCAGATTCTGGAACGTTTTTATGCGGCGCTCGATCGCGCAGGCCGTCCCCACGACGCCGCGAGCCTCATTGCCGTGTCCAAGACCGTTGGTGTCGATGAGACCGTTGCCGCCATCCAGGCGGGGTATCGCCATTTTGCCGAGAACCGCCCGCAGGAGCTGGTTCGCAAGCTCGCGGGTCTGGCGGAGCATCCGGAGCTGCCCGAGGTGCGCTTCGATATGATCGGCAACCTGCAGACCAATAAGATCAATGCGGTGCTGGGCTCAGCCGAGCTGATTCACTCGGTGGGTTCGCTGCATCTGGCGCAGGCGATCTCGAGCCGTGCTGTCCGCAAGATTGAGGCAGGCGAGCTCGCCGGCCCCCAGCGTGTGCTCATTGAGGTCAATGTGAGTGGTGAGGAGTCGAAGGGAGGCTTTTCGCCCGATGAGATTCGCGCCGCCGCGGGTGAGCTTGCGGAACTTGAGGGAATTTGCGTACAGGGGCTTATGACTATGGCGCCCCGGGGGAATAAGGATGTGGCACGCCGCACCTTTGCGGGGCTTCGTGAACTGAGGGATGAGCTGGAGGCGGCGCATCCCGATTTGAACCTGCCTGAGCTTTCCTGCGGTATGAGCGAGGACTTTGAGCCTGCCCTTGAGGAGGGCTCTACGCTCGTTCGCCTGGGCAGGGTAGTATTTAGCCCGGAGTTTGCAGTAAAATAAGGCTCTGAAGTGCGCACTGATTATCGGGGCGCCTGCACTAAACCGCGAGAGGACACAACCATGGGCTTCCTTGACGAGATTAAAAATAAGATGCACCTGGGCGGCCAGCAGGGTTACGACCAGGGTTATGGCCAGGACGACGACTACGGCTACGATGATGGCTATGACGATGGCTATCAGGGCAACGGCTACAGCGGTGCTTCGGGCGAGGGCTTCTACACCCAAGACGAGCCGAGCAACGGCCTGCTTGGTCAGACGCGCCGTGGTGAAGCTGAGTCGGTTGCCGTGTATACACGCTCCGGGCAGCTGGTCGGCGATGACTCCCGCCATGCCACGACGTATAACCCGCCTTCGCGCTCGCAGGACAGTGTTGCGAGCGGTTATCGTCCTGGTGCCTATGACACGCCGTCGAGCTACGCCGAGAACACCCGCGCCCGTGCCGCCGCTGCGCCTGCGCCTGCACCGAGCGATGCCTCGGCCTATGCGAGCAATATCATCAACGCCACACCGCAGCTGCCGGCCTATGTCCTGCGCCCCGAGAGCTATGACGACGTGGAGACCGTGGTGCGCCGCGTTCGCACCAAGCAGCCTGTCGCACTGATTTTTGTGGGCGTACGCACCGAAGTTGCCAAGCGCGTCTTGGACTTCTCTTACGGCTTTGCCTGCGGTCTGGGTGCCACGGTCAAGGAGGTGGGCGACCGCGTGTTCATGGTGCTGCCCGCCGGTTGCGAGGTCAAAGATTCCGATCTCAAGAAGCTTCGTGCCGACGGCTACCTTAAGTAAAGACAAGACGAGGAGATTCCCATCAACATCTACACTATCGTCCAGCTGGTCAATACGCTGTTCAACTTCTATTCCACGCTCATTGTCGTCTACTGCTTTATGACGTGGATTCCCATGAAGCAGGGTGGTTTGCTTCAGGATATTGCCGCGGTGCTTGATAGCGTGTGCGGTCCGTGGCTCAACCTGTTCCGTCGTTTCATCCCGCCGATGGGCGGTATCGATTTTTCGCCGGTCGTTGCGATTATTGCGTTGCAGTTGGTGCAGAGGCTGGTTCTGCAGCTTCTTATAGGTATACTCGTGTAGAACTGTCTTAGTAACTTACGTCGGGCGTGTAGCGCCGAGGCGATGAAAAAGGAGACTTGTTATGGCTATTACCCCTGCAGACATCCAGGCTCAGACTTTCTCTGAGGCCAAGCGTGGCTACGATCCTGCTGAGGTCGACGTCTTCTTGGAGACGCTGTCCTCTGAGGTTGACGCTATGCTCGCTAAGATCGTCGACCTTAAGGGTCGTCTGACTGCTACCGAGCAGCAGCTTGCCGATGCGCAGGCTCAGCTTGCCCAGGCTCAGGATGCCCCCGCCCAGGCCGTTCCTGCCGCCCCCGTGGCTGCTCCCGCCCCTGACTTCTCCGCTCAGGAGCGCCAGATTTCCGCTGCCCTGATCGCTGCCCAGCAGACCGCTGAGACCATCGTTAACGATGCCAACGAGAACGCTGAGCGTATCCGCAATGAGGCTGACGCCAAGGCCCGCGAGGTTATCCGCCAGGCTCTGACCGAGAAGCAGGCCGAGCTCGAGGAGATCGATCGTCTCAAGGCTTCCCGTGAGGAGTTCAAGGCCGAGTATCTTAAGCTCATCCAGCACTTCATGGACGATGCCCAGAACTCCTTCCCGGCCGACCTCATGGCCTCCACACCGGTCGGTTCTGCCGCTTCTCCTGCAGTGACTGTTCCCGCCGAGCCGCTGCCCGTCGCTGACCCGGTTGTCCCCGTGGCCGATCCCTTCGCCCCGATCGACAACTTCGCTGCCGACGACCTGGACTAACATTCGGCCTACAATTTAGTGCCTAGAAAGGACCCGCAGCTTGCGGGTCCTTTTTTATGACTGTGCCGGGGTGCGTAACATAAAAACCGAGCCCTGCACATAGTGGCGCAGAACTCGGCGAACGGGTGAGCGGTCAAGGGTAGGTTTTAAGGCATGTCCCAAAAATCTACTTGAGGAGGAAGTCGGGGAGGGGAATGGTGCGTGCCTCGCGATGCTCGGGATCGGCGATGTGGTCGGCAGGATAGCCACAGACGAGCATGTGATAGGGATAGACGCCCTTGGACAGATTGAACTGCTCCTGTGCCACCTCAGGCTTGAAATGGCACACCCAGCACGTTCCCAGGCCCTGCTCGGTGGCCTCCATCATCATCTGATCACACACGATGGACGTATCGATTTCGCTGGAATTCATCTGATCATACGGGCGCACCCAAGCATCATCGGTAACGCTGCAAATAAGGAAGACAAGCGGGGCCCCAAAGATAGACCCATCACGAGCAAACCGAGGCTGACAAGCAGCAGCCTTCTCCAGAAGCTCGGGCGTATCCAGCACCATCACACGAGAAGGATGATTATTACAAGCAGAGGGAGCAATCCGCCCAGCCTCAACAATGGCATCCACCACAGCCTGCTCAACAGAACGATCCTCAAACTCACGACAAGAATATCGACCCCGAGCCAGATCCAAATAAGACATACAAGCCCTCCAAATTCAATGTATCAACCCAAAGTAAAACAAAGGGTACCCAAAGCCCCATCCAGCCAAACGTTAAGGCGGTCCCAAAGTTCCCGATCGGGCCCAAAGGCCCTGCCAACAAAAGCCCCATCGCTTTCAAAGTATCAGCCAAAGTTCCCAATGGTGGTATGTAAGGCGAAGGGCCGGCCACGGTTTACTTTCGAACGACTCTGCAAAGCAGCCGGAGTGAGAAAGCAAACCGTGGCCGGCCCTTCGCCGCCGGGACACGTACCCCCAATTAACTGTTCTTCATGACAATCGAATCCACGACATCGGCCACATTCTCGCAGCAGTCGGCGCAGTACTCCAGGAAGGCGTACACGTCACGCCAGGCGATGACCTCGAGCGGATCCTTGCCGTTAACGTGCAGGTTGCGCATGGCGTTGATATAGAGCTCGTCGGCCTCGGACTCGATGGTGTTGATCTGGATGACCAGCTCGCGCAGCGTTTTGGACTTGCGGTAGTTGGGAAGCTCGACCATAAGGTCCTTCATGGCGCGGCAGGCATCGGTTACCTTGTGAGCGATGACGATGGCATCGGGGTGGATGCTCTGGATGTTGGTGAAGTAGACGCGCTGCACGACGCCTTCGATGCGGTCGAGCACGGTGTCGAGCGAGCAGCTCATCAGGTCCAGATCCTCGCGCTCAAGCGGGGTGATAAAGGCGGTGAGCAAGGCGTCTTCGAGTTCGTGGTGCTTCTTGTCTGCCGCATGCTCAATCGCATGCATCTTATCGAGCATGTCGTGGATCTGCGCGGGGTCAAAGTTCTCAAAAATCTTGGTGAGCAGCTCTGCGGCCTGGACGGCGAGGTCGGCGCAAGCGACGTAGTTGTCAAAGTAGAACGAATCGGGTTTCTTTGCCATGGGTGGGTCCTTTCGAGGCGAAGACGGGTGGGCGAAGTGTTGCGGTCCGGATGGACGCTCGGTTTGATTAGAGGAACATCATGAACAGCTTGGCCATGACAAAGCTGATGAGTCCGCAGGCAGGGAAGGTGAAGAACCAGGTGAACATCATGTCCTTGACGACGCCAAAGTTGATGGCCGAAAGGCGCTTGACGGCACCGACACCCATAATGGCGCAGGTTTTGATGTGCGTGGAGGACACGGGGATGCCGGTAAGGGTGGCAAGTAGCAGGTTCGCGGCGCCCGCGAGGTCGGCGGAGAAGCCCTGGTACTTTTCGAGCTTAACCATGCTCTGGCCGACGGACTTGATGATGCGCTCGCCGCCCACGCTGGTGCCGATACCCATGGTGGCCGAGCACAGCAGCATAATCCAGATGGGGATGCCTGCATCGCCGACGCTCGTCTGGCCGCTGGCAAAGGCCACGCCTAAAAAGAGCACGCCGATGAACTTCTGTCCATCCTGCGCGCCGTGCATAAAGCTCATGGCCGCAGCGCTCGCGATCTGAGCGTATTTAAAGAAGACATTGGCACGTCGCCTGTTGGCGGCGGCGAAAAGGATCGAGACGAGCTTGCACAGGACCCAGCCCATGACAAAGCCCAGGCCGATGGAGAGTGCCAGGCCGTAGATGACCTTCATCCACTCGTGGACGTTGACGCTGCTCGCACCGCCGAGGGCGATGGCGGCACCGGTCAGGCCGGCGATAAGGCTGTGGCTTTGCGAGGTGGGGATGCCAAAACGCGACGCTGTGGCGCCGTAGACGACGATGGAGAACAGCGCCGCGCATAGGCAGGCGAGCGCCATGGTGCTGTTTCCGCCAAAGTCGACGATATGTGAGATGGTGTTGGCGACGCTCGCGTTAAAGTGCGTCATGATGAGCACGCCGAGGAAGTTGAATGCGGCGCTCATGAGAATGGCGGCGCGGGCGGGCATGCAACGCGTAGTGACGCAGGTCGCGATGGCGTTGGGCGCGTCGGTCCATCCATTGACGAAGATGGCGCCCAACGCGAGGATCACGGTGACGGCAAGGACTGGGTTCGACACAATTTGGCCGAGGAAGGTTGAGAACGTTACGTCCATATATGGGCTTTCTCGAAGTTTGCAGACACGTTACAAAAACATGATAAATCGTATCACCTCCTGCGGGTCTCTTTACCGAGTTCTGATGGGAGAAGTGAACTTTTTGGCACTAAAATTGAATATTAGCCCTGTTGACCGCGGGTGTTCTTTTTGCTAACACGCCATGCGGACACGTGCGATTACTACGACACTCCAAAACCACAGTCTGTTCGCTTTACAACATGCAAACATGCGTTCGATAATAGGGGGCATGGAATATCGACAGACAGACGGCAAAACTCGGCGCGTACACAAGCAGTATGTGGACGTCGTGGCTCGCATCCTCGCGGGCGGACAAGTCGTGCCGGTCACCGTCTGCTGGGTCGACGGACGTTGTTTTACAATCGATGAAATTATCTCGACCACCGGGTTTGGCCTGACGGTCCACGGCATCCGTACGGCGACCTATAAGGTGCGTTTTGGCGGGCACGCGACCGAGTTGTATCTGGAGGACCAGACGCGCGAGCGGGCGGACGGCTCGCAGGCACACGTGATGCGTTGGTGGGTCTGGGCCTTTGATCGCACGCTCGAGGGCGAGCGCCGTAGGTAAGGACGCACGGCATTCGGGTACAATGACAGGAATCTTGTCATCTGCTGCGCCGTCTTTCACGGCGCTTTGTGAAAGGACGAAGTATGAACGATATCCAGGGCTATCAGAACGGCCCCATCGAGAGCGGCGCAAGCCGCGCCAAGGAGATGTCGCCGCGCGCGTACAATCTCGCCATGTCTGCCCTGATCTTCTTGGGCTTTTGCGCCATGGGCGCCGGCGCCTACTTTACGAGCACCATGTCGTTTGCGCGCATGATGATGAGCGGCGCCGCCTTGCCGCTGGTCTTTGGCTCGTTTATTTTGACCATCGTCGGCATGGTCATGATGTCGGCCGCCGCCAGCAAGCAGTCCGTGGGCCTGTCCCTTGTGGGCTACGTAATCTTTGCGAGTACCTTTGGCCTGACCGCGTCGTTTGGCCTTGCCAACTATGACCTGCCCACCATCAACACTGCCTTTATCGCCACGGCCGCCATCACCTTTGTCTTTGGCGCCTTGGGCGTGACGTTCCCCAAGTTTTTCCAGCGCGTATATGGCATCGGTTTTGGCATTCTGCTCGCCACTATACTGGTTGAGATCGTGCTGATGTTCATGGGCGTCTCGCAGACCATCACCGACCTGATCGTGATCGTGGTGTTCGCCGGCTTCATCGGCTACGACGCCTATGTTGCCACGACGGTGCCGCCTACGCTGCCCAACGCCGTGCTCACGGCGTCCAATCTGTTCGTGGACATTATCAACGTGTTCTTGCGCATCCTGAACATCCTTGGCCGTCGCGACTAGTGGCGAATTGCGGCGGTGCTTGCCGTGCGTGCAAATCGATGCGAAAGGCGGTCCTTCGGGGCCGTCTTTTTTGTACGCGGCGGGGTATCATGGATGGGAAAAGCCGATGGCGGCAGCGACAGGAAAGGTGACCACTTATGGCAGACGTCGACAACAGGAACCGTAACCGCAGGCCCAACCGCGCGGGACAGCCCAACCCCAAGCGCGAGGCTCGCGCCAAGGCCGCCGAGCGTCACGTGGCAACTGTGTCCGAAGCGTGCGCCAAGGATATCGAGCGTTCGCTTGCCGGTGTGTGCGAGTTCGATGGTATGCCTGCCGGTTTTGTCGCGGCGATGAAGGCCAAGGCCCAAGCGGCCGACGCTGTCGAGGAACAGGTTGCCGAGGAGTCTGAGGCCGCCGAGGCCGAGACCGCTGAGGTTGCGTCCGCCGAGACCGAGGTTACGGCCGAGCCTGCACCCGCAGAGGAGGCCACGGAGACCGAGTCCGCGCCTGCCGCCGAGGAGCCCGCTCCGGTCCTGCCCGAGGTCACCGTGCTCGACGCCTCTGCCACGCAGGCCATTCTGGATAACGGCCGAGGCTACGCGCAATTCTGCGACATGGCCGTGCTCGCCTTTGCCTCGTTCACCAACCCGGGCGGCGGCTACATCCAGGGCTATCTGGGTCAGGAGGCCACGCTCTGTGCCGATTCGTACCTGTACAACGTGCTCGATAAACAGCGCAAATGGTACGGCGAGAACCGTCGCCGCAACATCAACTGTGAGCTGTACCGCAACCGTGCGCTGGTGGTGCCCGCGGTGCGTTTCGACCGCAACCATGTGCACGCCTATGCCGACGTAATCGTCGCCGCCGCGCCCAACGCCAAGCGCGCTCGCCAGGAGTATCGCGTGGGTGACGATGCCTTGCTGGACGCCCTGCGCGATCGCATCCGCTTTGTGCTTGCCATCTGCGACGAGCTGGGTCGCGAGAAGCTCGTGCTGGGCGCTTGGGGCTGCGACAACAACGGCTTTGACGCCGAGGCCGTGGCCGAGCTCTTCCGCAAGGAGCTCGCATCGGGCGACTTTAAGGTCAAGCAGGTCTTTTTTGCCGTACCCTCTACGCGCTGGGACGAAGATTTTGCCAAGTTCGAGCACGTGCTGGCAAACTTCCCCGAGCGCAACGAGGAGTCCTATGCCCAGGTTGCCGCTCGCGCTGCGGCTGCCCGCGCCGCCGAGCAGGCCCAGGCTGCCGCCGAGGACGATGAAGACGATGACGATTGGCGCAAGTACCTGTAATCGGTGTGTGCTGACAGATAGGTCGATCCGGCGGGAGAGACTGCTCCCGCCGACTTTTTCTTTTTACTAGAGGAAGGGCTTACGATGAAAAACGTTCTGTGCTTTGGCGACAGTAATACCTACGGCTATGATCCGGCGGGCATGCGCGACGGCACCGCGGTACGCTATGCGCACGATGTGCGCTGGTGCGGTGTGGCCCAGCGCGACCTGGGCGAGGGCTGGCACGTGATTGAGGAAGGCCTCAACGGCCGCACGACGGTACGCGACGACATGTGCCATCTGGACACTAATCTCAACGGCATCCGCGCGTTGCCGATGCTGCTCGAGGCTCATAAGCCGCTGGATGCGATCGTGATTATGCTGGGCACCAACGACTGCAAGACGGTCTTTAGCGTGGGGGCTGCCGATATCGCTGACGGTGCCATGGCGCTGATTCGCACCGTCCGTGCGTTTCCCTGGACCGAAGCCGCGCCCTGCCCGCGTATTCTGCTGATGGCGCCTATCAAGATTAAACCGCAGATCGCCGATGTGTACATGACCGACTTTGACGAGCGCTCCGTCGAGGCCTCGGAGCATTTTGCCGAATACTATGCGTATGCTGCTAAACAGTTTGGCTGCGACTTTTTGAATGCCGCTGATTTTGCCGAGCCGGGCGATATCGATTATCTGCACATGATGCCCGAAAGCCACGAGAGCCTGGGCCACGCCGTGGCAGCCAAGCTCCAAGAGATGCTCGGAGAGTAGCGCGACCCCAAGCCACCGCAAAGGGGACGGGCGCCTTTGCGGTGGCTTGGGGCTGCGGATCTTAATACTGCCACATGTGGTTGACGGGGCCGGAGCCTTTGCCCATGTCAAAGCCGGCGGCCAGAGCGCCCGTTAGGTAGGCCTTGCCGGCGTTGACGGCGTCGGCAAGATCCATGCCCTGGGCCAGCGCGCAGGCGATGGCGGACGAGAGCGTGCAACCGGTGCCATGCGTGTTGCCGGTCTCGATGCGCTTGTGGCGAAACCACGTGGTGAGCGGATCGCCCAGGTGGTTGCCCTCGTCATCGAGCGGCGCGGGCTCTGCTAGCACATCGTTGGCCTCATTGACAAAATGCCCGCCCTTAACGAGGGACGCGCAGCCAAAGCGGCGGGTGAGGAGCATGGCAGCGTTTTGCTGCGTGCGCTCGGAATCGACCTCGTAGTCGAGCAGCGCCATGGCCTCGGGAATGTTGGGCGTGATGACGGTCGCCAACGGGAACAGGCGACGTGTGAGCGCCTCGGCGGCATCCTCGGCAATGAGGCGAGCGCCCGAAGTGGCGACCATGACAGGATCGACGACGATATTTTGTGCGTCCCAGGCACTCAGGCGGTCGGCGATAACCTCGATAATCTCGGCAGAGGAAACCATGCCGATCTTGACAGCGCTGGGTCGGATATCGTCAAAAACGGCATCGATCTGCGCCGCGACAATATCCGGGGAGATATTCTGCACGGCGGTGACACCGAGCGTGTTTTGTACGGTGATAGCGGTGATGGCTGTCTCGGCATACAGACGGTGCGCCGTGATGGTCTTAATGTCTGCCTGAATGCCGGCGCCACCGCTGGAATCGGATCCTGCGATGGATAGAACGGCTGGTACCTTACTGCGATCCATGTTCGCTCCCTTGTCCGGTCGGATTCAAATGGGTCTTTTACCCCGCATTATAAAGATGCCCAGGCCGGCGATATGCCGAACCCGGGCGCGAGATGCAATTTTTACGCAAATGCAGGCAAATGTTCACAAGTTAACAATTGGCAGGTGCTGCGGCGAGCCTATAGGCGATCGCGGCGATAAGGTTAGTCCTCCATGCCAAGGTCGATCGTCGTACCCTCAAACACCTTGTTAACGGTGCGGACGGCGCACATCTTGCCACACATGGTGCAAGTGCCCTCGGTGGCGGCGGGAGACTCCTCGTAGCGCTTCTTGCCCGTAACCGGGTCGAGCGCGCACTTCCACATGGCGTCCCAGTCGAGCTTGCGGCGTGCCTGGCCCATCTTGTCGTCCATGTCGCGGGCGTGGGGCACCTTTTTGGCGATATCGGCAGCGTGTGCGGCGATCTTGGTGGCCATGAGGCCATCGAGCACGTCCTGGGCGTTGGGCAGGCACAGGTGCTCGGCCGGTGTCACGTAGCACAGGAAGTCGGCACCGGAGCTGGCGGAGATGGCGCCGCCGATGGCAGCGGTGATGTGGTCGTAACCCACGCCGATATCGGTCACCAGCGGCCCGAGCACATAGAACGGGGCGTTGTGGCACAGGCGCTTCTGTAGCTTCATGTTGGCAGCGATCTCGTCGAGCGCCATGTGACCCGGGCCCTCGACCATGACCTGGACGCCGGCGGCCCAAGCGCGCTTGCACAGCTTGCCCAGCTCGATCATCTCAGCGGTCTCGGTGGCGTCGTTGGAGTCGTAGAGGCAGCCCGGGCGGCAGGAGTCGCCGAGCGAAATCGTCACGTCGTACTCGTGGCAAATCTCGAGCAACTCGTCGTAGAACTCATAGAACGGGTTCTCGTTACCGGTGACCTCCATCCAGCCAAACAGCAGTGAGCCGCCGCGGCTCACGATGTTCATCAGGCGGCCGGTCTCCTTAAAGGTCTTGGTGACCGACTTGTTGATGCCGCAGTGAATGGTCATAAAGTCCACGCCGTCCTCGGCATGCGCGCGCACGACTTCGAACAGGTCGTCCTTGGTAAGCTTGACCAGCGGCTTTTCCATGTAGCCGATGGCGTCGTACATGGGGACGGTGCCTACCATGAGCGGCGTCTCGTCGATGAGCTGCTGGCGGAACTGGCGCGTCTTGCCCGAGTTGGAGAGGTCCATGATGGCGTCGGCGCCAAAGTCCTCGGCGATCTTGACCTTCTTCCATTCCTCGACGGCATCGGCCTTGTCGCCCGAGATGCCCAAGTTCACGTTGACCTTGGTGGACAGGCCTTCACCGACGCCAAAGGCGCGCATGCCTTTTTTGATGTGCACGATGTTGGCGGGAATGGCGATGCGGCCGTCGGCCACGCGCTCGCGGATGTACTCGGGGTCGCGATGCTCGCGCTCGGCGACTTCCTTCATCTGCGGCGTGATCTGCCCGGCACGGGCGAAGTCGATTTGCGTGACGAGCTTGGGCTCGGTCTGTGTGCTCATTGGCACGGCTCCCTTCGTTGGCATTACCCATATCAGGTTTGCGGGTCAGGGCGGGCGCGCCCAGTCTCAGCCTGCCGTCTTGTCCTGCAAGCTCCCCGTTTATGTAATGGGCTCAAGTATAGCTCGAATGGGTACGATTGGCCTAAAGAGCGTGCCTGTGGGGAGGCGTACATGGAAGACAAGCATCTATATCGAGAGACACGATGGGATGTATCGGCCGAGGAGGGCCGTGCGCACCATGGCCTTGTCGCGATTGGTTTTGCGGTGCTTGCCGTGCTGGTGATTGCCTTTTGTATTTGGACGTTTGGCGGTCGCGGCGGCGCTGCCTGGGAGTTTGAGGCCGATGATAGCCTACCGATTATGGCGGTGAGGAGTACTGGCGGTAATGCCAATACGCTCGCCGTTCCGGGCGATTATTGGTACCCGCGCGATGAGTTTGTGCAGTTGCAGCTGAGTGGTGGGTCCATTCCAGGCGAAGAAATCGAACGCGTGACGTTTGACGCGGCGCTCAAAACGCTGACGGTGAAGCTCAAAGATCAAGGAGATGTGCCCACGACCATGGATATCGCCCTGACGGAATGGCGTCTGGAGCCCCCGTCGGGCGTCAAGGTGTCCGAGGTGGAGCATGTCAAGATTACCTATCAGGACGGCACGACAAATGAAATTGCCAAAGCCGACGGCTTGGCGGAATAGACGTCGTGCCTAGGCAGCACATTCAAGAGTAGCGGTGGTCCTACAAGGCCTGTTCGTTCAGGAAGACCAAAGTGTTTTTATTTGAAAGCTCGGGAAGGTGACGATAGCCAACGTCGAACGCGGTGAGCCCGCTTACATCCTCGAGCTTGTTTTCTGCCATCCAGCGCACCATGGAGCCGCGCGCCTTTTTGCTGGCGGTCGAGCGCTGGATGGGCTTGCCGTTGCGGATGTCTTCACCAAAGAGGCATGTGACGACCGTGACATCGGTGGTGAGGCGGGGCAGAACGGCTTTGGCGTATTCCGCGCTGGCGAGATTGACGATCGTAGCGTTGGAGCTCGCCGGAGCGATGGTCCGTGCGAGCTTGTCGCCCCAAAACGCGTAGAGGTCTCGGGCATCGTCGACGGCAAGCTTTGCGCCCATCTCCAGCCGATACGGTTCAACGGCATGAAAGGGGCGTACGCATCCGTAAAGGCCCGAGAGGATCCATAGATGGTCTTGCAGCCATGCGAGCTGCGTGGAATCCATCACCTCGGGCGCCATGCTCTGGTATTGAATACCGTGATAGGACATGACGGCGGGGGAGAGGCGACGTGCGATACCGGAATCGGCGAGGTCGGCATCGCTCAGGACGGGCATAAATTCGTGAAGCGTATCCAGGCACGTTGTAAGCAGCCTGTCGCTCACGTTCCAAAGGGCCTGAAGGCCTGCCGCGCCGTCCTCGTGTTCGATGCCCAGCAGTGCCTGATGGAGCCGGGCCGTCTGATGTGCAAAAGGCGGTATGCCCCAAACGTCAAAGGCATCTTGAGCTGTCCGCATCTGTTTGGCGGGCGAAATGACGACCTGTAGCACGGAATCCTGCTCCCGCTAAAAAAGTTGCGGTGAAATGCAGACTGCTTTCCCTGTTGGAAGGCCTAATGAATCCGTATTTCACCGCAAGTTATGAAGGGCTGATTGGGCTCGTTTTACGAGGGCTGGTTAGGCGCGCTCGAGGAAGGCCTTGTAGCCGCGATAGGCCTCGTAGATATCGGCCTTGTTGGCGACCTCCCACAGGGCGTGCATGGACAGGACGGCAACGCCGGAGTCGATGACGTTCATGCCGTACTTGGCCATGATGTAGGCGATGGTGCCGCCGCCACCAGCGTTGACGCGGCCGAGCTCGCAGGTCTGGAAGTCCACGCCGGCCTCGTCCATGATGTCGCGGACGAGGGCCACGTACTCGGCGTCGGCGTCGTTGGAGCCGCCCTTGCCGCGGCTGCCCGTGTACTTGTTGAAGCACAGGCCACGACCCATGAAGGCTGCGTTCTTGGTCTCGAACTTGCCGGCGTAGCCCGGGTCGAAGCCGGCGGACACGTCGGAGGAGAGCATACGGCTGCGGGCGAGCGCGCGGCGCAAAGCCAGCGGGCTGTCCTCGCCGGCGAGTGTCATGATCTCGGCGACGGTGTTCTCGAAGAAGCGGCTCGTCATGCCGGTGGCGCCCACGGAGCCGATCTCCTCTTTGTCGACGATGAGCGTGATGCTCGTGCGCTCGACATTGGCCACATTGATCTGGGCGAGCATGGAGGGGTAAGCGCAGACGCGGTCGTCGTGGCCATAGCCCAAAATCATGGAGCGGTCGAGGCCCATGTCGCGGGCGGGACCGGCGGGCACGACCTCGATCTCGGCGGAGAGGAAGTCCTCCTCCTCGACGTCGTACTGCTCCTTGAGGATGTCCAGGAACATCTGCTTGACGGGCTCCTTGGGGGCGTCCTTGTCGTCCTCATCGAACTTGACGGGACGGCCGCCCACGATCACGTCGAGGATCTCGGCGTCGACGGCGTCCTTGGCGGGCTTGGACATTTGCTCGCTCGAGAGGTGAATCAGCAGGTCGGAGATGGTAAAGACCGGATCGTCCGCCTTGTCGCCGATATTGATGTCGACGGTGGTACCGTCCTTTTTGCAGATGACGCCCACGAGTGCGAGCGGGGAGGCTACCCAGTGGTAGCTCTTGACGCCGCCGTAGTAGTGCGTGTCGAGATAAGCCATGTCGCCGGCCTCGAAGGCGGGGTTTTGCTTAAGGTCCAGGCGCGGCGAGTCCACGTGCGCGCCCAGGATGTTAAAGCCCTGCTCGAGCGGGGCGGTGCCCAGGTTGACGAGCATAAGGTCCTTGCCGTGGTTAGCGGCATACACCTTGTCGCCTGCCTTGAGCTCGCGGCCTTCGGCGATTACGGTCTCCAGGTCGACGTATCCCGCCTCCTCGGCCATTTTGATACCGGTCTTGACGCACAGGCGCTCGGTCTTGTTCTCACTCAAAAACTGCTTATAGCCGCGGCAAAGCTCCTCGAGCTCCTCGATCTGCTGTGGCGTGTACTTTTTCCATGCGCAGGGACGCTCCATGACGCAGGCTCCTTTCGGATCGATCGTGCTGGTTGATGTACCGTGAGCCATCGTATCACGCGCGGGCTCACGGTGGCGGGGGAGCTTGATGTGAGGTGGCCGCGGGGCGGGGAGCGTGTAAACTGGAGTGAGCAAACCGTGCCCAGCCCAAAGCGAGGTATTTAATATGTCTGACAAGCGCCGCACCTTTGCCGTTATCGACGGCAACTCGCTCATGCATCGCGCCTTCCACGCCGTGCCGCCGACCATGAACGCGCCGGACGGTCGCCCCACCAACGCGATTTTTGGCTTTCTGAACATGTTCCTTAAGATGATCGACGCCTTTAACCCCGACGGCGTTGTTGTGGCGTTTGATAAGGGCAAGCCGCGCGTGCGCATGGAGATGCTGCCGCAGTATAAGGCGCAGCGCCCGCCCATGGACCCCGATCTGCATGCGCAGTTTCCTATGATCAAGGAGCTGCTCGTCGCACTCAACGTGCCGATTCTGCAGTCCGAGGGCTGGGAAGGCGATGACATCCTGGGCACTATGGCACGTCTGGGTGAAGAGGCCGGCTGTGACATGCTGCTGGTGACCGGTGATCGCGATATGTATCAGCTCGTGACCGAGCACGTCAACGTGGTCTCGACCCGCAAGGGCCTGTCCGACGTGGCGATCATGACGCCCGAGAGCGTGGACGATCTGTATCACGGCATCACGCCGGCGCTCGTGCCCGACTTTTATGGTCTGAAGGGCGACACGTCCGATAACATCCCCGGCGTGCCGGGCATCGGCCCCAAAAAGGCGAGCGCGCTCATTGCGCAGTACGGTAGCCTGGACGAGGTCATCGCGCATGCTGACGAGGTCAAGGGCAAGATGGGCGAGAACCTGCGCGCACACATCGACGACGCACTGCTGAGCCGTAAGGTGGCGACAATTCGCACCGATGCGCCCGTCGAGCTCGACTTTGAGGCGACGTCCTTCCCGGCGTTTTCTGCCGATGAGGTTTCCGCGGCGCTGGGTACGCTTGGCATCACCGCCATGCAGAACCGTTTCTTGGCGCTGATCGGCGGCGAGGGCGGGGTTGCTGCTGTCTCCAGTGTGTTTGAGATACCTGCGATGGCTCGCGCAGCCGCCGGTGATGCCGACGCGCTTGGTGCCGTTGCGGCTGAGGTCTCCCGCGCGATTGATGCCGGCGAGTGGGTCGCCGCCGTGGTGGACGACGACAAGGAAGAGGGCGCGCTCTTTGGACTGACGCGCACGCTGTGGTTGGCGACGTCCAAGGGCCTGTTCGCGCTCGAGGAGAGCGACAGCTGTGCGGTGGCTGAGGGTGAGGGCTTCAACTTCGTCCACGGCGTGATTGCCGGCCTGCTCGCGCGTCTGTTTATGGAGGGTCGCGTGGCGAGCCCGGATATGAAGGCGCTGCTGCATGAGCTTTCGCCTATCGATTCTTCCGAGCCCGAGCTCATGGATCCGCTGGCAGTCGATTCCACGCGTATCTTCGATACCGTGGTCGCTGCCTACCTGCTGGATTCCGATCGCTCCGAGTTCGATGAGGCATATCTGGCCGATACCTATTTGCAGATGTCGCTGCCTGCGGCGCGCGGTGCAGAGGGTGCCGGCGAGGACGCTCCCGCACCCGCCGCTCGCACGGCGGCCTTGACGCTGGCGCTGGTCGCACCGCTGCGCGACCGCATGGCCCGCGAGAACGCCGCCAACGTGTTCGATGGCATCGAGATGCCACTCGTGCCGGTGCTTGCCAAGATGGAGCGCGCGGGCATGCTCGTGGATCCCGACCGCCTGCGTAATCTGTCCGAGGGCCTGGCGACCCAGATTACCGAGGTTGAGCGCAGTATTCGCGACCTGGCGGGTGACGAGACCTTTAATATTGGCAGTCCCATGCAGCTGTCGCATGTGCTCTTTGATGTGATGGGGCTTCCGACCAAGGGCCTCAAGAAGACTAAGCGCGGCTATTATTCGACCAACGCCAAGGTGCTGAGTGACCTTGCCCGCGACCACGAGATCGTGCGCCTGATTTTGGACTGGCGTGAGAAGTCCAAAATCAAGTCCACCTATCTGGACACGCTGGGCCCGCTACGCCGTGGTGACGGTCGTGTGCACACTACGTACAACCAGACCATCACGGCAACGGGGCGTCTGTCCTCGAGCGACCCGAACCTGCAGAACATCCCGACGCGCTCGGAGCTGGGTCGTACCGTCAAGACGGCGTTTTCGGCAGGCGAGGGAAGCGCCTTTTTGGCGGTGGACTACTCGCAGATAGAGCTGCGTCTGCTGGCACATCTCTCGGGTGACGAGCACTTGGTGCGCGCCTTTAACGAGGGCGAGGACTTCCATGCCGAGACGGCGGCGCGCGTATTTGGTGTGCCGGTGTCCGAGGTAACGCCCGACCTGCGCAGTCGCGCCAAGGCCGTGAACTTTGGCATCGTGTATGGTCAGCAGGCCTACGGCCTGTCGCAGTCGCTGCATATCTCGATGGCCGAGGCGCGCGACATGATCGACCGCTACTACGAGGCCTACCCGGGCGTGCGTACGTTCCTCGACAACGTGGTGGCGCGCGCCAAGCAGACGGGCTACGCCGAGACCATGTATGGCCGCAGACGCCATATTCCAGAGCTCAAGGCCAAAAACCCGCAACTCCGCGGCTTTGGCGAGCGCACGGCCATGAACCACCCCATGCAGGGAACCGCCGCCGACATCATCAAGATCGCGATGGCCCGCGTAAGCCGCCGTCTGGAAGAGGAGGGCTTTGCCGCCCACATGATCTTGCAGGTACACGACGAACTGGACTTTGAGTGCCCCACCGATGAAGTCGAGCGCCTGACCACCATGGTCCGCGACGTCATGGAACACGTAGTAGACCTCCGCGTCCCCCTCATTGCCGAAGCCAGCACCGGCATAACCTGGGCCGACGCCAAATAAAGACGTATCAACAACCCCAAAGTAACCAAAAGCAAGGGGGGCTCCTTGCCAACAAGGAGCCCCCCTTCATTCCAAAAAAATCAGCCAAGTATCTAGACACCCAAGACGCCATCTCGGCGACAAACAAACCAGCGTAGCCATGCCCGGGGCCGGCCGTTTGATTTTTGTAGATTCCGCACGAGCCGAAGGCCACTAAATGTGGCCTTCGAGCGAGCCCAGGACCTGACCGAGCAAAAATCAAACGGCCGGCCCCGGGCATGGCGACGAGATAGATTAACGAGCCGCCAAGATGGCGTCGATGAGCGTCAGTACGCCCCCGTCGTTGTTGCTCGGAATGCGCCACTTGGCGTGCGCGTTCATGTGCTCCTCGGCATTGTCCACGATAAAGCTGTGACCGACGCGCTCCAGCATGGGGATGTCGTTGTACGTATCGCCCACGGCGGCGGCGTCGGCGATATCGATGCCCAGGTGTTCGCACAGGTGCGCGACGCCGGCGCCCTTGTCGACGCCCAGGTTCATAAAGTCGATCCACTCGCGCCCGGCGTTGGTGACGTAGAGCTTGTCCGAGAACTCGGGACTATAGGTCTCGCGGAAAGCGGGCTCGGCGTCGTAGCCGGGGAAGAAGACCGAAATCTTGTTGGACTCGAAATCAATGCCATCAAAGCTGTCGACGTAGTTGATTGTGTTGTAGTAGACGCTGATCTCGTCGTGGTATTGATGGTCGCGGGCAAGCACGTAGAACTCGTCGAAGCAGCAAAGGACGGGGACAGCGCGCGGATCCTCCGAGGCACGGCTCAAGACCTGCTGATACAGCTCCACGTCAATAGTGCTCTTATAGATATAGCTGCCGCGATAGATCACGCACGCTCCGTTGTCGGGACAAAAGGCGAGGCGGTTCTTGACGCCCTCGAACATCTCCTCGAGCTTGGGGGCGGGACGTCCGCTGGCGGGGCAGAATACGATGTCGGCGTCGGCGAGCTTGTCTAGGCGCTCATCAAGACCCTGGGGCAGCACGCGCTCGTCGGTCAGCAGCGTCTTGTCCATGTCGACGGCGAGAATCTTAATGTTTCCGATATTGGCGTCCGATTCGTAAGTTTGCATAAAAGCGAGCCTTTCGTTTCGAGATTGTTTCAGACGTTATAGCCATCAATTCGTAGTCGGGCGTATTTTCGCAGGAACGGAGCGTATTTGCACCACGCTTCACAAAGTAATGAAAAAACTTTTCAGAAATTTGAATTTGTCGCTTGTGCTGCGGGCACTTTAGCGTAATATAGCGACCATCGAAAACGGAGACGGAAAAACAACCGCTTACCGAGGAAAAGGTACCGTTTACGATATTAGAATTGCGCCCGGCGATAGGTGAAAGGAGAGGCAGATGCAGTTCGTAACGATCATCACCACTGCAGACAATGCCATCCGACGCCAGCGCGCAATTTCCCGACGACGATAACAATCGTCTCTGTCCGCATGGGGCGAATTGCCTCAACAGAGTCATTTTGAGGTCGTTGGGTTTTAGCACGACATTGCTGCATGTTTCTAGGGCATGTATGTGCTGATTTTTGCTATTTAACCTGATATTGCACGGTTTTTGACCTCGAAATGACTTGCAACTGACCGATGTTCTAACTAGCTACCAAGGGCGAAAGGAAACAGCCATGAGCAAGGAAAAAGTCGTTCTCGCATATTCCGGTGGTCTTGATACATCCGTATGTGTCAAGTGGCTCCAGGACGAGAAGAATCTCGATGTCGTTTGCGTCTGCGGCAACGTGGGCCAGGAGGAGACCGGTCTGGATGCCAAGAAGCAGAAGGCGCTCGACCTGGGCGTTCTCGATTGTCAGGTGCTCGACCTGCGCGACGAGTTCTCTGATGAGTTCCTGACTAAGGCCATCGCCGCAAACTCCATGTACGAGAACAAGTATCCGCTGCTCTCCGCCCTGTCTCGCCCGCTGCTTGCCAAGGAGCTCGTCGAGGTCGCCCACGAGTTTGGCGCGACCTACGTCGCCCACGGCTGCACCGGCAAGGGTAACGACCAGGTCCGTTTTGAGGCCGCCGTCAAGGCCCTCGACCCCGAGCTCAAGGTTATCGCCCCGGTTCGCGAGTGGGACCTGAAGTGTCGCCCCGACGAGGTCGCCTATGCCCACGCCCACAACGTGCCGGTTCCCGAGGGTGCCAACGACAACCCCTACTCCATCGACGACAACCTGTGGGGTCGCGCCATCGAGTGCGGTCACCTGGAGGATCCCTGGAACGAGCCGCTTGACGACGCTTGGGTTATGACCAAGAATCCCGAGGACACCCCGGACACCCCGACCTACACCGAGATTGAGTTTGAGGCCGGCAAGCCCGTCGCCGTCGACGGCAAGAAGATGAAGCTCTCTGAGATCGTCATCGCCCTCAACAAGATCTCCGGCGACAATGGCTTTGGCCGTCTCGATCTGGTCGAGGATCGCCTGGTGGGCCTTAAGAGCCGCGAGTGCTACGAGGTTCCCGGCGCCCTGACGCTCATCACCGCCCACAAGGCGCTCGAGGACATCTGCGTTGAGGGCGACCTGCTCAAGACCAAGATCAAGCTCGAGCAGGATTGGGCCACCGCCGTGTACAACGGCCAGTGGTACAGCCCGCTCAAAAACGCGCTCGATGCCTTTATGGCCGACACGCAGAAGTTCGTGACCGGCACTGTCCGTCTGAAGTTCTTTAAGGGCAACTGCCATGTCGTCGGCCGCAAGAGCCCCTTCAGCCTCTACGACTACGGTCTGGCTACCTACGACCGCGACACCACGTTTGACGAGAAGGCCAGCGCCGGCTTTATCGAGATCGATACGCTGTCGCTCAAGACGTGGGCAAAGGTCCAGGGCCCCAGCTCTGCTGCCGCCCAGGCCTAGCGCCTCCTTCCCTTGGTATCCGCGCGGCCCATCCGCGTGATACATAACGGGCGCACGGGGTCCCTACCTTTCGTTATGCTTGCTGACACTTCTTAACATCGGTGGCCCCTACGTTCCGCCCGCATATATGATGCCGCGTCTGCGGCTGAGTCCGAGCCCCGCCGGGGTTGTCCGGCGGGGCTCCTTCTATCAATTTGGCGGCTCTGCGCCTATATATATGAGGAGTATCCATTATGTTCAATGCTATCGCGCATGCTTTACTTGCCCTCGCGCCCGAGCTCGATGCTGCAAAGGTCGAGGACGTCCCTATGAGCTTGAAGGCTTGGATTGACGGTTCGCAGGGCAACATCCGGAGGGAGACGTTGGGTGCCAAGTGCATGGTGCGTCACTTCTTTGCAAATTAGCTACATGGCCCCGCATGCAGTGGGGAATGTGCAAAACTAGCGGTTGGTAAATCGCTTTAGCGACATGGCGCATTGCTTTGGGCGCTTCGTTTGGTATTTGATGAAAGGGGACGATCCCATGGCTCTTTGGGGCGGTCGTTTTGAGGCGGGCGTGGCCGAGGTCACGCAGGAGTTTGGCGCGTCGCTGCCGGTCGACAAACATCTCTATAAGCAGGATATCGCCGGCTCTAAGGCGCATGCCAAGATGTTGGCCGCTCAGGGCATCATCAGTGCCGAGGACGAGCAGGCGATTGCCAAGGGCCTGACCGGAATCGAACAGGATATCGATGCCGGCAACTTCACCTTCGATATCAACGACGAGGACATTCATATGTCCATCGAGAGCGAGCTGACGCGTCGCATCGGCGAGGCTGGCAAGCGCTTGCATACTGGGCGTTCGCGCAACGACCAGGTGGCGACCGATACGCGCCTGGGCGTCAAGGCGCTGGCCAAGGAGCTCATGGAGGCCAATCTTGAGCTGCGCCATGTGCTGGTGGATGCGGCCAAGAAGTACGACAAGGTGATTCTGCCGGGCTACACGCATATGCAGCACGCTCAGCCCGTGCTGCTCTCGCATCATCTGCTGGCGTATTCCTGGATGTTCGCGCGCGACTTTACGCGTCTAAAGGCCGCCTTCGATGCCGCCGACAACTGCCCGCTGGGTGCTGCCGCGCTTGCTGGTACGAGCTATCCGCTCGATCGCCAGATGACGGCTGCCGAACTTGGCTTTGCGGGCGTGATTCCCAACTCGCTCGATGCGGTTTCCGACCGTGATTTCCTGCTCGATCTGCATTACGCCGGCTCCGTCATGGCCATGCACCTGTCGCGTCTTTCCGAGGAGATCGTGCTGTGGTCGAGCTCCGAATTTGGCTTTATCGCGCTTTCAGACTCCTACTCCACCGGCTCGTCTATCATGCCGCAGAAGAAGAATCCCGACTTTGCCGAGCTTATCCGCGGCAAGAGCGGCCGTGTGTATGGCAACCTGGTGCAGCTGCTCGTGACCATGAAGGGCCTGCCGCTTGCTTATAACAAGGATTTGCAGGAGGACAAGGAGGGCGCGCTCGATACCGCCCATACGCTCATGCAGTGCCTGTCGGTTATGGCCGGTATGATTTCGACTTGGGCCGTCAACGAGGATGCCATGGCGCGCGAGTGCGGCGTGGGTCACCTTGCCGCCACCGATGTTGCCGATTACCTGGCTAAGCGTGGTCTGCCGTTCCGCGAGGCTCATGCCGTGGTGGGGCATCTGGTTCTGATGTGTGAGAAGCGCGGCTGCAATCTTGAGGACCTGCCGTTTGAGGTGTTCCAGGAGGCAAGCCCGCTCTTTGAGCGCGACATTACCGAGGCGCTCGACATCCCGTCGATTGTCGCCGCGCGCACGACCGAGGGCGGCACCGCCCCTGCCGCCGTTGCCGTGCAGCTTGATCGCGCCGAGGCACAGCTCGTGGCTGACGAGGGTGTGTTTGGATCACTGACTAAGGTCGTCGAGATGGGCCACGGGGTAAAGTAGGGATTTGGCTGAAGCCGTTTTGGCCATTTATTGATAAATCGTTGTTGCTTTACGGACGTCTGCTGATGTGGGCGTCCGTATTTTGTTGCTATGGGGGAGGGGCTTGTCGAGAACTTCTGTAGGACCTTTGGGCAGGTTGTGAAGGGGGTACGTTCACGGGCGGCAACCGACCGTCCGCTCGGTTCGATGCGGTTGATGTGCGGTCGGATGGTACTCTAATCGGGCCTCGAAACAGAAGTGACACAAATGGAACGTTTTAATAAATTGTAACGTTTCAAAAAACAGCTTTTTGTTTACTGCAGCTAAAACTCTGTTACGATGCAGTCCGGGCGGGTGCCGGAATGGGACTTGGGCACGCGCGAACCTACTTGAAAGGCTACCTTATGGCTATCGAGAAGACCTTCATCATGATTAAGCCCGACGCTGTGCGCGATCGTAAGATCGGCGAGATCGTCGCTCGCATTGAGCGTAGCGGCCTTGTCATCGAGCGCATGGAGATGACCACGCTCGAGCGCGCTACCGTCGAGGAGCACTACGCCCATCTGGCCGACAAGCCCTTCTTTGGTGGTCTCTGTGACTTTATGACGAGCGGCCCGGTCGTTAAGATGGTCGTTTCCGGTCTCTCCGCTGTCTCCAAGATGCGCACCCTTATGGGTGCTACCAACCCGCTTGATGCTGCTCCCGGCACCATTCGCGGCGACTTCGCTGTCGATGTCAACGCTAACGTAATCCACGGCTCCGACTGCTTGGAGAACGCCGAGATCGAGATCAAGCGCTTCTTTGGCTAAACCAGCTTTGACTCCTTAAAGCTGTTAGCGTGTGGCTTTGGCGCCGCGGAATTCCATCCGCGGCGCCCATTTTATTCCAGTAGATTTTTGGTAACCGCTTAGAAATCTACTAAAGAGCCCCCGCCCGGATGTTTCTTCCGGGCGGGGGCTGGCGTTAGCGTATGGCTTTGTAGGTCTTTAGGCCTCGTCGACGACCTTGAGGCCGCGCGTGTGGTCGATCTCGTTGAGGAGGTTAACGCGACGCTCATGACGACCGCCCTCAAACTCGGCGTCGAGCCACTCGTCGACAATCATCTTGGCGAGCTCGGAGCCCACGACGCGGGCGCCAAAGGCGAGCACGTTGGTATTGTTGTGCATGCGGGAGAGCTTGGCGCTGAAGGGCTCGGAGCACACGACGGCGCGAACACCTTCGACCTTGTTGGCGGCCAGGCTGATGCCGACGCCGGTACCGCAGATCAGGATACCCAGGTCGACGTCACCGTTGGCAACGGCCTTACCCACCTTGTAGCCGGCGATGGGGTAATCAAAGCTCTCGGAGGTGTCGGTTCCAAAGTTCACGACCTCGCAGCCGCGCTCCTTCAGGTGCTCGGAAATGATGTTCTTGAGCTCGACGGCGGCATGGTCGTTGCCGATACCAATCTTCATGAGTGGTTCCTCTCTGGTCCGTGCGGCGGAATTGCTAAAGGTTTTACCGCGTTCGACTGCATGATAGCGCGACTTTTGTGTAAACGCTCGGGCGTTTTTTGGTCAAACGCTTTAGCATGCAACAAGACCGGCTTTTCATGAATGAATGCCGTCAGATTGCGCTTAAGCGCCGTCCGTCGGAACCATGGTTGCGGTTTCTGATGCATTGTTATCAAATAAAAGAGTTAACTCTTTTTGAGAGCCCAGTCCGTTATACAAGTAGGAGATACCTATGCCTGCCGATTCCCTTCGTGATACCGCGTTTTGCGATGTTTTGAACCGCGAGCTTGTCTGTGCGCTCGGCTGCACCGAGCCTATTGCCGTTGCCTATGCAGCGGCGCTGGCGAGCCAGACGCTCGGTTGCGAACCCGATCATATGGATGTCGCCTGCTCGGGCAACATCATCAAGAACGTTAAGAGCGTGACCGTGCCCAATTCGGGCGGTATGCACGGTATTGAGGCGGCGGCCGTGCTGGGTGCCGTGGGCGGCGACGCCAAGAGCGCGCTTGAGGTGCTCGAGAGCGTTGACGATAAAGACCGTGCTCGTGTGGCCGAGCTCCTCGCCGATGCCGGCTACTGCGATGTGTCGCTTGTCGAGGGTGTGCCCAACCTCTACATCAAGGTGACTGCCACAGCCGGGGGCCATACCGCAGTCGTCGAGATTACCGACCACCACACCAATGTCACGTGCCATACGCTCGACGGTATTCCGGTATGCGGCAAGTCGGCGGGGGAGTGTGCCGCCTGCGCCGAGCGCGTTATGGCCGAGCGTGCGGCAGATAGCGCTGACACGCCCATGTCGATTGAGTCCATCATCGACTTTATTGAGGACGGCGACATCGATGGTGCCCGCGCTGCCGTTGAGCGTCAGATTGAGCTGAACGGCGCGATCAGCGCCGAGGGCCTGGCGCACGCTTGGGGTGCCGAGGTTGGCCGCACGCTGCTGGGTGCTCGTGCCGATGACGTCGCCTGCCGTGCCCGCGCCCGTGCGGCCGCCGGGTCCGACGCCCGCATGAACGGCTGTGCGCTGCCGGTCGCCATTGTGTGCGGCTCGGGCAACCAGGGCATTACCTGCGCACTGCCCGTTATGGAGTATGCCGAGTACCTGCGCTGCGACCACGATCGCCTGGTGCGCGCCGTGATGCTGTCCGATCTTATCGCTGTGCATATCAAGAGCTATATTGGTGCGCTCTCGGCGTTTTGCGGTGCTATTTGCGCCGCGTGTGGCGCCGGCGCTGCGATTACCTGGCTGTGTGGTGGCACGCGCGAGCAGATTGGCGCGACGGTTTCGAACACACTCGGTAACGTGGGCGGCATCGTGTGCGATGGCGCCAAGGCAAGCTGTGCCGCCAAGATTTCCGCTGCCGTTGATGCGGCGATTCTAGGTCACGATATGGCCATGCAGGGTCGTGGCTTCCGCGCCGGCGAGGGCCTGATCCAGGATACCGTCGAGCAGACAATCGCCAGCATGGGCTACGTGGGCCGTGTGGGTATGAAAGATACCGATGTCGAGATCCTCAACATCATGATCGGCAAGACTCGAGTCTGTTAGTTACGCGGTTTTACCAAACCGCGTAACCAGTCGACGCTGCAAACGCCCCTAAGCGGCAATCTGCCTTTCAATCGTCGGGCATGGCCAGAAGGCCTATGCCCTCCTCTTTCAAGGCACATTGCTCGCTTAGGGGCGTTTTCGCTGACTTATGCTCAACCTGCGGCGCTATTTTGTTTGGTGGGAGGGGTCCTATGACAGTTCGTCGGCTACTTGGTGTTCGTAGAAGGCTTCTACTACGGCGTTGAAATCGCGGGCGAAGTCTTCCATGGTTCCGTGCCAGGTGGCTCGGCCGGGTTTTCCCTGGCCAACATAGGCAGTTTGAATGCCGCAGGCGGGGCTAGGGAAGTCGCGCTTGGGATCGTTGCCCACCATAAGGACCTCGTGTGGGTCGAGTCCCATCACCTGAAGCTGCTCGAGATAGTAGGTGGCATCGGGCTTGCAGCGGGTGGTGTTTCCCATATGCGTCACGAGTTCAAAGGGGGCGTCGGCCAGGTCGCCCCAGCCCATGCGGCACTCGATGGCCCCCTGCGGAAAGCTGGGGTTGGTAAAGAGCGCACAACGCAGTCCAGCGTCCTGTACGGCCTGGAGCGCGGCGTGTGCGCCGGGCATGGCGTGGGCGTTGATGACATCGTCGTTCTTGTACGGAAGAACTTCGCGGTCGTAGTAGGTAAACGCCTCGTAGATGAGGGGATCGGAGAGGCAAATGCCGCACCGGCGCTCAACCTCTTCTTGGTAGAACTCAAGATTGGTGCGATTATCCGTGCCGCTGCGGCGATTGGCGTTGAGGTCGACCAGAATGGTGCCGAGGCGCGCCATCGTGCCACCGCGGCTGCGGCGTCCGATATCCGCGAGCATCGACGAGACATCCTTAAAATAGCGAAGGATGAACGCGTTGAGGTTGATGCTAAGAAGCGTCTCGTCCATATCGAAAACGACTGCTTTGAGCACGCGGGCACCTTTCTCGATAAATCGTTCCAGAATCGTTGCTCCGGATTCTTTACCCCAAAGCCGTATGCCTAACTGCCTATCGTCAACTTATGGGGACGGTCGTCCACAAGATTGCGAAAAAGTCTCCATACGAGTAAAAAATCGCAGTTCACGCTTGAAATCGAAATGATTTCCCCGTAACCTATACGAACGTGATTGCATAAGCGTCACATTAGTATCTGTCGGCTCCCGAGTGTTCCTAAACGTTGTGTGCTTGTCGCACCCTTCTGTAGGTCCTAGCAATCGGGGCCCCGTAGTTCGAAAGGGGTCCACCTTTGAGTGAGATTCAGAACTCGTCCATTTTCTCTCTTGACGATGTCAACGAGGAGGAGATGAACAACCTCATCGACGGTACGATTACCGACTTTGATGAGGGCGATCTCGTTAACGGCACTGTCGTTAAGATCGAGCATGACGAGGTGCTCGTTGACATCGGATTCAAGTCCGAGGGCGTTATCCCGGTCCGCGAGCTGTCCATCCGCAAGGACGCTAACCCTGCAGACATCGTTGCACTCGGTGATCCCATCGAGGCTCTGGTTCTCCAGAAGGAGGACAAGGATGGTCGTCTGGTACTGTCCAAGAAGCGTGCCGAGTACGAGCGTGCTTGGAACCGCATCGAGGAGAAGTTCAACTCCGGCGAGAACGTCGAGGGCGAGGTTATCGAAGTTGTCAAGGGCGGCCTGATCCTCGACATCGGCCTGCGTGGCTTCCTGCCCGCTTCCCTCGTCGACCTCCGTCGCGTCAAGGACCTCACCTCCTACATGGGCACCCGCATCGAGGCCCGCGTCATCGAGATGGACCGCAACCGCAACAACGTCGTCCTCTCCCGTCGCGTCGTGCTCGAGGAGTCCCGTAAGGCTGAGCGCTCCGAGATCCTGTCCAAGCTCAAGTCTGGTATGCGTCTCCAGGGCACCGTTTCCTCCATCGTCGACTTCGGCGCCTTCGTCGACCTCGGCGGTATCGACGGCCTCATCCACATCTCCGAGCTCTCCTGGAACCACGTCAACCATCCTTCCGAGGTTGTCAAGGTCGGCCAGGAGGTCGAGGTCGAGGTTCTCGACGTCGATCTCAACCGCGAGCGCATCTCCCTGGGTCTCAAGCAGACCACCGAGGATCCGTGGCGCGCACTGGTCAAGAAGTACCCCGTCGGCGCCATCGTCGAGGGCACTGTGACCAAGCTTGTCCCGTTCGGCGCTTTCGTCGACCTGGGCGAGGGCATCGAGGGCCTGGTGCACATCTCCGAGATGGCCAACAAGCACGTCGATCAGCCTTCTCAGGTCACCCATGTGGGCGACAAGGTTCAGGTCAAGGTCATGGAGATCGACCTCGACCGTCGTCGTATCTCCCTGTCCATGAAGTCTGCTGCTGAGACTCTGGGCGTCGAGATCGAGGTTACCCCGCTGCCTTCCGAGAAGAAGGACGAGGAGACCGACGCCGAGTAAATCGGTTTGACGATCACTTGTTTAAGGGATCCGTCCGTAATGGACGGATCCCTTTTTGCATTTGGCGCCGAGATGCGCAATGCTGCCGGGCTGTCCACAGGCTATTGGATTGTCGGTGCATGAAAAAATGCCGACATCCCGCCTCGGGGAGGAGGCGGGAACACACCGAGTAGACGGAGGGGTGCGGAGCGCGGTCGCGTCTCGACTGACGACGTTGCCCATCGACAGGACCATTGTAACGCATGGCGGTTCTTGGTTTATCGTGTCGAGCGTTTGCGTTGTGCCATTGCCTGCGGCAACGGTGTGTTACACTCTTGCACTGCTGAGTGGGCCAGACGGTCGCGCGATGTGCTGCTTGCAGTACGCGTGAGGAAAGTCCGGGCTCCAGAGGGCGGGATGCCGGCTAACGGCCGGGCGGAGTGATCCGACGGAAAGCGCCGCAGAAAAGAAGACTCCCACCTGCGCCGCAAGGCGTAAAGGGAAAAGCTGAAACGGTGGTGTAAGAGACCACCAGCGTCGTGGCAACACGGCGGCTTGGCAAGCCCCATCCGGAGCAAGCGCGAATAGGAACGCTATGGGCCGGCCCGGTCCGCGTTCGGGTAGCGTGCGTGGAGCTGCACGGTAACGTGCAGACAAGATAAATGACCGTTCACGACAGAACCCGGCTTATAGGCCCACTTGGCAACTATGTTGACGCTGCGAACCCGTCAGCGCGGCAATCTGCCTTTCAAGCCTTCGGGCATGACCATAAGGTCAATGCCCTTGTCTTTCAAGGCACCTTGCTCGCGCTGACGGGTTCTCGCTGTTGGTGACGGTATCATTGGCGTTTCCGTTCTATTTACCGAGGTTATCGGTACGGCCTTTGCCGTATTATTGAGGCTGTTTGTTGCTTTGCTTGTTGTTGAGGGGCTTTGTTGGACAGCTATTTAACTCTGCAGTCAAATATTGAGGTTTCGGGCGAGTTTGTGGACCGCAAGAGCCGATTTATTGCCCAGCTGGTCCATATTGAGTCCGAGGATGAGGCGAATGCCTTTATCGAGATGGTTCGCAAGCGTCATTACGACGCTCGACACAATGTTCCCGCGTGGATTTTAGTCGATGGACGCGAGCGCCAGAGCGATGATGGTGAGCCGAGCCGCACGAGCGGTATGCCGACGCTCGAGGTGTTGCGCGGCGCAGAGCTCAAAAATGTTTGCTGCGTGGTGACGCGCTATTTTGGTGGCACGCTGTTGGGACCTGGTGGCTTGGTGCGCGCCTATACTGCGGCGACGCAGGCGGCGGTGGCAGCTGCTCGGGAGGCCGGGCAGATTGTCGAGATGACGAGTGTCGTGCCTGTTGACGTGCATGTGGCCTATCCGCAGTATGAGCAGGTGCTTCGTTTGGCGCAGGATTCGGGTGCCAAGGTTTCGGATACCGATTACGCGGATGCCGTGACACTTCACTTGGTGTTTAAGGCGGGGGAGCAGGAGCTATTTTGCGCCAAGATGCGCGAGCTTATGGCGGGGCGCGAGGAGATCGAGGTCGGCGCTCCCGAATTTGCCGAGTTCTAATGGCGACGGCCGGCGTGCTTTTGGATGGATCCCAAGCGCGCCGGCCGTCGTTTTCTGTTGCTGCCGTTTACTCGGCGAGCTGCTTTAGCACATCGCAGGCGATCTCGACGGCATCGTCGATGCAACCAGGACAGCTGCGGAGCGGACCCTTATCCGATCCGACGCCCTTGAGCGTGCCGCAGACGGTCGTTGTGTTCTTCGTTTTAAAACGCTTGGCGATTTCGCGCGACAGCTTGTAGGTCTGGCCCTTGGTCTTGGGGTTTTCCATGCCGTCGCTCATTACAAAACCCATGATGGCCACGGCGCCCGAGATGGCGCCGCAGGTTTCGGTCATGCCGCCCATGCCGGCGCCAAAGCCCTCGGTGAGGGTAAAGGCGACCTGGGGGTCGAGTCCGACGGCAGGTGCGAGCGTGCAGGCGACGGCCTGGGCGCAGTTGAAGCCACGGGCATGGTATTCGGCAGCCTGAGCCTGACAGGCGGTGATGTCGAGCTGGGCCGTATCGATTTGCTTCATCGTTGTCTCCTTAGTCACGGTGTACCCGCCTATGGTACCCATGACGGTGCGTGTAATCATCGAGAGCTTCATGGATGCCTCATTTTTATCTATCGAGCAAATGCCCAAGGCTTGAGATAAATACCCCTGATCAATTTGTCCCATAACCTACCTTGGGGATGGGTTGAGAGGGGTGCAGGGTAGCGGTATCGTGAACCGAATAAAAACAAAACCCAAGTAAGGGAGTTGGATATGAGCGAGCAGACCATCGGTACGACATGTGTTCAGGGCGGGTATCACCCGGGAGATGCGGAGCCGCGCCAGGTGCCCATCTACCAGTCCACCACGTGGAAGTACGACACGTCCGAGCACATGGGCAAGCTGTTTGACCTGGAGGAGTCGGGCTATTTCTACAGCCGTCTGCAGAATCCCACGTGCGATTTGGTTGCCGCCAAGATCTGCGAGATGGAGGGCGGCACCGCAGCGATGCTCACGAGCTCGGGCATGGCCGCGAACTTCCTCGCGATCTTTAACGTTGCCGGCGCCGGCGATCACGTGGTCGCGAGCTCCGCCATCTACGGCGGTACCTACAACCTGTTGGCTCACACCATGGGTCGTATGGGCTTGACCTGCACGTTCGTTGCCCCCGACTGCACCGACGAGGAGCTCGAGGCAGCCTTCCAGCCCAACACCAAGCTTGTCTTTGGCGAGACGATTGCTAACCCCGCCCTTGCCGTGCTCGATATTGAGCGCTTTGCCAAGGCCGCGCACGACCACGGCGTACCGCTGATGGTCGACAACACCTTCCCGACGCCCGTGATGTGCCGTCCCTTTGAGTGGGGCGCCGACATCGTCACGCACTCCACCACTAAGTACATGGATGGCCATGCGGCCTACCTGGGTGGCGTGATCGTCGACCATGGCCAGTTTGACTGGATGGCCCATGCGGACAAGTTCCCGGGTCTCACCACGCCTGACGAGAGCTACCACGGCGTGACCTATGCCGAGAAGTTCGGTCGCGAGGGCGCCTTTATTACCAAGGCCACTGCGCAGCTTATGCGCGACCTCGGCCCCATGCAGAACCCGCAGGCGGCGTTCTTCCTGAACAGCTCGCTCGAGAGCCTGCACGTGCGCATGCCGCGCCATTGTGAGAATGGTCTGGCGGTCGCCAAGTTCCTGCAGAGCCACCCCAAGGTACGCTTCGTGAGCTATCCGGGCCTGGAGGGCGACAAGTACTATGACATCGCTCAGAAGTACATGCCCAACGGTACTTGCGGCGTCGTGAGCTTTGGCTTTAACGGTGGTCGCGCGGCGGCCGAGACCTTTATGAAGAGCCTTAAGCTCGCCCAGATCGCCACGCACGTGGCCGACGCCCGCACTTGCTGCCTGCATCCCGCTAATGCCACGCATCGCCAGATGAACGATGAGGAGCTCATTGCCTGTGGCATTTCCGCCGACATGGTGCGCCTGTCGTGCGGCCTCGAGGACACGGCCGATCTGATTGCCGACCTTGAGCAGGCGCTCGAGCAGTGCTAGGCTAGCTCCGTACAAGGTGCCGATGCTGGCAGAAAGCTTCGGCGACCTTTCGTTCCGATTCCGTAGGCGGGACCCCAATCGCGGCTGTTTGCAGGCGATTGGGGCCCCGTTTTTTGCGTTGGGCCACTCGAAAGGATGGATATGGAGAAAACTGCAGAGCAGCTGCGCCGCGAGCACATTGCCCTAGAGGGCGACACCCATGGCAAGAACAAATGGGCGATTCTGTTTACTGTGCTCATCATGACGTTTATGGTGTGTCTGGATTCGACCGTCGTGACCGTGGCGCTGCCCGTGATGCAAAAGGAGCTGGGCGTGGGCCTCGACCGCATCCAGCTCGTGAGTTCGGTGTATCTGCTTGCGACATGCGTGGCTATGTTGCCGTTTGGCCGTCTGGGTGATGTGCGCGGCAAGGTGAATGTGTTCCAGCTGGGCGTCATCGTCTTTTCGGTCGGTTCGCTGCTGTGCGGCCTTTCGGCCTCGCTCGAGGTTCTTATCCTGGCACGCATCGTTCAGGGCGTCGGTTGCGCGGCGGCCATGGCTAACAACATGGGTATTATCACCGAGTCGTTTCCGGCGCGCGAACGAGGTCGTGCCATGGGTATTCTCGCGACCTTCGTGGCCCTCGGCATGATGTGTGGCCCCGTGCTGGGTGGCATGCTGGTGGCAAGCTTTCCCTGGGAGAGCATCTTCCTCATCAACCTGCCCATTGGCGTAGTTTCGTTTATCGTGGGGCTCTACACGCTGCCGCATGTTAAGCCGGAGGCCGGCGAGCGCCCCATGTCCCTGATCGAGGCTGCTCGTCGCTGCTTTGCAAATTCGGCCTTCACCATCAACCTTGCCTGCATGCTCATCGTGTTCGTTGGTATTGGCGCATCCGAGTTTATCCTGCCGTTCTATTTTCAGGACGCCCACGGCTTTAGTTCCGACATTTCCGGATTGCTCTTTTTGGCGCTGCCGATGGTGAATGCCTTTATCGGCCCGCTTTCGGGTACGATTTCGGACCGTGTTGGCTGCGAGGGCCCCACGGCAGTCGGCCTGGGCGTGTACGTATGCGGTCTTTTTGCGGTAAGCACGCTCGACGAGCGCTCTTCCATCCCTGTGATCGTGTGCTGTGTCGCGTTCATGTCGTGCGGTACGTCGATTTTCCAGAGCCCCAATAACTCGCTGTACATGGGCTCGGCTCCGCGCGAAGCGCTCGGCTTTGCTGGCAGTCTGGGTAGCCTGGCGCGCTATGCGGGTATGGCAGTGGGCATTACGGCGGCGTCGCATATCCTGTATGGGCAGATGAGCGTGGCGATGGGCGAGGCCGTGACCAGTTTTGTTGCAGGCCGTCCGGATGTATTCCTATTCGGCTTTCGCTCGGTGTTCTACGTACTCATGGCTGTGGCCGCTGTGGGCTTTGCGCTTGCCATGGTGCGTTTGGTGAAGATGCGCGCACGCCATTAGCGTGTTGGGAGGCTGTCTGCCACGATTTGCGTTGTCCCAAAAAGACTGGTTTGTGGTGCGATGCGGCTTGTGGGGCGGGCGGGGGTCGGTCCGTGGTAGACTATCGAACAACGTTTATTAATCGCGCGGTATCGTTGCCGCGAGAAGGGGTTGCGCCATGCAGGAGCTTGAGGATCGTATTCGCCATGACGGCATCGTAAAGGCCGGTAACGTCCTTAAGGTTGATGCCTTCCTCAACCACCAGTGCGACGTTGAGCTGTTCGACCACATGGGCGCCGAGTGGGCCCGTCTGTTCAATGATGTCGAGATCAACAAGATCCTGACGATCGAGGCTTCGGGCATTGGCATGGCTTGCATCGCGGCTCAGCATTTTGGCGGTGTGCCGGTGGTCTTTGCCAAGAAGGCGCAGTCCATCAACCTCGACGGCGAGCAGTATGCCACGACCATCTACTCCTTTACTAAGCAAAAGGAGTACCCGGTTATCGTGGGCAAGCGCTTCCTGTCCGAGGGCGACAAGGTCCTGATTATCGATGACTTCCTCGCCAACGGCTGCGCGCTCGAGGGTCTTATCAAGATCTGCGAGGCTGCGGGTGCCGAGGTGTCCGGTATTGGCATTGCAGTGGAGAAGGGCTTCCAGGGCGGCGGCGATAAGCTCCGCGAGCGCGGCTTCCGCGTTGAGAGCCTGGCCCGTATCGCCGATATGGACTGCGAGACCGGCGAGATCACCTTCGCCTAAGCGCGCAACACAAGCGATTGGTATGCGATGTGACAAAGGGCTTTCCCTTTGTCACATTTTTTGTATGAGGGGAGGTGTTGATATGGACGAGAACAAGATGGGATGGCGCGAGTATGCGCGCTATGCCGAGATGTCGGCCGAGGAGTTGGCGCGCGATTGCGAGGTGCAGGTGTTTCGCGCGACGGGTCCGGGCGGACAAGGCGTCAACACGACGGACTCGGCGGTGCGCATGAAACATATCCCTTCGGGAATTACCGTGACGGCGCGCGAGAGCCGCAGTCAGTTCCAAAACCGTAGTAGCTGCCTGCGTAAGCTGCGCGCTGAGCTTGAGCGTCGCGGGCGTCCACCGCGCCGACGCGTAAAGACCAAGGTGCCTCAGCGCTCTCGCCAGCGCAGGCTCAATGACAAGCACTTCAACGCCATTAAAAAGGCCAACCGTCGCAAACCGGGCAGCGACGAATAGCTTCCTCATAAGTTGCGGTGAAATAGGGACTGTTTTGCGGCTTTAGCTGCATAAACAGTCCCTATTTCACCGCAACTTAGGTTGGGTTAGCGGGTGGGGCGCCAGACATGGAGGGCGCCGGCGAGGATGTCGACCTCGATGCGCGAGGCGACGATGGGCTCGCCGTCGGCCTGGATGGGGTAGTCGGGCTCCTCGAACGTGAGCTCGGCATGACGGCAGTGGCGCATGCGAACCGGCGGCAACTTGGTATGGTGGCCGTCCTTGGCCGAAAGAAACATAGGCAGGGCGACCGCACGGGGGACGGGACCGCAGGCGTAGCAGACGTCGAGCATGCCGTCACAGGGATCGGCATCGGGACAGATGCGATAGCCCGAGCCATACGTGGGGCCCAGCTGAATCGCCATGATGATCGCCCTCACGCGCTCGGCGGGCGCCCCGTCAAAGCTGACTGCCATGGGGTAGTTGCGATAGCGCAGGCCAAACTGCTCAAGTCCCGAGAGGGTGTAGAGCGGAGCGCCGGCGAGGCCCGTCTTTTTGCGCAGCTCGGTGGTGCCAAGGCCGATGGCGGCATCGATGCCGACCGAAAGCGTCTGGTCGTAGTACTCAACGGCAGCCTCGCCGCTGCCGCACGCAGGGCTCCACGAGCGAATGCGCCCGATGTCCTGACGCTGCGGCTCGCAGGTGAGCAGCGCGCCAAAATCCTTGCCGGAGAAATCGTCGATGCCGAGGGTCTGGGCAAAATCATTGCCGGAGCCTACGGGCAGGACGGCAAGCGCTGGTCGATCCGCCTCTTCTTGCGCCATCAAGCCATTGACGACCTCGTGAATTACGCCGTCGCCGCCAAGGGCGATAACGGTGCGATAGCCCTCGACCTGTGCGGCAAGCACCTTGGCGTGCCCCGCGCGTTCGGTCAGCACCAAGTCAAACTGGGATGCGCGCGCGGTCATGTCCAAAAAGCGCTGCAGGCGCTCAGCGACCTCGCGCGCCGCACCCGACTGGGCGGCAGGGTTGGCGATGATGAGCGTGCGACCAAAATTAGTTGCGTGCATGGGGCGACTCCTGGCGTATGACGTGACGGTGCGGTCGCGCTCAGGTCGAATTGCCCCCGATTGTGGCTGCACGGCGAATACTAACGTCTACTCTATCAGGTCGTTGTGGCGCTCGATAGCATCCGCTACCGTACCGCCTTCATCCACAATAAGCGAACGGCGTTTAGGCGAGACAATGCGCTGCGCGGGATATACGCCGCGGTGGCCGCCGACGAGATAGCTGATAAACGCCACGATCACGAAGAAGCCGGCTGCCGTGCCGTGGAACAGGTCGATGGCCATCATGCAGGTGGTGATGGGCACGTTGAGGCCGGCGCAGAACACGCCGAGCATGCCGAGAGCCGCCAGAAAGCTGGGGTCGATTCCGACGAGGCAACCGATCCAGCCGCCGAGCGCCGCACCGATGCCAAACAGGGGTGTGACCTCGCCGCCTTGGAAGCCGGCGCCCAGAGTGAGCGCCGTCACCACGAGCTTGATGACTGCGTCGGCAAGGGTCGTGGTACCGGCGAACCCGGCGCCCGAGAGCCAGGTGGCAAGGCCGGCATAGTCCCAGGCGTCGAGAAGGGCATAGGCGGCCAAAACCACGAGCGCGCCCACGAGTGCGCGAGTAAGGTAGTTGGTGATAAAGCGACCGTACAGGCTCTTGACGGTTCGAACCGACCAGGCAAAGAGGCGTGCCGTCAAACCGAAGATAATGGCGCTGATAACAACGATGACAACCGTCCGTGGTGTCATGTTGGGAACGCTGGTGATGACATTCGCCTCGTACTCGGTTCCCAAGGCAAGCGACGTAAAGTAGCCGGTAAACGAGGCGACCAGGCAGTAGATGCCCGCGGTGTAGTCGATCTTGCCGATAAAGCACATCTCCATGCCAAAGAAAGCTCCGGCAAGGGGCGAACCGAATACGGCGCCAAAGGCCGACGAGATGCCGGCGAGCATGAGGTCGTGGTGGTCATGCTTTTCGAGATGGGCGAGGCTCGAGATGTTGCTGGCGATAGTGCCGCCAATCTGCACCGCGGCTCCCTCGCGACCGGCCGACCCGCCCGTTAGGTGCGTGAGCGTGGAGCAGACGAAGGTGAGGACGGCCATGCGCATATGGATGAGGCGTGTGCCCAGGGCGGAGTCAATGACCAGGTTGTTGCCACGCTTGGCGGCGAGACCGTGGTTTTTGTACACCCATGTGGTGGCAACGCCCACAACGGGAAGCAGCGCGTAAATCCACGCATGGTGCTCACGATAATCGGTCGCGATATTCAGCGAGGCCAAAAACGCCCAAGCGGCAACGCCCATGGCGAGAGAGACGATGACGACAAGTATGAGCAACTTGGCGCTCGCGAATAGGTTGCGGACGTTGCGGCGCGTGTCGACAGCCAAGAGATGCTCGGAGCGGGTGAGCTGATGCCTGCCTGCCATGATGACGTCGTTCAGGGAGAAAAAACCGCCATCGTCGAGCGGCTGGGGATGATCCTGCGCCTCATTTGCGCTTTCGGGTTTGTCGTTATGAGCCATACGTTCCTCTTTTAGGTTGCAACGCAAGCATTATAAAACGTGGTAAACGCGACGAGCCGGTGGGTTGGTTTCCATTCTGTTTCGCGGCCTGCAACCGACAGGTGTATTTGCGGGTGCAGGCCGAGTCGCGGTCGTGCATCGGGGATTATACTGAGACAAGCATAAAGAATCGGCGCCCCTGTTGTGCGCCGTGGCATTAAGAGGTGCATATGGCAGAGAAACTCATTCCGCTGGAGGACGCGCAGTCGATTGTTTTGTCGCACGTTGCTCCGACCGATCTCGTCGAGATTCCCGTGTGGCAGGCCGCCGGTCTTCCCTTGGCCGAGGACGCGGTGGCCGATATCGACATCTCGCCGTTTGCCAACAGCGCTATGGACGGATATGCCGTGCGCTCGGCGGACTTGGTGCAGGCGTCTGGCGAGGCGCCGGTGACGCTCGACGTTATCGGACACGAGGCCGCGGGCCATGTGTTTGAGGGCGCAATCGCCCCGGGCGAGACCGTCCGCATTATGACAGGCGCGCCGGTGCCCGAGGGTGCCGACGCCGTAGTGAAATACGAGATCGTCGAGGTGCTCGATGGTGACGGCAACGAGGGCTCACACGCGAGCTTCTCGGCGCCGGCCAAGGTGGGGGAGAACGTTCGCTCTGCTGCCGAGGAGGCCCATGCCGGCGATGTTGTGATGCGCGCCGGCGAGGTTGTGGCTCCGGCCGGCGCCGGCCTGCTGGCAAGCGCCGGTTACGCGAGCGTGAAGGTGCACGCTGCCCCACGTGTGGGCATCATCTCGCTGGGCACGGAACTGGTCGCACCGAGTAAAGTACCGGCGCGCGGTCAGATTCGCGATTCCAACTCGTCCGCGTTGATGGCCGAAGCACTCGATGCAGGAGCCGAGCCCGTGTTCTACGGCATTGCGCCTGATGATGAGCAGGCGATTGCCGAGCTCGTGCATCGCGCGGTGCAAGAGTGCGATTTTGTCATTACGAGCGGAGGCGCCTCGGCGGGCGATTACGACTATGTGACGGCGCTGGTCCAGCGCGAGGGCGAGGTGCTGTTCGATCGCATCTCGATGCGCCCGGGCAAGGCCATTACGTTTGGTTTGCTCGGCGGCAAGCCGTATTTGGGGCTTTCGGGCAATCCCGCGGCGGCGTATGTGGGCTTTGAGATGCTTGCCCGTCCGGCGATTCGCAAGATGCGCGGCTTTGCCGAGGGTGCGCGTCCCGTGCAGCGGGCGACGCTTACGCATAGCGTGAAGAAGCGCCAGCATCGCCGCTTCTTCGATCGCGCCACGGTTTTGTGCGACCCCGAGACCGGTGAGCTGTTGGTGACCGAGGCTAAGACGCAGAATTCGGCGCTGCTTGGAACTATGCAGCGTGCGAACTGCCTGCTGTGTATTGACGAAGGACCGTGCGAGCTCAGGGCGGGAGATGTCGTGGACGTTGTTCGCGTCGACCTGCCCGAGGGCGCCGTGTTGTAGGAGGAATGCTATGGAGCTGAAGATTTCGATTGTGACGTGCTCGGATACGCGCGATCTTGCTCAGGACGAGGCGGGTGCTGCGCTCGAGGAGCTTATCGAGGCGCAGGGCTGGACGGTCGCCTCACATGTGGTCGTGCGCGACGACGCCAGCGAGATTGGTGATGCCATTGTGGAAGCTGCTGATGAGTGTCACGCCAATGTCGTACTCACTTGCGGCGGTACGGGGCTTTCGATGCGCGATGTGACGCCCGAGGCGACGCGTGCCGTCTGCGACCGCGATGTGCCGGGTATTGCAGAGGCAATCCGTGCGTATTCCATGACCAAGACACGCCGCGCTATGCTCTCGCGCGCCGTGTGCATGCAGCGTGGGTATACACTTGTCATCAACTTTCCGGGATCTACGAAAGCGGCCCGCGAAAGCTGGGAGGCCGTGAGCGACCAGCTGGAGCATGCGGCCCAAATGACGGCGGGCGGCGGGCACGCCAAATAAGCGGTTTACCTGCGGCGGAGCGACCTTGCGAGTCACTCCGCCTTTCTTATGCAGCGACAGTGCGGGCCGTCTCGTGGTTATTGGTAAAAGAAAATTACCAGGCGAGGGATATTTATCATAAACATTATTCGCGTGAAAGTATAATCTATTAACAGAATAAAGCTCGCGGCGGGACGCCCGGGCGTAGCCTTCGAAAGGGTTGAACATGTTCGATATGGTTTCTCGCCGCGGATTCGTCTCGCTTTCTGCTGTCGCCGCTGCCGGTCTTGGGCTTGCCGGCTGCTCGGGCAATAAGACGTCCGAGCCGGCCGGATCCGATGCCAGTTCTGCTAAGGCGTCTTCCAAGAAAGCTGTCGAGCTGCAGGTCTTTGCTGCCAACTCGCTCGAGAAGGCTCTGCCCGAGGTCCAGAAGCTCTACACCGACCAGACCGGCACCACCTTTGCCGACACGCAGTTTAAGGCGTCCGGCGACCTCGTCGAACAGATGCGTGCCGGTGCCGCCGTCGACGTGCTCATCACGGCCTCCAAGAGCACCATGGATGACGCCGAGACCGCCGAGCTCATCGACGCCGATACGCGTGAGGACATGTTTGTCAACGACCTTGTCATCGTTCGCGCCGAGGGCTCCGATACTAAGGTCGAGGCCATCGCGGACGTCGCGAACCTGGACGGCAAGATCGCCATCGGCGACGCTAAGACCGTTCCCGCCGGCAAGTACGCCAACCAGGCGCTGGCTTCTGTGGGTCTCTATACCGGCACCGAGGGCGACGACGGCGAGTACACGCCCGAGCTCGCCGACAAGGTAGCCCTGGCCGATAAGGTGGGCACCGCCGCCGCCTATGTGTCCACAGGCGACTGCGTGGCCGGTTTTGTCTTCAGCTCTGACATCTTTCGCTACGACGGCATCGAGGAGGCCTTCGTGTGCCCCGAGGATTCGCACAAGCCCATCGTGTACCCGGGTGCCGTTGCCGAGAGCTCCGAGCACGCCGACGAGGCTAAGGCGTTCATCGACTTCTGTTTGACCAGCAAGAAGGCTCAGAAGATTTGGGCTAAGTACGGCTTTGAGCTTTCCGCGTAGTGCGGCTTGGCGCGATAATTCCATCGTTTTGTGTTTAACTCCGTCCTTGTATTCGCTTGGAGCTTTTCGTGCTTAATAGATTCCGCATGCTTGTCGCCTGTGCTTTGACCTTCGCGCTTTGCTGGGTGCCGGGATTTGCGTTTGCTGGGGACGCTGAGGACGGGGCCCAGGTTGCTGCGACCGCTCATGGGCTTTCCTATGGGATCGAAGGTTTTGAGCGGTTGGCCAAGGGGACCGCTCGTGACATGGAGGGCCAGCCTGAGGGCTACCGGTTTCCCGTTGACGAGGACGTGGACCTTGTGGTGGCGCCTGCTGCCGATCGCGTTGTGGTGTGGATATCGCCCAAGGCGGTCGAGAAGTTTGGATTGGATCCGCAGGACAACGAGTGCGCATCGGGTCTCAAAGCCCTCGTCTGTGAACTCGACAGCGCAAACTGCATGGGAGGTGCGCAGCTGGGGGACGTGGATCTTCCTTGGTATGTTACGGCGGAAACAACGTTTGATGCCGGCGGGTATACCTATGGCTTTGACGAACGAGGTGCGGATGGGGACCGCTATGTGGTGATCGCATCAGCCTCGGGTGATGCCAAGAGCGGCGCGCGTTGGCTTGATAGCGCTCAAATGGTAGAAGCATCGTCTGTCGTGTTGCGGGATGAGCAGGGCCCCTTGACCTCTCTGGCCTCCTTTTTGGGCGACATCGACTATCGCCCGTTTTGGGTGTCCATTAAAACGTGCGGCCTTGCCCTGCTGATCTCCTTTGCGCTGGGCCTGTTCGCCGCGTGGAAGACTATGGGTACCTCGAGTCGCATCAAGGGCCTGCTCGATTCGGTCTTTACGATTCCTATGGTGCTGCCGCCCACGGTCTGCGGCTTTTTGCTCCTCATGCTGTTTGGCCGCTCGACTGGGGTGGGCCGGTGGCTTATCGCGCACGGTATCTCGATTGTCTTTACGTGGCCGGCGGCGGTGATCTCTGCCGTGGTGGTGTCGTTTCCCCTGGTCTACCGTACGGCGCTCGGTGCCTTTGAGAGCCTCGACACGCAGATGCTCGATGCGGCGCGCACGCTTGGCTGGTCCGAGCGTCGCATCTTTACCAAGCTTATGATGCCCCTTGGTTGGCCCTCAATCGCAGCGGGCACGGTGCTCGCCTTTGCCCGCGCGATGGGCGAGTTTGGCTGCACGCTGTTCTTTGCGGGCAACTATGCCGGCATTACCCAGACCATTCCCATCGCCATCTACTTTGAGTGGATGAGCGGCAACACGTCGGTGGCGCTCTTTTGGGTCGCCGTCGTAATCGTGTTTAGTTTCCTGGTCATCCTGTTTATCAATATGTACACCGCTCATTCGCAAAAGTATCGCGAGCGGGGCCTTTCCTGTGTGGAGCGCAAACAGGTCAAAGATCTTGCCGGACAGGGCGATTCGCTCGACCCGGCGGGCGGCGATGCCTTGCGTATCGATCGCGAGGCGCTGGCCGAGCTCATGCGCGATGATGCGGCGCCGCAGGGAGGTCGATAAGCCATGTCGCTCGTTCTGGATATCAAAAAGCACTACCCCGGGTTTATGCTCGACATACAGCTTGAGGCCGGCGAGGAGCGTGTGGCGCTGCTCGGTGCCTCAGGTTGCGGCAAGAGCTGCACGCTGCGCTGCATTGCCGGTGTGGAGACGCCCGACGAGGGCAAGATCGTCGTCAACGGCGTGACCTTTTTTGACTCGGCGGCGGGCATCAACCTGTCGTCCCAGGAGCGAAAATGCGCCCTGTTGTTCCAAAACTATCAGCTGTTTCCCAACATGACGGTGGCCGATAACGTATGCGCCGGTGTAAAGGATGCGGGCGACGCCGCCGCGCGCAAAAAGCTCGCCGAGCGCTATCTGGGCATTTTCGGTCTGGCCGATTTTGTCGACCGCTATCCCGCGCGACTCTCGGGCGGTCAGCAACAACGTGTGGCGCTTGCTCGCATGGTGGCGGCGCATCCGGGCATTTTTATGTTCGACGAGCCCATGAGCGCGCTCGATTCCTATCTTAAGAGCGCGCTCGAACAGAACATGCTCGACCTGTTCGATGTGTGCAACCGCACCGTGCTCTACGTGAGCCACGACATCGACGAAGCGTGCCGCCTCTGCCAACGCATCTGCGTGATGCACGACGGGCATGTTGAGGAGATCGGCTCCATCGAGGACGTGGTCCGCCGTCCGCAGACGCTGGCGGCGCTTCGCCTGACGGGCTGCAAGAACACAAGCCGGGCGCGCAGGATCGGCGACGAAGAAGTTGAGGCCCTCGACTGGGGCATGACCTTTAACGTGGGTCGCGAGGTTCCCGATAATGTGGCGTACCTGGGCATTCGCGCAAGCTACTTCCATGTGGACAATCGCGCTGAGCGCGGTCGCAACAGCTACGATTTGCACGTGGCCCGCGTGAGCGATTCGCGCTTTGAGCGGCTGGTGTTGCTGGACGTGCCGCGCGCTGATGCGCCCACGCGTCTGCAGTGGAAGGTCAACAAGGTGGGCGTGCCTGTCGACGAGCTGCCGCAAGCAGGCGAGACGCTGCGCATGCACTTCGATGCGAGTAGGATCCACTTGGTTTGTCGATAGCGCCGGGTAATGCCGTCGGGGATATAAGCCTCGTCGGCTTTGTCTTGCCGTTTGCCGAATGAGGGATGATAAACCCTTATCAATCGAGATAATTAATTATTAAACGACGGCACACGACGCTGTCGTACGAATGTCAACGGTGTTCGCATGGTCGATAACCGTTGATATAGTTGACCTCAACTTGTAAAGGAGGGTGCGCACATGCCGCAGACGACATACATTCGCCGCGTTGCCGCGCGTGCCCTATATATGGCTCGGAGTCGCATATGAGCAGGTATGTTCACGGCTCCGGGAGAGACGACGCACAACTAAATAATCGACCGCAAGGCAGGTTCCCTAAAATTCCGGGTTTGAGCACGGCCGGGCAATCGCCGTCCGTCGTGCATCGATACCGCTGTTATCCGTTTTTGGTTCGAGAGGGGAACCGTCATGGCTGAAGAATTTGATTTCCATCCGATGTGGGAGAGCCTCGGCATGAATCTTGCCGACCACGACATGCTGCTGGGCGCCGTGGGCCAGATGTACGGCGATATGTTCCTGACGCAGAACAATCGCCCCAAGTCTACGTCCTACCTGGATTTTGTCGCCACCAACATCCACAGCGGCCGTATTAAGGAGATGCTCGACAAGAAGGAGGCCGGCGAGGCCACCAAGATCGTCGGTTCGTTCTGCGTCTACGTGCCCGAGGAGATCGTGCTCGCCTGCGACGGTATCCCTGTGGGTCTGTGCTCGGGTGCCGACTGGGCAACCGACAAAGTCGAGGAGCACCTGCCGCGCAACACTTGTCCGCTTATCAAGAGCTTTGCCGGCTTTAAGCTGGGTGAGGTCTGCCCTTACATCGAGTCGAGCGACCTGGTGGTGGGCGAGAACACCTGCGATGGCAAGAAGAAGGCCTACGAGTTCTTTGCCACGCAAAAGAACATGTACGTCATGGATATTCCCAACGTACACGACGAGTCGACGCTCGTGACCTGGAAGGCCGAGGTCAAGAAGCTCGCCGCCAAGATCGAGGAAGAGTGCGGCGTCAAGATCACGCCCGAGCGTCTGAAGGCCGCCATCCACGCCGTCAATGAGAAGCGTCGCGCCCTGCAGCGCCTCGCAGCCACGCGCGCTGCCGACCCGGCGCCCATCAGCGGTCTCGATAGCCTGCTGACCGTTCAGGCCGCCTTTATGGACGACACGCCGCGTCTGACCGGCGCCATCAACGACATGGCCGCCGAGTGCGAGCAGCGTGTCGAGGCCGGCGAGGGCGTGGCGCCCAAGGGGACCAAGCGCATCCTGTACACCGGCACGCCCATGGCCGTGCCCAACTGGAAGCTGTTCAACCTGATCGAGAAGGCCGGCGGCGTCGTGGTGGGCGAGGAGTCCTGCACGGGTTCGCGCTATTACAAGGACTTGGTCGATGAGTCCGGTGAGACGGTCGACGAGATGCTCGACGCCATCGCCGAGCGCTACTTTAAGATCAACTGCGCCGTCTTTACGCCCAACGACCAGCGTATGAAGGACATTGTCCAGATGGCCAAGGACCTGCATGCCGACGGTATCGTCGAGGTGGCACTGCAGTTCTGCACGCTCTACGAGATGGAGTCGTTTGCCGTGGAGAAGGCCGCCGAGCAGGCCGGCATTCCGTTTATGCACATCACGACCGACTACGCCGGCGAGGACGCCGGTCAGCTCCAGACCCGCATCGAGGCCTTCCTCGAGACGATTTAGCCGCACCTGCGCTAAGCTGTGCCGCCGCGTGTTCCTATCCGCGCGATAGGGATTTCTCTGTTGCCATGCCGGCCGGTGTCCGGATGCACCGCAGGGCGCCGACCGGCTTCGCATAGCTGCCGGGGCGGGGATTTCCGCCGTCCCGGCAGATTCTATCCGTTTGTTCAGACACGAAAGGAACTCAATGAACAACGACTTTTTCAAGGCGGGCGTTTCCCGTCGCGGTTTTCTGACCGGCTCCGCTGCCCTGTGCGCCATGGCGGGCCTCGGCCTCACCGGCTGCGGCGGTTCGGGCGCCGAGAGCGGTAGCGCCGCTGCCTCCGGCCAGGATGTGGAGTATCGCGACGAGCTGCAGATCGCGCTCCCGGCGAGCCCGGACGGTCTCGATCCGCACACCACGTCGTCGCTTGTGACCATGGACATCATCTGCAACGTCGTCGAGCCGCTCTTTGGCCTCGATAGCGACTACGAGCCCCAACCCGTGCTGGCCAAGGGCTATGAGGTCTCCGACGACGGCCTGACCTACACCATCAAGCTGCGCGAGGGCGTCACCTTCCACAACGGCAAGGAGCTTGGCTCCGAGGACGTCGTGGCCTCGATGAACCGCTGGCTCACCGTCAACGACCGCGCCGCGAGCCTGCTACCCGGTGCCACCTTCGCCGCCTCGGGCGACCACGAGGTCACCTGCACGCTGACCGAGCCCGCCATCGACTTTCTGATCATCCTGGGCAACCACTCCCAGTATCCGGGTATCTTCCCCTCCGAGGTCATTGAGGCCGCGGGCGATACCGGCGTGACCGAGTACGTGGGTACCGGTGCCTACAAGTTTGTGGAGTGGAAGCAGGACCAGTACGTCCATCTCACCCGCTACGAGGACTATGTCGCCGCCCACGGCAAGGCTTCGGGCTACACCGGCAAGGTCTCCGCGCCCACCAAGGACATCTACTATCAGTTCGTGACCGAGGCCTCCACGCGCGTGAGCGGGTTTGAGACCGGCGAGTACGATATCGCTGGCGAGATCCCCACCGAGAACTACCACGACTTCGACGGCAACGACGACGTCAAGCTCTACACCCATAACGCCGGCGTTCTGACCGCCTTCCTCAACATGAACGAGGGCATCTTCGCCGACGAGGAGATCCGCAAGTGCGCCCTCATGGCTATCGACTGCGAGGCGGCCGCTCTTGCCGCCTATGGCGAGAAGGAGCTCTTCAATATCGATCCCAACCTTGGCAACCCCGAGAACACTCAGTGGGCGACTGACGCGGGCAAGAAGTACTTCAACCAGGCCGACGCCAAGGCCGCCAAGAAGGCCCTGGCCAAGACCTCCTATGCCGGTGAGACGGTCAAGCTGCTGACCACCCCCGACTACAAGGATATGTACAACGCCACCGTCGCGCTGCAGGAGCAGCTCGAGAAGGCCGGCTTCACCGCCGAGGTCGACAGCTACGAGTTCGCGACCTTTATGGACATCCGCTCCGGCAAGCCCGAGCAGTGGGACCTCTTTGTGGCCTCCACCAACTACAAGCCCATCCCGGCCCAGTCCCTCTCGGTCTCCAAGGCCTTCTATGGCCTGTCCGACGAGAAGGCGCTCAAGCTCGTGGCCGAGACCCGCACCGCCAAGGACACCGACGCCGCGGCCAAAAAGTGGGCCGAGGCTCAGGAGCGCCTCTATGAGATCGCCGTCATCGAGCCGCTTTGCCACTACGCTTCCATCACGGGCACCCAGGCAGACGTCGAGGACGTCGAGGTGCTCGACGGCGCCATCGTTTGGAATGCCAAGCGTCCGGAGTAATGCAATAGATGGCGTGGCGGCTGGAGGGGTCTGGTCCCCTGTGGCCGCCACGCCCTGTCCACGTTCAGAGGGGAAATAGACGCCTCGCATGTTGAAGTACACGCTCAAACGTATAGGCGCGATGGTTCCGGTGATGCTCATCATCTCGGTCGTCGTGTTTTTGATTATCTATCTCACACCGGGTGACCCGGCCTCTTCGATGCTCGGCATGGAGGCTTCGGCCGACCAGATCGAGCGCGTCAACGATAGCCTGGGACTCAACGAGCCGCTGCCGCAGCGCTACGTTGAGTGGATGGGCGGCGTGCTTACCGGCGACCTGGGCGATTCGTATTTTATGCGCCAGCCCGTCACGCAGGCGATCGCCGAGCACTTTGGCCCCACGCTATCGCTCGCGCTTCTGGCACAGCTCATCGCGCTGTTGATTGCACTGCCCTGCGGCGTCGTCGCTGCCCTCAAACATGGGTCGCGCACCGACGCGGTCTTGCGTGTCGTTGCTCTTTTGGGCGTGGCGATACCCGGCTTTTTGATGGCGCTCATGCTTATGTGGCTGTTTGCCGTCACGTTGCGTGTGTTCCCGGTGGCCGGCTATGCGCCGCTATCGAAGGGCTGGTTCAGCCATTTACGCTATCTTGCGTTGCCGGCCATATCGCTTGGATGCGTGCAGGCGGCCCTGCTCATGCGCATGACCCGTTCGAGCGTGATCGAGGCCATGCAGCTCGACTGCGTCAAGACGGCACGTGCCAAGGGCGTCTCCGAGGTTCGCGTGGTGCTGGCCCATGCCCTGCGCAACGCCGCGCTGCCGATTCTCACCTCGGTCGGCTATTCTTTTGGCGCCCTGATTACGGGTGCCGTGGTGACTGAGGCCATTTTTAACATCCCTGGTTTGGGCCAGCTGGTCACGAGCTCTATCGAGCGTCGCGACTATCCGGTGATTCAGGGCGTGCTGTTGGTCATCGCCTTGTTGAATTCGGTGATCAATCTGGTCGTTGACCTTGCCTACGGCGCTTTTGACCCGCGCGCTCGCAAATGGGGCGATGCATGATGGCAAACATTAAGAAGGCTCTTGCCAACAAGGGGTTTATGGTCGGCGGCTGCATTTTCCTGGCGATTGCGCTGATCGCGCTCGTCGGTCCGCTGGTGTGGACGGTTGATCCCAATGCGCAGGAGATGACGTTGCGACTTTCGGCACCTTCGCCCGCGCATCCCTTTGGCTGCGATGACTTTGGCCGCGACCTGCTTGCCCGCGTCATCGCGGGCGCGCGCGTGTCGCTTGGCGTTGGCATTGCCGTCACGCTCGCGACGAGTGCGCTCGGCCTGGTGATCGGCGCCTATGCGTGCTACAACGAGAGTCTCGATCATATTCTCATGCGCATCTGCGACGGCCTTATGTCCATTCCGGGCGTGCTTTTGGCTATCGCACTCATGGCCATGATGGGTGCCTCGGTCTGGAACGTCATCATCGCGCTCTCCATCGTCTATACGCCCAGCATGGCGCGCATCGTGCGCTCGCGTGCGATGGTGGTTAAGGAAGAGCCCTTTGTGGAAGCCCTGCGCGTGCAGGGCGCCTCGACCGCGCGCATCGTGTGGCTGCATATCGTGCCCAACGTTATGGCACCCTTCCTGGTGCAGGCGACCTTTGTCTTTGCCGAGGCCGTGCTCTCGGAGGCCGCCCTCTCGTTTCTGGGCCTGGGTATCAAGGCGCCCGACGCCAGCTGGGGAAACATCCTGCAGGCGGGCAAGAACGTGATGCGCAAAGCCTGGTGGATGATCTTCTTCCCGGCTATCGCCATCATCGCGAGCGTGCTTTCGCTGAACCTTGCCGGCGACGGCCTGCGCGACGCCCTCGACCCTAAGACCAAGGAGGACTAGTCCATGAGCGAGCATCTTTTGGACGTGCGCGACCTCTGCATCTCGTTTGTGGGCCGCGATGGCAACGCGTTGGAAGCCGTCAACAAACTCAACCTACATATCGATGCCGGTGAGATCGTTGGTGTTGTCGGCGAGTCCGGCTGCGGTAAGTCGGTGTTTGCCCAGAGTGTCATGCGCCTATTGGAGCATGAACAGAAGATGGCCTATGAGGGCCAGATTATGTTTGATGGTGAGGATCTGCTAGCGCGTCCGCTCAAGACGATGCGCAAGGTGCGCGGCTGTGACATCGCCATGATTTTCCAGGACCCTTTGAGCTCGCTTAACCCCGTCATGACGGTCGGGGCCCAGGTCGTCGAGGCCGTGCGGGCCCACCGTAAGGTGAGCCGACGCGAAGCCCGCAACGAGGCTCTATCGCTGTTGGAGCGTGTGGGAATTCGAGATGCCGTGGCTCGCTTCGACATGTATCCGGGAGATTTTAGCGGCGGCATGCGCCAGCGCGTGATGATCGCCATGGCGCTTGCCGGCCATCCGCGCCTGCTTATCGCCGACGAGCCCACCACGGCACTCGACACGACGACTCAAAAACAGATTTTGGATCTCCTGCGCGACCTCAACAGTTCCGAGGGCATGGCGGTGCTTTTTATCAGCCATGATTTGGGTGTCGTCACGAGCATCTGCTCGCGCGTGCACGTCATGTATCTGGGCCAAATCGTAGAAGAGATCGACGCCTGCGGCCTTATGGAGCGCCCGAGCCACCCGTATGCCCAGGGGCTCATCGCGAGCATTCCGCCGCTCGAAGGCGAGCGAGTTGACACGCTGGCGGATATTCCGGGCACAGTGCCGCCGCTTACGGCAATACCCTGCGGATGCCGCTTTGCGCCTCGTTGTGCCCGGGCGGACGAGCGTTGCCGCGCGCAGGAGCCTCCGCTGTTTGCCGTGAATGCGTGCGACCGGTCTAAATGCTGGCTTGTCGAGAAAGGGGAGTGCCATGGCTGTTGATAGCGAAGCCCTGCTTAGGGTCTCACATCTGACTAAAGCCTATCCCATGCCGGGCTCAGGTTTTAAGCGTCAGGCCTTTACCGCCGTGGACGATCTGTCGTTTGAGATCGCGCCGGGCGAGGTCTATGGCCTGGTTGGCGAATCCGGATCGGGCAAGTCGACGACTGGACGTCTGATCTGTGGTCTCGAGCGTGCGGATTCCGGCTCGATTGTCTATCGCGGGCACGACCTCGCCACGATGTCGGAGCGCGAACGCAAGCCGTTTCGCCGCGAGATCCAGCTGGCATTTCAGGATAGCTCTACGGCTTTTGACCCGCGCAACCGTGTCGGCCGCATTTTGGAGGAGCCGCTGATTATCGCCGGCGTGCGCGATGCGGATGAGCGCCATGGGCGCGTGCTCTCGGCCCTGGCCTCGGTCGGTCTTCTGGCAGAGCATTATGACCGCTATCCGCATGACCTTTCGGGTGGACAGCGTCAGCGACTCAATCTGGCACGGGCGCTTATTTGCGAGCCGCGCCTTGTGGTATGCGACGAGCCGGTCTCGGCGCTTGACGTGTCCGTTCAGGCCCAAGTGCTCAACTTGCTTCGCGACCTGCAGCGCACGACGGGTGTGGCGCTGCTGTTTATCACGCATGATATGCGTGTGGTTCGGCATATGTCCGACCGGATTGGCGTGCTCTACCACGGTCGTCTTCTCGAGGAAGGCGCGGCCGAGGACGTGATCGCGCACCCGAGCGATCCGTATACGCAGGAGCTTATCGACGCCATTCCCTAGAGGATGCTTCCTTTTGGGTATGGCGTGGGTTCGTTGTTTAATTGTCGGTATATCGGTGCAAGAGAGGGGAACTACTATGTCCGATATCGAGGAGCAACCGTTGCCGTCCACGTTTGAGGAGTTCAACGAGCAGCGCAAGGCGTCGTTTATTCGCGTCAAGGATTACAAGCAGGCGGGTAATCGCCTGGTCGGCTTTTTGTGCAGCTATACGCCGCTCGAGATTATCGATGCAGCGGGCGCTGCAAGTGTGGCCTTGTGCGGCACATCCGACGAGGTGATTCCCGAGGCCGAGAAGGTGCTGCCGGCAAACCTGTGCCCGCTCATCAAGTCGACATACGGTTTTGCCTATTCTCAAAAGTGCCCGTTTACGTACTTTAGCGACATGATCATCGGCGAGACGACGTGCGACGGCAAGAAGAAGATGTACGAGCTACTCAACGAGCTCAAGCGCACGCACATTTTGCATCTTCCGCAGGGTCGCGATCGCGCCTACGAGCGTGAAGGCTGGTACGAGGAGTGCCGCCTGCTCAAGGAAGAACTTGAGGGCTTCTACGGCATCACGATTACCGACGACGACCTGCGCGCTGCCGTCCGTCGTCGCAACCGCTTGCGTGCGGCCCAGCTCGAGATGTTTGCACTGCAGGCCAACCAGCCGGCGGCCATGAGCGGCGTCGACCTGATGAGCACCATGTTTGCCGGTACGTTCAGCTTTGATATCGAGGCCTATACGCAGCAGCTGGAGCAAAAGGTCGCCAAGCTGCGCGAGGTCTACGACGCGGGCGAGCGTCCGGTCGCGGCGGATGCCAAGCGCATTCTGATCACCGGCTGCCCGGTGGGCGGCGTAATCAACAAGATCGGTCGCACCATCGAGTGCAACGGCGGTGTGGTCGTGTGCATGGACGACTGCTCGGGCGAGCGCACGGCGGCCATGATGATCGACCCGGAGGCTCCCGACATCCTTCGCGCCATCGCCGACCGCTACCTGGATATCAACTGCTCGGTTATGACGCCCAATGACGGTCGTATGGAAAATACACTGGCCATGTGCGAGAAGTATCACGTCGATGGCGTAGTGGAGAGCGTGCTCCAGGCGTGCCACACCTTTAACGTGGAGAGTGCTCGCATGCAGGAGGCTGTCGAGGGTGCGGGCATTCCGTACATGAAGATCGAGACCGATTACAGCAATGGCGACATGGGTCAGATTGAGACCCGCATCGCCGCCTTCATCGAAACCCTCTAGCTTTCTCAGGCACCGGATCTTGCCCCTCAAACCGTCGCTTGCGTACCCAAAGTACGCTGCGCTCCTCTTTCGGGGCAATCTCCGGCACCTGAGAAACCTAGAGCTAAGGCGCCTGAACGCGCCGCTACCTTTGATGTTTAGATTGGGAGAGAGCCATGATAGGGATCGGGATCGATATCGGGTCTACGGCGGCTAAGGCCGCTGTGGTCGATGGGGATGGTTCGGTGGCGTGGACGTGCGTGCAGCCAACCGGGTTCTCCTCGGTCGATGCTTCCGAGCGGCTGCGCAAGGCACTGGCAGCGGCGGGTTATGACGTGGCTGCCGACGACGTGCGCGTGGTCGCGACCGGCTACGGTCGTGTCGCCGTGCCCTATGCGCACAAGGTCGTGACCGAGATCACCTGTCACGGTACCGGTGCCGTGCGCCTGTTTGGCGACCACGGCACCGTGATCGACGTGGGCGGTCAGGACACCAAGGTCATCCAACTTAAGGGCGGTCGCGTGGCCAAGTTCGCCATGAACGACAAGTGCGCTGCCGGCACGGGGCGTTTTTTGGAGATCATGGCCGACCGCCTAGGCATTTCCCAGCAGCAGATGGCCGACTTGGCGCGTTCCGGCGAGCCCACCAAGATTAGCAGCATGTGCACGGTGTTTGCCGAAAGTGAGGTTATCAGCCTGATCGGTCGCGGCGAGCCGCGCGAGAACATTGCGCGTGGCGTGATCGACAGCGTGGTCTCGCGCGTGGCGACCATGGCCGGGCAGGCCGCGGGCGCCCCGTACTACCTGACCGGCGGCCTGTGCGAGAACGCCTTCGTGGTGGAGCGGTTGGGCGAGCTACTGGGGTCGCCGGTGACCACCTCGCCCCAGGCTCGCTTTGCCGGCGCCATCGGCGCGGCTGTCCGCGCCGCCGCCTTGGCCTAGGGGTGTACCGCGACATGCGCATCCTCAATATCTCGGCACAAAAACCAGATAGCACCGGCAGCGGCACCTACCTTGCCGCGCTCGTGCGCGAACAGATCGAGACGGGGCATCGCGCCGCCGTGCTTTGCGGCGCGGCACCGGGTGATACCCAAGGCGAGCTGGACCGGCGTGCTGCCGTGTTTGCCGTACCGTTCGAGTCGCCCAAGCTGTCGTTTCCCATCTGCGGTATGTCCGATGTCATGCCCTATCCCTCCACGCGCTATCGTGACCTGACACCTTCGATGCTCAAGGCATTTGAGCGGGCATTTGCTGCAGCAATCGATCGGGCGGTGGCTGAGTTTCGGCCCGATCTGGTGCTCTGCCATCACCTGTATCTGGTGACCGCATTGGCGCGCGAGTGTGTCCGGGGCGTGCCGGTTGTTGCCGTGTGCCATTCGACCGACCTGCGCCAGCTGCGTTCGCATGCGCTCGAGCGCGATCGCATCGTAAGTGCGGTTCGTCGGCTCGATGCCGTCTTTGCGCTCCATGCTGAGCAGGCTGAGCAGATTGGCCTGGTGTGCGGCGTCGATGCCGATCGCATCCACGTGATTGGGACGGGCTACGACCATCGCGTCTTCTGCCGCGACGCAAGTGTGGCGAGGCAGCCGGGATCGCTTGTGTACGTGGGCAAGATTTGCTTTAAAAAGGGCGTCGAGTCGCTGGTTCGAGCCGTGTCATTGCCGATTGACGATGACGTCCGCCCATCTGGCTTGGTGCTTGTGGGCGGTCGCGGGGACGATGCCGAGTACGCGCGTGTCGAGCGCTTGGCCGCGGCCTCGGATGTGCCGGTGACGCTGGCGGGGCGCCTAGATAGCGATGGGCTCGTGCGCGCCTACCGCAGTTCCGACGTCTTTGTGCTGCCTTCGTTTTACGAGGGTCTGCCGCTCGTGACGATCGAGGCCCTCGCGTGCGGCTGCAAAGTTGTGGCGACCGATTTGCCCGGCGTTCGTCCCTGGATGGAGGCGATGCTTCCCGGCGCTCCCGTGACGTGGGTGGCGCCGCCGCGTATGACGGATGTCGACACGCCCGAGGCGGCCGACCTTCCGTTATTTGAGCGCGCACTGGCAGATGCTATCGCGTTGGCGCTTACGGCGCCGCCTTCGACGTTTGAGCCGTCGGCGGTCTCTTGGGAAGCGTGCCTGGGGCGTATACTTAAAGTTGTTGATTTGTTGGAAGGGGGTTCGTATGGCTAAGGACACCGTGAGGCTCACGTCCATGACTGCCGCGAGCGGTTGAGCCGCTAAGTTGGCTCCCGGAGCCCTCGCCCAGGTCCTGGGCGACTTGCCCAATGTGCATAACGACAACCTGCTCGTGGGGTTCGATACCTCCGACGATGCGAGCGTCTTTCGCGTTGGCGATAACTTGGGCCTTGTGCAGTCCATCGACTTCTTCCCGCCGATGGTCGACGACCCGTTTCTGTTTGGCCAGATCGCTGCGGCCAACTCGCTGTCGGATATCTACGCCATGGGCGGGCGGCCGAGCCATGCCATGAACCTGCTGTGCATTCCGAGCTGCCTGGGCGTCGAGGTTGCCGGCCAGATTCTGGCGGGTGGCGCCGACAAGTGTGTCGAGGCGGGTTGCTCCATCGCGGGCGGTCACACCATCAACGACGACGAGCCCAAGTACGGCCTGTCCGTGAGCGGTTTTGTCGCGCTCGACCGCATGCTCGCCAACAGCGGTGCGCACGTGGGCGATGTTCTGCTGCTGACCAAAGCCATCGGCTCGGGCATCATCACTACGGCCATTAAGGGCGAGCTCATCGAGCAGGACGAGGCCGCAGCCATGTTTGACTCGATGCGCACCCTCAACGAGGCGCCGATTCGCCTGGCCGAGGGACTCGAGCTTCACGGCTGCACCGATGTCACGGGTTTTGGCCTGATCGGGCACGCGTGCGAGATGGCCGAGGGCTCGGGCGTGCAGGTTGAGCTTGCGTCGGGGTCGGTGCCGCTCTTTGGCCAGGTGCTCGACATGGCGCGTTTGGGCATTATCCCCGCGGGCTCCTACCGCAACCAGGACTTCTTTGGCCCGCGCGTGGCTGCCGACGAGGACCTGGAGCCGGGCATGTTGGATGCGCTGTACGATCCGCAGACGTCTGGTGGCCTACTCATCGCGGCGCCTGCTGCCGATGTGGATGAGCTCGCGCACCGTCTGCATGCCGAAGGACGTATCGCCGCCGTTGTCGGCCGCGTGTGCGAGCCGGTGCCGGGCGGTCCTGCCGTTCGCGTTGTCCGTTAACGACACGTTTATTGAGCTATGTACCGTTCTAAAACGATTTATTCGAAAGGAATTTGCTATGTCTACCAAAATTGAAGTCAATGCCATGGGCGATGCCTGCCCGCTGCCCGTCGTCAAGACGCTCAAAGCCCTGAAGCAGCTCGATGGCGAGGGCGCCGTCGTGACCTCGGTCGATAACGAGACCGCAGTCAAGAACATCTCCAAGATGGCGCAGGAGAAGGGCTGCACGGCCTCGGTCGAGAAGGTTTCTGACGCCGAGTGGCACGTGACCGTCTCGACCGCCGGTGCCGTGGCCGTTGCGGACCCCGAGCAGGACGGCGCTGCTTTCTGCGACGCCAGCGCCGGCAAGGGCAAGCTCGTCATTTCCGTCTACACCGACTGCATGGGCCGCGGAGACGACGAGCTGGGCCACAAGCTCATGAAGGCGTTTATTTTTGCTGTGACGCAGCAGGAGGAGCTGCCCGCGACCATGCTGTTTTACAACGGCGGCGCCAAGCTCACCGTCGAGGGCTCGCCGGTGCTCGATGACCTGAAGGGTCTGGCCGAGCAGGGCGTCGAGATCCTTACCTGCGGCACCTGCCTCGATCACTTTGGCATTAAGGACCAGCTCGCGGTGGGCGAGGTCACCAACATGTACGTGATCGTGGAGAAGATGGAGCAGGCCGTGCGCGTCGTGCGCCCGTAGCGTATTGGTTGGAGGTGCCATGAGGGAGAAGCGCCCGGCGCTTGTTATCACGTTTCCTACCACGGCGGCCGCCATGGGGTGCGAGACCTTATGCATCGAGCGCGGCCTTCCCGGGCGCACGATTCCCGTGCCCGGGGAGGTCGCTGCCGGCTGCGGTCTGGCGTGGAAGGCGTTGCCTGCCGATGAGGAGCTGCTGCGCAGCGAGCTTACCGCGGCGGGCGTTCCTACCGAGGGCTATACCGTGATCGATATGTGGGAGGTCGTGCGATGATCTACCTAGATAACGCGGCGACGACCATGCACAAGCCGCAGACGGTCATCGATGCCGTGACGCAGGCGATGTGTTCGCTCGGCAATGCCGGGCGCGGCGCCACGTCGGGTGCGCTTGACGCGGCGCGTACGATTCACGCTTGCCGTGCCAAGCTCGCGCGCCTTTTTGGTTGCCCGAGGGCGGACCATGTGTGCTTTACGCTCAACTCTACGGCGGCGCTCAACACCGCCATCAATGGCGTGGTGCGCCCCGGCGACCGTGTGGTCACAACGGTGCTCGAGCACAACTCGGTGCTGCGTCCGCTCAATCGCCTGGCCGCGGAGCAGGGTGTGACCGTTGAGCATGCGGGCTGCGATGCGAGCGGCGTGCTCGACTACGACGAGCTCGAGCGGTTGGTCACGCTGGGCACGCGTGCTGTGGTGGTGACGCACGCCTCCAATGTGACCGGCAACGCGGTCGACATTGCGCGCGTGGCTGCCATCGCGCATGCGGCCGGTGCGCTGGTGATCGTCGATGCCTCGCAGTCTGCCGGCACGGCGCATATCGATATGCGCGCCATGGGGCTCGACGTCGTGTGCTTTACCGGCCACAAGGGGCTCATGGGACCTCAAGGCACCGGCGGCCTGGCCGTGGCGGAGGGAATTGGCATGGTTCCGTGGGCCATGGGCGGCACCGGCGTGCACAGCTTCGATGCACTGCAGCCGCTTGAGTGGCCCACTCGCCTTGAGGCGGGCACGCTCAACGGTCACGGCATCGCGGGACTTTCCGCAGGTCTCGACTTTATCGAGGCGCAAGGCGGGGTCGAGGCGATCGCGGCGCATGAGCGAGCACTGGCGGATCGCTTTCTCGCTGGCGTGCGCGAAATCCCGGAGATCAAGCTCTACGGTGCCTTTGACCAACCGTCGCACTCGGCGATCGTGTCGCTCAACGTAGGCGATATCGACTCTGCCGAGATTTCGGATGCGCTTATGCAAGGGTGGGGGATTGCGACGCGCCCCGGCGCCCATTGCGCTCCGCTCATGCACCGCGCGCTGGGGACCGAGCGCCAGGGCGTCGTCCGCTTCTCGTTTGGGTATTTCAACACGGACGAGGAAGTCGACGCTGCGATTGACGCTTTGTGCGATTTAGCCTGCTAGAGCGTATATACTTGCGGGACGGGTGTTTTTGCCCGTCCCGTTTTTGTTTCGACCCGAAAGGTGTGCCTATGGCCTCATCCGCCCCGCGCGGCCTGCGCTCCGACCATGTCGTTACCGTCGGCATTGCGCTGTTCTCGATGCTCTTTGGCGCCGGTAACCTCATCATTCCACCGTTGCTGGCACTTCAGGCCGGCACGGCTACGCTGCTTGCCATGATCGGCTTTTTGTTTGCCGCTATCGGTTTGCCCGTTATGGGATTTATCGCCGTCGCGCTCGCCGGCACGGCCCGCGAGCTGGCTGGGCGCGTGCATCCCAAGTTTGGCGAATTCTTCGTTGCGGCGGTCTATCTGGCCATCGGCCCGTGCCTGGCCATTCCGCGCACAAGCTCTACGGCGTTCGAAATGCTGGTGCCGCTGCTGCCCGAGGGCGTCTCGCTCGGCACGGCTCGCCTGGTGTTTGCCGTCGGCTTCTTTGTCGTCGCGTTTGTGCTTACGCTGCGCCCGGGGGTCATCACGCGCGTGCTCGGTCGCATTACGGGCCCTGCGCTCATTGCGCTTATCGTGCTGGTCGTGGGTGCTGCCGTGATCTCGCCGCTGGGACCGGCTGCTGCCCCGCAAGCTCCCTATGATGCCGGCGCTGCGGTCCAAGGCTTCTTGACCGGCTACCAGACCATGGACCTGCTTGCGTCGCTCGCCTTCGGCATCATCATCGCCGAGACCATTCACGAGCTGGGCGTGACCGACGACAAGCGCGTCGCTTTTGAAATTTCGCGCTCCGGTGTGATCGCCGGCGTGCTCATGGCCATCATCTATTGCGGCTTGGCCCTTGCCGGCATGCAGCTCGGCACCGTGATGCCCGACGCCACCAACGGCGCCGCCATCCTTGCCCGCTCTGCCTCCATGCACTTTGGCCTTGCCGGCACGGTTGTGGTATTTGCGATTTTCTTCCTCGCCTGCATGAACGTGTGCATCGGCCTCATCAGCTGCTGCTCGCGTTACTTCTGCGAGACGTATGTGGTCGAAGGGGGAGCGGAGGCCTCCGAGGAGGCCATGCGCCGTCCCTTTGCGATTCTCGCCTTTGTGTTCGCGGCGTTTTCGTGCGTGCTCTCCAACGTGGGCCTCGACGTGATCCTTATGTTCTCGGTGCCCATGCTCAACGCCTTGTATCCCGTCGCCATCGTGCTGGTGCTGATGGGTTTGGTACACGGTTTTTGCGACGCGCATCCGCAGGTGTGGGTGTGGGTCGGCGGCGTGGTCGCCGTGCAGAGTGTGATCACCTCGGTCCGCGATGCGTTCTTTGCTGGCGCGTGGCTGCCGTTTGATGCGTTGCCGCTGGCAGATATCGGCGCTGCGTGGGCGCCGGTTGCTGTGGTCGCGTTTGTGATGGGTCTGGTTCATAGCCAGTTTGTCGCACATTCGAGGAGCTAGGGTTTCTGCGCTTGCACAGGCGGGGAGTCTCCCCTATAATTTCCTTCGCTTTGGGACACGCAAGGTTTAGACCTTAGCTGCTCAACACCTTCGGGACGTGGCGCAGTTTGGTAGCGCGCCTGCTTTGGGAGCAGGATGTCGCAGGTTCAAATCCTGTCGTCCCGACCATATCTTGCGGGCGTAGTTCAATGGTAGAACCCCAGCCTTCCAAGCTGATGACGCGGGTTCGATTCCCGTCGCCCGCTCCACAAGATAGATGAATGGCTCTGGTTCCTTTTGGGACCAGAGCCATTTTCGTAAGTGCACAGGGTGACGGAATCGATGCCGCCCCGCGCCCCACCTAAGTAGCGTTGAAATATGGACTGTCGTTTGGCTTTTGCGAACCCATTGAAGGCCGGGGTAGCTAATTTGGGATGGGGCTTTTTGACTTACTCTAGCGATCGGCTGGCAAATGTGGTCAAAAAGCCCTGTTCCAAAATGACTGGTCTGGTGCTGAGCCACGAAAGCGGCCCATCTACTACGTTTGGCCCGCAGGGGTCGACAATGGCAGCATTTTTGTAAAATCGGCAAGCCGTCTACCAGCGGTTTTGATATTTCGGATTTCGGTATGGTCGAGGGCGATCGGTTAAACGTAGTAGATAGGCCCATTTCGTGGCGAACAGTAGGATTCGCGGTCCAAGGCTGCCGGTTTCGGATGGCCAACCTGGAAGTTGCGGTGGAATAGTTCCTAAAAGGCCCGTGGAAGCTTGAAAACAGGAACCATTTCACCGCAACTTAGGGTGGGATGGGGCTAGTGGCGGGATTGGTGGCGGAGCTTGTCGATGGTGGAGTCGGTGCTTCGGCTGTGGGCTTCGGCGGCGCGGTCGCGAGCATCGGCGGCGGTTTGGCGCTTGCGACGGTAATCGATCATGCCTTGGATGATGGGCTTGCCAAAGCTCACGACATCATCGTTGTAGATGGCGGTTCGGGCTGCGAGGAGGCAGTCGGTAAAGTCCATATGGGTCTTGCCAAAGAGTTTGACGGCAAGGGCGACAACGGTGGGCTCGTCGACCATGACGTCATCGAGCAGCCTTTTCAAGGCCGCAGCAATCTCAACGCGGGGAACCTTATAGACGTCGCGCAGCGTGACCACGACGCGTGTGATGATTTCGGGGTAGACGCGAGCGGTGCGCGTGGAGATGACCTTGGCAGCGCGCGGTGACAGAACTTCGTCGTCGTCAAGCAGGTAGCGCAGGATGACGGTCTCGTCGATGATGGTGCTACTCATGGATATCTACTTCCTCGGGACCCAAAATCGAATCGTCGCTTTCTGTAGCAAGGTACTCAATCCAGGCATTGCGCTCCTCGGAGCGGCGATTGGGGTCCCCATATGCTTTGAGCGATCCATAGGCGGCGGTGCCGTCCTTTGAGCGCACGGCGACCGGTTGAAAGGGAAGCTTGCGCATCAAAATGCTCTGCGCGACAAAAAGGCGAACGGCCTGGGCAAGCGATGTGCCCATGGCGTCGTAGAGATGCTCGGCATGCTGCTTGTCTTCCTCGCGAATGCGCACCTGCAGGATGGCTCGTTTTTGAGTCGATGTCATCACTGGCCTCCCTTAATGAGCGTGCAATATGAATAGTCAAATACAGCATCGGCTAATAATAGCCAATTTTATAACAACTACTTTATTGCACTAGAGTAATTGAGACTGAACAATAATACAAACGTACTACATCCTTCAGAAGCGAGCGTGAAATCTTTCGTGGATGTACGCATGTAATACACTCACCTTTATAGCTTCTAGAGAATAATTCCAACCTGCCAAAACCCCTGCAATACACCCGTATTGCAGGGCCTATGCTCAAGTTTGCCACCTGCAACTGCGTATATTTAACCTGTATATCGTTGGAGGAACTCTATCGAAGCGCCTGTTTCGCCGTATGCGCTTCGATACGCCGATGCTGGACCACGGGCGGTCCGGGGCAACGTCGACAGGGTCTCTCCGGCATGGGATTCAGGAGGGAGTGAACAACATGGGCAATAAACGAGTCGTGGCTGATTCTTCACGCTGCATTGGGTGCCAAACCTGTATGGCGGCGTGCATCGAGGCACACGATATTCCCGGCAACATCGCCGCACCTCGCTTGCGCGTAACGCGCACCTACGAGATTTCCGCGCCGGTGGCATGTCACCACTGCGAGGACGCTCCGTGCGCCAAGGCCTGCCCTACGGGCGCCTTGTTCTTTGATCCAAAGAACCATCGCATCGGCGTCAACGAGGACAACTGCATCGGTTGCAAGAGCTGCGTCATGGCATGCCCCTTTGGCGCCGTGAGCGTGGCGACCACGCAGGTCCCCGTCTTGATGGGCGACGTGCGCGTGGGTTCGCAGACTAAGAGCTTCGTGCTCAAGTGCGACCTGTGCGTGGACCGTCCTGGTGGTCCGGCGTGTGCCGAGGCGTGTCCGACCAAGGGTCTCACCCTGGTAGACGAGGAGCGTCTGGCAGAACTGACTGCCGAGCGTGCCCGCGCCACCATCGAAAACGAGGCGTAAGCGTCGGGCGACAGGCCCAATGATTGTCAAATAAGTACCGAGTATTCGGTAGCAGAGAAAGGAAGGAGGGTGTCATGGAGAAGCATAAAGTGATCTGCCCGTACTGCGGCGCCGGTTGCCAGTTTAACCTCTTGGTCCAAAACGGCCAGGTTGTGGGTACCGAACCGCTCAACGGCATCACCAATCAGGGCGAGCTGTGCCTTAAGGGCATGAGCGGCTACGACTTCATCAACGACACCAAGATCTTGACTCCTCGCGTACTGCACCCGATGATCCGCCGCACCAAGGGCGCGGATCTTGAGCGCGTAAGCTGGGACGAGGCACTGGATTTCACCGCATCTAAGATGCAGGCCATAATTGACGAATATGGTCCTAACGCTGTCATGACCACCGGCTCCTCGCGAGGCGGCGGCAATGAGGCGAACTACGTCATGCAGAAGTTTACGCGTGCGTGCATCGGCACCCACAGCGTAGACAACTGCGCCCGTACTTGACACGGCCCTACTGTCCTCGGTCTGATGGACACGGTTGGTTCAGGTTGCATGTCATGCTCCATCCCCGGTATGGAGGATGCGGGCTGCATTTTCCTCTTCGGCTATAACCCTGCCGATTCGCACCCCATCGTCGCAAGGCGTATCGTGCGAGCCAAAGAAAAGGGTTGCAAGATCATCGTCGCCGACCCGCGCCATATCGAAACCGCGCGTATCGCCGATCTCTACCTTCCGATCAAGAACGGTTGCAACGTTGCGTTCCTCAACGCCTTTGCCAACTGCTTGGTCAACGATGGCCTCTACGACAAGGAATTCGTCGCCGAGCACACGAACGGCTTTGACGAATGGTGGGAGACCATCAAGAACTACACTCCCGAATCCGTACAGGACATCACGGGTGTCGAGCCCGCGTTGATCCACCAAGCTGCCGAGATGTACGCCACGGCGAAGCCCTCTGCCATCATTGGCTGGGGCATGGGCGTATGCCAGCAGAAGCAGAACCTGAAGACGGTGCACACCATCGCCTCCATCGCCTGCGTTGCCGGCCAGATCGGCAAACCCAATTCCGGCCTCGCGCCCGTGCGTGGTCAGAACAACGTCCAGGGCTCCTGCGATATGGGCATGCTGCCTAACCTGTACCCTGGTTACCAGAAGGTCACCGACCCGGCAGTGCGTGCCAAGTTTGCCAAGGCTTGGGGCGTGCCCGAGGAAAAGCTCCCGCTCGAGGAGGGCTACAAGCTCACCGACCTGGGTCACCTGGTCGACGAGGGCAAGGTGCACTGCTTCTACAACTACGGCGAGGACCCGGTGCAGACCGAGCCCGATTCGGCCGGTATGCGTAAGACGCTCTCCGAGCTGGATCTGTTCATTTGCCAGGACATCTTTATGACGCAGACGACCATGCTCGCCGACGTCATCCTGCCCGCTACCTCTTGGGGCGAGCACGAGGGTGTCTTTACCGCATCCGACCGTAGCTTCCAGCACTTTGACGCGGCTGTTCCGCCCAAGGGCGAGTGCCGTCACGACTGGGAGATCTTTGCCGACCTGTCCACGCGCATGGGCTACCCCATGCACTACGACAACACCGAGCAGATCTGGAACGAGTGCATTAGCCTGTGCCCCAACTTTGTGGGCGCGACCTACGAGAAGATGGCTCCCGAGGGCGGCTACGCACAGTGGCCTGTCAAGAGCACCGATGTGAACGACCATGGCACCCCCGACATGTTCGCGGGTGGCAAGTTCACTACCAAGGACGGCCGTGCCAATCTGATGGCGCACGACTGGGAGGCGCCCTCCGAGCTTCCCGACGATGAGTACCCGCTCATCCTTTGCACCGTCCGCGAGGTCGGCCACTACAGCTGCCGTTCGATGACCGGTAACTGCAAGACGCTGGCACTGCTTGCCGACGAGCCCGGCTTCGTTCGCATGAATCCCGCGGACGCGAAGGCCCGCGGCATCAAGAACGGCGACATCGTCTCGGTTCACAGCCGCCGCGGCCAGGTTTATAGCCGCGCGGACGTGTCCGACCGTATCAACAAGGGCACGGTCTATATGACCTACCAGTGGTGGATCGGCAAGTGCAACGAGCTGACCATGCACAAGGTCGACCCGGTCTCGCACACGCCCGAGGACAAGTTCTCTGCCTGCCAGGTCGACGCCATCGCCGACCAGGTGTGGGCCGAGGGCGAGGTGGAGCGTCAGTACACCGAGCTCAAGCAGGCTCTGGTGGACGCTGCCGCTCCCCAGGATGTTGAGCCCGGCGCCGCCAAGTTCGACGACGAGACGCACGTGAACCAAATCGTGTAGTCCCGTTCTCGTTGGCTTTTTGGGCCGGGCGTCCAAGCGCATCGGACGCCCGGCCCGTTATTTTGAAAGGAAGTGGGGATGAACCGCTTCATCGATATCAACCCGGAGAGGTGCATCGGCTGCGGAACATGCCAGTCCGCCTGTGCAGATGCCCACCGGATGCAGGGTCTTCAGGATACGCCGCGTCTGGCGCTCGTGAAGACCGGCGGCATCTCGGCCGCCCTGGCCTGCCACCATTGCGAGGGTGCCCCTTGCGCCGAGGTCTGCCCGGTGAATGCCATCGAGCACGATGGCGATCGCATCCACGTCAAGGAGCAGGAGTGCATCGGGTGCAGGCTGTGCGCCATCGCGTGCCCCTTCGGAGCCATCCATCCCGATGGCACGTCTATCGCCGGTGTCGCAGGCATGTGCGACCCGACGCCTTCGTATCCTAAGTCCCTGAGCAGCCTGCTTACGTGGGCTCCTGGCCAGTACACCTGCGCCGTCAAGTGCGACCTGTGTGCCTTCGATCCGGACGGCCCGCATTGTGTGGCGGCGTGCCCCACCAAGGCGCTGACCGTCATGGGCGGCGCGGCCGATCGCGAGCTCGACGAGGCCAAGCGCCTGCGCTCGATCGAAAACGGTCCAGTCGTCGACGTTACCGCTGTGGCCCAGGGCCTGTCCGAGAAAGCAGAAGGGAGCGTAAACAATGGATAGCATGACGCTGTTTATCGCATCGCTTGCCGTCTCGTGCATCGGTGCGCTCGCCTCGGTTCTGCTGATCAAGGCCGATAACGCCGCCAAGACCGCCGGCTGCCTGATCGGCGCCGTCGCGGCCGTGCTGTCGTTCATCGCGGGCCTCGAGGCCGTGCTTGGCGACGTTTCGTCCCTCAACACGGTCTTCTTTTTCCCGTTCGCCCGTCTCGAGCTCTTGCTCAACGGCCTTGCGGGCCTGATCGTGGTCCTCATCTCAATCCTCGCCCTTGCGGGCTTCATCTACGGTCTGTCCTACTTCGATGAGTACCCGGGCAAGGTCGGGCGCGCCGGTTTCTTCATGAACACCTTCGTCGCCTCGATGATGCTCGTCATCACCGCCGACAACGTGTTCTGGTTCCTGGTCGCCTTTGAGCTCATGTCCCTTACGAGCTACTTCCTTGTCGTTATCGAGGAGAACAAGAACTCCATTAGGGGCGGTTGGCTCTACTTCGTCATCGCGCACGTGGGCTTTGTCCTTATCATGGCGAGCTTCCTGCTCATGACCAACGGCGTGGGCGGTTCCTTCAGCTTCAGTGATTTCCGTACGCATGACTTTGGACCCGCCGTCTCCTCCGCGTGCTTCGTCCTCGCGTTCTTCGGATTCGGCGCAAAGGCCGGTATCATCCCGCTGCACTCCTGGCTGCCCCAGGCGCACCCCGAGGCGCCGTCCAACGTGTCCGCCCTCATGTCCGGCGGCATGATCAAGATCGGCATCCTGGGAATCCTCAAGGTCGGTCTCGACCTGCTCGCGGGTTCGGGCGTCCAGCTCTGGTGGGGCCTCATGGTCCTGGTCTTCGGATCCATCTCGTCGGTCCTGGGCGTCGTCTACGCCCTCCACGAGCACGACATTAAGCGCCTGCTGGCCTACCACTCCGTCGAGAACATCGGCATCATCTTGCTCGGTGTCGGCGCGTCCATGACGGCGCACGCCCTGGGCAACGACGTCATCGCGACGATCGCGCTCATGGCCGCCCTCTACCACACGCTCAACCACGCCATGTTCAAGGGCGAGCTGTTCCTCGGCGCGGGTTCCCTGCTCTATGCCACGGGTACGCGCAACATGGAGAAGATGGGCGGCCTGTTCCGCCGTATGCCGGTCACGGCCGTCTGCTTCCTCATCGGTGCCCTTGCCATTTCGGCTATCCCGCCGCTCAACGGCTTCGTTTCCGAGTGGTTCACCTACCAGTCCCTGTTCAACATCTCGACGCTCTCCGACCCGGTCGTCATGGTGTTCGCCGTCGCCTTCGCGGCCGCCCTCGCCATCACCGGTGCCCTGGCCGTCACGTGCTTCGTGAAGGCCTACGGCGTCTCGTTCGCGAGCAGCCCTCGTTCCCAGGAGGCCGCGAACGCCAAGGAGTCCCCGGCTCCGATGTTGTTCTCGCAGATGCTCCTCGCGGCCATCTGCGTGGTACTGGGAATCGGCTCCCCGGTCATCGCCCCGGTTCTGGGCGACGTCGCCCAGAGCGTGCTTGCCGGCTCCGCCGTCACAGCCACCTCGGGCGTGTCTCTCGTGAACGAGATTTCCGGTGCCGCCACCTCCACCCCCGCGATCGCCATCGCGCTCGTGGTCCTCACCGGCCTCGCGTTCGCGTTGAGGTCCTGCCTCGGCGCCAAGGCCCCCGCTAAGAAGACCGACCCTTGGGCGTGCGGCTACGAGCCCAACGAGCACATGCCCGTCGTCGCCACGAGCTTCGCGTCCGACGTCGAACTCTTCATGGGCCCGCTCTACACCCTGCGCGAGGTATGCACCAAGATCTGCTGGTCCATCGCGCACGTGTTCCAGAAGCTCACCGGTGTCGCCCAGGGCGTCGAGCCCCTGCCCGACCGTTTCCTGGTCGATGCACCGAGCGAGGGTGCCGACAAGCTGGCCGGCCTCGCCTCCAAGATCGAGGGCGGCAACTACTCCGTATACATCTGCTACATCGTCGCGGCGCTCGTGGTCTTCCTCGTGCTCGCCGTGGTCATGGTCTAGAGAGGGGAGAGGATATTATGAACATCGTTCTTGCGATGGCGCAGGGCCTCGTGGTCATGCTGGTCGCGCCCTTCTTCTCCGGCCTCGCCCGTGTGATTCGCGCGAAGATGCACAATCGCCGCGGTCCGTCCATCCTTCAGGATTACCGGGACCTCGCGAAGCTCATGGCGCGTCCCGAGTCCGTGAGTTCCGACTCGAGCTTCGTGCTGCGCATCATGCCGCCGCTGTTCCTCGCGGTGTCGTTTATGCTCGCCATGGGCCTGCCCATGTTCACGCTCCAGAGCCCCATGCCCGTCTTTGGTGACGCCATCACCATCATGTACGCGCTCGCGCTGTCCCGCTTCTTCTTCGCGCTGTCCGGCGTGGATTCCTCCAACGCCTACGCGGGCTTCGGCGGTATCCGCGAGCTCCTCATGAGCGTGCTCATCGAGCCGTCCATGCTCATCGCGCTGTTCACCGTCGCCATCGTGTGCGGCTCCACGGACATTGCGACCATGGGTCAGCACATCGTTACGGGCAACGTCTCGAGCGTCGTCGCCGTTATCCTCGCCGGCGTCGCCTTCGCGGCCGCCTGTTACATGGAGCTCGGCAAGCTTCCGTTCGATCAGGCCGAAGCCGAGCAGGAGCTCCAGGAGGGCCCGCTCGCCGAGCTCTCCGGCCCGTCCCTGGCCATGATGAAGCTCGCCATGGGCATGAAGCAGGTCGTGGTCGTCGCTTGGTTCACCTCCATCTTCATCCCCTGGGGAGAGCCCGCGACCATCGGCGTCACCGCTCTCGTGGGCGCCGTCGTCTTCCTCGTCAAGTGCCTGGTCGATTTCGTCGTCTGCGGCGTGCTCGAGAACTCCGTTTCCCGTTCGCGCTTCAAGGTGCTCGGTAACCAGACCTGGGCCGTCGTCGGCATCGCGGTCCTCGCGTTCGTCTTCGTCGTCGTAGGCGTGTAGGGAGAAGGGAGAAACTATGTCAATCGAATCGAGCTTGTCCCTCTTTGCCATGGTGGCGATCGCCGTCCCCATGCTGGGCTCCCTGCTCATCGTCATGCTGCCGCGTCCCTACGCTAAATGGATCTGCGCCTTTGCCGGCGGCATCGCCACGGTCGCTTCCGTTGGCTTGGCCGCGACGTTTGCCGGAAACGGCATGAACGCGGTCGATGTAACCTGGGCGAGTATGGGCCAGACCTTGGTCATGGGCTTCATATTCGACCGGATGAGCACGCTGCTCGCACCCGCGTTCGTCGCTATCGGCCTGCTCGTCGTCATCTATTCGTTCCCGTACATGAGCGATAAGAATAAGGAGCATCCCGACGCGCCCCGTCGTCGCTTCTACGTGTACTTCTCCACGTTCATCGGCGCCATGGCCGGTCTCGCCTACAGCTCCACCATCGTCGGCCAGCTCGTTTTCTTCGAGATCACCGGTGTGTGCTCCTGGGGCCTCATCAGCTACTACATGACGCCCACGGCCAAGAAGGCCGGTATGAAGGCGCTCATCATCACCCATATCGGCGCTCTGGGACTCTACATCGGCGCGGCCTTCCTGTTCGCCGGAACCGGCACGTTCGCGCTGAGCGCGATCTCCCAGCTCGATTCCGGTATGAAGACCGTCGTGCTGCTGCTCATCCTGTTCGCTGCTTGGGCCAAGTCCGCCCAGTTCCCGCTCTACATGTGGCTGCCCTCCGCAATGGAGGCCCCCACGCCCGTTTCCGCCTACCTTCATGGCGCGTCCATGGTTAAGGTCGGCGTGTGCGTGTTCGCCCGCGCTCTTGCGAGCGCCGGCGATATCCCCGAGATCGTCGGTTGGGTCGCCATCATCGACGCCGTCGTGACCATGCTCTTCGGCTTCCTCATGTACCTGCCCCAGAAGGATATGAAGCGCCTGCTCGCCTTCTCGACGATCGCGCAGCTCGCCTACGTGTTCTTTGGCCTGGGCCTCTCCGTGTTCGGAAGCCAGATGGCGTTTAACGGCGCCGTCGAGCACATCTTCAACCACGCGTTCACCAAGACCCTGTTCTTCCTCATCGCTGGCTCTCTCAGCTTCACGCTGGGAACCCGTATGCTGCCCAAGATCCGGGGCCTCATGAAGAAGTACCCGGTCACGGGCGTGGGCTTTGCGGTCGCCGCGACCGCTATCGCCGGCGTGCCCCCCATGAGCACGTTCTTTTCCAAGTTCCAGATCATTTCCGGTGGCTTCGCGGTTGGTGCTACCAACACGGTCATCTTTGTCCTCGTGTGCGTCATGGTCGTCGAGACCGTCGCCACCTTCGCATGGTTCCTGCGTTGGATGGGTAAGGTCCTGCCCGGTGAGCCGAGCGAGACCGTGGCCGCCGGCCAGCCCCTTCCGCGCGCCATGGCGTTCGTGTTCGTCGTCCTCATGATCATGGTCGTCGTCGCCGGTCCTCTGTCCTCTAGTTGGATGGGTTAGGAGGTAGGACATGGGTTATTCGTTAGTCAATATCCTGGGCGGTCTTCTGATCGTGACCTCCACCATGGTGGTCGTCTCGAAGACCATCCCGTCCGCCATTAAGTGGTACGCGATCCAGTCGGTTGTCCTGGTGAGCGTGCTGCTCACCCTGGGCCTCACCACCGGTGCCACCGAGCTTCTCATGTGGGCCGCGTCGGCCTTCGTCACCAAGGTGATCCTCGTTCCGTTCATTCTCAACCGTGCCTACAAAAAGATGGGTTCGCCTGCCGATAGCACGCTGACCTCCTCCATCAAGCCGGCCTGGACCATCATCCTCACCGGTCTGGAGGTGGCCATCTGCTTCGCGGTGGTCACGCGCCTGAGCCTGCCCACCGCTGAGGTGGCTACTCCGGCCCTCGCCATCAGCTTCGCGCACTTCTTCGTCGGCCTCACGTGCATCATCTCCCAGCGCAACATCCTCAAGCAAATCTTCGGGTACTGCCTTATGGAGAACGGTAGCCACGTGACGCTCGCCCTGCTCGCGCCCACGGCCCCCGAGATCATCGAGATCGGCATCGCCACCGACGCCATTTTCGCCGTCATCATCATGTCCGCCGTCGTCGTGAGGATCTGGAACGACACCAAGTCGCTCGACTCCCACGACCTGACCGAATTGAAGGGGTAGGCCATGGATGTTTCAATGCTGACGGTCGCCCTGCTCGCTTGTCCCCTCGTGTTCTCCCTGATTATGGCTGCGCTCCCCAAGACGACGTCCTACAGCGTCTTTGCGGGGCTCAACACCATCTCCGTCGCGGCGACCCTCGTCCTTTCGGTCGTCACCGCGGGAACCATGCTCTCGAGCGGGCAGAATATCGACGCTTTGGGCCTGTGGCTCCATCTCGATTCGCTCTCGTCGATCTTCGTCCTTCTGGTAGGCATCATCGGGTTCATCACCGGCGTGTACTCCATCTCCTATATCAAGATCGATATCGAGGAGAAGACCATGCCGGCCGAGCGCACCAAGCAGTACTACGCGCTGTTCAGCCTGTTCGTCTTCACGATGCTGCTCGCCTGCCTGTCCAACAACATCATCCTCACCTGGGCGGCGGTCGAGGCCACTACGCTGTCGACCGTGTTCCTCGTGGGCATCTACAAGAACAAGCAGGCGCTCGAGGCGTCTTGGAAGTACGCGATGGTCTGCACCGCCGGTGTGGCCTTCGGCCTGTTCGGCACGCTGCTCATCTACGCGAACGCCGCCGATATCATGCCCAACGCGCATGAGGCCGCCTTCCTCACCTCCATCATGCCCTACGCCGACCAGTTCGACCCGATGCTCGTGCGCCTCGCGTTCGCGTTCATCGTCATCGGCTTCGGCACCAAGGCGGGCCTGTTCCCCATGCACACCTGGCTGCCCGACGCGCACTCCCAGGCTCCGAGCCCGGTCTCCGCGCTGCTCTCGGGCGTGCTGCTCAAGTGCGCCATGCTGGTGATCATCCGCTTCTACTCCCTGTCCATCATCACGGTGGGCGACACCTATCCGCGTACGCTCCTGCTCATCCTGGGCACGCTGTCCATCCTGGTGGCCGCCCTGTGCATCTTTAAGCAGGACGATATCAAGCGCCGCTTCGCGTACTCCTCCGTCGACAACGTCGGCGTGGTCGCGCTGTGCCTGGGTATCGGTGGTCCGCTCGGTATCGCCGCCTGCCTGCTGCACTGCATCTTCCACGGTTTCACGAAGGCGCTCGCCTTCTGCATGGCCGGTAACATCCAGCACATCTACCACACCCGCGACCTGAACAAGATCAAGGGCGTCGTCGAGATCGCTCCCGTCACGGCAGCGCTCACCATCATCGCCCTGCTCGCGCTCGCCGCCTTCCCGCCGTTCGCCCTGTTCATCTCCGAGTTCCTCACCTTCGTGGCCGGCGTCCAGTCCGGTCCCATCTGGGTGGTCGTGCTCGTGGCCATTGGCCTCACCGGCGTGTACTTTGCCCTTACCGGCATCGCGCTCAAGTCCATCTTCGGCAAGGCGCCCGAGGGCATGAAGCGCCACGAGGTGCCCGCCCTCATGATCATCCCCGAGATCGCCCTCGCGATCGTGGTCATGTGGTTCGGTATCGCCACCCCGGTCGCCATCACGAGCGGCGTCGAGGATGCAACGTCCGTCGTTTTGAACCAGAGCGTCGAAGAGCTCCACGAGGCTCCTCTCTACCGCATGGTGTTCAGTTCCCAGACCAAGACAAGCGAGGTGAATTAGCACCATGGCAGAACCTGAAAAGAAGGACTACGCTCGTCGTTGCGAAAGCCACGTCGAGGCCCTGCGCGCCGCAGTGCCGGGCGCTATCGAGAAGGTTGAGTGGCAGTGCGAGGACCAGCTGACGATCACCGTCAAGCTGGACCGTCTGCCCGAGGCCGTCCACTACCTGTACTACGAGCGCTACGGCTGGATTCCCGTGATTGTCGGCAACGACGAGCGCTCCCTGTGCGGCCGTTACGCCGTGTACTACGTCATCTCCATGGAGGGGGAGGACCCCGGCTGGGTTACCGTGCGTGCCGAGGTCGACCCCGCCAAGATGACGTTCCCGTCCGTGACGCCGTTCGTCCCCGCCTGCGTGTGGGGCGAGCGCGAGCTGCGCGATATGTTCGGCCTGATTCCCGAGGGTCTGCCCGACCGCCGTCGCCTGGTGCTTCCCGACGATTGGCCCAGCGGGCTGTACCCGTTGCGCAAGGATTCGATGGATTACCGTTTCCGCCCCGCCCCCGCGAGCGACATGGAAAACTACGAATTCTTGGCCGACACCAAGGGCAAGGAGACCACGCTCGTCCCCATGGGACCGTTGCACATCACCTCCGACGAGCCCGGCCACTTCCGCCTGTTCGTTGAGGGCGAGACGATCGTCGATGCCGACTACCGTCTGTTCTACGTGCACCGCGGCATGGAGAAGGTCGCCGAGACGCGCCTGAACTATGACGCCGTGACGTTCCTCGCCGACCGCATCTGCGGCATCTGCGGCTGCGCCCACTCGGTGGCCTATGCCGAGGCCGTCGAGCGCGCCCAGGGCATTCATGTCCCGCCGCGCGCCCAGTACATCCGCGCCATCATGCTCGAGGTCGAGCGTCTGCACTCACACCTGCTCAATATTGGCCTCGCATCGCACTACACCGGCTTCGACTCCGGCTTCCAGCAGTTCTTCCGCGTCCGCGAGAAGTCCATGGACCTGGCCGAGAAGCTCTCCGGTCACCGCAAGACCTACGGCCTCAACGTGATCGGCGGCGTGCGTCGCGACATTTTGGCCGAGCAGAAGCTCTCCACGCTCACGACCATCCACCAGCTGCGCTCCGAGGTTCAGGAGCTCGTCGACGTCTTGCTCTCCACGCCCAACTTTATTGAGCGTACGAGTGGCATCGGCATTTTGGACCGCAAGATCGCTCGCGACTTCTCGCCGGTCGGCCCGCTCATGCGTGGCTCGGGCTATGCCCGCGACGTGCGCTTTGACCATCCCTTCGACGGCTACGCCGATCCGGATGTCCAGAAGATGCATGCTGCCACGGCCGACACCTGCGATGCCTTCGGCCGTACCGCCGTTCGCATTCAGGAGGTCTACGATTCGATCGACATGATCGAGACCATGCTCGAGAACTGCCCATCGGGCCCCATCCTCACCACGGATTGGGAGTACACCCCGCACAAGTACGCCATCGGCGCCACGGAGGCGCCGCGCGGCGAGGACGTGCACTGGGCCATGCTCGGCAATAACCAGAAGTGCTACCGCTGGCGCGCCAAGGCCGCCACGTACAGCAACTGGCCGGTCCTGCGCTACATGTTCCGCGGCAACACCGTGGGCGACGCGGCGCTGATCGTCGGCTCGCTCGACCCGTGCTACTCCTGCACCGACCGCGTGACGGTGACCGATGTCGCCGCCAAGCGCGACCACGTGCTTGACAAGGAGCAGTTCGAGAACGTCTGGCGCGACAAGTCGCCGCTTGCGGGCGAGGGCACCATGGCCGCTCCGCTCGATGAGGAGGCGCTCTAATATGCTGAAGCTTTGGAAGGTTAACGCCAAGGCCGGCGACGCGACGGTCAAGTACCCGTTTGCGCCGTTCCCCACCAACAAGGACATGCGCGGCAAGCCCGAGCACAATGCCGAGCTCTGCATCGCCTGCGGTGCCTGCGGCGTGGCGTGCCCGGCCGATGCCATTCGCATGGACACCGACCTTGCGGCCGATACCATTACCTGGTCAATCGACTACGGCCGCTGCATCTTTTGCGGCCGCTGCGAGGAAGCCTGCCCCATGGAGGCCATCAAGCTCACCGAGGAGTTTGAGCTGGCCGTCATGAGCAAGGACGACCTCACCAGCAAGAGCGTCTATGCGCTCGAGCACTGCTCGCGTTGCGGCAAGCCGTTTGCCCCGCACAAGGAGATCGACTATGCCAAGCGCCTGCTGCAAAAGGCCGGCGGCATGGAGGCCGAGCAGGCCGCCCGCACCGTCGGTATGTGCCAGGAGTGCAAGCGCGAGCTCGACGCCCTGCGCGCCGCATCGGCCGTAAAGACCGGCAACGCACACGGCATGGCTGCCAACGAGACGCTTGCGTCCGGCGAGCCCCAGGGCCCCGGCATGGAGTATCTGGGCGGCCACGGCGTGAACCCGGAGTATATCGACCGCGAGCTTAACCCCGATGCGCCCGAGATTCCCGCCGGTCCGGCGCCGGTCGAGGGCATCATCATGGATTTTGAAACGAAGGAGGAGTAACCATGGCCGAACCCACGCTTTTGCCCGAGCGGCTTCAGTACCGCCCGACCAAGATCGAGCTCGACGAGAGCATCGAGAAGGCCAAGGCGACCCTTCTTAAGAAGATCAAGCGCTCGGTGTACGTCTACCGTGTCGACTGCGGCGGCTGCAACGGCTGCGAGATCGAGATCTTCGGTTCCATCACGCCCGTCTTTGACGTCGAGCGCTTTGGCATCAAGGTCGTGCCCTCGCCCCGTCACGCCGACGTGCTGCTGTACACCGGTGCCGTGACGCGTGCCATGCGCATGCCGGCCCTGCGCGCGTTTGAGGCCGCACCCGATCCCAAGATCGTGGTGTCCTATGGCGCGTGCGGCTGCACCGGTGGCATCTTCTACGACAACTACTGCGTCTGGGGCGGCACGGACAAAATCCTGCCGGTCGATGTCTACATCCCCGGCTGCCCGCCCAGCCCCGCGCAGACCGTCTACGGCTTTGCCATGGCACTCGGTCTGCTGGACCAAAAGCTCCATGCCGAGACCACGGTGGAGGCCGCCGGCGAGCAGGCCGATATCCTGCACCCCGGCGTGCCGTACAAGCTGCGCGTTGCCATCGAGCGCGAGGCTCGCGCCATGAGCGGCTACCGTTACGGCCGCGACTTGGCCAACGAGTTCATGGACACGCTCGAGGGTGCACCCAAGGGCGATATCCGCGGTGCCATGGCGCTGCTCATCGACAAGCAGGATGATCCTCGCCGCGTCGAGGTGTACTCGGCGCTGCAGGATCTGGTGCTGGGCGGAGGTCGCTAGATGGAGCTCACGGACCGCTCTGGTTACTTTGCGGGCCCCGGCATGCTCGGCGGCTCTTTTGGCGATGCCTCGCGCGCAAGCGTCGAGGCCGCCGAGGGCGTCGCCGACCCCTGCCTGGGCCATGCGCCCGACCAGGTGGTCTTCTACGAGCTCACGCGTAAGTTTGTGGAGACCGAGGAAGACGTTCCCCAGGAGGCCTGCGACGTGCTGTACTACACGCTCGCCGTGGGCCACCACACCGGCGTGCTCGACTGCTTTGAGCCGCGCCTGTCGGTGCCGGTGGATGTGTTCTATTCGCTCGTCGACGCGCTGCCGGAGGGGGAGGCCAAAACCAAGTTCGAGGCCATCCGCTCCTTTGGTGAATGCCAGCTCGACAAGGCGGCGGTGCCGTCGCTGCTCGAGGCCTGCGATGCGCAGCTCGGCGAGCGCGGTTTTCGCGGATCTGCCAAGGCCGGCATCTCGGTGTTCGATGACGACTTTGGCCTGCATGCCCAGCAGGTCGCGTTCTTAATGAAGTTTCGCGATCTGGTTGAGCGCGTGCGCGATGTGTCGGGCGTGTATCTGACGGGGAGGTTGCAGTAATGGGTCGCGTTGTGGATGGTCGTGTGAACGGCGCCCCGTTTGCGGGTATCGTGCTCACGGCGGGAAGCGTGCTGCGTGCCGACGATGCCGCCGGCCCCGTGCTCTCCAAAAAGATGGAGGACGCGCCCATCGCCGGTTGGTACACCATCGACGGCGGGCAAACGCCCGAGGACGACATCATCGAGGTTAAGCGTGAGCGTCCGCCGCGTTTGGTTTTGGTCGATGCCGCCGACATGGCGCTGCCCGTCGGCGCCATCCGCTTGCTCGACAAACGTGACGTGGCCCGCAAGTCGATGTTCACCACGCATTCGCTCCCTTTGTCGATTCTGATCGAGGAAATCGAGCAATCGTGCGAAGATATCGTCTTCATAGGGATTCAGCCGGGCGATACGGAGTTTTACAACCCTATGTCCCCGGAGGTCTTTGACGCCGTCGACGCCGTGTACGACGCCGTGGCCGCCAACGACTTTTCCCACTTTGTCCGCTTGGGGCAAGAGCAATAGGAGCGCTTGTCCCTGCTGATTAGGAAAGAAGTGATTGACATGGCAGATTCCAAGGTGGAGTACCCCGCTCCTGATTGCCTGGCACCCGCTGCGATCGAGGCCAAGACCGAGGCCGCCGGCGTGACCAAGGCCAACCTGCCGGTCGCAAAGGCCTTTCTGTTGGCAATGTTCGCCGGTGCGTTTATTGCCTTCGGTGGCCTGTTCTTTACCGTGTTCTTGAGCGATAGCACGCTGGGCTGGGGCGCCCAGCGCGTCGTGGGCGGCCTGTGCTTTTGCCTGGGCCTGGTGCTGGTGCTGGTGTGCGGCGCCGAGCTGTTTACCGGCAATTCGCTTATGGTCTGCGCGCTCAAGAGCAAAAAGATCACGCTGGTCCAGATGCTTAAGGCCTGGGTCGTCGTGTGGGTCGGCAATTTTGTCGGTGCTCTGTTCATCGTCTTTTTGGTGTACATGGCCGGCATCTATAAGCTCAACGGCGAGGCGGTCGCCAACTCCATGGTGAGCGTCGCCGCCGGCAAGGTGACGGTCGACTGGGTGACGATCTTCTTCCGCGGCATCCTGTGCAACATCTTTGTGTGCCTGGCCGTGTGGATTGGCACTGCGGGTAAGACCGTAGTCGATAAGGTTGTGGGCATTTTGCTGCCCATCGCCGCCTTTGTGGCCTGCGGTTTTGAGCACTGCGTTGCCAACATGTACTTTTTGCCCATGGGTGCCGTGATGCACGCGTGCGGCTATGGTGCCAAGGTTGCCGGGGCCGATGCGCTCAACGTCGCGGGTATTGCGTTTAATCTATCCGCCGCCACGCTGGGCAACATCGTGGGCGGCGCGGTTCTGGTCGCGCTCGGCTACTGGTTTATCTACGCCAAGAAGTCCGAGGCGTAAGATACCGTCTGTTTGACGTTGGGCCTCCCGCGGGGCGTTGCCGTGCGGGAGGCTTTTTTGGCCTGGGGCTCGTTCCCGGGCTGTTGGCCTGTTGTGTTTGGCTTGTGAAAGGGGTAATCGAGATGGCATCTGCTGTGAAGCGTGACGGTCGCGCCGTGGTGACCACATGCGGGGGATGCTATGCCGATTGCGCCTTTGCGGCACGAGTTGAGGACGGTCGCGTGGCGGCCGAGTTGCCGGTGCCAGGGCATCCGTGCGCGGCGCGTGCCCTGTGTGCCCGCGGACGGCATCGCCTGGCAATGCCGTTTGACGAGCGCGACCGCATTGTGCACCCCATGCGCCGACGAGCTGATGGCTCGGGGTTCGATGTGATTTCGTGGGACGAGGCGTTTGCCCAGATTGCCGAGCGCCTTTTGGGGATTGTTGACGGGCATGGTCCGCGCGCGCTGGGCATGACGCTCGGCGTGCCCTCGTTCGACCGTTACTGGGCGTATCGTTTTATGCATGCGCTGGGCTCGCCCAACGTATACGGTGCCGACGGCGCCTGCGAGGTAAGCAGACTTACCGGCTGGGAGCACAGTCTGGGCTACAGCCCCGCCTCCGACCTGGCGCATACCGATTGCATCATGTATTTGGGACGTTCCATTGTCGATTCGTCGACGATGGGGGCCGTTGATGCGCTCAACGATGCGCGCCGGCGCGGGGCGAAAATCATCGTGGTTGACCCCCGGCGCAGTGGCTCGGCTGCGCTTGCCGACCGCTGGCTGCGCGTGCGTCCGGGATGCGATCTGGCGCTGCTGCTGGGTATCGCACATGTGCTGATAGCCGATGGCTTGTACGACCACGAGTTCGTGACCAGCTATACCACGGGTTTTGACGAGCTGGCGCAGGCGGCTGCTGTTTGGACGCCTGAGTGGGCCGAGTCGATGTGCGACGTGCCGGCCGCAGAGATTGTCGCCACGGCGCGCGATCTAGCTGCCGCCGCGCCTGCCGCTGTGGTGGATGCGGGCTTTCATGGCGGCATCGGTATTGCGTATGCCAATAGCACCCAGACCGCACGCGCTATCTGCTTGGTCGATGTGCTGCTGGGCTGTATTGGACATGCGGGTGGCGCGCTCAATCCGCCCACACCGCTTTCACTGGGCGACCTCGATCCCACGCGCTTTGCGACGCCGCCGGTGCCGCGTGGGCCCAAGCTAGGGTCCGAGCGCTATCCACTGGTCGATCCGGTGCGCGGCCTGTGCACGACCATCGGTCAGTCGATTCTTGCCGGCGATTTGCGTGGGCTCATCGTCTATGCCAGTAACCCCGGTGCGGGCTATGGCAATGCACAGGCTTGGTTGAGTATTTTGCAGCAGCTCGACTTGCTCGTGACGATTGATATTCGCTGGTCCGAGACGGCGCGCGCTTCCGACTTCGTGCTGCCCGATGTGACGTATCTGGAGGCTGACCGCGGCGTGGGAACGGTGACAGGCGCCAACGATGCGCGCGTGTTCTACCGCAACGCCGTGCTGCCTGTGCAGCATGACGACACGCGTCCCGGTCGGGAGATTTTTGCCGGTCTGGCGCAGACGTGTGGCGTGGGCGAGTACTTCCAGTTTACGTCTGACGATCTGGCGGCTGCCCAGGTGGCGTCGTTTGGAATTGACCTCGCTGCGCTTAAGGAGCGCGGTTGGGCCGATACGGGCGTTGCGCTGCCCTCGCGTACGGGCGAGCCGGCGATTCCCCTGGATGGCGGTAAGATTGCGCTGGCAAGCGACGTATGGGAGCGAGTTGGCATGGGTCGTGTGCCCAACTGGATCGCGCCCATGGTGGAGCCCGGCCCGGGGATGTTTCGCCTCATTAGCGGCAACCGACCCTTTGAGTCGCATACCTCGCGAAGGCTTGCGGCGGCCGGTGCCGCCGAGGCTGGATCGGACCTGGATGCCGTGCAGATGAATGCCGATGTCGCCGCTCGCATGGGTATCGCCGATGGCGAGGTCGTTGAGCTCGTGAGCGATATGGGCCGTGACCGCGTGCGCGTGGAGACGACGCCGTATCTGCATCCGGCGTGCATCTTTACGTCGGCCGCCCCCGGCGGGCGTTCGTTTGGCGCCGATGCCGGTGGCGCTCAAGCCTTGGGCGTGGGCCCGCTCGACCATACGCCGCTGCGCTGGGACCCGTTGACGGGTGCCGCGCTCACCCAGGAAAACGCCGTTCGCGTGGAAAAGATCGCGGCGCGCGAGGATAATAGCTATTGATTGACTCAGCCGATCGAATTGGCTGTTAGTTTGACGTTCGAACGATTGATTCACCTTTGGTTTTGAAAGGCCGCACATGAGCGATAGCCAGAACATGTCCGATGAGGTGTGCGCCCGCCTGCGCGCCATTCCCTCCGTCAACGAGCTGCTTGCCGAGTGGCCGGTAGTGAAGGCGGCGGGGGAGACCTGCGACGCGGTGGTACATGCCGTCGTCACGGCCGAGCTCGACGAGGAGCGCGCCGCCATTCGCGCCGGCGCCGCCCCGCGCTCTAGGCGCGACCTGGCTTCGGCCATCGAGTGGCGTGCGCACCGCTCCGCGCTGCCGAGCCTGCGTCCCGCAGTCAACGCCACAGGTGTGGTCATCCATACCAACTTGGGCCGCGCCCCGCTCGCGGAGTCGGCCGCCAAGGCCGTGGCCGAGGTCGCGCGCGGCTACAGCACGCTCGAGTACAGCGTCGACACCTGCTCGCGCGGGTCTCGCAAGGAGCACGCCGCGCAGCTGATCCGCTCGCTCACCGGTGCCGAGGACGCGCTCGTGGTCAACAACAACGCCGCCGCGGTGCTGCTGGTGCTGGCGACTCACGCTGCGGGCAAAGAGGTTATCGTCAGCCGCGGCGAGCTTGTCGAGATTGGCGGCAGTTTCCGCATCCCCGATGTCATGGCGGCCTCGGGCGCCAAGCTCGTCGAGATCGGCGCCACCAACCGCACGCACCTGGCAGATTATGAGCAAGCTATTACGCCCGATACGGCCATGATCCTCAAGGTCCATCCTTCCAACTATCGCATCGAGGGCTTTCACGAGGAGGTAGGCTCTCGGGAGCTTGCTGCTCTGGCCCACAAGCATGGCCTGCTGTTCTACGAGGACCAGGGGTCGGGCGCGCTGTTGCCCGACGACATCTTGGTGCGCGGCGGCGAAGAAACCACGCCGGCTTCGGTTTCGGCAGGGCTCGATTTGGTGTCGTGCTCGGGCGATAAACTGCTCGGTGCAGCACAGGCGGGCATTATCATGGGCCGTCGCAATCTGGTCCAGGCCTGTGGGTCGCATCCGCTTATGCGTGCCCTGCGCCCGGGCAAGCTCGCGCTGGCGGCGCTCGAGGCTACACTGCGCATTTATATGGACGGCGCCGATGTGGCCCATCGTGAGGTGCCGGTGCTCAACATGCTCACGCTTCCGCAGGCTCATCTGGAGCGTCGTGCCCGCAAGCTCCGCGATCGCATGGCCGCCGGGCTCGATAAGGCGGGTTGCCCGTGCGCCGTTGAGTTGGAGATTGTCGAGGAGTCCTCGACGCCCGGTGGCGGTTCGCTGCCTACCGTTGAGCTGCCCACGATGTGCGTGGCCGTGCGTCTTGTTGACGAGCGCCTGTCCGTCGACGCGCTCAAGCGCTCGCTTGTCCAGGACTTCGACACGCCGGTCGTCACGCGAACCTCGCACGATCGCATTCTGTTTGATGTGCGTACGCTTGTGGGCGACCGCGATATCGAGACGGCGGCATCGACGCTCGTCGCGTGCGTTGAGAAGGCGATTGCTTGATGAGTGAGGTTCAAACGCTGGTGGAGTGCCCCGTTATCGTTGGCACGGCGGGCCACGTTGACCACGGTAAGTCCGCACTGATCGAGGCGCTGACCGGCAAGAATCCCGACCGTCTGGAGGTCGAGCGCCGTCGCGGTATGACCGTGGAGCTTGGCTTTGGCGAGCTGGCGCTGCCGAGCGGCAAGATCGTCGGCCTGGTCGACGTGCCGGGCCACGCGCATTACCTGCGCGCCATGGTGCAGGGTGCGACGGGCATCGACGTTGCCGTGCTGGTGGTTTCGGCCGTCGAGGGCGTGATGCCGCAGACGCGCGAGCACGTGCATGCGCTGGAGTTGCTGGGTGTAACGCATATGGTGGTCGCGCTGACCATGTGCGACCTGGCCGATGCCGAGATGACCGAGCTTGCCGAGCTCGATGTCGATGACTTTTTGTCGGGTACTGTGTTTGCGGGCGCGCCAATTGTGCCCGTGTCGTCTAAGACGGGCGAGGGGATTGACGGGCTGCTTGCGGTGCTCGACGAGCAGGTGGGTGTCTGCTGGGATACCTGTCGCGAGCGTGCCGAGCGGAGCGATGCCGCGCCGCGCCTGCCGATTGACCGCTGCTTTACGATTAAGGGCGCCGGCACCGTCGTGACGGGAACGCTGCACGATGCGCCGGTTGCGGTGGGCGACGAGCTGATGGCTTTGCCGTCGCGTACGGTCTGCCGTGTCCGCGGGATTCAGGTGCATGGCGATACGCCGCGCGCGCTGCCTGGGCAACGCGTGGCGCTCAACCTGGTTGGTGACGGTGTCGCGGCGCTTGACCGTGGCGAGATGCTGGGCGTGGAGGGCCGTTTTGGTCAGACGTTGCGCTTTATGATGGCGTTTACGTATTTGGGTCGCGAGGGAGCCAAGCTGCGTGTGCTCGAGTCGGGTGCGCGTGTGCACGTGATGGCGGGTACAGCCGAGGTTGTCGGTCGCATCATGTTCATGGAGGGCGAGGCCCCCATGGCGGTGGGCGAGACCCGTATTGTTCAGGTGCGCTTGGAAAACTCGCTGCCGCTGCGTGCCGGGGACCATGCTGTGGTGCTGTCCTATTCGCCCGTGATGCTTATTGGCGGCGGGCGTGTGCTGCTTTCGCGCTGCCGTCGCTCGCGCGAGCTTGCCGAAGGAGAGCGTGCGCTGTATGTGGCGCTTGAGGCCGGCGATACCGCCGCTGGTGTTGAGGCGTGGCTGGCGCTGCAGACGTTGCCGGTCGTGGCTGCCGACGTTGCCGCGGCGCTGGATCTTGTTTCCGGTGGAGTCGATGCCGCGCTGAACGAGTTGGTGGCGCGAGGTGCTGTGTGCGAGCTTGCCGGCTCGGATGGCTCGCTGTATGCAGATTCTTCCGCGCTCGACGCAGCGATGGATGCCCTTGCGGCGACCCTGTCAGTCATGCACGCGGCGGCTCCCAAGGAGACGGGCTTTACGCCTGGCGCCGTTGCCCATGCTGCGTGGCCTGCCGCTGATGAAGGCGTTGCCTCGGCTCTGATTGCCGAGGGTTGCTCGCGTGGCGTGTGCGCCGCCGAGGGCGCCGAGGTATTCGATCCGCATTCGGCCGCCGCGGCGGCACGCGTGGTGCGAGAGGCTTGCGAGCGCATTGTCGCGCTGCTTGACGAGACCGGCCTGGACGCACCGGCGCTTCCCGAGGTGGGCGAACAGCTGCAGCTCGGCCGCGACACCATGACGCGTGCCCTGCGCGAGCTTTCGCTCAATCGCTCGATCGTTAAGGTCGAGCGCGACGTTGCCCTGTCCGCTGCCGCCGAGGCCCATGCGCGCGAGCTTGTTGCCGCCGCCATTGAGGCAGCCGGCGGTGCTGCCACCACGAGCGTACTGCGCGAGGCCTTGGGTGTGTCGCGCAAACGTGCCATCAGCATCTTGGAGCACCTGGATGCCGTGCGCTTTACGGTGCTCGACAAGGACGCCGGCGGCCTGAGGTCCCTGCGCTAGGCCGGTCACTCGCTCCCGCCTCCTCAGTTGCGGTGAAATAGTTCCTATTTGGAGGCTTTGGCAGCAAATACAGGAACTATTCCACCGCAACTTCTTGCTCGTCTTTTTGGGATGGAGCCGTTTCGGTTTGGTAAAATACCGCCGCACTTGGGAACGGATGGGCTCCGGTGGGCTCCGCGGTCCTCAAAACCGTTGCGAGGCGTGCAAAACGTCTTGGATGTGTTCGATTCACATACGTTCCCGCCATACGCTACCAGCGCTTTTGTGCTCGCGGTCTTGCTGCGTGCCGCAAAGGCGCTGTTTTGTTTTTGCACGAGCTTTTCGTAGCGTCGCTATTTCGGTGGCTGTATTTAGCTTCGTGCACCGGGTTTCGAGCATGCCGATGGAGGTGTTTTGCCGTATGACTACCGTAAGACGTGCCGATCTTTCTTGTGTCGTCCAAGCGGGTGGGCTGTCCTCGCGCATGGGCTGTGATAAGGCTCGCATGGCGTTTTGCGGCGAGCCGCTTATCGAACGCGTGCTGGGTCGGCTGGCGCCAGTTGCCGGCGAGTTGGTCGTGACGACTTCGCGTCCCAGCGAGCTTGCCTACCTTGAGGAGCGCGCGTTTGGCGGCCTGGTGCCGCGAATAGTGTCGGACCTTGAGGGGCCGGCGGGCGCCATGCGCGGCATCGCGAGCTCGTTGGCCGCGGCCCGATTGCCGCTCGTGGCGATCGTCGCCTGCGATATGCCGTTCGTCTCGCCAGAACTGATCGGCGCGCTTGCCGATCGTGTTGAGTCTGAGGCGCTCGACGTGTGCGTGCCGCGCGAGGAGCGGGGGATTGAGCCGCTTTGCGCCGTCTGGCGCCGTGACGCGTGTGCGTCAGTTTCCCAAGAGCTGCTCGCCTGCGACCGCCAGCGCATTCGCTGCCTGATCAATCGCGTTCAGGCTGGTTATATGGATGAACCGCAGATCGTTAAGGCCGCAGGCTCGACGCTCTGCTTCGAGAACGTCAATACGCCCGAGGAGTTTGCGGCGGCCGAGTTGCTTGCCTAGACGATTGGAGTTGCCATGTCTCACGATATTTGTCCCGACACGGGAGAGCCTTGCACTTGCGATGGTTCCGAGCCCTGTACCTGCGGCTGCGGTGGCTGTGGGCATACTGCGGAAGAGGAAGCGGCCGCCGCGGCGTATCGTGAGGCACACCTCGAAGGCCCATCCGGTGATGCCCTCGAACATGAGCGCAAGATCATCGTGTCGTTTGACAGCACCTTCGATGTGATGGAATGCGAGCAGCTGTGCCTGGATGCCGGCGTGCCCGGGCGCATCATGCCGCTGCCCGGCTCCATTACCGCGGGTTGCGGCCTGTGCTGGGCCATGCCGTTCTCGGGCGATGCGCTTGCCGCCTTCCGCGCTGCCACCGAAGGCCGCATAACCCCCGCCGACTACCATCAGCTCGTCCTCTAACCACCAACACCACCACAAAGGTGCCCAATGTGGTGGTTTGGAACATGTGGACGAAACAGCTTCGAAACACGCGATTTGCGCGTTGGGTGCTCAAAAACGCTTCTACCTGCATCGTAATCAAAACGAAACATCTGCTTGTCGGCTTATGCGAAACTTTGCTGCAACAGTGCGATATTATCCATACTCGATAAAGCTCGCGGCGCATGGGGCGCCTCGAACGACACTTTTCTTTTCCATCAATTGGAGGAAGCATGAGCTACACGCAGAAAGTTCTCGACGAGCTCAAGGCCCGCTATCCCGAGCAGCCTGAGTTCATCCAGGCCGCGACCGAGATCCTCGGCACCATCCAGCCGGCGCTCGACGCCCATCCCGAGTACGAGGAGGCCGCCCTGCTTGAGCGCCTCGTCGAGCCCGAGCGCATCGTTATGTTCCGTGTCCCCTGGGTCGACGACCAGGGCAAGGTCCAGGTCAACCGCGGCTACCGCGTCGAGTTCAACTCTGCCGTTGGACCCTACAAGGGCGGCCTGCGCTTTAACCCGACGGTCACCCTGGGCATGCTCAAGTTCCTGGGCCTGGAGCAGATCCTCAAGAACAGCCTGACCACCCTTCCCATGGGCGGCGGCAAGGGCGGCTCCGACTTTGACCCCAAGGGCAAGTCCAACAACGAGATCATGCACTTCTGCCAGTCCTTTATGACCGAGCTCTATCGCCACATTGGCCCCAACACCGACGTTCCCGCCGGCGACCTGGGCGTTGGCGGCCGCGAGGTTGCCTACCTGTTCGGTCAGTACAAGCGCCTGACTAACGAGTGGAGCGGCGTCCTCACCGGCAAGGGCCTCTCCTTTGGCGGCTCGCTCGCCCGTACCGAGGCTACCGGCTACGGCCTGGCCTACTTTGTGGACGAGTACCTCAAGAGCCGCGGCGACTCCTTCGAGGGCAAGAGCGTCGTCGTTCACGGCTCCGGTAACGTCGCCATCTACGCGGTCCAGAAGGTCTCTCAGCTCGGCGGCAAAGTGCTGGCCTGCTCCGACACCCATGGCTGGGTCGAGGATCCCGACGGCATCGACTACACCGTGCTCGAGCATGTCTACAACAAGAAGCGCTCCGGCCACGACAAGGGCGTTACGCTCGCTATGTACGTTGACGAGAAGCCCAATGCCACGTGGCACGAGGGCGACGGCCGTGGCGTGTGGCAGCTGCCCTGCGACATCGCGCTGCCCTGCGCTCGCGAGAACACGCTGCTGCTCGAGGACGCCCAGGCGCTCGTCGCCAACGGCTGCAAGGTGGTCGGCGAGGGCGCGAACATGCCCACGACCATCGAGGCCACGACCTACTTCCAGGAGAACGGCGTCGCCTTTATGCCCGGTAAGGCTGCCAACGCCGGCGGCGTGCTCGTGTCCGGCCTGGAGATGAGCCAGAACGCCGAGCACCTGTCCTGGACCTTCGAGGAGGTCGACGGCAAGCTCGAGCAGCTCATGCGCGGCATGTTCCACAACGTGGACGACACCGCCAAGGAGTACGGCGAGGAGGGCAACTTCGTCATGGGCGCCAACATCGCCGGCTTCCTGAAGGTCGCCGACGCCATGCTCGCCCAGGGCGTCTGCTAAATCTTCGCTCGACATAGCCTGTGATGAGGCTCCCAGCCATTCCGGCTGGGAGCCTTTTCTATCCCGGAGGACTCCTCATAACTTGCGGTGAAATACGGACTGTTTAGCGTCCCAGAACGGTTAATCAGTCCGTATATCACCGCAAGTTATGGATGGGTGGGTGGATTTTGTCCTAAAACGGTGTGCGGCCCCTCGTTTGGTACACTTAAAAGTACTGGACAAGTGAAGAGATGGGGGAGAACGTGCTCAAGTTCGGTACCTACGTCCGTGTTGGAAACGCGGCCGAAGCCTATGAGCTCTTGCAGAAGAACCGCAACAACAAGATTGTGGGCGGCGGCATCTGGATGCGCCTGGGATCGCGTCGCGTGGCGACGGCGATTGACCTTTCGGCCTGCGGACTCGATCAGATCGAGGAGACCGAGACCGAGTTTCGCATCGGTGCCATGTGCACCCTGCGCCAGCTCGAGCGCCATGCCGAGCTCAACGCGCTTGTCAACAATGTCTTTGAGTTCGCCGTCCACGATATCGTGGGTGTGCAGCTGCGCAACACCGCCACGGTGGGTGGCAGCATCTACGGCCGCTTTGGCTTCTCGGACGTTCTCTCCGCCTTTCTCGCGCTCGATTCCTATGTTGAGTTGACGAGCGCCGGCCGCGTGCCGCTTGCGGAGTTCGTGGACATGGGCTACTTGCGCGACGTGATCGAGCACGTCGTGGTCGTTAAGCACGACTATCGCGCGAGCTATGAGGCCGTGCGCAAGGCCGCGACCGACTTCCCCTCGCTTAATGTCACCGCTGCCTGGTGGGACAACTCCTGGCACGTCACCGTGGGCGCCCGCCCGCTGCGCGCGACCCTGCTGCAGGGCGAGGCATGCGGCCTTACCAGCGAGCAGCCTTCCGAGGACGAGCTTCGCGCCCTGGCCGCATCCGTGCGCTCGCTGGGCTACGGCACCAACCTGTGGGGCTCGGCCGACTACCGCCGCCGCATCTCGGCCCCGCTCGCCGTCCAGGCCGTGCGCCGCGCCGCCGGCATCGAGCTTTCGGCCGCGCTTGCCCGCGAGCTCGAGGGCGTGCAGATTCCTAAGTTTGCCACGGACGAGTATTCCTGCCGCCGCGTGCCCGGCGTCGATTCTAGTGAGGTGCGCTAATGGCTGCCAAACTCATCGATCTTTCCTTTACGCTCAACGACCGCAAGGTCAAGGTTCAGATTGCCCCCGATACCATGCTCTTTGCGCTGCTGCGCGAGCAGGGCTGCGCGTCGGTGCGCTGCGCCTGCGAGACCACCAACTGCGGTCTGTGCACGGTGTGGCTCGACGGCGACCCGGTGCTGAGCTGCTCGGTTCCCGCCGCCCGTGTTGAGGGCCGCTCCGTCACCACGCTCGAGGGTCTCAAGGCCGAGTCCGAGGCGCTCGCCCGCGCAATGGCTGCCGAAGGCGCCGAGCAGTGCGGTTTTTGCGCCCCCGGCCTCATCATGAACGTGCTGGCGCTTGCCCGCGCCGCCAAGGAGGACCCGAGCCTCGTCGCCACGCGCGAGGAACTCTCGCGCCAGCTCGCCGGCAACCTCTGCCGCTGCAGCGGTTACGAGAGCCAGCTGCGCGCCATCGTGCGCTTCCTCAATGAGTCTGGCGTGCAGGTTGGCTTTGAGATGCCCGAGCTGCCCGTCAACGAGACGAGCTCCGATGGTGTCGCGTACAAGCAGATCACCAAGAAGCAGCCCAAGAAGGACTCGAAGGCCCTGCTCGAGGGTCGTCCCGTCTACACCGGCGATATGGTGCCCGCCGGTGCGCTCATTGTCAAACTCAAGCGCAGCCCCTATGCCCGCGCCAAGATCCGCTCCATCGATACGTCGCGCGCCCTGAAGGTGCCCGGCGTCGTGGGCGTCTACACCTATGAGGACGTGCCCAAGCGCCGCTTTACCATCGCTGGCCAGAGCTATCCGCAGCCGAGTCCCTACGACCGCCTGATCCTCGAGAACCTCGTGCGCTACCAAAACGAGGAGGTGGCGATCGTCGCCGCCGAGACCGAGGAGGCCGCCGACAAGGCGCTCAAGCTCATCAAGGTCGACTACGAGGTACTCGAGCCCCTGTTCGACTTTACCCAGGCGCTCGATAACGACATCGTGGTCCACCCCGAGGGCGACGTGACCTTTATGTTTCCGCAGGGCGGCGACGTTCCGCGCAACTTGGTATGCAGCGGCACGAGCGACTTTGGCGACTTGGACGAGGCCTTTGCCCAGAGCGACATCGTCTTCACCCGCACCTACACCAGCCAGGCCACGCAGACCGCGCCCATGGAAACTTTCCGTGCCTTCGCGACGACCGACGCGTTCGGCCGCATTTCGGTGACCACCTCTACGCAGGTGCCCTTCCACGTGCGCCGCATGGTCGCGCAGTCGCTCGACATCCCGCAGTCGCAGGTGCAGGTCATTAAGCCGCGCATCGGCGGCGGCTTTGGCTCCAAGCAGACGGGCTGCTGCGAGATCTTCGTGGCGTTCGTCACCCAGCAGACCGGCCGTCCGAGCTATTGCTGCTACACCCGCGAGGAGACCATCACCGCGGGCAACTCGCGTCACCAGATGCGGATGACCGTTAAGTTGGGCGCCATGAACGACGGCACCATCACGGCCATCGACCTGCATACGCTGTCCAACGCCGGCGCCTATGGCGAGCATGCCACCACGACGATCGGCCTTTCGGGCCACAAGAGCCTGCCCATCTACAACCACGTGAAGGCGAGCCGCTTTAGCTGGGACGCCGTCTACACCAATACCAACCGCGGCGGCGCGTATCGTGGCTATGGTGCCACCCAGGGCCAGTTTGCCGTGGAGAGCGCCGTCAACGAGCTCGCCGACATGCTGCACATGGACCCGGCCGATCTGCGCCTTAAGAACATCGTGCGCGAGGGCGAGATCATGCCGCAGTACTACAACGAGAAGCTCAACGCCTGCGCGCTCGACCGCTGCCTGCTTCGCGCGATGGACATGATCGGTTGGCGCGACAAGCCGCTGGCCGTCGACCTGGGCGACCGTGTGCGTGCCCTGGGCTGTGCGCTCACCATGCAGGGCTCGGGCATTTCCAACGTGGATATCGCCGGCATCGACATGCGCCTGGAAGAGGACGGCTTCATTACCATCGGCACCGGCGCCACCGATAACGGCATGGGCGTCGACACGATCCTGGCGCAGATTGCCGCCGAGGAGCTGGGCGTTGAAAGCTCGCTCATTGTGGTGCGCGGCGTGGACACCGACGTGTCGCCGTTCGACGCCGGCTCGTACGCGAGTTCGGGCACGTACGTGACGGGCTTGGCGGCAAAGAACGCCGCGACCGAGCTGCGCGAGAAGATCTGCGCCAAGGCCGCCCAGATGTGGGACGTGGACGCCGCCGATGTGGTCTTTGATGGTCAGTATGTGCGCCTGTCCGACGAGCGTGCCGCGCGCGAACAGAACCGCTACCTCACGCTGCGCGACTTTGCCAACCTGTGCGTCAAGAACATCGCGGGCGGTGACGCGCTCACCTCGCATGCCTCTGCCTGCCTGCCCGTTTCGCCTCCGCCGTTTATGGCCGGCATTGCCGAGGTCGAGGTCGATAAGGCCACCGGCAAGGTGACCGTGGTGGACTACGCGGCGGCCGTGGACTGCGGCACCGTGATCAACGAGGCGCTCGCGCGTGTCCAGGCCGAGGGCGGCATTGCCCAGGGTATAGGCCATGCGCTCTACGAGATCGTCGAGCACGACGACCGCGGTCGCCTGCGCACCGGCAACTTTATGAGCTACAAGCTACCCACGCGCCTGGATATCGGCAGCATTCGCGTGGCCTTTGAGCCGAGCTACGAGCCGACGGGCCCGTTTGGTGCCAAGTCGATCGGCGAGGTCGTCATCAACACGCCGCTCGCCGCCGTGGCCTCGGCAGTGGCGCACGCCACCGGACACCAGGTCCGCTCGCTTCCGATCACGCCTGAGAAGGCCCTGCTGGGGGAGTAGCGGGTCGGCGAACAAGTCTTACAAGTCGTAATTGGCGGGGCGGGGCAACTCGTCCCGCCTTTTGCTCTCGTGGTGAGGTCGTGAGCTTGTAAAAGGTGTGCGTGCGCTTGCCGTTCGTATCTGCTATCATTCCTAGTCTGTGCGCTCATGCGGGCGTGGCGGAATTGGTAGACGCGCCAGATTTAGGTTCTGGTGGGATTCCCGTGAAGGTTCGAGTCCTTTCGCCCGCACCATCGCACTTGCGTCGGCCCTGGCCGTCGCGACACTTTGTTGCATAAAGGTACCAGCACCTCAGATAAGCTGGGCAGTATGAGGAGGAACGTGTTGAACATCACCGCTTCTGACGTCAAGGACGCCAAGCTCACCGCTACGGTCACCATCCCGGCCGCCGACGTCGACGCCGCGATCAAGAAGGCTTACAAGGACACCGCCAAGAAGTACCGCTTCCCGGGCTTCCGTGCCGGCAAGGCCCCCCGTCCGGTCATCGACTCCGCTCTTGGCGCCGAGGCTACCCTCGCTCAGGCCACCAACGACCTGATCGCCGCCAACGAGCCCGCCGTCCTCAACGAGCTGGACATCGTCCCCACCAAGAACGGTGACTACAAGGAGCTCGACCTCGCCAAGGATCACGAGGACTACACCTACACCGTCGAGTTCTCCCTGCGTCCCGCTGCCGAGCTCTCCTCCTTCGACGCTGTCGAGATCGAGATGCCCCCTGCAGAGGTCACCGAGTCCGAGATCAACAACCAGGTCGAGATGCTCCTCAACTACCGTGCCACCTTCGAGGACGTCGAGGGTCGCGCCGTCGAGGCCGAGGACTACGTCACCGTCGACCTCAAGGCCGTCGAGAACGCCGACAACTTTGCCGCCGAGGGCCGCATGCTCATCGCCGGTAGCGACAGCAACCCCAAGGAGTTCAACGAGGCCCTGATTGGCGCTAACGTTGACGACGTCAAGACCGTCACCTGGACCGACGAGGTCGAGGAGGGCGAGGAGGCCGAGACCCACACCGTCGAGGTCACCGTCAAGGGCATCAAGGTCCGCAACACCCCGGAGCTCACCGATGAGCTCGTCAAGTCCGACTTTGGCTTCGACAGCATCGACGCTATGCGCGACGCCATCAAGATCGAGATCGAGCAGGACAAGGCTTCCCGCCTCCCGGCCGAGAAGGAGAACCGTTGCGTCTCCGCTCTCGCCGAGCGCCTGCAGCTCGACGAGATGGACGCCGACTACGAGCAGTCCGTCTTTGAGGAGCTTGGCCAGAACTTCCTGTCCAACCTCGCTGCCCGTGGCATGACGCTGGACACCTGGCTGCCCGCTTCCGGCCTGACCATGGAGCAGTTCATCGGCGACCTGCACAAGCAGGCCAACGACGTTGCCCGTGAGTCCCTGGCGCTCGACGCCCTCGCTCGTGAGCTCAAGATTGAGGTTACCGAGGACGACATCAACGCCGAGTTCGAGAAGGCCGGCGTCAAGGACGTCGAGGCTTCCAAGGCCGAGTTCATCGCCGATGGCCGCATGCCTGCCGTCCGCGAGTCCATCCGTCGCTCCAAGGCTGTCGACCACCTGGTCGAGAACGCCAAGGTGACCGAGGTCGACGAGACCGCCAAGGACGCCGAGTAATTCTCGCCACCTTGCCCGCGAGCGCATGCGTGTGCCCGTGATGGGGTAAAGTTATACACCGGTTATCCGGTTGCTTCGTACGGTGCCAGCCAATGCATAGCATGCGGGCACCGTACGTTTATCTAGAACCAATTTGGTCCGCAAGAGAGAAATGGAGATGCGTATGATCGCTAAGTTCGATTCCGCCCTCGTGCCATACGTTATCGAGCAGACGCCGCGCGGCGAGCGCAGCTACGATATCTATTCGCGCCTGCTCAACGACCGCATCATCTTCTTGGGCGAGGAGATCAACTCCGTCAGCGCCAACCTGGTCGTTGCCCAGCTGCTGCATCTTGAGAGCCAAGATGCCGAGAAGGATATCTCGCTCTACATCAATTCGCCCGGTGGCGAGGTCTACTCCGGCCTGGCGATTCTTGACACTATGAACTTCATTAAGCCGCAGGTCTCGACCATTTGCGTCGGTATGGCCGCGTCTATGGCAGCCGTGCTGCTTTCGGCCGGCGCCAAGGGCAAGCGCTTCTGCCTGCCGCACTCCAAGGTCATGATTCACCAGCCCAGCGGCGGTGCCCAGGGTCAGCAGACCGAGATCGAGATCGTGGCCGAGGAGATCAAGAAGACTCGCCGCGAGCTCAACCAGATCCTGTCCGACGCCTCGGGCCAGCCCATCGAGAAGGTCCAGGCCGACACCGAGCGCGACAACTACCTCACGGCTGCCGAGGCCCTTGACTACGGTCTAATCGACCGCATCGTCACCTCGCGCGATCTCGCCGCGAAGGACGCCTAGGATGGCAGGTAACATGCAGGACAACTTTGACGAGAACGGCAACCCCATCCGCTGCTCCTTTTGCGGAAAAGAGCAGGGCCAGGTTCGTCGCCTCGTAAAGGGCCCGACCAACATCTTTATCTGTGACGAGTGCGTCGCCGCCTGCTCCGAGATCCTTGAGGAGTCGCTTGCTTCGGACTTTATGGACGCTGCCCGCAACGGCAAACTGCCGGGCTTCCTCAACGACCATGGTCAGGCTGCATCCCAGCCCGCCGTGGACCCCGAGACCGAGGGTTTTGAGCTCGAGGACGACCGCCAGGTCATCACGCACGTGCCGACCCCGCACGAGATCTATGACGAGCTTTCGGCTTATGTCATGGGCCAGGAGGACGCCAAGCGCGCCATGTCGGTGGCCGTGTACAACCACTATCGCCGCGTGATTGAGGGCGGTGCCGCGGTGTCTGCCTTTGACGACGGCTTGGACTCGCAGCTCGACGACGATATGGACGAGGTGGAGCTCGCCAAGTCCAATATCCTGCTGCTCGGTCCCACCGGTACCGGTAAGACCCTGCTTGCCCAGACACTCGCGCGCATCCTCGAAGTGCCGTTTGCCATTGCCGACGCCACCGCGCTTACCGAGGCAGGTTACGTGGGCGAGGATGTTGAGAACATCCTGCTCAAGCTCATCAACGCCGCCGATGGCGACATCGAGCGCGCGCAGGTGGGCATCATCTATGTCGATGAGATCGACAAGATTGCCCGCAAGGCCGAGAACCTTTCCATCACCCGCGATGTCTCGGGCGAGGGTGTTCAGCAGGCGCTGCTTAAGATTCTTGAGGGCACGGTGGCAAGCGTTCCGCCCACCGGCGGCCGCAAGCATCCCCAGCAGGAGCTGTTGCAGATCGACACGACTAACATCCTGTTTATCTGCGGCGGTGCCTTTGTGGGCCTGGACAAGATCATCGCCGACCGCGTGGGCAACAAGGGCGTGGGCTTTAACTCCGAGATCGCCGGCCCCACCTCGGTCGACGAGAACGACCTGCTGCGTCAGGTGCTCCCGCAGGACCTCAACGCCTTTGGCATGATCCCCGAGTTCGTGGGTCGTACGCCCGTCGTCACCCAGACGCAGGCGCTCGACGAGGACGACCTGGTGTCGATCCTGACCGAGCCCAAGAACGCCGTGGTGCGCCAGTACCGCAAGATGTTCCAGCTCGAGGACGTTGAGCTTGAGTTTGAGGATGCCGCCCTGCACGAGATCGCCCGCATGGCGCTCGCCCGCAAGACCGGCGCCCGCGGCCTGCGCTCCATCTGCGAGGACGTGCTGCAGCAGACGATGTTCGACCTCCCTAGCGAGGAGGGTGTCGTCAAGGTCATCGTGACCGAAGCCTCCGTAAAGGGCGAAGAACAGCCCCAGCGCATCTACGGGTAAACCAGCCAAAAACGTGTTTGCAAATAGCCTCCGACCACCCGCGGTCGGAGGCTATTTTATATATACGCAATAACCCCAACTACCTGTGTTATTCTGTGTGTTTGTTTAAGCCTCAGCGAAGTCATTCAGACTGAAGTAAGCGATACCTAAGGGGAGGAATGTAGGCCCGATTTTCGTAGATTCCGCACGAGCCGAAGACCACTTAATGTGGTCTTCGAGCGAGCCCAGGACTTGACCGAGCGAAAATCGGGCCTACATTCCTCCCCGACGGGCAAGGGAGAGATATATGGAAGAAATGCCCAAGAACTATGATCCGTCGACCAACGAGCCGGCGATCCTGCAGAAGTGGCTCGACGGCGGCTACTACAAGCGCCGCGAGGGCGTGGGCGACTGCACCGTCACCATTCCGCCTCCCAACGTGACCGGCAAGCTCCACATGGGCCACGCTACCGACGACTCCATCCAGGACGCCATCATCCGCATGGCCCGCATGCGCGGCAAGTCCACGCGCTGGGTGCTCGGCACCGACCACGCCGGTATCGCCACACAGACCAAGGTCGACAAGAAGCTCAAGAGTGAAGGCATCAGCCGCCTGGAGATCGGTCGCGATAAGTTTGTCGACGCCTGCTGGGACTGGACCCACGAGTACGGCGGCATCATCGTCGAGCAGATCAAGCGCATGGGTTGCTCCGTCGACTTTGATAACGAGCGCTTCACCATGGACGAGGATTACGCACAGGCCGTGCGCAAGGTCTTCTGCGACTGGTACCACGATGGTCTGATCTACCGCGGCAAGCGCATCGTCAACTGGTGCCCCAACTGCACCACCGCCATCTCGGACGATGAGGCCGAGTACAAGGACGAGAAGGGCCACCTGTGGCACCTGCGCTATCCGTTAACCGAGCCGGTCAACGGCCAGGATTACATCGTCGTCGCTACCACGCGCCCCGAGACCATGCTCGGCGACACGGGCGTCGCCGTCTCCCCGAAGGACCCCGAGAAGGCCGCCTTTGTGGGCAAGACCGTCAAACTCCCCATCGTCGACCGCGAGATTCCCATCTTTGAGGATTGGCATGTCGATGCCAACTTTGGTTCCGGCTTTGTCAAGGTCACGCCTGCTCACGACCCCAACGACTACGCCATGGGTCAGGCCCACGACCTGCCACAGATCAACATCTTCGACGAGCATGCGGTGGTCGTCGAGGGCTATGGCGAGTTCACCGGCATGAACCGCGATGAGTGCCGCGAGGCCGTTATCAAGTGGTTCGAGGAGCACGACCTGCTCGATCACGTCGAGGACCTCGATCACTCCGTCATGCACTGCTACCGTTGCGACGCCGCGCTTGAGCCGTGGCTTTCTGAGCAGTGGTTCGTCGCCGTCGACAAGCTCAAGGGGCCGGCGCTCGACGCCGTCAACTCCGGCAAGGTCACCTTCCACCCCGCGCGCTGGACGCAGACCTACACCACCTGGATGGAGAATCTTAAGGACTGGTGCATCAGCCGCCAGCTGTGGTGGGGCCACCGCATTCCCGTGTTCTACTGCGAGGACTGCGGCTGGGAGGACGCTCTTACCGAGGACACCGATGTGTGCCCCAAGTGCGGCGGCCATCACGTGCATCAGGACGAGAACGTGCTGGACACCTGGTTCAGCTCGCAGCTGTGGACCTTCGCCACGCAGGGCTGGCCGCAAAAGCCGGAGCTGCTCGAGGGACATCACCCCACGACGGCGCTCGTCACCGCACGCGACATCATCGCGCTGTGGGTCGCCCGCATGGTCATGAGCTCGCTGTACTTCCTGGACGAGGTGCCGTTTAAGGACGTCGTCATCTACCCGACGATTCTTGCCAAGGACGGAAGCCGTATGTCCAAGTCCAAGGGCAACGGCGTTGATCCCATGGACCTCATTGGCATGTACGGCGCCGACGCCATGCGCTACAACCTGCTCACGCTGTGCACCAACAACCAGGACGTCAAGTTCGACGCGAACATCGACAAGAAGACTAAGAAGCTTATCGACAGCCCGCGCACCGAGCAGGCCAAGTCGTTTGTGACCAAGATCTGGAACGCCAGCCGCTTCCTGCTCATGAACATGGAGGGTTACACGCCCGGCGAGCCCGTCGTGGAGACGCCGGCCGACGCTTGGATGTTCAGCCGCCTGGCCAAGGCCGTCAAGATGGTCACCGAGGGCATCGAGAACTACACCTTTGGCGACATGGCTCGCGGCGTGCAGCAGTTCTTCTGGAATGAGGTCTGCGACTGGTACGTCGAGGTCACCAAGGCCCGCCTGAAGGGCGAGGGTCGTCTGCAGGCCCAACGCAACCTGATCTTTGTGCTCGACACCTCCATTCGCCTGATGCACCCGCTCATGCCGTTTGTCACCGAGGAGATCTGGGACAACATGCCGGCGAGCGTGCTCGACCTGGATGCCGAGGGCAACGTGGACCGCGCCGAGGCGCTCATGATCGCCAAGTGGCCGGAGCCCGCCGACTACGTCAAGTACGTCGACGAACCCGCCGAGCGCGCGTTTGAGCTGTGCCGCACCGTCGTTTCCGCCGCCCGAGCCACGCGTTCGCGTTATCGCTTGAGCCCCAAGGCCGAGCTCGACGTGGTCGTGCGCGCCGGTGCCGAGGACATCGAGAAGCTCGAGAGCCTGCGCTCGACCATCGAGCCGCTGGCCAATACCGCTTCGCTGATCATGGGTACCGACGTCGAGAAGCCGGCTGCGAGTATTGCCGTGGTCGATAGCGGCGTCGAGGTCTTTGTGGTGCTCGAGGGCAAGGTCGATCTTTCGGCCGAGAAGGCGCGCCTGGAGAAGGAGATCGCCGCGGCGCAGAAGGAGCTCGCCGGCTGCGAGAAGACGCTCGCCAACGAGGGCTTTGTGGCCAAGGCCGCGCCTGCGGTGGTCCAGAAGAAGAGGGACCGTGCAGCTGAGCTCAAGGAGATCCTGGCGGCGCTGACTGCTCAGGTTGCAGACTTCTCGTAGGTCTAACTTGGGGGCGCGTCCTGATGCTTTGCTCTCCGCTTCGGACAGTCCTGCGCAAGACGGACAGCACATTAAGTGCTGTCCTTTGCGTGCGGAACTTGCGGCGAGCAAAGCATCGGGCCGCTCCTAGTTCGTTTACGTGGCTGCTTGCAACTGGTAGGTTAGGGCCACCGGGTTGTGGCCTTGAGCTCGTTGCAAAGCGGTGTTTGGCTGATATTTTGAATGGGAGGGGCTCGTTGTTTGTTACGGGCCTCTTTTTATGTTGAGGGGACTTTGGGTTATGGCTAAGCGTTCTGGGTCGTATGTCGTTCCTTTCTCGTTTGAGCTGCTTTCGTTTGATGAGGCTGTGGGGCTGGCTGCCGATACGGGGCGGATTTCTGGGGATGCTGGTCCTCTGCTCGAGACGGTTATCGATATGCTCGATGAGCTGGAGCGTCCGGATGAGTATTTCGATTGCATTCAGGTTGCCGGTACCAATGGCAAGACTTCGACCACGCGTTTTTCGGCCGCCATCCTTCGCGGGGAGGGGCTCAAGACCGCGCTGTATACGTCACCGCAGCTGGTTCGCTACCCCGAGCGCATGGAGGTCGATGGACGCGTCGTGAGCGACGAGGCCTTTGCCCGTGGCGTTTCGGCAGCTGTCGAGGCGGGGCGTCGCGTGAATGCGCGCCGTGTGGCGGCGGGGGTGCGTGCCTATTCCATCACGCCGTTTGACCTGCTGACGGCTGCCGCACTTGTAGTGTTTGCCGAGGCCGCGGTGGATGTTGCCGTACTCGAGGTCGGCATGGGCGGTCGTTGGGACGCCACGAGTGCGACCGATCCCGTCGCCGTTGCCATTACGGGCATTGGGCTCGATCACACGCGCATCCTGGGCGACACGCTTGAGGCCATTGCGGGTGAGAAGGCGGCGGTTATCAAGCCCGGACGTCTGGTTGTGCTGGGCGAGGGCACGCATGAGGCGAGTGTTCAACGCGTGATGGATGCTCGTTGTCGCGAGTGCGGCGTTGTGCCGCTTGTGGTAAGCCACGCCACGACTAAGGTGCCGGAGCACGTGGGCGATACGGTTGGGTTTAGCTGCACCACGCCGCGTGCGATCTATACGTCGAGCATGGTCAAGCCGGCGTATCAGCCGCAGAATGCTGCGTGCGCGATTATGCTCTGCGAGGGGTATCTGGGTCGCGAACTCGATCATGACAAGCTCGATGCGTCGCTTATGGGCTGTCCCACGCCGGGTCGATTTGATGTGCTGGGAACTGACCCGCTCAAGCTGATCGACGCCTGCCATAACCCCCAGAGCTGCGAGAACTTTGTGAACGCGCTGGACGAGATCGATCCGTGTGTTGAAAATCGCCCCACGCTGCTGTGCGCCGCGCTGGCAGACAAGGACGTGGCGGGTATCGTTGACGTGCTGATCCCGGCTTTCCCGCGCGTGGTCGTGACGCAGACCGATTCCGATCGCGCCCTGCCGGCAGAGGAGCTCGCCGCCCTCGTTGATGCCGATAAGCTCGCGGGCGTATACCCCAGCGTTTCCGAGGCCCTCGCAGCTTTCATGGCCGCGGGCGAGCCCTTCGTAGCAGCCGGCACCATCACCCTAGCCGGCGAAGTAGCCGGCCTGCTGCGCTAACCCATCCCCTCAGCAGTTGCGGTGAAATGCGGACTGTTTTACAAACCAGAAGCCTCAAACAGTCCGTATATCACCGCAACTCAAAAGCAGCTAATTTGGGACGGGCTTTGTCTTGAGTGGACCGCTCGCCACGAAATGGGCCTATCTACTACGTTTTACCGACTACCCTCGATCATGCCGAGAATCGCGAAATTAAAACCGCAGGTAGACGGCTTGCAGATTTTGCGAAAAACCAGTTATGGTCGACCCATGCGGGTTAAACGTAGTAGATAGGCCGTTTTTGTGGCGCGGTATTGGTGGGATGCGGCAAAGGGACAGCCCCTTTGCTGCATTGCCTAGTCTAGGCGGACTGGATCGTGGGGGTAGGCGTTGAGAATCTCGACGCCGGACTCGGTCACCAGGGCAAGGTCCTCGATGCGGACGCCGGTGCGGCCGGGGAGGTAGATGCCCGGCTCGATGGAGAACGTCATGCCCGGCTCTACGACTTGCTCGTTGACGAGCGAGACGTCGCCCGGCTCGTGGTCCTGCAGGCCGATCGAGTGCCCCAGGCGGTGTGTAAAGTACTGCCCATAGCCCGCATCCTCAATCACGTCGCGTGCGGCGCGGTCCAGGTCACACATGCGCACGCCCGGTGCGATGAGCGCCTCGGCGGCCTCGTTGGCACGGCGCACGATGTCGTAGATGCGCGCCGTCTCCTCGTCCGGCTCGCCCCAAAAGAACGTGCGCGTCATGTCCGAGCAGTAGTTGCGATGGCGTCCGCCAATGTCGAACAGCACCACGTCGCCGCGCTTGAGTACCGTATCGTCGGGCTCGTGGTGCGGGTCGCCGGCGTTGGCGCCAAAGCTCACGATGGGCGGAAAGCTAAAGCCCTCGCAGCCGTGCTTGCGGTACAGACCGAGCATCTGATCGGCAATTTCGCGCTCCGTCACGCCCTCGCGGACGAGTTTGATGGCGTCGGCCATCACGGCGTCGTTGGCGGCCGAGGACGCGCGCATCAGCTCCTGCTCGGCGGCATCCTTGTGGGTGCGTGCGGCGGTGACGGCAAAGTCGCCCAGGAAAAACTCGCTGGCGGCATGGCGCTCCATGAGCGGCATCAAAAAGCCGGAGCGCATAACGGTATCGATGCCGAGCGGCTTGGTTGGATCGAGTTCGCGTGCGATGGCGTCGGTCACGATGTCGGTGTCGTTGTGGTAGGCCACGCGGGCATTGTCGTACTCGGGCAGCTGATGCAGGGCGTTGACCAAGATCACCGGCTCGCAATCGCGTGCGAGCAGCACGCCGCAAAAACGCTCGAACATATCGGCATAAAAACCGGTCAGATAGTAAATCGACCACGGGTCGTTTACGAGCAGCTGTGCGCCGGGGTGCTGAGCCTCGAGCGCATCGAGCACGCGCGCCACACGCTGGTCATCGACATGTGCCATGAAACATCCTTTCGCTAGGTTGTCACCATGGTATCCCATGCCCGGCAGATAGGGACGTTCCTTTTATGCTGGCACTTTGGGACACTCCTTTGCATCCCATGCGGCCCTCATAAGTTGCGGTGAAATACGGACTGTTTAGCGGCCTGAAGCCATAAAACGGGGGTGCGGACGATTTCTTGGACCGCGCCTAGGCGTATCCAAAGTGGAGTGGGAAGGATAAACTGGACTTTCTTTTTAGGATCCTCAAGCGTATTGCC
>UQIC01000003.1 GCA_900540985.1 uncultured Collinsella sp.
GGGCTGGAGCTTTTGCCCCCCCCCCCGCCGACGGCTCGATAAGTGCCGCCATATCGCGCGGAGCATCGACGCCTAACAAGTCGTAAAGGTTTCCAAACATCAGGTCCAGGTCGAGCACGGCGGCACGCAAGCCCAACAGCGACGATGTGTGTGCCATGGTGGCAACGATCGTCGACTTGCCGCACCCGCCCGAACCCGAAATGGCGCAGATGACCGGAGCTCGATGCTGCGGAGTGGCAGCGTCTGCCGGCGGCATCGGAGGCGGCGGGGCGGGCGTCGGCGACAGCGTCCCCGTCTCCCCCGCCGCAACCACACGCTGCGTCCAAGCCGGCATGACAGCTTGTTCGGTCTGCAAGGCAGGCTCGTTCTGTGCAATCTGCTCATGCTGCATCAGCGACAACTCGCCGCACCCGGCAAAGCCCTCAACTTCGTCGAGTTCATCCGCCAGATTCACGCCGTGCACGTATCCCATATCTACAGCCGGGGAGTCGCCAGCATGCTGTGCCGGCCCTCCAGCGTCATCGTATACAAGGGGGTTCCGGGGGCGCCGACCATGCTCGGCTTCCGCTTTTCCATAATCATCAACACGCGGGCCTCTTGTAGCGCGAGGCGCCCCGGGTTCCCTATCAACAAAAGCATCGGGCTCAATCGTCATGCGCCGATCGGAATCAACCGCTCCCTCGCCCGCGCGCCCGTTGCCGCATATACTGTGCGCAGCGATGACCTCGGTCGCCCCCGCGCGAAACAGCCCCTCGATATCCGACGGATCGAGCGCTTCTATCAACACGACCACGCGACTCACGCGGCCTTCGGCCGTCAGGTGCGCGACAGTCTTGCGCACATCTTCGATATCAAACAGAGACGCCGCGATGATGGCAGCCCCGCGGCGCGACGGAAACGCCCGCGCCATGGAAACCAGCCCGCCCAGGTCACCCACGCGAAGCACCTGTGCACCCGCATCACGGCCCTCGACTTCCCGCTGCAACAGCCCGTAATCGCCACACGCGCAGCACGCAAGCCAGATCGCCTTCATCACTCGTCGCCTCCGCTCTTTTTGCCGCGCGCCGTGGCGGGAATCGTCAAGCTGACCATTCCCTTGCCCGAGGCTCCCAGCAGTTCCTTGACGTCTTCGGGGTCAGCCGCCAGCGTCACCCATTCGATCTTGCCCTCGCGCGTGGCACCGGAATCCTCACTGGTATCGATCACGTGCGCGCCGCACAGCCGATCGGTTACGCCGTCTTTTTGCACATACACATCCACGTAGCTGCCCACGCCCGTAGCACCGCCGACCGAGTGCTCGGCATCGACCGCCACCGAAACGGCGACCTTGCCCTTAGGCACCTCGAGCTTGTGGCTCTCGGCCTTGGTGTAGACATTGCAGATCACGGCGTTTTTGGGAATACGCGAAGTCGTCACGTCGCCGCGCACCTGGCGCAGCTCGGTCGCCGCGTCACGCGGCAGCAGACTCGTCAGCCATTCCTGGGTTATGACATTGGTCTCATCGAGGGTCTCGCCCACATCGATATCGCGCGCCGCGACGCATACCTCGACGCGATCGCCACCGTACTTGGCCAAGGTCTCAGCCTGGACCTGTTCGGCTTGCGAGCGGATCGACGAGCCGTAAACCATGCAGAGCAGAGCAGCGAGCACGCCCGCGACCAGACTGATGGCGATGCGTTTGCTCTTGTTCACGGCCGCTCCTCTCATGGCAGTGCCGGGCGAATGCCCGTACCACCATTGTCTGGGCGGTCAGAGTGCAAAGCGGCGCAATCGCGATTTTGGTTTTCGATGTCAAACCAATCGCTGACCAAAAGCTAACCAGCCCGTCAAGCTCATGGCAAGGTTTTGGTCAGCACGTCAGCAAACTGCATGTTTCGAGGCTTTTCCGCAGCAAAAAAGCCGTCTCCCGAACAGTTGGGAGACGGCTGTCATAGGAAAAATCAATTACAGATGAACATCGGGATCGAGCATTTGAGCGCTCACGCGCATGGATGACGCCAGGTTTTGGAACGTTTCCAGACGCAGGCTGTCGATCTGCCCGGCGTCCTCGGCCTCGCGAACGGCGCAGCCCGGCTCATGGGTATGCGTGCAATCGCCAAACCGGCACGCGCGCGATGCCTCGACAATCTCGGGGAAGGCGCGCGCCAGACCCCGCTCGTGACCCACGAGCGGTAGGCTGCGCAGGCCCGGGGCATCGGCGATCACGCCGGCGTCGCCCGGCAGCGCCACCATCACGCGCGCGACGGTAGTGTGACGGCCTTGGTCGTCGCGTTCGCGCACACCGCCAGTCGCCAACGTATCGTGGCCCAGCAGTGCATTGAGCAGCGTCGACTTGCCGGCACCCGACTCGCCCAGAATCATGGCGCAGCTCCCGGCGGGCACGCAGGTGCGCACCTCGTCCAGGCCACGGCCCTCGGCAGAAGATGTCACGATTACGCACACGTCCGGGCCCACCAGGCGGCGCACGCGGTCCAGATCGCGCTCGAGCTCCTCGGCATCGCAGCGGTCAGCTTTGGTGAGCACCACCACCGGCTCGGCATCGCAGTCGAGCGCCAACACCAACGAGCGCGCCACGCGGTCGAGCAGCACCTCGCCGGCACCGAGCGCCTGCACGATTAGCACGCTATCCACGTTGGAGCAGAGCACCTGACGCTCTCCGCGGGCACGGCCGCGCCAACGCTCAAAGCTCGTACGGCGCGGCAGAACGCACTCAATCACGCCCATATCGTGCCCGGGAGCGCGGCGCACCGCCACACGGTCGCCCACGGCGGGCAGCAGGACCTCGTCCTCGCCGCGCGACTTAGCAAACCCCACGGCATGCTCGGCGCGGAAGGTATCGTTGGCAGTCGCCACCAGCGGAAACCCGCGATCCAAGCGCACCACGGCGCCAAGCTGCATCTGCTCGGGCTCCTCGGCATGTGCGCAGAAATCATCGAAGGCAGTCTGCTGGGCTTCATCGACCGGCAGGTCATCAAACGCCGGAACATCCTGCAGCGCATCGAGCCCCGGTACGCTCGCCAACAACTCCTCGGCAGACGCGGGAGCCTCGGTCGCAAGCTTCCGACGACGATCGCGCTTAGCCCGCGCCCCCGTCGTCTTTTTCTTCGCCTTAGCCTTAGCCTTGCCCACAAGCGCCTCCCAGCACCATAAATCACAACTGAGCAGGTATTTTAAATCAAAAAGAGCTGGCCGGGCAAAGCCCGACCAGCTCACAAACTTTCCCTCAGCCCTTTATCATCCGCGCGGGAGAAAAGCCAGCAAGGATACCGCAGGGCCCGCCCGCCGGGAGGGGTTTCCTAAGGGCACATCCCGCAGCCGCAAAGCGGCGAGGACGTGCCCGTGGAAACCCCGCAGGCGGTCGGGCCCGGACAGGAACGTTACTCTTTTTCGACCGCGCGCATGATCGCCTTGTAGATCTCCATCAGCGGGATGATCAGGAAGGCCAGGCCCAGCGCGGCAAGAACGCCCTTGAGTTCAAGCGTCACGGGGCCGAAGAACATCTCGGCAAGCGTCGGCTGCACGGTCACGATCACCGTCAACACCAGTGCCAGCGCGGCAGAAGCCCACAGCCACTTGTTCTGCTTCTTCATGGTGAACAGCGACGCACGACGGCTGCGCATATTGAAGCAGTGGAAAATCTCGACCATGTTGAGCGTGATGAACGCCATCATCACACCTTCCTCGTCGGCATTGCCGGCAATCATATCGGCGATGTGGATGTAACCCATGTCAAAGTACACGCCCACAAAGAAGCTCGCCAGCACCAGCACGGTGATGATCAGGCCCTGGACCACGCAGTCCAGACCCATATGTCCGGCAAAGACACCGTCCTTGGCGTTGCGCGGCTTGCGCTTCATGATGTCGCCCTCGGCGTCCTCCATGCCCAGCGCGAGCGCAGGGAAGCAGTCGGTAACCAGGTTCACCCACAGCAGCTGCACCGGCTGGAAGATGGTAAAACCGATGAGCGTGGCGATGAACACCGAGAAGACCTCGGCAAGGTTGGCCGAAAGCAGGAACTGGATGACCTTGCGGATGTTGTCGTAGATGCGACGGCCCTCTTCGCAGGCACCGATGATGGTGGCGAAGTTGTCGTCGGCAAGCACCATGTCGGCAACGTTCTTGGTAACGTCGGTGCCGGTGATGCCCATGCCCACGCCGATGTCGGCACGCTTGATGGACGGGGCATCGTTGACGCCGTCGCCCGTCATGGCGACGATCTGGTCGCGCGACTTCCAAGCCTCGACGATGCGCGTCTTGTGCTCGGGCTGGACGCGGGCGTACACGCCGTAGTCCTCGATGTGCGCGTCGAGCTCCTCGTCGCTCATGCGGTCGAGGTCGGCACCGGTGATAGCCTGGCTGCGATCGGCGACGATGCCCAGCTGCTTGGCGATGGCCACGGCGGTGTCGATGTGGTCGCCCGTGATCATGACGGTGCGGATACCGGCGTCGTGCGCCTCGCGGATAGCGTCGGCCACCTCGGGGCGGACCGGGTCAATCATGCCGGACAGACCGCAGAAAACCAGGTCATGCTCGAGCGCAGCGGGGCTGCAGTCGGCGGGAACCTCGGTGTAGGTGCGGCTCGCCAGCGCCAGCACGCGCAGGGCCTCGTCGGCCATGGCCTTGTTGGCTGCCACGAGCTCGGCGCGACGCTCCTCGGTCAGGGGGACGACCTTATCGCCCTCGTAGATATGGGTGCACAGGCCGATCGCCACGTCGGGCGCGCCCTTGGTGTACTGCTCGTACTCGCCGTCCAGGGTCTCGACGACCACGGACATCATCTTACGGCCCGAGTCGAACGGCGCCTCGCCCACGCGCGGGTGCTCGGCAGTCAGGCCAGTAAGACCAGCCTTGCCGGCATCGTTGACGAGCGCACACTCGGTCGGCTCGCCCACGGCCTCGCCCAGCTCCTCGTCCCACTGGGCATCGGAGCACAGCGCCATGCCGGCCAAGAACTTCTCCTTGGGCGCAGCGAGCTCGTGCTTGACGACGGTCATCTTATTCTGGGTAAGGGTACCGGTCTTGTCGGAGCAGATGGTCTGCGTGCAGCCGAGCGTCTCGACAGCAGAAAGCTTGCGGATAATTGCCTGGCGCTTGGCCATCTTGGTCACGCCGAGCGAAAGCACGATGGTCACGACGGCGACCAGGCCCTCGGGGATGGCGGCGACGGCGAGCGAGACGGCGACCATAAAGGTGTCGAGCAGGGCAGTCGGGTCGGTGAGAACGTTACCAACGCCATGACGGATGATGTCAACGCCAAAGATGACGACGCAGATGACGATCACCATGATGGTAAGGATGCGACTGAGCTCGGCGAGCTTCACCTGCAACGGCGTGAGCTCTTCCTTGGCCTCGGCCAGGGCGCCAGCGATCTTACCCATCTCGGTGTTCATGCCGGTGCCGACCACGACGGCGCGGCCGCGACCGTACACCACGGTGGAGCCCATGTAGCACATGTTCTTGCGGTCGCCGAGCGGCACGTCGTCGGTGCCGGCGGCGAGCTCGATCACGTTGGCATGCTTCTCGACGGGCACGGACTCGCCGGTAAGGGCGGCCTCCTCGATCTTCATCGTGGCGCTCTCGAGCACGCGGCAGTCGGCCGGGACGGAGTCGCCCGCCTCGAGCATGATCACATCGCCGGGCACGAGCTCGGCGCTCGGCAGGTGCACGAGCTTGCCGTCGCGCAGCACCTTGGACTGCGCCGCGCTCATCTCCTGCAGGGCCTCGAGAGCCTCCTCGCTCTTGGCCTCCTGAACCACGCCCAGCACCGAGTTGACGATAACGACGAACATGATGATGGCGACGTCGGCAAAGTCCGCCTCACCCTTGACCATGCCCGTGAGTGCACTGATGACGGCGGCAACGATCAGCATGATAACCATGGGGTCGGCCATCTGCTCAAAGAAGCGCTTCCACAACGGCGTCTTCTCGGCTTCCTCGAGCTTGTTAGGGCCTGTCTTGGCGAGGCGCGACGACGCCTCGTCGTTGCTCAGGCCGAGGTCCTCATCGACACCTTGGTCGCTGAGTACCTCCGCCGCGGCGGACAGGTATTCCTTTTGCATATAGAGTCCCCTCCTGGGATTCGGGCCACTCAGCAGATTGATGCCCGATCATAATTCCCAGGAGAAGGGCAAGGGCTCATCAAGGCTGCCGTGCTGAGCGGCAGTTGATAGTGGAGCTATGGTACCCCAAAGCGGCGCGTCTAGCCAAAACATTCCAATTGGAAACACGGCTCGAGTGCAACGATGCAGACCGTATGATGTTCGACATTGATAAAACGTTTTTTCTTCGGTGCATCATCAAACTGAAATATCGCCCAGATAGCAGCGGTTAGAACGGTTGGTAAAGTTTTTGCATATACCGTTTATTCGCAAAAAATGAACTTCTAATTCGGCATACGGTCGATTTTTTGGGGTATTCGGTCGGCATTTCGTTATAATCATCTCAGTTTTATTTCTTATGGTTTATCTATCAGCGCAAGACGATGTCAGATGGAGGTCTGAATGTACAAGCGCACCAAGATTGTATGCACCATGGGTCCCGCCTGCGATAGCGACGAGACCATCCGCGAGATGATCAAGGCGGGCATGAACGTCGCCCGTTTTAACTTCTCGCACGGATCCTACGACGAGCACCACGGTCGCATCGAGCGCGTCCGTCGTATTTCCAAGGAGCTCGGTCTGCCCGTCGGCATCCTGCTCGACACCAAGGGCCCCGAGGTCCGCACCGGCCTTCTGGTCGACGGCAAGAAGGTTGCCGTCAAGACCGGCGATAAGATCGTCGTCACCGCTCAGCCCACGTCCGAGGATTTCCACGGCACCTCTGAGCACATCTCCCTCGACTACCTGGCTCTGCCCTCCGAGGTCGAGAAGGGCTCCCTTATCCTGATCGATGATGGTCTGGTTGCCCTCGAGGTCGAGTCCGTCGACGGCCAGGACATGACCTGCGTCGTTAAGAACGACGGCCTGATCGGCGAGCGCAAGGGCGTCAACATGCCCAACGTCAACATCTCGCTGCCCGCTATCACCGAGCGCGATCGTCAGGACATCCTCTTTGGCCTGACCGAGAACATCGACTACATCGCCGCTTCCTTCATCCGTGACGGCGAGTCCGTCCGCGGCATTCGCAAGCTTTGCCGCGAGAACGGTGGCGAGCACGTGACAATCTTCCCGAAGATCGAGTGCGCCCTGGGCGTCGAGAACTTCGACGAGATCCTCGAGGCTTCCGACGGCATCATGGTCGCCCGTGGCGACCTGGGCATCGAGATCAAGCCCGAGCTCGTTCCGCACATCCAAAAGGAGATCATCGCTAAGTGCAACGCGGCCTACAAGCCCGTTATCACCGCTACGCAGATGCTCGACTCCATGCAGCAGAACCCGCGCCCGACGCGCGCCGAGGTTGCCGACGTTGCTAACGCCATCTACGACGGCACCGACGCCGTTATGCTCTCTGGCGAGTCCGCTGCCGGTAAGTACCCGGTCGAGGCCGTTAAGATGCAGGCCAGCATTGCTCTCGAGACCGAGAAGTACCTCCCGGCCCACGCTCCGCTCGAGGTTCCGGCCGACGCTCACGGCACCCGCGTCGTCAACAACGTTGTGGGTATGTCCGCTGTGAACATGGCCACCACCGTTGGCGCCAAGTGCATCACCGTGCCGACGACCACCGGTCGTACCGCCCGCCTGATCTCGCACTTCCGTCCCAACATGCCGATCTGCGCGTTCTCCCGCCACGAGTGGGCCGTCCAGCAGATGATCATGTACTGGGGCGTTATCCCGCACCAGGCCGAGATTACTCAGGGCACCGTCAACGGCACGATCGTCAAGGCGATCGAGACCGCTAAGGAGCTCGGCTACGTCGAGGCCGGCGATCTGACCGTCGCTACCGCCGGCGATCCCCGCATGAGCGTCCAGCTCGAGGACAAGGTCTCCTCGACCAACGTCGCTTACGTCGCTCAGGTACGCTAAATCGTACTTGCAAGCAGATTTGCATTGCAAAGGGCCCGGAAGGCATTGCCTTCCGGGCCCTTTTTCTGTGCACCGATGCCTACCGCACGACATGGCACGCACCCATTTCATTACCAAAAGCGCGAAATCCGCCCTCCGAGGCCCAAAAAATAAAGCCCCAAGCGCTAAAAGTGTTCGCCCGGTGGCAAACCCACACCTTAACCGACGCTGCTAAATCGTTTTAGCAAGAACCAGATCAACCGCGTTTTCAGAAGTGCGGGGAAAAATTGCTTACCCCCGAGCATAAGTCCTTTTATTTCAACAAAACCCCTGATAAAGTTGGCTTAAATACCGCTTGTGCCTGACCTATTTGTCTTTTTCACCGCACTTCCGAAACGGATAGCTTTTCTAGCCCAAATAACGCTCAAACGATCGGATCGCTATGTCATTTCTTGCCTGCGGACCCACGGCTTTTCAGTACTATCGCATCCCGCCCCAAATACTGGGACTCTATCCAGCAATCCTGCCGCCCGACCATGACCATCGCTTGGTGCATTACTCAAAACAACCGGTATTTAAAGACTTGCTCGGCACACCAGTTTGGAGATTCGTGAGCGAAAGGAAACAGCGCGCGAACGGAAAGCTATTTCATAGCCGTCTGCTAACCCAAGAGCCGCCTCCTGGGTCGTTTAGGCAGACTGAGCATGGGTTTGATGTCACTTCACCGGAGTTTACGCTGCTCAGCCTTACCACGCAGGTCTCACGCAACCAGTTACTCATGGCGTGCTACGAGATGTGCGGCTCCTTTGCAGTGTTTAAGCCCTGCGAGCGAACGCAACAACAACTCGATGAAGCTATTTCGCTTAAGCTCATTCCATCCAACTGCGGCTGGGAGCGAGTTAACGACACCAAGGGCAATGACACCAACTTGTGGAAGCGCACGCCGCTTCTTACCGCAACGGATATCGCCGCGTTCGCCAAGCAAGCCGCAGGCCTGCGCGGCGTCAAACAACTGCGCTGGGCGGCCGAGCACATGACGGGGCAGACCGCCTCGCCCTTCGAAGTTCAGACGTCCATGCTCATCTCGCTCCCCCGCGACGAGGGCGGCCAGGGCATCGAGATCGCCAACAACGCGCGCATCCCGCTCAGTGAAGCCGCACGTTCGCTGTATGACAAAACCTGCTGCTACGCCGACATCCTCATCGAAAGCGCCACCGACAGCATGGGCGTCATCTTGGAATGCCAAGGCCGCTCCGCCCATGACAGCGAAGCCGCAAGCCTCTCCGATGCCGAGCGCGCCACCGCACTCACAAGCATGGGCTACGACGTCATCCAAATTACCTATGACCAGATCAAGGAGAAGAAGAGCTTCGACCACATAGCTGAGCTCATCCATAAAAAGGCGGGGCTCCCCTACATCCCAAAGACCAGTCAGGAACGCACCACCGAAGAAGCCCTGCGACGGGAGCTGTTGGTCAATTGGGATGAGCTGTTCACCGTCAAGCCGGCCGGCTAGCAGCTAGCGATCAGGGGGGGCTGCGGGGACGTCAGAAGCAGCAACGCGAGCCGCAAATCCCGCCTCGGTCAGCTCGATGACCTCGGTAAACGTTGCATCGAAAAACTCCTCGGTTAGCAAGCGATACGGCGGATGATCGGGCTCGCCGGGGTTTTCGCGTACAATCTCGTGCATAACGCCAATGGTCTTGAGCACATACTCCTTATGGATGGGATACTGACCAAAACGGGTCGCCGCAGTATACAGGCGATCGGTCGCGCGCGGAATCGAAACGATGCCGAGTGTCTTGCCAAACCAGTCAAAGTCGCCTTGCTTTTTAATGCGGAATTCCTCGCACGGTTTGCCGCCGTGCGCCTCCAGGTACTGATTCACGCGCGTATTCCACACGGTATCGGCCACGAGGTGAGACCAAACGCCCAGCGTCAGATCGAGCAGCGACTGCGCCACGTCATCGGGCGCGAGCGAAAGCTCGCTAGCACCGGGACCGGCAACCGGCTCGGCATCCTTGTAGCGTTGGGGATAATGCACCCGATTGAGTCGCTCGCGCTCCTCGACAATCGAGGTCGCGTCAGCCGGCGTACCAACAGGCGCCCCTTTGAGCAGCGGCGCCACATAGGTGTCCCAAAACTCATGCTCACGCGGCTTAGGGATAGGCTCGGGCTTGGCAAAGTGCGTAATGCGGTACGGGATGGGATCGGCGATGCCAGGGACCATATAGCCCACGAAAATATCCGGAACCACGCAGCCAAACAAAAAGGCATTGCGGTCGCGCACGCTCTTGGCAAGCGCACCGGTGCGCTCCAGCAAACGCTCCGTCTGAGCGATATGAATGTTCCAGCTTGGCATAGCCACCCCCATAAAAAACCTGGATAACTATACCATCACGGCAAAGCCGCGCGGGCGGCTACGCACGCTCTACGCAGCAACTAGTCCGTAGCACCGCTTTCGGTTCCATACGACGGCGAAGGCGCCTCGACCACATGGTGATATCGATCGATATAGATTGCACGGGCACCCAGGCGTCGCACCAAATCCTGGTGATGTGTGCTCATCAAGACCGTCTTACCCGCCGCGACGTAGGCCAGCAAGAAGTTGACCACGATGTCGCATGAATCCTCGTCGAGCCCATTGGTAGGCTCGTCGAGGACCAAGATATCCGGGTTCATCGACACCACCGCAGCCAGCGCAACGCGCTTCTTTTGCCCGCCCGAGAGCTGATAGGGAGAGGCGTCGGCAAGGTCGGCAACCTGGAACAGCCCCATGGCATCGCGCACACGGCGCTCGAGCTCGTCTGCCGGCAGCCCCATCTGCGCGGGACCAAAAGCAACTTCCTCGCCCACCGTAGCGCAGAACAGCTGGGCGTCGGCATTCTGGAACACAAAGCCCACGCGCTGATGAAAACGCTGAGCGGCCGCGGAATCCTTTAGAAACGCCGCATCGACCACGTGCCCGTCGAACAGGTATGCCCCTGCGTCCGCGAGCTCAAGGCCGTTAATAAGGCGCATAATCGTCGTCTTACCGCAGCCGTTGGGACCGAGCAGGGCAACGAGTTCACCACGATCGACCTGCAGCGACACGCCATCGACAACCGTATGCCCCGCATAGGAGAACACCACGTCGCGCAGCTCGATGAGCGGCGCGACCTCGGCGCCGCCCGCACCGTTCGTGTCCGCCGCACTATTCATATCGATCGTCAAAACGTCGCCCTTCCCTATTTGCATCCCCAGCCGGAACCAGCAGCGCCTACAGCACGGCGCACAACACCGCCAGCAGCGCCACGCCGGCCGCATAGACCGCATCGCGCCAGCCAAACCCGGCGCGCGCGGGCGCCGGATACGCACCCGCAAAACCGCGGCACAGCATGGCCTCGTCCATCGCGCGGCTGCATTCCATCGCCTTGATAAAGGTCATGCCCATGATACCCGCGATCGAATCGGTACGCGAAAATCCCTCAGGCGCACGGCCAACGCTGCGCAGCATGACCGATTCGCACAAATTGTGCGCCGTGCGACCCAGCACCTCGACGTGCTTGAGCGCCATATCAAACGTAAAGATAACTTCGTCGGGCAGATGAAGCATCTTGAGCGCCGCCGACATGCGGCTCCACGTGAGGGTCCACGAAACGCCCAGCACCAGCGACACATTAATGAAGGTCTTGAGCGCAATTTTGAGCATGGCGCCCGTAGCGGAAGCGCCCAGCAGCAGGGCAGGCAGCGCCAAAACCACTGCGAGCCCCGCGGCGCCAAGCGCCGGCACAAAGGTCGCCCGCAGCCCGCGTACGGGGCGCACGGCAACGAGCACCAGCGCAATGGCCGCCATCAACATGAGGTACAGCGGGCTCTGTGTCAGACACACGCACAGGACGCAAACGAACATCCCCACCAGGCGCACCGGAGCCGAAACGCAAGAAAGGGCGCGGTCGACCATCGACCCGCCCTCGTGCGCGCCTCCACCCAGGCGAACCCGCTCAAGCAGGCTCGCCAGGTGCAGGACATTCTGTTGCATTACGCGATGCCGAGCGCCCGTGGGCTCGTAACGCTGCTCGTCCGCAAGCCAGCTAGGCAGCTCGACCGTCGCCATGAGCACCGCTTTCCTTAACCGTCAGCGAGATCAGGCGGAATGCGATGGTGAGCACCGCCACGCCAATCACGCCGGACAGGATATACATGGCAGCCTGACCGGCAAAGCCAAGGCCCTGCTCCTCGGAATAGGCCTGCAGATAATCGCCCGTGGGCAGGGCATCGGCAAAGGTCGGAGTATCGAGGCCAACCGAAGTCTGCAGACTGTCGTCACCAGCCTCCTGAACGGCGGTCGCGGCGCCCTCGGCGTCCCACTCGCCCCATGCGTCACCCGTGGCCAGCAGGCCCAGCGGCGTGGCCACGACAAGCACGGCGACCAGGATGAGCGTGGGGACCAGCGAGGTCTTCTTGGCGGCTGCGCCCTCGGCAGTAAGCTGTCCATCGGCGGCTTCGGGGCCGACGATAACGCCCGGCGCCGTCTTCTTGATAAAGCCGTAGATCGCGGCAGTCGCCACGCCCTCGACCACACCGGCTACCAGCATGTGCGGAATCAACATGGCCGGAATGGAAACAGACAGCGGGAAGGGGCAGTATAGCGGGGCACCCGAGGCGTTGGTGAAGAGCATCGGCTGAATGCCGAACTCGATGGCAGCGCACAGGGCAGCCACGCACAAGCCGATCCAGCCGCTCACGATGGCAGAAACCGAAGTGCCCCAGCTCTTGTCGTGCAGGCGGCCGTTGAGCGCACGGAACACGATGGCTGCCACAAACGGCAGCACAAATGCCATGTTAAAGCAGTTGGCTCCAAAGGACAGGATGCCGCCGTCGCCAAACAGCAGCGCCTGCAGTGCCAGTGCGACCGAAACCGCAATGGCCGCGGCCTCGGGGCCCAGCAGCAGCGCGATGAGTGCACCGCCGACGGCGTGACCCGTGGTGCCGCCGGGCAGCGGCACGTTAAACATCATGAGCAAGAAGGAGAACGCAGCGCAGATGCCCAGGAAAGCCATGTGCTCGCGATCGAGCGTGGCGCGTACCTTTTTGATGCAATGGACCCAAACGGGCACCATCGCCACCGCCATGACGGCATCGGTCTGCGGGGACAGATAATTATCTGGAATGTGCATATGCGCCTCCCGGTTATCGGCGCACGGAATTGCAACGCCGCTTGAATCACCTTGTCAGTGTTACGTATTGTCAGATTCGTAACACGCCGCGGGCTATCATAGCAAAACGGCGCACTGCCGACAAAGCAGCACGCCGTTATGTAATGCGCGTGTCATATATGCAGGCTCAGCAGCGCCTTATACCGGCCATAGCAGTCACGTAGGATTCGGCAGCAGCCACCGCTGACCCATACCCCAGCGCAAGACCTAGCCGCGGACCTCGCCGTTTACGCCCTTGCACACCTTGGTGACGATCTTCTGGTGCGCCTTTTCGACCTCTTCGCTGGTGAGCGTGTGGTCGTCGGAGCGATACGTAAGCGCAAAGGCCATGGATTTCTTGCCCTTGCCGATGCGGACCGGATCGCGGTAGACATCGAACAGACGCACGCCCTCGAGCAGCTTGCCGCCGGCACTCGTAATACGACGCTCAAGATCCTCGCAGGTCACAGTGTTGTCGACCACGATAGCAAGGTCGTGCTCAACAGCCGGGTACTGCGAGAACTCGCGGTAGTTCTCCTGATTGCGGGCGCCCTTAATCAGCTTGTCCAGATCGAGCTCAAAGGCAACGACGACCTCGTCGATGCCCATCGCCTCGCGCGCCTCGGGGTGAATCTCGCCGACCCAGCCCAGCACAGTGCCGCCGGACAGAACCTCGGCAGCACGACCCGGCTGCAGGAAGGCATAGCCCTCGCCCTCGACGGGACGGAAGCGAACCTTCTCGATGCGCAGCTGGGCAAGCAGCTCCTCGACAATGCCCTTGCCAAAGAAGAAGCGCAGCTTGCGGTACTTCATGTTCCAGGACCGCTCGCTCCACTGGCCCGAGAGCACGCCCGCCACGGACTTGGTCTCCTTGGGCAGGCTGGCGTTCTCGCGACCGTGGAACAGGCTGCCGACCTCGTACAGGTGCACGTTGGGCGTACCGTGCGCCTCGTTGTAGGCCACGGACTGCAGCAGGCCCGGCAGCAGCGAACGACGCATCTCGGTCTGCTCGGCCACCAGCGGGTTCATGAGCACCACGGGGCAACCGCGGCCCTCGGTGGACATACCGATCTTCTCCAGGTCACCCGGGGCGGCAAAGCCGAAAGTCGTGGTCTCGTTGAGGCCGCAGGCGCGCAGGATCTCGCCGACCTTACGGGTGAGCTTCTGCTCGCGGGTCAGGCCGCCAATGTGGTTCTTGGCAGCCGGAATGGTCGCCGTCACGCGGCCCATGCCCCACAGGCGCAGGACCTCCTCGATCAGGTCAATCTCGCGCGGCAGGTCGGGGCGGAAGCTCGGCGGGGTAACCATAAAGTCTTCGCCGTCGCGCTCGACGGTGCAGCCCAGGCGGGTGAGCGAGCGCTCGATAAAGTCGGACTCGATGTCGGCACCGCAGATGGCGTGCACGCGGGCCAGGCGCAGCTTGATGCTATCGATGGTCTTGGGCGCGGGGAACACATCAACGTAGCCGGGAGCGACCTTGCCACCGGCGATCTCCTCGATGAGCGCGCAGGTAACGTTGGCGACATCCACGCAGCCGGTCTCGTCGACCTGGCGCTCAAAGCGGATGGAGGCGTCGGAGATCAGCGACAGGTCGCGGCTGGTGTGCGAGGTGCGACCGGCGTTGAAGCAGGCGCTCTCGACCATCACGTCGACGGTGTCGTCCTCGATCTCGGAATCCATGCCGCCCATAACGCCGGCCAGCGCCACGGGACGCTCGCCGTCGGTGATGAGGCCCATGCCGGCGTCAAGCGTGCGCTCCTCGCCGTCGAGCGTCGTGAACTTCTCATCCTGCTGGGCGGCGCGAACCACCACGCGACGGTGGCCATCGCGCTCGGCAAAGGTGTCCAGGTCAAAGGCGTGCAGCGGCTGGCCGGTGAGCATCATCACGTAGTTGGTGATGTCGACGATGTTGTTGTGCGGACGCACGCCCAGGGCGTTGAGGCGCTTGACCATCCAGTCGGGCGAGGGGCCGACCTTCACGTTGCGCACGATGCGGGCGACGTAGCGGTCGCACAGGCCCTCGTCGGCGATCTCGACCGAAAGCTCGTCGTCGGTCGCGCGGCCGGTCTCCGCCTTGATAGCGGGCAGCTCAACGTGGAAATCGCGGTCGAAGATGGCGCCGGTCTCGCGGGCCATGCCGATCATGGACAGGCAGTCGGGACGGTTGGGCGTGATCTCACAGTCGAGCACGGTGTCGCTCGAGCCCACGTACTCGGCAAACGGCATGCCGCAGGGCGTATCCTCGGGCAGGATCATGATGCCGGAGTGGTCGCCACCCAGGCCGAGCTCGCGCGCGGAGCAGTTCATGCCCATGGACACGACGCCGCGAAGCTTGCTCTTCTTGATCTTGACGTCGCCGGGAAGCACGGCGCCAATCATGGCCGTGACGATGTGGTCGCCGGCCTCGAAGTTCTGCGCGCCGCAGACGATCTGCAGCGGAGCGGGATTGCCGTCGGGGTCGAGGTTCTTGTCGCCCACGTCGACCGAGCACACATACATGTGGTCGCTATCGGGGTGCGGGATCTTGGTGAGCACCTTGGCAGTCACCACGTGGTCGAAGGACTCGCCCACGGTGTCGATTGCCTCGACCTCGGTGCCGGTACGGATATATTCGTCCGAAAGGGTCTTGGGATCCTCCGGAATATCGATCATGGTCTTGAGCCAGTCGTAAGAAACGCGCATCTAACTGGTCTCCTTTCATAAATGCGGCTTTGAGCCGGAAACTGCAACTAAGAAGAAAGCGTTCTAGAACTGGTTCAAGAACCTCATGTCACCAGTCATCAACGTGCGCAGGTCGGGCAGGTCGTAGCGCAGTGCCGCGACGCGCTCGGCGCCAATACCAAAGGCGAAGCCGGTGTACTTCTCGGGGTCGATGCCGCAGTTGATCAGGACGTTGGGGTCGACCATGCCGCAGCCCAGGATCTCGATCCAACCGCTGTGCTTGCAGAAGTTGCAGCCCTTGCCGCCGCAGACGTGGCAGCTCACGTCCACCTCGCAGGAAGGCTCGGTGAAGGGGAAGAAGTGCGGACGGTAGCGCGTCTTGCGGTCCTCGCCAAACATGCACTTAACAAAGTAGTCGAGCGTACCCTTAAGATCGCCAAAGGTGATACCCTCGTCGACGACCAGGCCCTCGATCTGGTTGAACTGCGGCAGGTGGCAGGCGTCGGCCGTGTCGGGACGATAGACGGTGCCCGGGCAGATCATGTAGATGGGCGGCTTTTGCGACTCCATGGTGTGGATCTGCACACCCGAGGTCTGGGTGCGCAGCAGTACGTCGGACTCGCCGTGGGCGTGAGCCTCGGGGTGTGCGACGCTACCGGGGTTGTTGTCGACCACATAGAACGTGTCGCGAGCCGAGCGGCTCGGGTGATCCATGGGCGCGTTGAGCGCGGTGAAGTTGTAGTAGGAGGTATCGACCATGGGGCCGGACTCGACGGTGTAGCCGATGCCGCAGAAGATGTCCTCGGCCTCCTCGATGATCTGCTTGATCAGGTGCTGGTGACCGATCTGCGGACGGATGCCCGGCAGCGTGATGTCGACGGCCTCGTGCTCGAGTGCGTGCTTGAGGGCGGCGGCCTTCATCTCGGTGGTGCGCTCGTCGAGCATGCCCTCGATCAGCTGGCGCATCTCGTTGGCGCGTTTGCCCATCATGGGACGATCCTCGGGAGCGAGCTTGCCCATCATGCGCATCAGGCCGGTGATACGGCCCTTGCGGCCGAGCAGCTCAACGCGCGCGGCCTCGAGCTTGGCGGCGTCGTCAGCGCTAGTGACGAGCTCCTTGGCCTCTTCCTCGAGTTTGACCAGATCATCAATCAGACTCATGTCTTCCCTTTCGTCTCTCGCACATCCGCGCTCCGGGACGGCTGACGCCGCCCGATGTTGCGGATGCGCGGCCCGGTTCGGTAACAAAAAAACCGCCCTCGGGCATGTACATTGCCCAAGGACGGTTGAATTCCGCGGTACCACCTTGTTTGACCCAGCGGATGTCTGGCCCGCCGCGCCCACTCTGTGCCTCTTGTCGCGAGGCTCACGGCTTCCCTACTGGGACTTTGCTGCCACTGGCCGCGTGCCCGTTGAGGTCGCTGCTCGGGAGTGAACGCTTGGCCCTTGCCACCGCAGGAAGGCTTGCAGCCCATGACCTTCCCTCTCTTGCCGGCGACGCGGCGGGCAAAACCCTCTCCGTCAACGCATTGGGCTATAGGATAACACATTTCGCGAGCGCATCGCCGCGTTCCGTTTTATTCGCGCTGGGTACAAGGCAGGTAGCTGTGCAAACTGGCCGCGCACCCGCCTGCGGCGCTCGGCCTGCGAGATTAAGGATACGGTATGGGAAAGAAACTCGATAAGAAGGCCAAGGCCGCCGTGGCAAAGGCCGCCAAGGGCGTCAAGGCCGCTAAAGTCGATAAGGCCGTCAAAAAAATCCGCAAGCTCGAGGGCAAGCTGTGGACTCGCGAGTACCTGCTCAAGATTGCCGAGTTCGATGGAGCGACGATTGCTCCCGCCAACGGTGCCGCCGCCCGTGCCGACGCCATGGGCACCCTTGCCGGCGAGCACCATAAGCTCCTGACCAGCGAAAAGTCTGTCGAACTCGTGCACTCGCTGGCACGCGAGACCGTCGCCGGCGGCAAGATCGACGACCCGCAGCTGCTTGACGAGATCCGCGTGCTCGGCCGCGATCAACGCGAGGCAAGCGTTATTCCTACCGAGGAGGCCGAGGCCTGGACCAGGCTCACCTGCGAGGCCGACGCCGTGTGGCACAAAGCCAAGACGGCCAACGACTGGGCGAGCTTTGAGCCCTATGTGGATAGAATCGTCGCCCAACTTAAGCATCAGGCAGAGCTCATGGATCCCAAGCGCGACCCCTACGATGTTTGGCTCGACCAGTACGAGCGCGGCCTTTCCGCCAAGAGCTTCGACGCGTTTTGCGAGGAGGTCAAGGCCACGGTCGTGCCGCTCGTGCACGCCATCGGCGAGCGCGGCCAGCAGCCCGCTGCCGACTTTTTGCATGCCCGCGTGCCCGAGGCTGCCCAGCGTGCCATGAGCTTCGATCTGATGAAGCTTGTCGGCCTGAACCTGGACGACACCACGCTCGCCTTTACCGAGCACCCGTTTAGCGAGGGCTTTGCCGTGGGTGATGCGCGCATCGCGACGCACATCTACGAGAACGACTGCATCTCCAACGTCTTCAGCATCATCCACGAGGCAGGACACGCCATGTACGAGCTGGGCGTCAATCCCGCCTATGCGCGCACCTGCCTGGAGGGCGGCACCTCCATGGGCATCCACGAGAGCCAGAGCCGCTTCTTTGAGAACACCGTGGGCCGCAGCCGTGCCTTTATGGGACCGCTGCTCGAGGTGCTGCGCCGCCACGCGCCCGAGGTCTACGGCAACGTAGACGAGGACACGCTCTACCGCGCCGTGAACATCGCGCAGCCGTCGTTGATCCGCACCGAGGCCGACGAGCTCACCTATCCGCTGCACGTTATGGTGCGCTACGAGATTGAGCGCATGCTGTTTGCCGGCGAGGCCACGGCCAAGGACATCCCCGCGCTTTGGAACCGCTTCATGAATGAGTACCTGGGCATTCCGGTTCCCGACGACACGCGTGGTTGCCTGCAGGATACGCACTGGAGCGGTGGCTCGTTTGGCTACTTCCCCGCCTATGCGCTGGGCAGCGCCTACGACGCCATGTTTGTGCCGGCCATGTGCCGCGACGGTGTCGACCTTACCGGCGCCTGTGCGAGCGGCGACCTGACACCCGTCCGCGCATGGCTGGGCGAGCACATTTGGCAGTGGGGCCGCGCCAAAGACGCGCCGGAACTCATCAAGGGCGCATGCGGCATGGCGTTCGATGCCCGCTACTACTGCAGCTACCTGCAGGACAAGTTCACCACGCTGTACCAACTGTAAGGATTGACCAGCACGCCATCGCCACCGCCAACCATGTTGACGCCGATGTCTTGGCGACGTCAGCGAAAACGACCCTAAGCGAGCAAGGTGACGTGAAATGAAAGGGCGCTGACCTTCTGGTCGCACCCTTGAAATTGAACGTCAGATTGCCGCTTGGGGCCGTTTGCAGCGTCGAGCAGTTACGCGGTTTGGTAAAACCGCGTAACTAAAGAGCCTCGAGCGCGTTGGCGATGCGCTTCATGGCGGCATCGGCGGATGCTTGGTCGGGCGCCTCGGCCAGCACGCGGATAACCGACTCGGTTCCGCTCTTGCGTACGAGCACGCGGCCCTCGCCCGCCAGCGACGCCTCGGCCTCGGCGATGGCGTTCTGCACGCCCATGTTCTCGAGCGCGGCGTCCTTGTCCGCCACGTGCACGGCCACCTGCGCCTGCGGCAGCAGCTTGCACGGAGCCGTGAGCTGCGAGAGCGTCTCACGCTCGGCGCGAATCACTTCCATCACGCGCAGCGAGGTCATAATGCCGTCGCCCGTGTGCTCGATATCGCCAAAGATCGTATGGCCCGTCTGCTCGCCGCCCAGGCTGTAGCCGCCCTCGCGCATCTTGGCATACACGTGACGGTCGCCCACGCCGCTGGTCACGGCGCTCAGACCGGCAAGCTCCAACGACTTGATCAGGCCAAAGTTGCTGGCAATCGTCGGCACCACGGTACCGCCCGAAAGGCGACCGTGTTTGTTCAGATACACGCCGCACACGTACAGGATCTGGTCGCCGTCTACCACGCGACCGCGCTCATCCACGGCCAGGCAGCGGTCGGCATCGCCATCGTAGGCAAAACCCACGTCCAGGCCCTGCTCCACCACATGGCGCTGCAGGCGCTCCATATGCGTGGAGCCGCAATCGACGTTGATGTTAAAACCATCGGGCGCGGCATTGATCACGCGCACGTCGGCACCGAGCGCGTCAAACACCGGCTTGGCCACCGAGGAAGCCGAGCCGTTGGCGCAGTCGATACCGATCTTGACGCCCTGCAGCGAAAAGTTCGCACTTGCAATGAGCGAAGCAATGTAGCAGTTGCGGCCCTGCATGTAGTCCACCGTGGCACCGATGTGGTTGCCCGTGGCCAGCGGAACTTCGCTCTTGCCATCGATGTAGTCCTCGATGAGCTCCAGCACGTCCTCGTCCATCTTAAAGCCGTCGCTGTTGACTAGCTTAATGCCGTTATCGCAAAACGGGTTGTGGCTCGCGCTGATCATGATGCCGCAATCGAAGCAGCCTTCCACAGTCTGATGCGCTACGCCCGGCGTGGGGATCACGTGCAGCATATAGGCGTCCGCACCGCTCGCGACCAGGCCGCTCACCAGCGCCGCCTCGAACATATAACTCGAGCGACGCGTGTCCTTGCCCACGATCACGCGCGCCTTGCGCTCGCGGTTGGCGCCGTAATACCAGCCCACAAAACGGCCAATCTTATAAGCGTGCTCTACCGTCAGCCCAACGTTGGCCTCACCGCGAAAGCCGTCGGTGCCAAAGTACTTCATGCGCTCTCCTTACAAAATAGGGGCGGACAGATTGCCTGTCCGCCCCAAAATGGTACTCGATTATCTGCACTACCAGAAAAACCCTACGCCGACACGCTGTCGCGAGCCGCCTGGCATGTAGGAGTCTGACGCAGCGTAAGCGGCTTGTCCCCCGCCTCGGCCGACGTGGTCAGCGTATACGTGATCGTCGTCGTCTCGCCAGCATGCAGGTCAACGGTTCCTGAATAGCAGGGAACTCCGTGCCAAGTGGCAGCGAACAGTCCAAACTGAGTCCCCTCGACGGTTAGATCGGTAATGCTGCCGCCTGTCGGCGCAAACAGTGATACATACAAGCGCTCATCGTCACGCGAGGTCCCAGGCGCACTGGCCGCAACGTAGTCGGGCAGCTTGCCTGCCTCCTCCTGCGTCATGATGTTCGTCAGAGTAACGGTGATGCGATACGAGCACGTGCCGTCGCCGTTCTTGATGCCCTGGCCGATCTGCGTGTCGGCGTTCAGATACCAGTCGAGCTTGGAGAAGCTCAGGTTGTTAAAGTAAACGCCGGCAACGGGATCGGCACTCGGATCATCCGGATCGGGCAGCGAAGCGTCAATGCCCGTCTCTTTGATGGCATTCTGCTCATCATCGTTTCTCATCCAAGCAATCAGACGGCCCTCTTCGGCACCGCGCTCGAATGCACCGACAAGCTTTGTAACGTCGACGTCACCGATGCCACCGAGAATCTTGTCGAAGGCGGCGCTGGCAACAGCCGCAAAGATGCCGTCCGATTCCTCGACCGGATAGTTCCAATACACATCGTGCATGAGAACCTTCGCCGCGTTGGTACCGTCGACGACCGTACCATCAGGCAGCGAGACATTACCGACAAGGCCCAGCAGGTACTGCAAGAACACCGGATCGATGCCGACGACGCCATCAACGTCCTGCCCATACTGGGACTTCCACAGCGCGGCGACACGCTGCGAGTTGCGGGGCCAATCAGGCGAATAGGTATTGCCCGAGTTGTACAGGTTGCTGTGGTTGCCGAACAGCGCCTCATCCTCTTCGTCGACGCTCTCGACTGCCTCATCCTCGCTGAGTCCAATGCGGGGAACAAACTCGCCAATCGACATCTGGCCGTCGGTGACCGAAATCAGGCCCTGCGAACCGCCAAAGCCGCCGCAGGCACGAATCTCGACGTTGTTCATGGCGTACACAAGGTAGTTGCGCGTCTGGCCGTTGGCGCCGAGCATCTGGGGAAGGACGGGGGCGACCTTCTCCGCCGCGTCAACCGCGCCGTTGAGGGTGGCAAAGCCGTCCTTGGCCTTATCGACCAGCTCGGTCACCTGGGAAATATGAGTATCGCCAATGCCCTGGATCTTCTCATTGGCGCTCTTGAACACCTTCGAGCTGCTGGAAAGCGAATCGGCAACGGCCTGCAGCGCGGACACGTTAATCATGCCGTCCTGGAACAGCTTGCCGGGCGTGGCCTGCGAAAGGTTGTCGGCCATGGGAACCAGCGCGTTGCTCGAGACATCGGACAGGGCGTCAATCATGGTGCGGGCTGCGTTGATGTCACTACCATACACCGGGATAAACGAAGCCGCCGTCCACAGCGGGCTCGAAGTCTCCGCCTTCATGCTGTCGCAGAGCTCATCGATCTTCTTCGCGTCGTCAGGCAGCGTCGAAAAATCGCCCGACGTGACCTTGTCCTTAAGGCCACCGACGATCTCGACAGCCTCCTTCGCTTCGCTCTTTACGGTCTTTGCCGAGTTAAGCAGCATAAAGCCGCTTGCGCCAAGCGCAACGAGAAGCACCGCGACTACAGCGGCGATAATGGCGCCGGTGTGACGCTTTTTGCGCTCGCCCTTGCGATGGCGATGACGGACCAGACCGTCAGAGGTCGAACTCGACGAAGCGTCGCTACCGTAGTTCAAGCCAAAATCGTAATAATCTTCCTTGGAACCCGAGCCCGCAAACTCGGCACCGCTATCATCCAGGCGGGCGAACGTGCCAGTCTCGGAGGCGCCGGTGTAGATCGTGCCAAGGTTACCCGTAAGCCCCGCGCCACCGGCAGAGGGAGTATTGTTGTCGGCCTTGCCGGCATTAACGTTGCCGGCGGCATTCGCGGCGTTGGCAGCACCTGCGTTGTTCGCAGGTGCCGAAGGAGCCCCGCTCGGCTGCGACGCGGAGGTTGCACCGCCCGCAAAGACATTCCCTCTTGCACGGCCGGTCTTTTTTGCCTTTTGAGACTGCTCGTACAGAGCGGTAAACATCGCCGTCTCGCCCGGGGACACGCGCTTACCGGAGCCGCCCTGTCCAGCGTCGCCCGGCGTGCCGGCCTTACCAGCCCCGTTCGGACGCGGCGGAACTGCAGGACGGCCGCTATCGCTGCCCTTAAAGTGATTACCAGCCATAAAGAAATCCTCGCAATTGAGTCGCAATGAAAAAGTCCATAACGTTACTAGTTTATGGCATTTTGAGCATCGACAGCTAAACTCCAGACACGGACATCAATTGGCGAAAATGCGGCACAACACCTTTTCTGTCTTGTCGGCGGCGTCAACTACACCGTAAGGAACATCATCACGATGATCATGGCAAAGCCGATAAGGTCGGTCGGCAAAAACACCGTGCCCAGCATAACGGCGCTGGTGATGGTCGCCGAAACCGGCTCCACAGTTCCGATGAGGCTCGCACGCACCGAGCCGATGTCCTTAACGCCCTGCATATAGAGCATGTAAGCAAAAAACGAGCCGATAACCACGAACACCGCGAGCGCCTCGATACCGGCGGCATCGAGCGCCGGCATATGCGCCCAGGGCTGCACGAAGACACATGAGACCGCGCCCGCCGTGAGCATTGCCGAGCCCGTGACGATGGGGCTACCGTATTCGGGCAGGATCTTGGCGGGAATCACCGCCATACACGCGGCGCTGACCGCACACATAAGACCTGCTGCCAGGCCAAGCGGCGAGATATTCAGGCTGGTAGGGTCGCCGCCGGTGGCAATTAAAAAGGTTCCACCCAGAGCCAGGCCAATGCCGATGACTTCGCGAGTACGCGGCATGCGGCGATCGGTCACGCAGGCGTAGCCCATGATGATAACGAGCTGCAGGCACTGGAGCACCGTCGCGGTTCCGGCGTTCGTCAGGCGCACGGCCGAAAGATAGCAAAACTGGTTGAACAGCAGGCCAAAGGCGGTAAAGAGCAGCAGCTGCTTGCGATCGGCGGGTGTGGTCCAGAGCTTAACCAGGCGTGCGCGGTCGCGCGTGACAACCACAGCCATAAAGAGTAGACCGGCGAGAATCTGACGCACGCTCATAAGCCACAAGGTGTCGACGTGGTAGGTATCGAACAGAAAGCTCGCGCTGGTGCCCGAGAAGCCCCAAAACGAACCGCCCACCAGCGTAGCCAAGACGCCCGTGATCATCTTGCGCGACGACGCATCGTTAAGGCGCTCGCGCCATGCGCGACGGGTGTCACGGCTGAGCTCGTCGGTGCCCTCGGGCACATCAATGTTCGATATATCGGTCATCGGCACCGAAGCCCCTGCGCCTTCGACCTGCTCGACACACTCTTTGCTCATTCCACTCCCCCGAAACAGCCTGGAAACAATTCGGCTTACCTTACCACGGCGAAGTCACCAGCTGGAGGCTTGTCCGCTTATCGGTAGGACAATTCCGCAGGCGTCTTTCCATAGCTCGATACCGCAATGGCCTTGCATTATGCGACAGCCAAATCGCGGCAGCAGGCTCTTTTGAAATGGATATGGCAAAGCCCCCGAATTCCACAATGTAAGCGATTTTTAAAAATGTTCTTGCCACCGAGTTCAGGCTCCGTTATATTATCCCTTGCGCGCTTGCGCACCCTTGATCGGGCGTTTAGCTCAGGGGGAGAGCGCTTCCCTGACACGGAAGAGGTCAGAAGTTCAAATCTTCTAACGCCCACCAAATGTTCGCAGCTCAGAGGCTATGTCCTCTGGGCTGTTTTATTTTATGTCGCCAAATCCGCCGGCAGTTCCAACCGCCCAACTGGCCAAAAGCCGACCATCTACTTGCCGATCTATCCATCGGCATAACCAATCAGTCCGCACCGCAACTTCTCAGCAAAACGCCGCGATGTCTGCGCCCTGCGGTATCCTTGAGCCCACTTGCACCTGCAGCACCAAGGAGCCGCCATGCGCACCGAGCTCGATGTCCCCTTTTCGCACAAAGAAGAAGCCAAGGCGCTGGGCGCCAAATGGGACCGGACCAAGAAGGTCTGGTATGTACCCAGCGGCGTCAACCCCGAGCCCTTTGCCGAGTGGCTGCCCGGTGTTGACCGATCCGACCCCTCAGCGCCGTATATATATCTAGTACTGGGCAAGCGCGAGTGCTGGAAGTGCCACAAAGAGACCTCGGTCGCGGCCTTCGGCATTCCCTATCGAACCGATAACGACGAGAGCGTCGCCATCGCGCACGCGCCCAACGAATCCGGGCACATTGCCATCGACACGGCCAACGCCAACGCACTCGCCATCGTGCCCGCTCTTGGCTGCGTGCCGGGCGAGATCCGCGACTACCTTCATAAGCGCTGCGGCTACAAGCCCGTAGGCGCGCGAGCCTCCAAAGCCCCGTCGCTCGGCAACACGTGCACCAGTTGCGACGCGCTGCAAGGCAGCCGCTATCTGTTCGAGGAGCCCTCGTCCCCGTTTGCCCTCACTGCCATCAACAAGCTGCCGGCACTGGAGTTTATACGCGTCGAAGTTGCCGGCGTCTTTGGCGTCCCGGCCGCGCGTACCGACTTTGACCAGGCGCTCTTTACCTGGGCACGCGACCATCACGCCGAGTTCCACAAGCAACTCGGTGAGGGGATTTATTTGTAGAGACGGAGAAGCCTTCACAGCCAGCTCCTCCGCATCACCTATCCCTCGTCGCCGGCGTCATACACGATATCGAGGCCACAAACAGGGCATTTCTCCGGATACACCGGCATATGAACGCCTGTCTGTTTTCTCACTTCGTCGCTGAGTCTGTCGCGCGCATCGATGAACCGAATGTCGAGACACGGTATTTGCGAGCCGCAGCAAGGGCAGGTGACGACAAACGACCCGCAATCAACCTCTACGCTCGGAAACATATTGTTGTCTATAAGGGCACACGGCAGTTTTCCGTACTTCCCCATCGCAATATCGCCTCGCCAGCTCATACACGCTCCCCTCTCGCTATACAAAACAGGAAGAGCATGCACCGGCGGGCGGGCGCGAGATTGTATCGCCACGCGATCCGATCAAACAACACGATCGTCAAAGAATGCCAAAGCCAAATACGCTAATACGGCAGAAGCCCCGCCTTTTCACGCTTCTTTTCCGAGCGATCGAACTCAATGCGATGGGCCTCAAGAAACACCGTATCGGGTCGCCACTGACGCTCATTCGGCTGCCTTAGCGTCGCACCCGCAAAGGAAGCGTAGTCGGTCTTATCCAGCAGGTACGATCCGCACAGCCGATATTCGCCGCAAACAGGCTCAAACGAAATCAGGTGAGCATCAAATAGGGAATGAAGATCGCGCCGAAGCAGAATACCGTTGCTGGCAACCTGCGATTTGGGTCCCGAGTAATTCTCGATATGCGCAGCCTCCAGAGCTTCGCTGACGCCGCAGTCCGACACCGCGCAACGGCCGTCATAGGCGGCAACGAGCTGCTTGCGGAACCATTGTTGCCCCAATCGCTCGCGCCTTAACGCATAGCGGACCTTTTCGTCGTCGGTCGCACCCTGTCCGGCAAACTCAATATCGACGGGTATGTGCTTCAGATAACTCATGTCGGGCGCAAAACGAGGGTCCGGTCCGCCTTTATGAACAGGACCGTGCAGAACAAACCATCCGTTTTCGGGCTCGAACCGCTCAACAAACGCAAGGCCGAGCACCTTATAGCCCACCTCGGTTGCAAATATGACTCCGACCGGAACGCCACATTCCATGCAGTTGAGCATTTTACGGTTATAGTCTTGGTCTCGAGAACCAACGGCGCCTGGCGCTTGAACCGAATACTTAATGACCCACGTGCCATCGTCCAAATAGAGCGGAGGCACATCGGTGTAGAAGCTCTTTTTAGAGTTATGGACCGAAAGCGCAAAGATCTTATTGGGATCTTGCTTCACCCGATCCTGGCCCGGCCAGAAGATCCCTGAATCCCGCGTTACGGGAAAGAAGACCGAGCCAATTCTCAAACGATACTGATACTGAGGGCTATCTTCCTTGGTGTGGTGCGGAAGGCTGGTCCAAACGCCGCCGCGCTGTTCCTCACCCAGAAACCACTCCCATGCCTCAACGTATTCGGAAGGCACGAGACTGCAGGCGCGGTCATAGCTTGGTCCATCCATCAACGGAACAGCAAGGTCAATGTCGTTCATCGTCAGCACCTACAACCATACGAACGCGAGTCATGCCCCTCAATAATATGGCCGAGAGTCAATTATTACGAGATCTCATTCCGCGATCGGCACATCGTTGATGCTCTCGGTTTGCCGCTGGCGTGCTTGTACCCCGCTACCCCACTTCCCTGTATACTGATGTAGCACGTGTTTCATCCGGGCTTGTTGGGCCGGGTCGTTCATGGGAGGGCCTTATGGCTGTTTCGAATCCGCCTAAGGGAAGCGTTTCTTCTTCGTCCATCAAGCCGGTTACGCGCAAGGCCGTGCGTTGCCAGCGCGAGGTCGCTTGGCTTGTCACGCAGGCGGCGGGCAGGCTTGTGGCGACCACTCAGGGCGTCAATGCGCCTACACCGAGCTTTGTGTTAGCAGCGGCGCTGGATTTTGTGCGCCAATTGGAGCTTGCCGCACAGGATGCCAGCGGCCACCTCGACTACCAGAATGTTATGGCGCCCGACCTGCAAACGTTCTGCCACATGGCCAAGTTGCCCGCCGCGCCCAATGCGCTTTCGGACGCAGGCTACATGTTTACGCTTTCGGGCGCGGACCTTATCCGCGACATCTATACATACTGCAGCGAGCTCGCCGAGCGCCATGTCTTTGACGCGGCTGAAGTCAAACCGGGATATGTCATCAAGCTGGTTCTTAGGCTGTTCTTGATGGACGGGTTCGCGGCCATGCCGGCGTAAGCCGAGTCTTTAGCATCACCGTCAACTGGGCAACAACCGCTTAACCTTAGTGGGCGCCAATCGAGGGTCGATTATTGGGTCGCCTCGTCCGCTAACGCATTTATTCCACGCGCTCCAACAGTCGATACTTGCGGTTGCGGCTCGTCGCCGGCGCCGTGGGCTCAAGCTCGCCTTGAGCAATGAGCGCGTTGACGCGCGACCTAACCTGGGAAATTGTGAGCCCCGTGCGCTCTGCCAGCTCACGCGTCCCCAGCTCGCCGTAATGTTTGAGTGCCGTCACAATTAAGCCCCCGCCATGATCGACCGGCTCGATCTTTGAACGGTAAAGTACGACCTTGAACCGATCGAACCCCGGGCAGAACAGGGGCTCGGCCAGACCATGCGCGCGCATGGCATCGATCATCATCGGGATGCCCGAGCCATTGCCCTCAGCCGGCGAACCTGCGCCATCCGGCAGCGGGACAATCGACATGAGCTTCACAAGCGTCGCATTGCGACATCGGGAGTTGCCGTCAAACAGGTTCTCGCGAGTCTTTCCTCCGTATAGGCCGCCGGGGTTCGTCACCTCGATACGGTCATCAAAAACGTCAACAGCGATCGATTGCCCACAGAACCGATCTCCGTATTCTCGGTGGATTACGGCGTTGGCGATTGCCTCGCGTAGGACTTCCTCGGGAATCTCCAGCGAGTCGACACGCGAGACGCCTTGGATCGTCGAGGTTCGCCGCAAATTCTTGGCGATTGCCGCGACGGCATCCGAGATCATTTCGCCCAACGTTCCCTCGCAGATCGTACGGTCCATGAACCTCAACGACCCCGCAGCGCCCTTCTGCGTTCCGGCATAGACCGCCACATCGATAAAGAGCTTGGGATAGAACTGCTGAGGATAGGCACCCGCGGCCAGGAGCCCGGCCTTAGTAACATTGCCCTGGGAGTCGAGGAAATTCAGGCGCTCCAGCTTCGTTTTCTTGTCCGGCGCGCCGCGCATTGCACGGGGTGTCAGCGAGAAAGCACGCTCTATCGTGCGGTCGACCAGGGCCTCGTCAAGATCGCCTGCGACCGCGCCGGGTACTGCATCGCGATCACTGGGGCTCGTCCGTTCATACGATGACAAGGACAGGACCTCGGTCGACGAAAGCGGAACATCTTTGTCATCGATGCGTTTGTAGCTGCCGCCTAGAGCGCCCCGCTCTATGACATAACACGGCTTGCTCGACGGGTCGAGCTCCTCAATCGTGATGACCAGAACCACGGTGCCCTGGAGCTCCACGCGTTCAATGGTGTATTTGGGCGGATTGGCCAGTTTTCCGCGACCGCCGGCATCACCCATGCCCGCTACGAATTGGTTGAGCACCTTCTCGGTCTCAAAGTTCTCAACCGGGACAAACCCCGCGCGCTCGCTCACGCCGAGCACGATAATTCCGCCAGCGGTATTCGCGAATGCGCTAACCGTTTCCCATACGTCGCGGGAAAGCGTCGTGGCGCTCTCCTTGACCTCGACGTTAAGATCGTCCGAGCCCATGCGCTTTAAAGACTCGAGCAGACCGGTCAGCTCGTTTTCGTTCATCTGCATGTCCTTTCGCTCGGCCCGGCGGAGAATGCCGCGAATAGATTTCCTTCGTCTCTCAGTTATCTCTCGTAATTATCTCTCATCTTTCTGCTATCTCTCATATTAGAGATAAGTGAGAGATGAAAGAAAAGATATCTGCCATTTGTTTCATTTAAACATGTTTTTGCTGGTAAAACAATCAGTATTGAGACAATACCATGATTGCCTGTCTCTTTGCTGATCAGTTATCTCTCGTAATTATCTCTCGTCTTTGTGCCATCTCTCGTATTAGTGACAAATGAGAGATGAGAGATACGTGAGTGATGGACGAGCGTGGATTTTTGGACGGTCGGAAAATCCCTCAAACAAAAAAACGGGGCCGGCCTTACGCCGAACCCCGTTTTCAAACGGTCAGTTAGTTATCCAACGCGCGAGCATAGCAGTCAACTTTACGCCGCCGCGAACACTCCCAAGCCCGTTCCGATGATGCAGATCGCGAAGATGCCAATAATAATCCAAATGGTCTTGACACCCTTTTTATAGAGGGCAACGCAAGCGAACGTTGCCAGCAAGGGCAGCAGACCGGGGAAGATCGAATCGAACAGATCCTGCAGGACAATCTCCGAACCACCCACATCAAAGGTCAAAGCCGTGGACAGCGAGACCTGTGCCGCAATCATGGCGCCGATAACGGTCATTCCGAGAACGCCGGCAGCATGCGTCATGCGAGACATAAGGTTGTTCTCTTCGGACTGCTGCAGGAACTTGGTTCCCAGGTCGTATCCCAGATGGGCGGCGACGATACGCGTTGCAAAGTTAATCACGGAGTAGATGAGCGCGTACACGATGGGGCCGAGCGGGTTGCCCGTCGACGCGATGCCAATACCAATGCCGGCGGCGACCACGCGGAACGTACCCCAGTAGAACGAATCACCAATGCCGGAAAGCGGTCCCATGAGGCCGACCTTCATAGCGTTAATCGAGGACGTGTCGAAGTTCTTATCGGCAGCCGCCTGCTCTTCCATCGAAACCGTAAGGCCGGCTACAAACGGAAGCACATGAGGCGTGATGTTAAAGAACTCGGTATGGCGATCGAGCGCCGCATAGTAATCGTCGTCGTTGGGATAGATCTTTCGCAGGGGCTTCTGAATGGTGTACATGAAGCCCATTGCCATCATCTTGTCGTACGACTGCGAGCACTGGCTCGTAAACTGGCGAAGGAACATGCTCCGATACATATCGGGAGTCATAATCGCGTCCTTCTTGGCCTCTTTGAGGTCGGTGTTCTGGGTAGCCATTAGAAGTCCTCCTCTTCATCCTCGGCAACCGCCTGCGGACCGGACGAGCCCTCGCGGAAGGCCAGGAGCAGTGCGACGCAAATGGCAGCTGCGGCGACGCCGATAACGTCCATCTTGAGGTAGATGACCATAATGAATCCCAGGAACAGCCAAGGAAGCAGCTTGTTATCGCCCATGGTCCTGATAAGAAGTGCGAAGCCGATGCAGACCATGACGCCGGATGCAACGTTGAGGCCGTCCATCACAAACTGCGGAATCGCGTTGAGCGCATTGTTGATGAGGTCGGCACCAAAGAACAGCGAGCAAAACACCAGCAGTGCAGACGGAATGCCAATCGACAGCGGCACGACGGTCAGATGGTACAGGTTCGCCTTGGCAAGATCGCGATTTGCCAGAGCGGTCTCAATCTTCTTGCAGGCAAAGGCACCCGGAACGGCGTAGCAGAAGTTGCGCCACACCTGAAGGAAGACGGAGACGGGAAGGGCGAGTGCGACGGCAGTTGCCGTGCCCGTACCCGTAATGACGGCAAACGCGCAGCCAAGCACGCCGGAAGCATAGACCTCGGGAGGAACCGCCGCACCGACCATGATGGCGCCCATGAACATGGACTCCAAAGCAGCGCCGACGATAACGCCCTGCTGGACATCGCCAAGGATCAAGCCAACGAACAGGCTCGTAAACAGCGGACGACCAAGCATCGTAATGCCAAATAATTGCTCGTCCATGGACGCAATAAATGCGACCAGTGCAACTAGAAGATACTGGACAACCATTTCGATCAACCCCAGAAACAGGTCTGCAGGCGAGGCATTCTGCGCAGCTCGCCTGCAGACAACCGCAGCAATTTGAGAGGATTAGTAGTTCATCTGGTGATAGTAACGACGCGTGGTGAGCGGGTGGTTACGGACGTGCTCGAGATGGCAGCTCAGGCGCTCGGTGATGGTGTAGGTGACCATCGGGGAGACGATCTTGCGGAACTCGGGGTCGCTGAACGGCAGCTCGACCTCGGCGGTGTCGAACTTGTTCACGCGGACATGGACGCCCTTCTCGTCGGCGAGCATGTGGGTGAAGTTGTCCACGCGGTCCATGAGCTTGCGGGTGTCGTCCTCGCCGTAGAGCATGATGAGGCTCGTGCCCTCCTCGCACAGCTCGATGGTGCCGTGGAAGAACTCGGCGGCGTGGATGGACTTGGTCTTGATCCACTGCATCTCCTCGAGGATGCACATGGCGTAGTCGTAGGCCTCGCCCCAGAGCATGCCGGAGCCGATCACCATGTGGTAGTCGGTGTCCTTGAAGTCCTCGGCCATGGCGGCGCAGCGCTCGTCCTGGGCGTCCTTGGCCTTGATGAGGTACGGGGCGATGTTGCCGAACTCCTCCATGAAGGTGTCGTACTTGGGGAAGGCGCCGGCGTTCTTGAGGAAGCGGGCGACCAGCGTGATCTGGTAGGTGTAGATGGCCTCGCACAGGACGTCGTCCTCGGCGAAGCTGAAGAACTTGTAATCGGCGTACTCGGTGGCCGGGGTGTTGTCGTTGGAGACGTACATCAGCGTGCGGGCGCCCTGCTCCTGGCAGAACTTGGCGGCCTCGATGATCTCGGGGGTGGTGCCGGTACGGGTGGAGAAGACGCAGACCGAGTCCTTGTTGAAGGTCTTGGGCGGGCATGCGAGGAACTCAGCGGCAATCTCGCAGTGGACGTCGACGTCGGCCGTGGTGGTCTCGACCCAATACTTCATCGGGAGCGTGTGGGCCCAGGTGCCGCCGCAGCCGATGAAGAAGATGTTGGAATAACCCTGCTCGCAGACCTTGTCCACGGCAGCCTCAATCTGAGGACGGAGAGCGAGGGCATCGCTCACAACCTTCTCGTAACGAGGCTCATCGAAATTGAACATCCCTTACTCCTAACTCACTTGGATGAACCCTTCATTCATCCCATGACGTTATAATACTTTATATAACTAACTATGCAAGAGCTATTTCAGATTTTTTTGATTTTTATTTAATAAAAAGCCCGCCGATCAAATGGTCGGCGGGCTTAAGAAAGGAGGACCTGGTTAATAAATGCTTGACAATGGCATGTTTCCAGCTAGAAAACGTCCTTGGCAAATACCTTTGAGTCATTGGGGACCTGACGGATTTCGATAACCACGCCATCGTTGACAAGCTCTTGGATATGCTCGGCATCGGTTTCGGTCGCAAAGATCGCGGGGGTCGGATGAAGCGTGGTCTCGGGAGACTTTCGGGTTCCACCCAGATTGATCTCTTTGATGTCTTTGCAACCCTTAGCGAGACGATAGGCATCTTCAATCGTCTCAACAATGATAAACAGCGAGTACTTGTCGGTAACGCCGCTGTTGAGCGCCTCGATAGCAGCGTCAACATCCTTGATGACGAGTTTAACGCCGCTGGGGCGGGCGAGCCTCAAGGCCGCCTTCCTCATGTCGTCTTTTGCCACGGCATCGCTGGCACACAGGATGCAATCGACATCCAGCGCATGCGTCCAAGACATGGCGACCTGGCCGTGAATCAATCGGTAATCGACCCTCGTAAGCTTAATCATCGTAATCATCTCCGCACGTAATAAAGGTAATGACAGGGTTGAATTATTCGTTGAAGCTTGAGCTAGAACTCTTCTTCTTCGACATCGGAGAGCATATCCGCCGCTTCACAAAGCTGGATAAACGAACGTGATCCCTCGACCGCGGCTTTGGCCTTGTCCGCATCCAGGGAGTCCAGCTGTGTAACCATTTCCACCAGCAGCGGCAAGTTCATTCCGGTGATCAACGTAAACGATCCGGTGGCCTGCCTCTGGATGAATTCGTTGTTTACAGAGCCGCCAAAGATGTCAGTCACGACAAACCAAGAGTCGGCAGGGTCCCTCGTCTCCATCCATGCATCAATCAACGCCGCGACGTCCCTTGAATCGTCATCGATATAGGCGCACAGGCACTCGATTCGGTCGTTAGTGCCCATCAGAATCTCCAGAGAGCTTTTCATGCCTTGGGCGAGATAACCATGACTCGCTAGCAATATCTTATTCATAGTTCTCCAATACCAATAGGACGTACTATATTGTCATAACAAAGTATATTAGCAATCTGCCCTACGTGGTGTGTCTATTTTCCAAATCCGCGAACGGTAGCAATTGGTCGGTAAATAGACTAATCTATCTCTAATTTACAAATAGAACTTCAGTCGCTCGGTGCAGTACACCTGACGGGAGATGAAAAGCGGCTCGCCGCTTGGCGCATAACGTCTATCGACAAACAGAAGCAGCGGAGAGTCCAGTTCCACGTTAAGGTATGCCGCCTCGAGCTCGCTCGCATAGCAGACCTCGAGCGTACGCGTGTTGGGGCCCATCTTGATCCCCTGGCGATCAAGTACCGCCATCAGCGAATCCTCGAGGGACTCATGCTCCAAAAAAGAAAGCGCAGCGGAATAGCTATTGGTTTCCAGCATCGTGGGCTTGTCATCCACAAGGCGTAGACGACGACTACGCAATACCTTTTGGGTATCGTCTACGCCCAGGAACTTCGCGTCTCGCAGGCTTGGGAAGTCCCAGCCCATTGCGAGAACCCTGGTAGACGCCTGTTTTCCCGCAAGCTGGCACGAATGGGTAAAGCTCTCACGGTCGTCCGCGGCATACATCCGTGTGTCCGACGAAACGAACGTGCCCTTGCCTCGGGCCCTCTCAACAAGCCCAGCATCTTCCATTTCTTTAATTGCGGAGCGAACCGTTATTCGGCTCACGCCAAATTGCTCGATGAGCTCCGCCTCGGTCGGAAGCTTATCTCCCGGGCGGTACGTGCCGTTGGCAATCGAATCAGAGAGCGCACGGACAATCTGTTTGTACAGGGGGATAACGCTATTTGCTTCAACCATATCAACCATATCTTTGCAAGGAATCAGCAGCTTATAGATAGATGACTCATATTGTATTAGAACTTTTTAGGAGTCCATATATTTCCTAAATGATTCGGTAAACGGGGTGTTATTTCACTTTAGCGGGGTGCAGCGGCTACCCGCGGCATTCGTTATCAACCTAGCTAGGCTAGTCCACCCACATCGTCTCCAGTTCGCCGCAGAGCCGCGGCCCCATATGGGTATACTCTCGAAGATTCGACTCGATTCGCCCCCGCTGGGGCGTCAAAGGAGACTGCATATGCACACCACCTCAACCGACCCGCGCGCCGCTGCTGCCGCGCTGCTGGTGCCCGGTACCACCTGCCACGGTTTTGCCGTCGAGCGTTGCGAGACCGTGCCCGAGCTCGACTCGGACGCCTACGTGCTGCGCCACACTACCTCGGGCGCTCGCCTGCTGTACCTGGCGTGCGACGACGAAAACAAGGCCTTTGCCATTGGCTTTAAGACGCCGCCGGCCGATTCCACCGGCGTGTTCCATATTCTTGAGCACTCGGTGCTGTGCGGATCGGCCAAGTTCCCCGTCAAGGAGCCGTTTGTCGACCTGATCAAGAGCTCCATGCAGACGTTCCTCAACGCCATGACCTACCCCGACAAGACCATCTACCCCGTTGCCACCACCAACGAGCAGGATCTGTACAACCTGATGGACGTGTACCTGGACGCGGTGTTCAACCCGGCCATCTATACCAAGCCCACCATTTTTGAGCAGGAGGGCTGGCACTACGAGCTGGACCTGCCGGAGGGCGCTGGCAGCGAAGGCAGCGCCGCCAGCCTGCGCGAGGGCACGTTGCGCTATAACGGCGTGGTGTTCAACGAGATGAAGGGCGCGCTGTCCGACCCCATGAGCGTGCTGGACGATGCCGTCAACGCCGCGCTCTTTCCCGACACCGCCTATGCGCACGAGAGCGGCGGCGACCCGCGCGCGATCCCTGCGCTCACCTACGAGCAGTTCCTGGACACGCACGCGCGCCACTACAATCCTTCCAACTCCTACATCACGCTCTACGGCGACCTAGATGTGGACCGCGCGCTGGCCTTTTTGGACGAGCGCTATCTGTCGCAGTCGAGCGCCGCGAGCCGCCGCATGGACGCCGCCGTTGCCGCCGGCGAGGACCCGTCCGCGCTGGCGCCCAATCCGCTGGACGTGCAGGCGCCTGTGACCTGCGAGTACAAGCGCATCGAGATGGCCACCACGCCCGAGAACGCCCTGGTGGGCCTGGGCCTTGTGCTGGGCAGCGCGCTCGACCGCAAGCGCACGATCGCGGCGGACATCCTGTTCGAGGCACTGCTGGGCTCCAACGAAGCGCCGGTTAAGAAGGCCATTCTGGCCGCCGGCCTGGGCGGCAACGTAGTGAGCTACACCGCGGCCGAGAGCCTGCAGCCCTACGAGCTCATCATGCTGCAGAACGCGCAGCCCGGCGTGGCGCGCGAGCTGCGTCGCGTGTTCCAGGACGCCTGCCGCGACCTGTGTGAGCACGGCGTTCCGCGCGAGCGCCTAGAGGCCATCATCAGCAGCAACGAATACGACCTTCGCCAGCGCGACTATGGCATCGCCGACGGCGTGGCCATTGCGTGCGACGCGCTGAGCACCTGGCTCTACGATGACGACGCCGCGACGCTGGCGCTCAAGTACGGCCCGGTGTACGAGGAGCTGCGCGGCGAGCTGGACGGCAGCTACTTTGAGGACCTGCTGCGCGAGCTCGTGCTGGAAAACGACCACATGGCGCTGGTCGAGCTGGTTCCGGTGGATGCCGGTGCTGGCTCGGAGGGTGCCGAGGCAGCAGAGTTGGCTACCAAGCGCGACGCCATGACCGATGCCGAGCTGGCCGACGTGGTCGAGCGCACGGCCGTGCTGCGGGCCGCGCAGGAGGCCGAGGACACGCCCGAGGCCAAGGCCACGCTGCCGCGCCTGCGTGTATCCGACATTGGCGATGCGCGCCCCGAGCCGCCGCTTGTTGTGGACACGACTGCGCCCATCCCCTGCCTGCGCCACGGCATCCCCACCAACCGCCTGGCCTACGCCATGCAGTACTTCGACCTGAGCTGCGTCGCATTTGAGGACCTGCCCTATGTAACACTGCTCTGCCGTCTGCTCAAACAGCTGCCCACGAGCGAGCACTCGGCCGAGGAACTCGACAACTTGCTCGCCGGCAAGCTGGGCTTTTTGAGCTTTACGACCGAGGTCATGACGCAGCCCGACGTGGACGGCGTGCGTCCCTACCTGCTGGTGAGCGCCGGTGCCCTGTCCGAGAAGATCGATGCGCTGGCAAGCCTGCCGCGCGAGGTGTGGTCGAGCACGCTTTTGCTCGATGCCGACGCCGACCGCGTGCGCGACGTGCTCACGCAGATTCGCATTGGGCTTGAGCAGGGCTTTATCAACAACGGACACTCGGCGGCGCTCGGTCGCGCGATGAGCTACAGTTCGCCTTCGGCCGTGGTGCGCGAGCAGCTTTCGGGCGTGGACTTCTACCTGTTCCTGCGCGATCTGCTCGACCACTTTGACGAGCGCCTGGACGACCTGCGCGCCAAGCTTGCCGAGCTGGCGGGCCGCGTCTTTGTGGCCGACGGTTGCCTGGCGAGCTTTACCGGCAGCGATGAGGACTTTGACGCGTACTGGGCCGCCGCGGGCGACCTGGGGCTGGGCGCGGGCCACGGCGGCGCTGGCAGCGACGTGCTCGTGGTTCCGGCACCGTGCGACCGCCACGAGGCTTTTGTCATCCCCAGCGACATCTGCTTTGCGGCAAGCGCGTGCGACCCGCGTCGCTTAGGGCTTGACGTGACGGGCGCCTGGGCGGTTGCCGCCAACGCGCTCTCCTACGACTACCTGTGGAACGAGATCCGCGTTAAGGGCGGTGCGTACGGCTGCGGATTCCGCGCGGCCAGCGAGCGTCAGGCGGCGTTCTACACCTACCGCGACCCGGCAATCGACCCCTCGATTGAGCGCGTGGCGCGCGCAGGCGAATGGCTCGGCAGCTTTGAGCCCGACGAGGCTGCCTTTGAGGGCTTTATCGTAAGCTGTGTGAGCGGCATGGACGCGCCGGTGAAGCCGTACGCGCTCACCAAGCGCCGCAACACGACCTACCTGGCCGGACTCGATCCGCACACACGCGAGGAGCGCCGCGCCCAGATGCTCGCCGCCACACCCGGTGAGCTGCGCTCGCTCGGCGCCGACGTCACGCGCATTGCAGCCGAGTCGCCAACCTGCGTCTTTGGCGGCCGAGACGTCATCGCCAAGAGCAACGCCGGCTTTAACGTCATCGACCTGCTGGCCTAGCCACAGCCAAGCAAAACCACCACAAAGGGGACAGGCACCTTTGTGGTGGTTTGCGAGTGGGCCGCTACTTGATAAACGGGTTCAGCCTAGCCTCTAACGGATTGAGCTCGTACATGGTTGCAAAGCACTCACGACCATAATCGGAGTCGTTGCTCCAGCTACCCTGGTCGACGTCGTACTCTGCATCCAGACGAATCCACTCCTCCGGCTTGTTCTTCTCGTGCTTGTTACAGAAGTAGCGCTGGTACTCGACCTCGTGCTCAAACTCAAACTCGGCATCCGAACCGCGTCCGGCATACTCGTCGACCGACGTCAGGTTGCCGTACTCGTCGTAATAGAACTCCGCATAGCCGCCGCGCTCGGAATCGATCCTGTCGAGCTTTCCGTCGCTGTACGAATAATCCACCGCTGCGTACGAGTTCAGCGAGCCGTAGTCGTTGCCGTGCGAGTCATATGCCACAGGCGAGATACGCGAAATGTTGCCGTCCTTGCCATACTCGTAGCCCGCGGTAATCGTCCACGTAGTTCCCACCGTGTCGCCCTGGCAGTCCAGCGTAAAGGACGTCACGCGATCCTTGTCGTATCCGTACGAATACACGACCGTCCGAGGATTGGCCGGGCTGGTATCGGTGTTGGTCACCATGTTGCCGTCCTGGTAGACATACGTGCTCGCGCTCTCGCCGTAACCCGCATGGGTCGTCTTGTTGATCAGGTTTCCGTCCGCGTCGTAGGTAAACGTCGTGGTGCTCGACGAATCGCTCATGTCGGCATCGCAGTCGATGCGCGTGACGTTACCGTCGGCGTCGTACGTAAACGTGTTGACGTTCTCGTAACCGCCCGCCAGATCTTCCTCAATCTCCGAAATGCGATGCGACTCATCGTGCTCGACGCTGTAGCTTACACCGCCACCTTGCTTGACGGCAGACGTGAAGCCCGTGACGTAGCCGTTTTCATCGCGCTCGATCTCGTAGATATCGCCGTACTGGTCCGATTTATCGGTGCCTTCATAGGACACCGGCAGCCACAGCTCGTCGAGCTGCGTGTCCTTAATGCCGCCAACCTTCGTATCCTGCGGCAATGCCAACGTGGCGAGCTTCTTTTTACCCGAAAGATCGACGCTTTTGAGCTCCCCGGCATTTGAAAGGTCGAGCTTCTCGATGTTGTCGCAACCGTCCAGGTTAACGACGGTGACGTTGCTCGCCGAGTTAAGCTCGACGGTCTTAAGGTCGCCGCAGCCCGAGAGGTCCAGGTTGACGAGTTTATCCCCACCGTATTCCACACTGGTAACGTTGGGGAACACCTTGCCCAGACCCTGCGTTGACGTAACGCCGTCCAGCTCGATCGACGTCACCGCCTTGGCCTCGTCGCGTGAGATACGGCCGTCACCGTTAGTGTCGTACTTGGTCGAGACAAGCGCACGCATGCCGCTGTCCGGAAAGATTTTCTCGTCGATAGGCGTGGTCGCGATCTGCGTAAAGTAGAACAGCGCACCGCCGCCGATGCCCGCCGCCACGGCAAGCACCGCGGCAAGGGCGATGAGGGGCTTCTTGGAACGCTTGCGCCGCATGGGCTGCTGCACGGGCACGTATTGCCCAGGAGCGGGCGTGGCAGGCTGGGGTTGCTGCGTGGCCGCGACCTGGTCGGGTGCTACGGGCGCGCCGCATACGGGGCAAAAGAGGGCGTCGTCGACAAGCGGCGTGCCACACGAGCGACAAAACATGACGGGCTCCTTTCGGTTCATTCCTTCCACCATGAAGGTAAACCCAAAGCCACAGCCCTTGTTGCGCAACATTCAGCCCAAACCACCGCAAAGGGGCGCAGCTCACAGGTGCCTTTGTGTTGGTTCGAACACTTGTTCTATACGTACACATGTTCTATAGTAGGGATGCTTGCATCGGACTAAAATTGCAACTAGGATATAGTTGCAGAATGTGAGGCGGGATGACGCGGACCGATAAACTCATCGCCCAACTGCTTAGCTGCCCTTCGACGTATCGGTATACCGATTTTTTAAAAGTCATGGCTTCATATGGCTTTGAAATGGACAACAAAGGCAAGACATCCGGATCGCGCGTTCGCTTCTACAGGCCATCAGATGGCAGGATATTCGTAATGTACGCGCCACATCCATCTGACGAATTGACAGCGGGGACCATTCGAAACATCGTTCGATTTCTGCAAGATGTCGGAGGTAGTCATGAGTAACGTTTTGGCATACAAGGGTTATTTCGCCCCAGTCGAGTTCGATGCCGAACAGCATGTGCTAACAGGTATGGTCACCGGCATTAGGGACGCAATCGTATTTGAAGGCTCCACGGTTAAAGAAGTGGAACAATGCTTCCACGACGCCGTTGACGATTACCTTGAGTTTTGCGCCGAGAAGGGCAAGGAGCCCGAGCGGGCTTTTAAGGGCTCGTTCAACGTAAGAACGGGTTCCGAGCTTCATAAGCAAGCAGCGCTGGCAGCGGCAAAGAAGGGTGAGTCACTCAATAAGTTTGTGACTGAAGCAATTGCTGCGGCGTTATAGCATTAACGCCTAGGCTCAAACCACCACAAAGGGGACAGGCACCTTTGTGGTGGTTTGGGGTGAATCCATCGCGTTTGCCCAGATAAAACCTGCCAAAATAAACCTGTCCCTTTTTGGCAGGTTTGCTAGAGGAGGCTGGGATGGATAAGGCTGAGTTGCGGCGGGCGGTGATTGCCCGGCGCGATGCTCTTGATTTGGATGTGCGGGCAGCGAAGTCTGCTGTTGTATGCGCGCGGCTTGTTGAGCTGATGGAGTCCAGCGGCACTGCGGGCCAACGCACCGTTGCCGTCTATGCCGCGATGGGTTCCGAAGTCGACCCCGCCGCATTTGCCGCCGCGGCCGCCAAATGCGGCTGGCGTGTAGCCTATCCGTGCATGCTCTCGGCAACAGACGCCATGGCTTGTGGCCAGCGCATGTGCATGCGAACGGTCGCCGCCGGCGATGTATCCGCGGCTCCGTTTATCGCCCACCCTACGCGGGCCTTCGCAGCCACGGACGTCGACAGCGTCCGCTTCCCCATCGTGCCCGCCGCCGAGCTCGACATGGTTGTCGTGCCGCTCGTGGCTTTCGACCACACCGGCGCGCGCCTGGGCTACGGCGGAGGCTGCTACGACCGCTACCTGCCCATGCTCTCGCCCGCATGCCAAATCGTCGGCATCGCCTTTGACGAACAGCGTGTCGACCACGTTCCCACCGACGCCCACGACCTGCCACTGCCCAACATCGTCAGCGCCTAGCCGCCGCTGTATCGCACCCGCAAGATGAGCGTGGAAAATCTCCCACTTTGAGCCCCCTTACGAGCCAAAAACGGGAGATTATCCACACTCATTCAACAAGCGTCCGAAAATCCACGCTCGTCCGTCCGATTTTCCACGCTTGTGCAGCCAAACGCCCTGCAACTGCCTCAGCACGCACGCGGCACGCCGGCGACCTTGAGCTTGCGATCGAGCTTTGTCGGATCCCTTAGATCATCCCAGCACAAGCGCACAATCTTGCAGTTATCAAGCAGCGAAAGTCTCGACTCGCGCTGGCGCTCATCGAACTGCGCCTTCGCGAGCTTGCCCTCCTCCGCCGCCTTCTCGCTTTTAACGAATCCGTCGAACTCCCCGATAATCAGCCGGTCGCCCACGCGCCACAAGTAGTCGACGCGATACGGTCGTCCCGGCTCAACCGGGTCGAACAGCTCAACTTGCAGCTCCGGCGTCTGCCAACCGCGCTCGATCATCAGGGCACGCGCCTTGGACTCGCCGCCACTTTCCGACAGCCCATCGGCACATCGTGCAACCCTGCGCGCCGTCACAACGCCGCGACGATTCAGACCAAGCTTGTCGACAGTCTCAACGAGATGCTCCTCCGACAAAAGTTGCTCATGGAGCGCCGAGTCCGCGATGATCAGTCCCTCGACAAACGATGCATCGACCAAGCAATCCGTAATCGTTTGATCGATATCGGTTACGGCGATATCCATCTGGGTGGCCCGTGTTTGACGAGCATAGCGATGACGAATGACCGGAGAGCCCGGCGTCGTCGATTGGGCTGGCATCGCGGCGATATGGATGTGCGTCAAATTGGCATGCGAAACCGAAAGGCCATAAATAACAGCCGCCGTATAGGAGCAAAATGTCCAGTCGGGGTGCTTTTGCGCAAGCGCTCGCACCCGATGCAGATAACGCTGCCGAAACTTGAGCTCGGACCAGTATTCCGGACGCGCATACAGCCCCGGCATGACCGCTTCGAGACTTCCCGCCTCCGCCCGCCGCTCAATCTGCTTTGCCTCCGCCGCCGTGCGCGCGTACACGCAGCTCATCTGCTGTTCGCATGCTTTAATGTGACTTGCAAGCCTTTGATTCGCCGTCATGTTTCCCATGTCGCCTCCCAAATCTTGGAACGGCGCAAACGTACCAGACGGTTTCATGCGAAGTCTGACCAAATACCGTCCAGGCGCTGACCAAATGCTTGACGGTTTTGGACGTTTTAGGCTGATGGCTTATATCTGCAGGTAGGGCGGTTGTCGAGAGGTCCCTGTCTCCACATTTTGAGGCCTTGGTCCATCGGATTATCAGAAAGAAAAACCCGTCGAGATTCAAGACTACGCCAAATGCGACTTTGTCTCTGCGCGCACCGTCGCTTAGCCGAGCCATCGGCATCTACATGCCTAAAAAATGAGCGTGGATAATCTCCCGTTTTGAGCCTAGTTTCAAGCCAATAGTGGGAGATTATCCACGCTCGATTTGTAAATGTCCGAAAATCCACGCTCGTCCGTCCGGATATCCACGCTCGTCACGCCGCCGGCACAGCAGCAGCCGTAGCCTAGTGCTCCTCGCCGGCGCGGGCCAGGTCGTAGGGCGTGGTCTGGTAGACGTAGTAGTTGAGCCAGTTGGTGTAGAACAGCTGAGCCTGGCTGCGCCAGACGTTGCGCGGCTCGGCGGTGGGGTCGTCGCCCGGGAAGTAATGCGCCGGCACCTGAGGGTTGAGTCCGCGCTTAACGTCGCGCTCGTACTCCAGACGCAACGTGTCGGTATCGTACTCGGGATGGCCAAAGACAAAGAAGCGGCGGCTGTCGGTCGACTTGACGATGTACAGGCCCACCTCGTCGGACACGGCCACAACCTCAAGCTGCGGCTCGGCCTCCACGTCCTCGCGGCGCACATCGGTGTTGCGCGAATGCACGGCATAGAAACGGTCGTCAAAGCCGCGGACCAGCGGGCTTTGCGGCTTCACCAGATAATGCTCGAACACGCCGCTCGCCTTTGCCGGCAGCTCGTACTTCTGGATGCCGTAATGATGGTAGAGCCCCGCCTGCGCGCCCCAACAAATGTGCAGCGTAGAGTGCACGTGCGTGGTTGACCAATCCATGATCTGGCAGAGCTCGGGCCAGTAGTCGACCGCCTCGAACGGCATCTGCTCCACCGGCGCGCCCGTGATGATCAGGCCGTCGTAGTGGATATCGCGGATGTCGTCGAACGTGCGATAGAACGTCTCCAGGTGGCCGGCGCTCACGTGCGTAGCCTCGTGCGTCTTGGTGCGCAGCAGGTCCACTTCCACCTGCAACGGCGTGTTGGAGAGCTTGCGCATGATCTGCGTCTCGGTGGCGATCTTGGTGGGCATGAGGTTGAGGATGAGCACGCGCAGTGGACGGATGTCCTGGTGCAGCGCGCGGTACTCGGTCATGACAAAGATGTTCTCGCTCTCGAGCTGCGCAGCGGCAGGGAGGGCGTCGGGGATGCGAATGGGCATGGATGCTCCTTACGAGTCAGTTGCAGCTATGGTACAACGAGCGGCCCCATCCGCGCGAGTGCATCGCCTAGCGATGCCGTCAGCGGCCCAAATCACTCCAAAAGTAGAGATTAAGGCATGTCCCAAAAATCTACTTCGCTTTAGCCTAGCAAAGTGACAGCAGGACGCTACAATGGTTCGACGCGAAAAACTCGGCCGAAAGGATACATATATGTACCAGACGCGTAAGATTGGTGTGGTCGGCCAGGGCCACGTAGGAGCACATGTCGCCAACAGCCTGCTCATGCAGGGCATTGCCGACGAGCTGTACCTGTGCGATATCAACGAGGCCAAGGTGACGTCCGAGGTCCAGGACCTGCGCGACTCCCTTTCGTTTGTCCCGTACAACACCAAGATCGTCAACTGCTACGACCACTACGAAGAGCTGGCCTGCTGCGACGTCATCGTCAACGCTGCCGGTAAGGTCGCGCTGGCCGCCGGCAACCGCGACGGCGAGCTGTTCTTTACCACCGACGCCGCCCGCACCTTTGCCAAGCGCATCGTCGACGCCGGCTTCGACGGCATCTTCGTAAGCATCTCCAACCCCTGCGACGTCGTGTGCACCGAGCTGTGGCACCTGACCGGCTACGATCCCAAGAAGATCATCGGCTCGGGCTGCGGCCTGGACTCCGCCCGCCTGCGCACCGAGATCTCCAAGAAGGTCGGCGTGAGCCCCAAGTCCATCGACGCCTACATGATCGGCGAGCACGGCTTTAGCCAGCTGGCTGCCTTTAAGGCCGCGACCATCGCCGGCAAGAGCCTCAACGAGCTCCAGGCCGAAAACCCCGACAAGTACGCCTTTGACCACATGGAGGTCGAGGAGCTCGCACGCAAGGGCGGCTACGTAACCTACCAGGGCAAGCAGTGCACCGAGTACGCCGTCGCCAACTCCGCCGCACGCGTCTGCGCTGCCGTTCTGCACAACGAGCACGCCGTACTTTCCGCCTCCACGCTCATGACCGACCAGTATGGCGAGGAGGGCATCTTCACATCCCTGCCGTGCGTGATCGGCGCCGAGGGCGTCGAGGAGGTCTACACGCTCGACCTGTCCGAGCACGAGCTCGAGGGCTTCCACAAGAGCTGCCAGCACATTCGCGACAACATCGCCCAGCTCGACTGGTGGGACGCCGAGGGCTACGACGCAAAGTAGGCCGTTGGCTGCCGCAACCTTGCAAATCTAAGCGCGATACCAAGCGGGCCGCGCCGGAAATCCCCGGTGCGGCCCGCTTTTTTGACTCACGCAGTGCCCTTGCGAATCGAAGGTGAATACTTTTCCGCGAAGTGAACGAGCAAAAACGAGCCCCCGAAGCATCGACACTTTTCAGACGCCGTTTCCTGCGGTTTCGCCGAGTTTTTCCTGCGGTTTTGGCATCAAAAAGTGTGGATGTTTCGGGGGTCCAAAATAGGTCGTTCACTTCGCGGAAAAGTATTCACCTTCGTTTTCGCGCAGACACGAATCCGGCCGCCACAACGCAAAACGGGGCCCGCGCGCAGCGCAGACCCCGTCAAAAAAGATAATTCCCGGTACCTAGTACTGCTCGATGCCCATGTAGCGACGAACCTCGGGGCTGTGGTCGAAGACCTTGCCGCGGGCGGCACGCAGCTCGCAGCTCATGTTGTAGAAGAAGATCGGCTCCAGGTACGAACGCACGCTGGCGGGCACGTCGCCCACGCCGTACTCGAGCGCGTCGAGCACCATGATCGTGTCGGTGTGCGTGTTGAGGAATGCAAGTGCGCGCTCCTCCATGGGGCGGCACTCGCCCGCGCCAAGCTGCACAAAGTAGAACACGCCGGGCTCGGTGGCTTCGAACGGGCCGTGGAAGTACTCGCCGGAGTGGATGTAGCAGCAGTGCTGCCACTGCATCTCCATGAGCGAGCAGATGGCCATGGCGTAGGTCTGGCTAAAGTTGGGTCCGGAGCCCAGGATATAGAAGAACTTGTGCTGCTGGCAGAGCTCGGCAAAGCGATCGCCCAGCTCGGTGTTGACCTTCTCGCGGGCGGCGGGCAGCAGCGCATCCATCTGCTTGAGGCCCTCGTACATGTCGGCGAGTGCCTCGTAGCCTTCCTGCTGGTCGAGTAGCTCGGCGGCGATCAGAGCGCCGATGCCCTGCGGCACCTCGGCCTGCGGCACGCCCTCGCCCCACGGATAGACCCAGGTGGTCCACTTGCCGTTGTCGATCTTGGAGCCCTCGCAGTCGGTGAGGGCGACGACCTCGGCACCGGCGGCCAGCGCCATCTCGCAGCCGTCGACGACCTCCTGCGTGTTGCCGCTGTGGCTGCAGGCAATAACGAGCGACTTCGGCCCTAGGCTCTTGGGGGCCATCAGGCAAAACTCGCGTGCCGTGTAGACCGTCGAGGTAAACGTGGTGGCCTCGCGCTTGAGCAGCTCGTTGGCCGGCATCAGGTCGATCATCGAACCGCCACAAGCGATCCAAAAGACATTCTCGATCTTGCCCTTGCGCTCGATGATTTCCTGAACCAGATCACGTGCGTTCATCCTGATGTTCCTCCTTGTGGGGCGGCTTTGAGCAACGGCAGCTCGTACCTGCTGTCGTTCTATGTTGTCCTATTTATAACACGTGCAACAACGCCCGTGAAGTCATCTCGGCAAATTTGTTCTATGTTGTTCTATCTGTGGACGTTAGATGTCGAAGACGTAGCGCGAGCCCACGATCTTTTGGCGTCCGAGCAGCAAGGGCCGCTCGTCCTCATCGGTAAAGTAAGCCTCCATATAGAAGAGCGGCTCGCCGACCGGCACCTCCAGCAGCGGGGCCGCTTGAGCATCGGCAAGCGCAATCTCCACGGTGCAGGGGTCGGACTTGAGCGGCACGCGGCCCGAATGCTCAGCAACGAGCGCAAAGATCGAGTTATCGGTGAGGTCCTCGTCGGCCAGCGTCTGCAGGTAGGGATGGTCGGCCAGCACAAAGGCGTTGTTCTCGAGCATAACGGGCACGCCATCTGCCGTGCGCACGCGCTCGACCACGATGAGCTCGCAGCCGGGCTCCACGCCAAAGAACGCCGCATCCTCGCGCGTCGCCGCGACCACCGTGCGCGTCACCAGACGCGCACCCGGCACCATGTCGTTGGCAGCACAACCCTCAGTAAAACTCTGGACGTCACCCTTCTGGCGAATCTTGCGCTTGAGCTTGGGAGCGCACACAAAGGTACCCCTCCCCTGCTGGCGGTTGAGATACCCCGCGCGCGACAGCTCCTCGATGGCACGGCGCACGGTGATGCGCCCCACGCCGTAGGACTTCGCGAGCTCCATCTCGGCAGGGATGCGCGAGCCGGCTGGGTACACGCCGCGCGCGATCTCGCCCTTTAGGTCGTCCATGACCTGCTGGTACAGCGGCACGGCGGACACGTCAGTACGGTCGGTCTTGCTATCGAAAGCCATCGTTACGCTCCATCCCGCGCATGCTCGGACTCAAACTCTTCAATCGCCGTCATAAACTGCTCGCCAAAGGCGTCGGCTTTTTTCTCGCCAATGCCGTTAACCTGGATCAGCTCGTCGCGTGTCTGCGGGCGCAGGCGGCACAGGCCGCGCAGGGCCTTGTCGGAGAAGACCATATACGGTGCCATCTCCAGCTCCGTCGAGATCTCCTTGCGGAGGGCGCGCAGGCGCTCGAACAGCTCGGCATCGTCACCCACGCGCGGGCGCTGATCCAGCTCGGCCTCCTCGCGCAGCAGATCAACCGCACGGCGGGCGCGGGCCGAGGCCTTGCGCTTGGACGCGCGACGTTTAACGGTAAAGGCGAACGCCTCGTCCTCGACCTCGGTGGCACGCGGGCCCAGCCCCACGACCGGGTACTGCCCCTGCGAGGTGGCCAAGTAACCGCGGCCGCACAGCTGGCCGATGATGTCCTTGATGCGCCCGACCGATTCGCTCGACAGCTCACCGTAGCCGCGGTCCTCGTCCAGATGCATCTGGCGAATGCGCTCGGTGTTGCCGCCGTGAAGCACATCGGCGATGAGCGACTTGCCAAAGCGCATAGGGCGCGTGGCCACATAGCGCACAGCGGCGCGAGCCATATCGGTAACGTCCTCGACCTCGAACTGCGTGAGGCAGTTGCTGCAGTTTCCGCAGCCCTCGGCGTCGTCTGCCGTGCCGCCCGCGGCGGCTGCCGCATGCTCGGCCGCGGCCTCGTCACCAAAGTAGCGCAGCATGTATTCGCGCAGGCAGCCGGTGGTATTGCAGTAGCCCTCCATCTGGCTGAGCAGGCGATAACGGTTCTGGAGCGCCCACGCGCGCTGCTCATCGTCGAGCGCCTCATCGGCAGCATCGCCGCGGTCGATCAGAAAGCGGCGCATACGAAAATCATTGCCGTTCCACAGCAAGTGGCAGCTGGCCGGGTCGCCGTCGCGACCGGCGCGGCCCGCCTCCTGGTAGTAGGCCTCAATGCTCTCGGGCACGTTGTTGTGGATCACGTAGCGCACGTTGGGCTTGTCGATGCCCATGCCAAAGGCGTTGGTGGCAACCATCACCTGGATATCGTCGTCGATAAAGGCGCTCTGGCTTTGGCGGCGGGCGTCGTTGCCCATGCCGGCATGGTAGCGGCCAACACGAATGCCGCTGGGGCCCAGCGCCTCGGCAAGCTCGCCTGCCAGCGCATCGACCGTCTTGCGGGTCGAGCAATACACGATGCCGCTCTCGCCCGAATGCGCGATCACATAGTCGCGCACCCACGCGGTCTTGGCCTTGTCGCCCATCTCCTCGCAGCCAAAGTAGAGGTTTTTGCGATCGAAGCCCGTCACCACCGTCGCCGGGTTTTGCAGGCCGAGCATCTGCTGGATATCCGCGCGCACGCGCTCGGTCGCCGTAGCGGTAAAGGCCGCCACGATGGGGCGCTGCGGCAGGGAATCGATGAACTCGCGAATCTGCAGGTAGGCGGGGCGGAAATCCTGGCCCCACTGGCTTACGCAGTGGGCCTCGTCAATGGCCACGAGCGGCACGCCAATGCCGCCGTCCGTCGCGGCTTCCTGCGCAAAGGCCAAAAAACGCGGCTCGAGCAGGCGCTCGGGCGCCACGTACATAAGCTGGTAGCGGCCCTCGCGCGCCCGCTTGAGCACCGTGTTTTGCTGGGCCGGGGTAAGGCTGGAGTTGAGGTAGCTGGGTCGCGCACCCGCCGCGAGCAACGCACGGGTCTGGTCCTCCATAAGCGACAGCAGCGGACTCACCACAAAGGTGATGCCGGGCAGCATGAGCGCGGGCACCTGGTAGCAAATGGACTTACCGGCGCCCGTGGGCATAACACCCAGCGCATCGCAACCGGCAAGGATCGCATCGACCATGCGGTCCTGTCCCGGGCGAAACGAGGTGTAGCCAAAATAGGCGCCGAGCGTGTCGAGCGCCATCTGCTGCATGCTATCGGTCATGGTTTCCTAACGTCCAAGTCATCTGCCGCCGATTATACGCCGCCAAGCAGACCGGTGCCGCGCGGCGGCCGGCCACGGGCGATGCAATCCGAAGGGAACGAGCGTGGGATTTTTGGACACTTTCCGGATGAGCGTGGATAATCTCCCACTTTGAACCCGTCACCAAGCCAAAAACGGGAGATTATCCACGCTCATTCTGTGGGTAGTCATTGGGGACGTTCTTGAATGACCAGTCGTTTAAGAACGTCCCCAATGACTATCTTGACAAGCGCGGAAATGTCGCTGGTTGAGCATAAGTCAGCGAAAACGCCCCTAAGCGAGCAAGGTGACGTGAAAGAGGAGGGAAGCGTACTTCGGTACGCGACCGACGATTGAACGTCAGATTGCCGCTTAGGGGCGTTTGCAGCGTCGACCGGTCCGCCGTTCGTCAGAACGGCGGAACCAAAGGCGCAGCGTCGAGCCGTTGCGCGGTTTGGAAAACCGCGCAACTAGAGCTACATCACCATGACGTAGCGACTACCCACGTAGTACTGTTTGCCGAGCAAGACCGGCTCATCGTTGGGACCGGTAAAGCCGGCACGCAGGTTGAGCAGCGGATCGTGCGGGGCAATGCCCAGCTCGGCCGCCTGCTCAGCGTTAGCTCGAACGGCCTCGACCGTGCGGTAGCCAACCGAGACAATCGGCGTTCCGCCAACACGCTCGACCTCGGCAAAAATCGACTTGTCCTCAAGATCGGCCGTCAACAGCTCACGGTAGGCGTCAAACGGCACAAAGATGTTCTCCTCAAAGATGGGCTCGCCATCGGCCGTACGCACGCGCTTGATATGCAGCAGCAGTGCGTCCTTCTGCAGGCCAAAGAACTCCATCTCGTTTTGGCGCGCCGGAACGATCTGGCGATCGACCACATGTGCACCGGCCTTCATGCCGTTGTTGGCACACAGCGCGGTAAACGTCTGCAGCGTCGAGGCGTGGAACTGGCGATTGATATGCGGCGTGGAAACAAAGGTGCCGCGGCCCTGTTGCTTAACCAGGTAACCATCGGAGCACAGCTCCTCGACGGCGCGGCGCACCGTAATTCGGCTTACCTCGTACTGCTCGGCTAGCTCAAGCTCGGACGGAATACGCTCCTTGGGTGCATAAACACCTTTCTCGATCGCATCCTTGATCTCGTCATAAATCTGCTGGTAAAGCGGTGCATTTTTGGGTGCAGGCATATCTGATCACTCTTATCGAAATATCGAAATAACTAATACGTATATAACGTCTAGTTTCATATTATCTCATATTGATAAAACGATACACCATCCCTACCAAAAAGCGACAGCTTCATTTTGGTAGGTTTTATCTGGGCAAACGAGAGCCCCTCGAAAGCAACGAGGCTTTCGCGGGGCTCAAGTGGGCAGGATCACGCCGGGCCGGCAAAATGCCAATACCCTACTTGCCGTCGTCCTGCTGCAGGCTGTCCTGCTCGCTGAGGCGCGCCTGCCTGCTGGCCATGCGCGCGGGCTTGTCGGGATCGGGTACGGCCGTGGGCATGGGCTCGTCGACATGACCGCCCCACCAGCCGCCCACAAAGTTGAGCGTGTGGAACACGTTGATCACGGCGCCGGGATCAATGTCGCACACTAGCTTGATAATGTCCTGGCTCTCATAGGTCGAGACAAAGGCGTGCAGCAGATACATCTTTTCGCGGCTGTATCCGCCGATGACCTCGGCGCAGCTAATGCCGTGCTGAAAATGGTCAACATAGGCGGTCATGACTTCGTCTGCCTTGCGCGTCGTGATCTGCAGCGTCACGCGGTCGTAGCGACGATAGAAACTGTCGATGGTCTTGGTCGAAATAAACTGGAACACGATGGAGTACGCCGCGTTGTCCCAGCCAAACACAAAGCCAAAGATCGCCAGGATAAAGCAGTTGAAACCAAAGATGACGCCCCAGATAGTCTTGCCCGTGTGGTTGGAGACCCACAGCGCGATAAAGTCGGTGCCGCCGGTGGATGCGCCGGACTTTAGCGCGATGGCAGCGCCCAGACCCGAGACCACGCCGCCAAAAATGATGAGCATAATCTTGTCGCCCAAAAACGGGGCAAAGTGAAAGATGTTGAGGAACAGCGACGAGAGCACGACCTGCATCATCGAGAAGATGACGAAGCGTTTGCTAATGCCGCTCCAGCATAGGAGCGCCACGGGGATGTTGAGCGCGAGCATGCCGAGCGAGATGTCGATTCGAACGCCGCCGAGCGAGGTAACGCGATCGAGCAGGACCGCGACGCCGGTAAGACCACTCGGAAGCAGGTCGGCGGGCCGAATGAACGCCTGGATCAGGAATGTCTGGAGAACGGCGGAAATGGTGACTGCCACAGCGGTGATGGCGCGGCGGACGATGGTGAGACGGCCGAGCACGAGCACGCGATCCGTGAGCTGATCGATGGCGTTCGCCACGCAGGCTCCTTTCGAAGGCAGATGTAGTTGTGGGGCGCGCCAGCGATTGTAGCATGGACCACCACAAAGGGGACAGGCACCTTCGTGGTGGTTTTGCTGCTAGATGGCAGATAGGATGTCGGTCAGGTTGTCGATGACAACGTCGGCGGCGGACTGGTCCAGGTTGACGCCCTCGTGCGGGCGCAGCGCCAGGACGCGGGCGCCGGAGCGCTTGCCGGCCTCGATGCCCAAAGGCGAGTCCTCGATAACCAGGCACTCGGCAGGCTCCACCCCCAGCGCCTCCATGGCACGCAGGTAGATCTCGGGGTCGGGCTTAAACGCACTGCACTCGTGGCCGCTGATGGTGTAGTCCAGCACGTCGGCGATACCGGCAATCTCCACCAGCTCGTCAATGAGCTCGCGATAGGACGAGCTCGCGATGGCACACTTCACGCCGCGCTCGTGCAGCTCGCGCATCACCGGCTCCGTCTGCTCGTTGAGCAGCTCGGCATACGGAACGGGATGGTCCGGGCTGTAGACCTGCTTGTACTCCACGCGCAGGCGCTCGCGTAGCTCAGCATCGTCGGGCACCAGCGCCTCCCAAATGGCGGGCTCGTTAGACCCAGAAAGATCGGGGATCTCGTCAAAGTGGAAGCCCTTCTCCTCCATAAACGCCACGCGACGACGGTTGTAGAACCACTCGGTATCGACCAGCACGCCGTCCATATCAAACAGCACTGCCTTGATCATACGCATCTCCTCCCACCTGCCAAAAAGGGACAGGTTTATTTTGGTAGGTTTTATCTGGGGTTTTGCGACACGACAGACACGCCCTCCCCAGAGCAAAAAAGGGGACGGGGCGCAAACCCCATCCCCTCTCAATCAACCCGTAAGGTCTACTTACTTGTGATTAGTAGGAAAGCTTCCACATGTAGCGACGCATGGTCAGCGGGTGCTGACGGGCCTCGGCGATCTGGTTGCCGTACTCGCGCATAACGGCGAGGTGCAGCAGCGGGTTGAAGTAGGTGACGACGCTCGCGGGCACGGCGTCAGCCAGGCCGTAGTCCTTGGAGTCGATCAGAGCGACCTTGGCGCCCATGCGCTCAAGGAAGGTGAGGGCGCGGGCGTCCATCGGACGGGTGGCGCCATCGGACATGAAGAAGACGTAGGGCTTACCCTCGGTGGAAACCTCGAACGGGCCGTGGAAGTACTCGCCGGTGTTGTAGGCGGCGGCATCGATCCACTGCATCTCGGTGAACAGGAAGGCGGCGTGAGAATAAGCCATCTTCTCGGAGGCACCGGAAGCCATGAAGTAGATCATCTTGTCGTCCTTGAAGTCCTCGGCGAACTTCTTGGCGAGCTTCTTGCAGTGCTGAGCGGCGTTCTCGCAGAGCTCGAAGACGTTGGTGAGGCCGGTGATCATGTCCTCGTAGTGGTCATAGCCCTCGGTCTGCTGAAGGATCTCGACAGCAAGAGCGATGGCGTAGCCGGGCTTCTCGCACTTGGCAGCGAAGTTGGCGTGGAAGCCGTGAACGATGACGTAGTCAGCGTCGACGGTCAGAGCGGAGCCAGCCTTGTTGGTGAGGGAGACGACCGGGCAGTTGTGCTTCTTGGCGGTCTTGTTGGCCTCGACGGTCTCGGGCGTGGAGCCACCGAGGGAGCAGGTGATCACGAAGGTGTGCTCGTTGACCCAGGAAGGCGTGTCGTAGTTGAACTCGTTAGCGGTGAAGATCTGAACGTTCAGCTTGTCCGTGTTGTTGGCCAGGAAGTACTTGGCGGGGTAAAGGTCGGACATGGAAGCACCGCAGCCGACGAAGGCGACGCTGTGGATCTCGTGGTTGGACAGGACGTCAGCGACGATCTGCTTAGGGAGGTTAAGGTCGATCTCGTACATCTGACACATTCCTTTCGATTTTTGCGGCGCCACATTGCCGGGCGCTCGCAGGGTTACCGTGATTTGGACCGAGTCGCCGGCCCGTTGAGGAAGTGTCAAAGGAACTGTCCCTTTGACACATTTAGGGATGGAAGCCTGCCTGGGGTATGGGATGCCAGGCAGGCCCCCGGGGGAAAGCGATTAGGCGCTTGGTCGCGACTAGGCCAGGATGCCGGCCGCGGAGAGGGCGATGCCGCCCACGATGGCGATCACGAGAAGCCAACCGGTGTTGACGTTCTTCTTGATGAGCCAGTACATAAGGCCGGTGAGGCCGAGGGAGATCATCTGGGGCATCATGCCATCCAGGATGTCCTGGATAACGACGGTACCCTCAGCGAACTGCAGCGGGGTGGTGGCGCCGATCAGCGTGGCGATCATGCCGCCCACGGACATAAGACCCACGATGCCGCAGACATACATGAGCTTCTCCATGAGGTCGCCGCCCTGAAGCTTGCTCAGGTACTCGTGGCCGCCCTGATAGCCCATCTTGGCTGCGAACCAAGTGATCAGCACAGAGGGGACGATGGAGATGAGCATGGCCAGGATCGGGCCCATGATGGAGCCCTGCTGAGCCAGCTGAACGCCCAGGCCAAAGGCGATAACGCGGATGGTGCCCTGGAAGAAGGAGTCACCGATGCCGGAAAGCGGACCCATGAGGGAGGTCTTGACCGCGTTAATCGAATCGGGATCGAAGTTCTCGGGATCCTTGGCGTACTCCTCCTCCATGGAGGCGGAGAGACCCAGGATGAAAGCGCTCGTCTGCGGGGTGCAGTTGTAGAACGCCATGTGACGGTGGTAAGCCTCTTTCTTAGCAGCGAGCTGCTTGGGGTCGGACTCGTCCGGATAGAGGCGATCGAGCGTGGGAACCATGCCGTAGAGGAAGCCCATGTTCATCTGACGCTCGTAGTTCCAAGAGGCCTGGATGGCCCAGGAGCGCCAGAAGAACTGGCTGACCTTCTTGTTCAGGGACACGTCCTTGGTTGCGGTTGCCATAGTGTGTTCCTCCTTAGTCTTCGTCGTCTTCGAGCGGATCGTAGTCGGAATCGACACCGGCGGCTGCATGGGAACCGTTGAACTTGAAGCCCATGAAGACGACAGCCAGGCACACACCGATCAGAGCGACCGCGATGACGGACAGGTTGAGGTAAGCGGCGAGCAGGAAACCGATGAACAGGAACGGAGTCATACCCTTCTTGATCATCATGGTGAGCAGCAGGGCCAAGCCGTAGGCGGTCATGATCTTGGTCGAAACGTTAAGACCAGTGGACAGCCACTCGGGAACCATGTTGACGATGGTCTGGACCAGGTCGGTGCCGACAAAGACGGCGAGGAAGATCGGCAGGAAGTACATGAGAGCGTACAGACCGGAGCCGGCGCAGATGTGCATACGGTAGGCGGTCTTGAACTTTCCGTTATCGATCGCGCTATCTGCCACATGGGTGAGGGCGGCGATGATGGAACGGAACACGATGCCGAGGAGCTGACCCAGGACGGCGACCGGGATGGCGATCGTCATGGCGGTCTCGGCGGAAGCATCGGTCAGGCACGCAAAGGCAGCGGCCACGATGCCGCCCAGGACCATATCGGGCGGAACGGCGGCGCCGACCTGCACCAGGCCCATGGACACGAGCTCGACGGCGGCGCCGACGGCAAGGCCGGTGGGCACATCGCCCAGCAGCAGACCGACGAGCGTAGCGCCAACGAGGGGCTGCTCGAAGTTAAGACGGCCGAGCAGGCGGGAATCCCACATGCAGAACACGCCGACGAGGCCGACGAGCACCGCACTGATGAACGTATTCATACCCTTCTCCTTTCAGTCAGGCAAAAGCCTGGTTGATTACAGCTTGGCGTCGATGTCGACGCTCTGATACGTGGGGGTCTGCTGGACGTAGAGCTTGATGCCCATGTCGAGCAGCTGGTTGATATCGGCCTTCTGGGTGGCATCGAGGAAGACGGAGCTGTCCTTGCCGCCGACCTGATCGGCACCGTCGTGGTTGGCGGTGGCGCCCAGGTTGATGGCGTCGAGCTTGTAGCCCTGGCAGAACTGCAGCATCTCGGCAGTGTTGCCAAAGACGAACATAACGCGCTCGCCGAGGGTGTTGAGCTTGTCCATCTTGGCGAGGGCACGCTCGACGGTGAAGACGTTCAGGCGCACGCCCTGGGGCTTGGCCAGCTTAAGAGCGCCCTTCTTGATGTCATCGTTGGCGGCAGCGTTGTCGACGACGATGATGCGCTCGGCCTGAACCTTGGTGGTCCAGGTAAAGACGACCTGGCCGTGCAGCAGACGGTAGTCAAGACGTGCAAGGACGATCTTGGCGGGACCGGAGCTGTGACGGGGCGCCTTAGCCTTCTTGGCGGGAGCCGCGGCAGCCTCGACCGGTGCGTTGGGGTTGGTCAGACCGGTGCGGGCCTCGTTGATGAGGGCCGCGAGCTCGGCGCCCTTGACGGGGACGGGGCTCATAGCGAGCGTCAGTGCCAGCGGAATGTTGAAACCGCTGACAACCGTGAACTTCGTGCCGTTCTTGGAAAGCTCGACCATGCTGTTGTTGACCGAGCTGCCGAGCATATCGGTCAGCACATAGACGGTGTCGTCCGCGTTGAACGTGGCGATCATGGCGTCCACCTTGTTGGTGATGGGCTCCTTGTCGTCACGAGCAAGCGACACGACGTGGACGTTCGACACGTCGCCGAGAACCATCTCGAGCGTGTCTTTGGCGCCTGCGGCCAGGCCGCCATGAGATGCGAGAATGATCTGATTCATCTTGCCTCCTCCTTTTCGTTATGGTCATTATAACGTCTTATACGTTGCGGATATTGCTAATTAGTATAAAGACCGTTCGCGGATGAAAATCGACCGTTGACGGGTTTAACGTACTCGAAACGTTGGCGGAGGGCAGGCCGGCGCTGGCTTGACGGCGCCCGATCAGACGCCTCGCCAATCCCCTATCGCACGAAGTACCAGGGGCTTTCCTGCACGGTGGGCTCCAGCGCAATGCCCGTGCGCTCCTTAAACAGATCCATGTCCTGCGATTTCTCCGTCCACCACGCGTTGGGCTTAAAGGTCATGCTCTCAACAACATGACCGACAAACACACTGTTGCGCAGCTTGGAGAAGTCGGTGTTCATGATCAGGATGGACGCGAGCACCAGCACGATGCCCAGGACCTTGATCGCGCCGGCAGGCTCAGCGTAGATGCCAATGCCCACCAGTACGGTGACGACTGTCTCGAAAGACATTACGACGGGAACTTTCGATGTCTCGAGCCCCATGGACAGACCCTGCATATATAAGATATAGGCCACGGCTGTGGGGATGAGCCCAAAGCCAAGGAACAGCAGCAGCAGCTGCGGCGACATTGCCGCGGCGACATCCGGCCACGGAGCCGCGATAGCCGCCATAACCGCACCGCCAAAAACAAGGCCCCAAAACGTGACAGCCAGCGGGTGGACCGTCTTGGTTGCTATCCGGCTAAACACCGCGAGCGACGCGCCACAAAAGCCCGCAATCACGCCTGACGTGACGCCCCAAACCGAAAAATGGAAACCGGAAAGGTCACCATTGGTCACTGCAAGTACACAGCCACCGATGTTAAAAGCGATGGCAACGAGCTTGTTGGGGGTCACGTCCTCGCGATAAAGCACGCGGCCGAGCATGACGCCAAACACCGGCGAGGTGTAGAGCAGCACCGAGGCCGTGGACATGCCCACCTCGCCCATGCACTCGTAATAAAGCGTGTTAGCGGTGGCCAGACCGACGATACCGACAAGCGCGCAGGGAACAAGCTCTTTAGGGCTTGCCTTGAACAGGGCCAGCGGACCCTGAGCCACGGTAGACCCCTCACCCGGACGGCAGCCCATAAACATCAGGACCGGCGCCAAGATAAGCGCTCCGACCAACAAGCGAAAGGCAGCCATGCTCTGGGACGAAACGCCCATGGCCGAGATGCCGTTTACAAAGATTCCGATGCTGCCCCACATAATCGCGGCGATCAGCACCAGCACATAGCCCAGATTGCTTTTCTTCAACGCAGCCTCCTCGGTATTGTTTCCAATATGTTTCACACTACGTTATAGTCGTTATATACATTTTTCAAGACACAAATCGGCAAGCGGGAAAATCTGCCCTACCGCTACAACCCATTGGTGCAAAGGGGCCAGGTTCATATGCACCAACTTGGTACAAAGCAACCTGTCCCCAATGCACCAACCCCTTGACAAACACGGCGACGCCGACGTTTTGGCAACGTCAGCGAGCGCCCGTCATTTGAGCCAAGGTGCCGTGAAATGAAAAGGCGCTGACCTTTTGGTCGCGCCTTTGAAATTGAACGGCAGATTGGCCAAATGCCGGGCGCGCAGCGTCGGCTGGCCCGCCGTTCGGTAGAACGGCGGAACCAATATCCCCTAGTAGTCCAGCTTCCACATGTAGCGGCGCGTCATGTAGTCCTTGTGGGTGACGGCAGAGAGCGCGCGCATGTACACGTTGTTGAGGATCGGGGCAAAGATCAGGTGGTTGAAGTACTCGCTCACGCTGTCCTTGATGTCGTTGAGGCCAAGCTCCTTGGCGTCGAGCTGATAGACGCGCTCGCCACCGTACTGGTTGACGAAGCGGATGCCGCGCTCGTCGTTGCAACGGCTGCGGCCGACGCTGATGAGCTGGAACAGCGAGGTACGCTTGTCCAGGATCTCGAAGGGGCCGTGGAAGAAGTCGCAGGTGTTGATGGTGCAGGAGTCGATCTGCAGCATCTCCTGCACGTTGCAGATGCTAAAGACGTAGGCGGCACCAAAGAGCGGACCCTGAGCCATCACGTTGATGCAGGGCTTGTCGGCGTTCTGCTCGGCCCACTTGGCAGCGAGCGGACGGGTGTACTCGACGGCCTTGCGATAGATGGGGTCGACCAAGTCGAAGGCGGCCATAGCGGTCTCGTACTCGGCATAGCCCTCGGTCTGCTGCGTAAGCTCCATGGCGATCATGGTCACGACGGCGGAGTTGGTACGGCCCATGCAGGACTCATCGACGGCCAGGCTGTCATACTGGATCTTGTAGTCGCAGACCTCGGTGAGGCCGGACTCGTCGACATAGATTGCGATGGTGCTGGCGCCGTGGTCCTTGGCGACCTGGGCGGCGACGATGGTCTCCTTGGTGCCGCGCATGGACACGACGACGGCCAAGGTGTTCTCGTTGACGTAGGCAGGGGTTGCGTGCACGAACTCGTTGCTGGTGTAGCTGGAGCTCACGACCTGCGTGGCCTCGTGCTCCATAAAGTACTGGGCAGGATAGTTGCCGCCGTTGGATCCGCCGGCGCCAATCCACACGACGCGCTTGATACCGCCCTTGTCTGCCTTGTCAGCCAAAACCTGGGAGACGACGTCCTTAACCTGTTCCTGAGTAGTCATCGTGCATCAGCCTTTCTTCTCGTTTGATGCTCTCGATGGCATACAAGTTACATACATGTTTTGGTTATGTCGACTAGTTGTATGCTATATTTGTCTTAGAAATTTTGCTGATGCGGTTTTCGATAACTGGATACCAGCGGTTTTGTTGTTGTATTGAATACATGCTTGATTAGATACGCATACAAGTTAGATATAGGTTGATCGCATGAACGCTTCATCTAAAAAGAGACTGACCCAATACGAGCGCTTGGCGGGCATACTGCGCGACCGCATCGCCTCCGGCACCTACGCACGTGGAGACAAGCTGCCGTCCGAGATGGAACTCATGGACGAATCGGGTCTGTCGCGCAGCACCGTGCGCCATGCCCTTAAGGTACTAGCTGATGAGGGCCTGGTTCGCACCGAGCGCGGGCGCGGCGCCTTTGTGGCCGACACGCCGGCGCTCCACGAGAACAACCTGGTGTTTTCGAGCTATACGGCACAGGTCCAGGGTCAGGGCATGAAGCCCACCACGCGCACGGTGGACTCGGGCTTTGCCAAGGCCGCGGGCAATGCTGCCAAGTTCTTCGATGTCACCGTGGGCAGCAAGCTCGTCAAACTTGTCCGTCTGCGTTATCTGGACGATGCGCCGCTGTGCCTGGAGACTACCTATCTACCACCGAGCTTTGAAGCACTCATCGATCGCGATATCAATGGTTCGCTCTACGCGACGCTGCGCCAAGAATTCCATCGCGCGCCGGCACAGGGGCATAAGACCTTTGAGGTGTGCTACGCCTCGCAAAACGAGGCGTTTTTGCTCAACGTCAAGCGCGGGCAGGCGCTGATCCTGATCACCGACTACGTCTACGACACCGACGGCCGCCCGCTCCATGTCTCCAAGCGCATCCAGCGCACCGACCGCGCCAAATACACCGAGCCCATCGGCTAACCAATCGAAAACCACCACAATGGGGACAGGCACCTTTGTGGTGGTTTTTAGGGTTAACGCGCCAAAAACGACCGATTTTTAAGAGAAACCACCACAAAGGTGCCTGTCCCCATTGTGGTGGTTTTAGGCAAGGAGGTCGGGGAACCAGGTTGGCTTGGGTTGGTTGGGCGTGCGCTCGGCTAGGACCAGTTCCATCCAGCACATGTCGTACCAGCGGCCGAACTTTTGGGCGCAGCGATCAAAAGCGCCGACCAGGCGATACCCCATATGGGCGTGGAAATCCTGGCTGTTGTGCGTCAGATATTCGTCGTCCTTGTCGTGCGGCACGGCAATGAGCGCGCACATGTTGGTGATGCCCATCGCGATCAGGCATTGCTTGAGCGCGTCGTGCAGCTTGCGACCCAGCCCGCCGTGGCGCACGTCGCGCGCCAGGTAGATCGACGTCTCGACCGACCAGTCGTATGCCTCGCGGCTGTTAAGCGGACTCACATAGGCATAGCCTACCGGATGCCCGTCCAGCTCCATCACCAGATACGGATAGCGCTTGAGCGTGCGCTCGATGCGCCCGGCGAACTCCTCAACGCTCGGCACCTCGTATTCGCAGGTAATCGCCGTCTGGCGCACATACGGCTCATAGATGGCAAGCAACGCCGGCGCGTCTTCGGGCGTCGCCAGACGAATCGTCGGCTCGGACATCTCGGGCATGCAGCCCCTCCCCCTCAAAAGCAAAGGCCGCCCTGCGCCAAACCCAGCGCAAGGCGGCCCCTCGTCATTACATCAGACTACAGGACAGCCGCCAGCGCGTCGATGTCCTCCTGCGTCGTGGCCCAGCTGGTACAAAAACGCACCACCGTGTGGGTCTCGTCGTACTTTTCCCAGTACTCGATCGAGGCATGCTCGCGAATGCGGGCCATATCTTCGTTGGGCAGAATCACGAACTGCTGGTTTGTGGGCGTCTCCAAGAAGAACTGGTAGCCGCGCTCGTGCAGCACGCGACGCAGCGCCTGAGCGGTCTCAATCGCCTGGCGACCAATCTCAAAATACAGGCCGTCAGTAAAGAGCTCCTCAAACTGCACGCCCGTCAGGCGGCCCTTGGCCAACAGCGCGCCGTGCTGCTTAATACGCGGAATGGGATGCGCCGGGGCGTGCATGCTGCAGAACACCACAGCCTCGCCGCAGAGCGCACCGCACTTGGTGCCGCCGATGTAGAACACGTCACACAGTTGCGCCAGCTCGGGCAGGGTAATGTCGCACTCATCGGCCGCCAGCGCATAGGCCAGACGAGCACCGTCCACAAACAGCGGAATCTCGCGCTTCTGACACACCGCGTGAATCGCCGCGAGCTCGGCCTTGGAGTACAGCGTGCCGTACTCGGTCGGCAGACTCACGTACACGGCGCCCGGGAACACCGTGTGCTCGTAGCTCTCGTTTTCATAGAACACCTGGATATAGTTCTCGAGGTCCTCGGCGTGCATCTTGCCCTCGTAGCCGGGGATGGTGAGCACCTTGTGGCCGCCAAACTCAATGGCGCCCGCCTCATGGCAGGCGACGTGGCCAGTCTCGGCAGCAACGACGCCCTCGTACGGCGCGAGCAGCATATCGATCACCGTCGCGTTGGCCTGCGTGCCGCCCACCAGAAAAAACACGTCGGCATCGGGGGCCTGGCAGGCCTCGCGAATAAGGTGCTTGGCACGCTCGGTATGCGCATCGGTACCGTAGCCGGGCTGCGGCTCCATATTGGTGTCGACGAGCGCCTGCAGCACCGCCGGGTGTGCGCCGTGGGAATAATCGTTGTTAAACGCGAGCATGGCAATCCTCTCTTACCGGGTATCGGCCAGATGATTCAAACGGAGCTATTGTACGCCGTTGGGGTAGGCAATACGCGCGGCAAGGCACTCAAGCGCCAGCACCAGGGCAAAGCCGCAGCTCACGTCGCTCAAAAAGTGTGCGCCGATCACGATGCGGCCAAACGCGACGAGCGCCGCGACCACAGCTGCCGCCCAAAAGATCACGCGGCGACGCGAAGGTTTTTCCTTAAAAGCCGCCGCGGGAAGCCCGGCGAGCATAAGGCCGATCGCCGCATGCGCCGTGTGTCCGCTCGCAAACGACTTGAACCCGTCCTTGATCACGCCGGCGGCGATATAGGCCCACTTGTCGGGATTGCCAATCACCCACCACGGCTGAAACTCGAGCCCCTGCGTCACCTCAATCACGCGCATGCGCGGGCGCGACCACAGCGGCTTGACGATCACGTTGAGGATAATGGCCTGAGCGACCCACACGGCAAGCACCATCAGCGCCCAGCGCGTGAGCTCGTCGGGCTCGGTCGTGCGCGTGAGGCGATAGACGATAAGGTTGGCGGCGATGACCAGCACAAACGTCAGCACCAACTGAACCGCGATGAGTTTGCCGCCAACCCGCAGGGACGAAACGATCTCGTAGCCGGCCAGGCCAATGTTGACGAGGATGCCGAGCACGGCAAACCATTTGCTCCCCCTGGAGTCGGGACGCATCGCGCGTACGAGCATAACGCCCGCGACGCTCGCCGTCAGCTCGAACGGCAGCTCGCCGGCGGCCTCGATAAAGCGGCCGTACATGCTGCCGACGTTGAACAGCGCGCTCGAGATCTGGTAATCGAAGAAACTGCCCACGCCCAGACAAAGGCACAGGACAACCGCGATAATGGCGACATCTTTCTTATAGATGTACCCGAACATGCTTTCCTTTCGGTCGGGCGAAGGGTCGACCCGCAACATGGTGGGGCAAAGATAGCTTTGTCCCATAAATACCCTTACAGGTTGAGCATAAGTGAGCGAAAACGTTCCATTTGTGGCAAGGTGGCCCGAAGGAGGAGGGAAGCGTACTTGCGTACGCGACCGACGAGTGAGGGCCAGATTGCCCAAATGGAGCGTTTGCAGCGTCGACCCGCTAGTCGTCGTCGCTAGCACCCAGCTGCTGCAGCAGCATGAGCGCCGCGGCCACCGGGCCGGTGCCGTCGTTGGCGTCGAGGCCGCGACCCAGGCCGCTGCCCGCACCGGCGCCCGCCTTGTAGGGCACCGACAGCTTGCGGCTCTTGGGGAAGTTCACCGCGCCATAGCGGGTCTTAAGCTCATAGGCCACCTTCTTGGGCACGTCGACGCCCAAAAACGTGATGCGTCCGCCGCTGAGCGTGACACTCTCGAGCCCCAGGCGCTCGCCGCGGATGCGGATGCGCGCGCGATTGAACAGGTTAAGCCCCGCCAACGGCAGCTCGCCATGCGCGGCCTCGGTCTCTTCCTGTACCTCGTCGATACTCTCCAGGTCCTCTGCAGCCGCGAGCTTACGGTACACGAGCACGCGCTGGTCCACCGCCGGCAGGTACTCCTCGGACAAGAAGTAGTCGGCCGGCAGGTTAATGCCCACGCTCGCCGCCTCCACGCCGGCATCGTCATCGCCGCGCGCCTCGGCCACGGCCTGTCCCAGCATCTGCGTAAACAGGTCAAAGCCCACGCTCGACAGATTGCCGTGCTGCTCGGCTCCCATAAGCGAACCGGCGCCACGGATCTCTAGGTCGCGCATGGCGATGCGCATGCCGCTGCCCAGGTCCTGGAACTCGGAAAGTGCGGTCAGGCGCGCCGTTGCCTCCTCGGTGAGCGGCAGCTCGCCCGGGAACATAAAGTACGCGTAGGCCTGCGTGGCAGAGCGGCCCACACGGCCCTTGAGCTGGTAGAGCTGCGCCAGGCCAAGGCGCTGCGAGTCCTCGATGATCAGCGTGTTGGCGGTCGCGTTGTCGATGCCGCTCTCCACGATGGTCGTGGCGATGAGCACGTCGATCTTTTTGGTCGCGAACTCGATCATCACGTCCTCGACCTCGCGCGGGCTCATCTTGCCGTGCGCCACACCCACGCGCGCCTCGGGCGCGGCCTCGTGCACGCGTGCCACGGCGTCGTCGATGGTCTTGACGCGGTTGGACACGTAGTACACCTGACCGCCGCGGCCCACCTCCAGGCGAATCGCCGCGCTCACCACATCGGGGTCGTACTCCCCCACGTGCACGATCACGGGACGACGCCCGGTCGGCGGCGTGGTGATCAGGCTCATATCGCGCACGCCGCTCGTGGCCATCTGCATGGTACGCGGGATGGGCGTGGCCGAAAGCGTGAGCACGTCAATCTGCTCGCGCAGGTTCTTGAGCTGCTCCTTGTGCTGCACGCCAAAGCGCTGCTCCTCGTCAATGATCACCAGGCCCAGGTTCTTGGGGTTCACATCGGCCGAAAGCAGGCGGTGCGTGCCGATAAGCACGTCGATCGTGCCCTCGGCAAACGCCTTGAGTGCGCGCTTTTGCTGCGCCGGCGTGCGAAAGCGGCTGAGCACCTCGACCTCCAGGCCAAACGGGGCAAAGCGCTCAAAGAACGTCTCGTAGTGCTGCTGGGCCAGAATGGTCGTGGGGCAGAGCACCATGACCTGGCGGCCGGAGTCAACGCACTTAAACGCCGCGCGCAGAGCGACCTCGGTCTTGCCAAAGCCCACGTCGCCGCACAGCAGGCGGTCCATGGGCTTGGGCGCCTCCATGTCGGCCTTAATGTCGGCGATGGCGTCCAGCTGGTCGCGCGTCTCGTCGTAAGGAAAGCTCTGCTCCATCTCGATCTGCTCGGGCGTGTCGGGCGGGCAGGCGATACCGGTAATCGACGAGCGGCGCGTATACAGGTCGACCAGGTCAAACGCCAGCTTTTTGGCGTTCTTGCGCGCTTTGTTGGTGGCACGCGTCCAGTCGGCGGTGTTGAGCCTGGTCAGGCGCGGCTTGTCACCGTCGGGGCCAACATAGCGCGTGATGCGGTCGACCTGCTCCAACGGCACGTAGAGCTTGTCGCCATCGGCATATTCCAGCAAAAAGTAGTCGCGCTCCTTGCCGCCCACTTCCTGGCGCGCGATCTCGCTAAAGAGCGCGATGCCGTGAGTGGCGTGCACCACGTAGTCGCCCGGCTTAAACGGGAACGTGATCTGCGTGATGTCCACCTTGCGGCGGCTGCGCGCGCGGTTGGCGTCCATGCGGGCGTTGAGGTCGGCGATTGAGAACACGGCCAGGTTGGCATCGGGCACCACCACGCCCTGCGGCAGGGCGGCATCGACAAAAGTCACGCGTCCGCGCGAGATGGTGGGCACGGCGACACCGGCGGCAGCCTGGGCGGCACCCGCCTCGAGCGAGCGGGCGTTGAGCGCATCTGCCTTGCGCTCGCGAATGGAAGCATGGACCTCCTGGCGAGCAGCACGATCGGCAGAATCCGCCGCTGCCACGCGTACGCGCTCGCCAATGACGCCGGCGTTTTCGGGCGCTGCCGTCAGCGACTCCTCAAAGGTAATGCCCTCGTCGCCAAAGGTGAGCTCCATCGACTCGCGCGCGCCGCGATCGGGAATGGCGAACACGCAGGCGTAACGCTTGCCCACGACTTCCTGAATGCGCGTCATAAAGCGGTTGTCCGAGCCCGCGATGGCCGGCTGCTCAATCTTGAGCTCTGCCGTAACCGCACCGCCGGCACGAATCAGGCTCACATAGTTCAGGCGCTGCTGGGCACCAAAATCGAGCTGCTGGGCACGCACGTACAAGCCATCCAGTCGGTCAATCCCCGCCTCGCCGGCACGCGCCTCGATATCCTCGTAGGCGCGCAGGCAGTCGTCGAACAGCGAGCGCGGCTCGGACAGCACCACGAGCGCCTTGCCGCTCACGTGTGCCAGCGGGCTCACGGTCTGGCCGTACATCACCGGCAAAAAGCGGTCAAGCTCGGGCGTGACGATGCGTGCATCCACCATCTCGAGCAGCGCCGCCAGCTTGCTATCGTCCTGGCTGGCGCGATAGAGCGCCACATGCATGTTGTGGACCGCATCGTCGGTAAGCGCCAGCTCACGGCAGGGGAAGATTTCGATGCTGTCCTCGTTGCCGATGGTCTGCCCCGTGGAACTCACCATACGGCGGATGCGGTCAATCTCATCGCCAAAGAACTCAATGCGCACGGGCGCCTTTTCCTGCGCGGGAAACACCTCGACGGTGTCACCGTGCACGCGGAACAGACCGGGCGCATCGGCGGCGCCGGCATTGGTGTAGCCCATGCCCACCAGGCGCTGCGGCACCTCGTCAAAGGGAATCTCCTCGCCCACCGCAAAGGTCGTGGACTCCCAATAGTGGCTCTCGACCGGCGGCACGCAACGCAGCAGCGCGCGAGCCGAGGCGACCATGATGCAGTTGTCCCCGCGCACGATGCGTCCCAGGACCTCGCAGCGCTGCGCCACCACGGCGTCGTCGGGCGCCTGCTCGCGCCAAGGGTAGTCCTTGCGCTCGGGAAAACGGCACACGTGTGCCAGGCCCACATAAGCGGCAAGGCTGCGCGCGGCGCGATCGGCCGCGTCCTCGCCGCTCACAATGTAGACCGTGGGGCGCGGACGGCGCGCAAACTGGGCCGCCGCCATAAGCGTGCGACCCGACTGCGACACGGCCAACGTCACGTCCTCGCCGGCATCGAGCCCGGCCTCGACGGTCTGCAAGGCCTCGGCAGTGTAGAGCTGCGCGGCTATACGGTGAATGAGCATGCTGTTCCTCCGGCATCGCAACGCCAAAAGCCCGCCGGGGCAAGCTCGGCGGGTCGTACGTCAAATACATTGTCTGTCATGGTAGCGCATGGAGAGGACTCCGGCTCAAGGGCAAACCCAGCCCCGCAAAAAACGCCAGACGAAGATGCGTTCCGCCCTACCCCGCTACGCGCACGCTGGGGCACAAATCTGCCAGCGGGCATTCGTCGCACTTAGGTTTGCGGGCATCGCAGATCTCGCGACCTAAGGTGATCCACTGGTGATTGACCGACTCCCAATACTCGTGCGGCAAGATCTTGAGCAGATCTTGCTCGGTCTTGAGCGGCTCTTTGGCATGCGTCTTGGGACTCAGCATCAGGCGATGCGCGATGCGGTTGACGTGTGTATCGACCGCGATGCCCTCGACAATGCCGTACCCCACGTTGAGCACGATGTTCGCCGTTTTGCGTCCCACGCCCGGCAGCTTTACAAGCTCCTTCATGTCGGCCGGTACCTCGCCGCCGTAGTCGGCGACGATTATCTGCGCGGCCTCCACGGCATGCTTGGCCTTGCTCTTATAAAAGCCGAGCGACTTGATGGTCTCGGCCACATCGGCCACGCTCGCGCCGGCCATGGCCTCGGGCGTGGGCCACTGGGCAAACAGCCGCGGCGTCACCTTGTTGACTTGCGCGTCGGTCGTTTGCGCCGAGAGCAGCACCGCGATGAGCAGCCTAAAGGGATTCTCGTGGTCCAAGAAGCACTCGACCGGGCCATAGCGACGGTTAAGGCGCTCGCACACCTCGATGGCGCGTTCGCGTTTGGCGGCATTGGTCTCGCGTGGCATAACGACTCCTCGACTCAACGGCATAACAAACCTATGGGCACGATTGTCCCACGTACGGGGGCCTTAAGCCTCCAAAAATGCACCGGTCTGGCGGCTCCACAGGCTCGCGTATTCGCCGCCAGCCTCGACGAGCTGCGCATGCGTGCCGTCCTCGACAATCTCGCCGTCCGCCAGCACCACGATGCGGTCGAGCGCCGCCACGGTGGACAGGCGATGTGCCACCACAATGGAGGTGCGGCCGCGCATCAGGTTCTCGAGCGCCTCCTGCACCAGCGCCTCGGACTCGCTGTCCAAGGCAGACGTCGCCTCGTCGAGCACCAGGATCGGCGCATCGGTCAGAATAGCGCGGGCAATAGCCACGCGCTGGCGCTGGCCGCCCGAAAGCTTAACGCCCCGCTCGCCCACCATGGTGTCAAAGCCACGGGGCAGGCGATCGATAAACTCCAGGGCATTGGCCAGGCGCGCTGCCTCGCGGATCCGCTCGTCGGTGGCGTCGGGGCGGCCGTAGGCGATATTCTCGCGAATGGAGCGGTGGAACAGGAGCGCCTCCTGCGGCACGTAGGCAACCTGGCGGCGCAGGCTCTGCTGCGTGCAGCGCGAGACGTCCTGGCCGTCCACGAGCACGTGGCCGCCCTGAACGTCGTCCAGGCGCAGCAACAGCTTGGTGAGTGTCGTCTTGCCCGAGCCCGATTTGCCCACCAGACCCACGCGCTGGCCTGCCGCCACATGGAGCGTCAGGTCGTTGAACACGCTCTCGCCCGCCGCGGCGTCACGGTACGCAAAACTCAGGTGCTCAAAATCAATCGCGCCCTCGCCCACCTTGAGCTCGGGGGCATTCGCGTCGTCTGCCACCAGACGCGGCTCGTCCAGCACGCGCGTCATCTCGGCCGCATCGCCCAGCGCGCGGTTGATGCGCTGCATCATGGAGCTCACGTAGTTCAGACGCATGGTGAGGTTGTACGTATAGGTAAAGATCATGACGAGCGCGCCGGCAGAGATGCCAAACCACGCGTTGCCGCCCGCGACGAACACACTCACCACGGCCATGGTGATAACGATAAGGCCCGAGGTCGTAAAGTTGCGTTGCATCATGGCGTGCATCGATACCGTTTCGGCATCGCGCGCAGCGCGGTCGGCGGCATCGAACAGGTCGCGCTCAAAGTCCTCGCGCCCACAGGTCTTGACGGCCAGGATATTCGTGACCGCATCGGACAGCACGCCCGACAGCTTGTTCTGCGCGGCGGACGTCGCGGCCGAAAGCGGCATGATGCGCTTGTACATAAGCCAGACAAACGCGATGTAGACGACCATGATGCCCACCAGGATCACGGTAAACGTCGGCACCACCGGGGCGAGCGCCGCCACCGTGCAGACAACCGAGGTGATAGTGGGAATGAGCGAATACACCGTCACGTCCACCAGACCCGTGTAGCCGCTCATAAAACGGCTCGTCTGGCTCACAAGCGATCCGCCAAAGCGGCTGGTGTGGAACGTCATGGATTGATTGGAGAGCGTGTCGAAGCACAGGCGCGCAAGGTGATAGTTGCCCGCAATCTCGAGCTTGTAGACGGTGTAGTCCTGCAGCTTGGAGAGGATCTGGCCTACCAGATTAACGAGCACGAGCGCCAGAATGTAAGGACCAAAGACCTCAAACACCTGGTCGCCCGCCACGGGGCCGGCCTGGACACGGTCGACGATAAGCGCCATCACGTAGGTGTTGGCAAACGTGAGCAAATAGATATAGCCCGCCGACGAGAACACCGAGAGAAAGACGATCAGCGGCTGTGTGCGCGTGACGTCCCAAAAACGCTGCAACGTGCGGCGCACGGTTGAGCGTTTGAGCGGACTGGTGCTTCTCTGAGACATGGGCTTCCTTTCGCATCTGATAGGGCGAAACGCCATTGTTGCACACCGAAGCGCACTTCAGGCATGCGCGACACGAAAAGCGCCCGCGCCCCGCGCTTGCGCAGACGCCCCGCCGTCAGGTGCATCTAGTCCTCGTCTTTTTGGTCTGCGGGCAGGCTCGCGGACGTGAGCCCTAAAATCTCGTCGGCCTCCTCGGCATCCTCCAGCGCGTCGATATCCTTGAGCTTGCGCTCCATAACGTTGGTGCGCGTGGTGATAATGCCCTCGACCGTCTTGCCCGCAGTCTCGATCTGCTGCTGCGCGCGACGCAGCGCCGCCTGATAGCGCGGCAGCTCAGCCTTGACGGCGGAAAGCACGCGCAGCACGTCATCGGTACGTTTTTGCAGCCTAAACGTCTGATAGCTCATCTGCAGGCTGTTGAGGATGGAGGCCATGGTGCTGGGGCCGGCAACGTTGACGTGATAGTCGCGGCCCAGGGTCTCGATAAGCCCGGGGCGGCTGACAACCTCGGCGTATAGGCCCTCAAACGGCACGAACATAATGCCAAAGTTGGTGGTCGCGGGCACGCTCAGGTACTTCTCGCAAATGTCCTTTGCCTCGCGCTTCACCATGGCGTCGAGCGTCTTGCGCGCAGCGGCAACGGCCTCCGCGTCGCCCGACTCCTGGGCGTCGAGCAGATGCTCGTACGCATCGCCCGGGAATTTGGAGTCGATTGGCAGCAGCACGGGATCGCCCTCGTCTACCGGCAGCTTGACGGCAAACTCAACGCGCTCCGAGGCGCCGGGCTTGGTGGCGACGTTTTCCAGATACTGGTCGGGCGTAAGGATGTCCGCCAGGATCGCACCCAGCTGCACCTCGCCCAAAATGCCACGCGCCTTGACATTGCCCAGCACGCGCTTAAGGTCGCCCACGCCGGTGGCGATAGACTGCATGTCGCCCAGCCCCTTGTACACGGCCTCGAGCTGGTCGCTCACCTGCTTAAACGATGCAGACAGGCGGTCGTTGAGCGTACGGGAGAGTTTCTCGTCCACCGTCGCACGCATCTGATCGAGCTGCACGTTGTTGTCCTTGCGGATGGCGCCCAACTGGGCATCGACCGTCTCGCGCACTTTGTCCAGGCGGTGCTCGATGCCCTCGCGGTTGGCACCAAGCTGTTGGGCCGTCTCACGGCGCAGGTCATCCATACGGTCGCCAGCCTGCGAGAACTCACGCGCGATGGTCAGGTAGCGCTGCTGCTCCACGGCGGCATCGGTTGTCTGCTGCTGCGCGATGGCATTTGCCGTGCGGCGGGTTTCTGCCAACGCGACGTTGAGGGCATCGAGCGTGCTGTTGGCCTGTTCGAGTGCTGCCAGCGTTTCCGTGCTACTGTCGCCACGCTCCCGCAACTCGGCACGCAGGCTCTTAAGCTGGAGGGCGCAAGCCACAGCAACTCCCACCGCCACCAAGGCGATCACAACAAGCACAATATCAATAGCAGACATAAACTCCGCCCAACAAACCCAATCGAGTACCAATCAAAACCGCGATCAATCTTACCCCGCCACACGCACCGGGCGCCCGGCCCCTTCTTGGGCGCCCCTCTCCTCCGCATATTCCATAATGCGGCGCGCCGTTTTCCTGCTCACCTTTGAGTCATCGCCGGCCAAGTATGCGTATACGTTTCCTTTATTCAGGCGCAGAGCACGGCAGAGGCCATAGCGCGTTACACCCGATTCCTCCAATGCTTCCAGCGTTTTCTTTCTCATCAGGGCGTTCACCCTTCTATCGGCCGCCGGCTTTTCCTTCACCGCTCTATACGCACGCCAAACGTTGGCATAACGATTAGGGAGCTCACTTTTGGCGCATAGAGACGCCATGCTACCCGCTTGGCCGTACAAGGATAAAACGTCTCGGTAATCCTGTTCCATCCACGAGCCCTCGGATAAGCCCAGAACGTATTCGGCTTTTCCTTGCGCCAAAGCGAGCAAAAACAGAGGCTCCGCCACGCGCGGCGCATCCGTCGTCGCCTGCTCAACCAATTTTCTAAAACTCAGCGACTGCTGTCCGGATAGCTCTCGGCAATAGCCTTTTAAGAATCCCTCAAAGGTCAGATTCAACCGAGCACCTCCTTTTTGTATTGCCTGTATGCACAGACCATCTCTTGATAGCTTCGCTCCGAAGGCGACGACGCCAGTGCTTCTCCCTCGTCGAATATAAGCCGTTCGAGCAGCCCCCAATCAAGTCGGTCGACGAATGCCTGACTATGAAGATCGATGATGTCGTTCGGACGGAAGGCATAGAGCTTCATTACCGCCAGGTCCTCCAAGGATGGCGTAAAGTACCTGATAAAACGCGCCCCAATATCCAAGGGAATCAAACGGTCTTCGTAATTAAATGGCATCTGATTACAATATGCCACCGCCATACCATTCACCTCGGGGTATCGAGCTATGATCTCGCGGAGACACCTGTCTGCCTCAAACACATCAATGTCATGTGTAACCGACCGATTCGTCACATCGTTTAGCATGAAGGCGCTTCCTCCCACCAATACAACGCTCGGCCTGTCGTCTCTTGGACCTATTTCCAGCTCTGCCTCTTCGTCAATGCCCAACAGAGTCTGCTCTAAATCCTGCTTATACATATCAAATCATATTATTATTCATCTTCAATAATACTATTCAGTCGCACGATAGGGCCCGTAAGATGCAAGGATTCCACTCGTGGCGATAATCCTTGCATCCAAGAAGACCAATGGCGGCAAACGTCAGCCTTCCCAACCGACCTGGATGGTTGTTATGACATCGCCTAGGCGCTGGCCGAGGGCTGACAGATGTTGGAGCACCTCGTTGGGCGATGCGCCGTTGAGGATGCACGTGAGGGCATACGACGCCAGAAAGATGGCCGCAAGCCCTAACGGGATGAGCACGATCATCGCCAATGTGCGCAAGCGCTGGCCCACACGGCGACGACGCGCACGACGCTTGTCGAACGCGAGCTCCTGCGCATATGAATCTTGCTGTACGGAATAGGCCTCTGGCGCCGATTCACACCCGGGCACAGCTGCAGGTACAGCAGCGGGCACGACATTTTGCGCAAAGGGCTGGGCTGCCGCCCCTTGCATTTGCATCTCCATGAGTCGTTGCTGCTGACGCAGCATGCGCTTAGCTTGTTGCTGCGGAGTCTCAAGAAACAGGTCCATGTTGGCCTCCAAAGTCGGAGAATTCGACGCTTACGACCAGCATCCCGCACCGCCATGACCGCGACAACGCAATCGCCGGCAATAGCCACAAAGTTTCTTTTGCTCAAAAGCTGTCGAAAAGCTCAACAACTCCCCTACCAGCACTTTCTCTGAGCTTTTTTCGCCAGCAATCTTTTGGCCTTCCACCCTTACGCCAACTGACCAAAATCTAACCAAAAGCTTGACGGAATTTGTGGAGACCGGGACCCCATACAAAAACGTGCCGCCCCAAAAGGGGCGGCACGCAAACTTCTTATCTGCTTTTCTGTAACGAGCATGCGACGACCCAACGCCGGGGCGCAGGGCGGGGAAACCTTTGCCTCGCGCGACCCTGCGAAGCCGTGAGCGAGAGGGAAAGGTTTCCCCGCCCTGCGCCCCGTGGTCGGTGAGGACCGACTACATGCCCGCGAGACCGCGGGCAGCGGTGGCGCACAGAAACGCCAAGGCTAGAATCACGAGCGAGCCCGCAATATCGGCCACCACGCCCGCAAAGCGACGCTCAAACAACCAGCTCTCGAAGTGCGGGGCAACGTTGCGCCAAACACGCCACAGCAAGATGCCCATACCGATGACGCCCGGGATATTGAGCAGTAGGATCTCGGAGCACAAAAGACCGATCAGGTTACCGGCGGCAAAGCCCGCATCACCCTCGCAGTATTTGCGGTAGACCATATACAGCATGTACGCCACAAACGGCTGCAAGCACGCAGAAATAAACGAGACCACCATCGAGGGGTCCTGCGAAAAGACCTCGGTGAGTTTATCGACACTCGTGGCGTCCTTCGAAGCCAAGAATAAACCGATAACCACAAGGGGCACCACGCCCAAAATTACCTCGACCAGAGTAAACAACTTGGCAGTCAAATCCTCACTAGCCGAATTCAAATGAGGCGCCCACTCAGGATGAGCATGCGCCCCAACCTTCTTGTCCTTCTCGACACGATCGGCCTTTTTACCCTCGGCAACCCGACGACCAGGATCCTTGCGAGTTCCCGCCGCAGCAACCCGAGCCCGAGACTTCTTGCCCATAAAAAACACCCCATCAGGTAGTAGATAAACTAAAAGTCGCCACCCAGTGTACCCCCTAAACAACGGCGCCGCCCCAACCCGGAGCAAGCCCCGTCAACCAAATAACCGAACCATCAACCAAATGGCCGCAACCCAATCTCTATACAAAACGTGCCGCCCAAAAGGGGCGGCACACAAACTTCTAATCAGCTTTTCTGTAGCGAGCACGCGACGACCCAAAGCGGGCCGGGAGGGCGGGATTACCTTCCCTCAACGCGACCCTGCGGAGCCGTGAGCGGGGAGGGAAGGTAATCCCGCCCTCCCGGCCCAGCTCATGCCAGCGCCACGCGCTAGTAGTTCACCACCTGCTCCTCAAAGTACGCCTTCGGGTGGTTACACACCGGGCACACCTCAGGCGCCTCGGCACCAACGTGCAGGTGCCCGCAGTTCAGGCACTTCCACACCTTCACGCCCTCGCGCTCAAACACCTCGCCCGACTCGATGCGCTCGACGAGTTTGTTGTAGCGCTCCTCGTGGGCCTTCTCGACGGCGGCGACACCACGGAACTTCTCGGCGATCTCGGCAAAGCCCTCCTCCTCGGCGGTCTTGGCGAACTCGTCGTACATCGTGGTCCACTCGTAGTTCTCGCCCGCGGCGGCGTCGCGCAGGTTGTCCAGAGTGCCCGGAACGGCGCCGTCGTGCAGATACTTAAACCACAGCTTGGCGTGCTCGGACTCGTTGCCCGCCGTCTCGGCAAAGATATTCGAGATCTGAACGTAGCCATCCTTCTTGGCCTTGGATGCATAGTAGCGATACTTGGTGTGTGCCTGGGACTCACCGGCAAAAGCGGTCTCGAGGTTCTTCTTGGTCTGAGAGTTCTCAAAATCCATAGGTGTACTTCCCTTCAACATATGCCGCCCGTAGGCTTCGAGCAGCCTCGTCTTTAGGATGCCCTCATGCCGAAAATCTAAACCTTACAATCCCGTTCTTCAGATTTGCATAGGCTAGATGCTCAGCCAGCGATCGCCCTCGACTCGGCAAAAGCCCTCACGCTCCAGGTCGGCTAGAATGCCCGCGATCAAGTCGCACTCGACCGGCCCGCGACCGGCTGCCGTCTCCATTTCGTTAACGCCCACCACGGCATCAGCAAGCGTAATCCCCGCCGGCTGGCCATCGCGCGCTGCCAGCAACATGCGCACGATATGCGCGCGTTTTTGGCGACGCGAGCCCTCGAACTTGGACTGACGACTATAGCCCGCCGAGCGCCTGGACGGATTGGGCAGCGTCTTCTTAAGATACGCGCCATAATCTAGCAGCGCGTAATACCACGCGCGCGGCGTATCGGCATCGTCTTGAGGCACGGCAAAGGGCGTAATCTCGTCGGTCGCCGCATCGGGAGCCGCCGGACAGGCCGCCTGAATCAGCGGCACCAGCTCGCGATCGGGAACAGCCGGTACATCGGGAAAGAAGTGATGCAGAAAGACCGTGCGCACGTTGGTCTCCAGATACACACCCGGAAGATCAAACGCAAACGACCGGATACCCTGCGCCGTTGCCGGGCCAATACCAGGCAGGGCAACCAAGTCACGCGTCTCACGCGGAAACTCCCCGTCCCAGTCCTCTACAACGCGCTGAGCGGCCCCGTGAAGCGCCAGAGCGCGCCGGTTGTAGCCCATGCCCTGCCAAGCGTCCAAAACATCGGAAGGCGCGGCCTGGGCAAGCGCCCGCACAGTCGGAAAACGATCGAGCCACACCGGCATGCGCGCCTCCACACGCGGCACCTGTGTTTGCTGCAGCATGACCTCAGAAAGCCAAATGATGTACGGATCGCGTGTGCGGCGCCACGGAAGGTCGCGATAACGCAGGACCCCTTCCGAACGAATCATCGAACGAAAGGGGTCCTGAATCATGGCTATGCTCCTTATGCGGCGCTATTCCTCCCGGTAAGCGCACGCACAGGTGGCGTACTCGGGAAACGCTTCGCGGTCGGCGAACTTGGGATCGACGGCCGGGAACTGGCGGTGAGCAACGATGTCGCCGAGCGAAACGGAATCGAGGTAGTCGCGCATCAACGCCTGAGCTCCGGCCCACAGGGGATGATAGCAGCACGTGCCCATGCGCGCACAGTCACCATCGGGCGCAGTGCAATCGTTCATAACCATAGGGCCCTGAACGGCCTCGACGACCTGGCGGATAGTAACATCGTCCGGACTGACCTTGAGACGCATGCCACCGTGGACGCCACGCAGGCTCTCCACAATACCGGCCTGGACCAAACCGTGCTGAATCGAGCGGGCAAACGAATACGGGACATTGACCTCTTCGGCAGCGGTGCGAACAGAAAGCAAACGCTCCGGATCCTCGGCAAGCATCGCCAGCATACGAAGGGCGTAATCAGTCTTCCTCGATATGTCCATTTTTCCCCTTTCAAGGAATACGAACAGCTCGAACGAGCTCCGGGGCCGAGCTTGTGTCGAGACGCTAAATGACCGCCAGGACATCCAAATGGTAAATCGGATATCCACTGAGTGCCGCGCTTGGAGCGAAATGCATCAAATGCGGCGCACAGTGCAATTTAGTATAACCTAACCCCCTGTCTCGTAGAACAGGTGTTGCGCAACAAAGCTGTTGTTCAGACAGATATACTCATTAGATTTTACTTGCGTTCCCGAAGGCGCGGGGGTTCTGGGCGAAGATGCACCAGGGCGATCGTTCTATCAAAACAAAGTGCATCAAACGCAAAAAACCACGTCCGAAGACGTGGCTTTAATTGCGTTGGCGGGAAGTACGGGGCTCGAACCCGCGACCTCCGACGTGACAGGCCGGCGCTCTAACCAAACTGAGCTAACTCCCCAGGCAGACGTTCGCGTTTGTTTCCGCTCGCGTGCGCTGCGGGGATTAGTATACACAGAAGTCTGTCCGGCGCGCAACAACTTTTTTGAAAAAATTTTTCGGGGCCATCCGGGAGGGTCTCCGGGGCTGAGGGCGGGGGTTAAGTTTGCTGCTCTACAGTCCTGCGCAAGACGGAAAGCACATTAAGTGCTTTCCTTTGCGTGCGGAACTCGCGACAAACTTAACCCCCGCCCTCAGCCCCGGAGACCCTCCCTGCCGTCACATTATTCAACCAGTTTTGCGGGCGTGAGCCGCTGCGCGGCTAGCCCGCGTGCTCTTCGGCGGGGTTGGTCTGATGGATCTTGTTGAACTTCGGCCTTTGGCTTAAAGAAAAACGGGGGACGCATTGTGCATCCCCCGTTTTTGTTGCGGTTAGTCTAGGTCAATAAACTTGGTACTTATGATCTTGCCGTCTTTTACTAGCATTCTGGCCATGGTGGGGCCTCGGGTGCCTCTGGGGTAGCTGGCGCTGCCCGGGTTGAGGACTAAACAACGGCCCACTTGGGCTTCTTTGGTTACGTGGGTGTGGCCGTTGATGGCTACGTCTACGGATCCCACCGGAAGGTCTTCGCGGTAGTGGGCTACGGCGAATTTGAGGCCTTCGTAGGTAAAGAGCGCAAGACGGTCTACATCGGGGCCGTAGTCGCGGTAGTAATCGTTGTTGCCCAGTACGGCCCGCACGGGGGCGATGGTGCATAGGTGCTCGTAGTCTATCTCTGACGTGAGGTCGCCGGCGTGGATGATCAGGTCTGCGCCCTCAAGCTCATCCAAGAGCGCAGGCGATAAATAGCCGTGGGTGTCCGAGATGATGTCGATACGCTTGGCGCTTGCACTGTTCATGGGATCCCTTCCGCAAAAAACGATTCGGCAGATACATACAAAAAAGGCCCCACGGCTCCGCAGACGATGGGTCTACAGGGCTGCGGGGCCAGTGTGCTAGAGACTCAGGGCCTTCTTGAGCGGCACGACGCGGCGGCGCGAAACCGGCACGCGTTCGTCGACGCCCGTAATGCCCAGCTGGATGGCGCCCGAGGGCACCGTCTCGACGTCCGTAACGCACGCCAAGTTGACGATATAGCGGCGGTGAACACGGAAGAAGCCAAAGTCGCAGAGCTTGGCCTCAAACTGCGCCAGCGAGGTCGTCGACAAAAAGCGATCATCGACGGTATAGATGCAGGAGTAATCGTCCTTGGCCATGATAAAGCGAATATCGTCCACGGGAATGAGCACCTTGCGGCCGCCCTTTTCCACCGGGATACGCTCGATGGTCACCTTGCTGTCCGTAACCGGCTTGGCGCGTTGCATGACCTTCTCGATCGCGCGATCCAAGCGAGCTTCCTCGACCGGCTTCATCAGATAATCGACGGCATCCACGTCGAATGCCTCGACCGCATGGTCACTATACGCAGTCACAAACACGATCGCCGGCGGATTTTTGAGCTTATGCAGCGCCTCGGCAAGTTGCAGGCCCGAGGCACCGGGCATCGAGATATCGAGAAACACGACATCCACGCGACTTTCCATAAGCATCTCGATGGCGGAGCGGACGCTCGACGCCTCCGTGATCGTGCCGATCTTGCCCGTTTGCTCGAGCAGGAAGCGAAGCTCCGAGCGAGCCGGCGCCTCATCATCCACAATCATCGCACGCAGCATAGGGATAAAACCTTTCGTCAACTAACTACGCCGGGCATCCGTCGCATGACGTTGAGCCCGTAGCCTTTTATTCTACTCTTGAATGTCGAAGATGCTCTCTGACAAATCAAGATGAAGGAGCACTTTGGTGCCCTTGCCCGGCGCCGATTCGACACGCGTATAGGAGTGCGGCCCATAAAAGCGATGGATGCGCTCCGAAATATTGTGCATGGCCACACCGGCGCCGCCACCCTGGGGAGAGCTGGCGTCGGGACGGGCAGAGCGCTCGTCAAACAGTCTGGCGGCGGTACCCTCATCCATGCCCACGCCATTATCGGCCACGGCAATCAAGATTGCATCCTCGCCGTCTTGGTGAACGGTCACGTCGATCCTCAGGGCGTCGTCATCGCCCATACCATGACGTACGGCGTTCTCGACAATCGGCTGGATCACGAACGCCGGCACCAGCGTATCTTCTACGTCCTCGGACACATCGAACGTCGCAAGCACGCGGTCCTCGCCAAAGCGGGCCTTCTCAAAGGTAAGGTAGCGCTTGGTCTGTGCGACCTCGCGCGAGACCGGAATAAGCGATCCCGAGTTGTCGAGCGTGGCACGATAGAACGATGAGAACTCACGAAGCAGTTCGCGAGCCCGCAGCGGGTCGGTGCGCGTAAACGATGCAATGGTGTTCAGCGTGTTGAACAGGAAGTGTGGGTTAATCTGCGCCTGCAGCGCACGCACCTCGGCGCGCGCTGTGAGTTCCTTTTGCACCTCGAGCTCGTGGATGGCGAGCTGCGTGGACAAGATCTCGGCAAAGCCCGAGGCAAGCGCGTACTGGGTACGGTCGACGGCGCGCGGGGTCTTGTAGTAGAACTTGAGCGTGCCGACGGTACGATCGCCCACCTTGATGGGGGCGATAATGCCGGCGGGGACTTGGTTGTGCGAGCCATCCGAGCCCACGACATCCACCATACGGTTGAACGACTGCACGATGCCATGTTCGATAACGTAGCGTGTGGCAAGCGTGTGGATGGGAGAATCTGGCAGTAGTTTTTCCTCAAACTCGCCCGCGCAGGCCAACACGTTGCCCTCGTCGGTGATGGCCACCGTCATGGCGCGCGTCTCGGGCAGGATACGCCGGCACACCAAACGCGCCGATTCCTGCGTCAGACCGCCCTTAATGTCCTCGAGCATGGCCGAGGCCACCGAGAGCGTCTCCTCGGTGTACTGGGAGCGCACCGAATCGGGATTGAGCGTCAAAAAGATAAAGATGCACAGAAAGATGCACAGCAGCGCGCAGGCAATCACCGTGGCGATCGGCTCGATACCGGTCACCAAGGCAAAAATAAAGTACACCAGCACGCAAATGGCGCAGGCAACGGCAATGATGCGAAAGATTGATATTGAACTATCGCGCTGGGCGCGGCGGTCGATCATTCGGCCCCCTCCAGGATACTGATCAGTTGTGCGTCACGCCAAAGCCCGTCCATGATCTTGGGCCAAAAGCTCTGGAAACGCAGGTAGCTTGCAGCGTTTTGGCGCGCATAGGCCTTTGCCTCGCCGATACCATGGCGCCAAATGCGCAGGTAGCCCTCATGCTCGCGGGTAAACACGCTGCGGACCATAGCGGTCTTGCGCACGCGGTCGTCGAGCTCGCGCGAAATCCATGGGCCCGGGTAGGGCATGAGCGATGCCGCCGTAACGGGAATGAGCTCCTTTTGATGCGCGGCGAATGTCAACTTGGCCCGTTCGTAGTACCAACGGTATACATCCTGCATAAAGCGCGGTGAGCGCTTTTCGGACTCCGGAGGCAGATGGCGCACGGTCCACTCGTTATCGAACCACACGTCGTAGCCAAACATGCGCATGTTAAAGAGGTAATCCAAGTCCTCGCCGCGGGTGATAAACGGGTCAAAGGCTACACGCGTAAAGGCGCGGGCGTGCAGGGCCATCAGGCCGCCGCACACGTAGTTGGAGCGCGAGATGCGGGTGCCCGAGAGCGCCCTTTTCATCCAACGGTTGAACTCGATGCGCTTGGTCCACCAACGATGGCAGATGCCCGCCTTGTCCGTGGGAGCCAGCGGCGAGCCGTCGCGATCGTAGAAATAGCCGCTCTTGACCAAGATCGGCAAGCCCTGACGCGTCTGCTGCCCCAACGCATAGGTCGCGCGCTTCATAAAGTCGGCGTCGATGACAGTCTCATCGTCATCCAAAAAGATAACCGCGTCATGCCCCAGCACAGCGGCACAGGCTAGCCCCATGTTGCGGATGGCACCGTAGCCTCGCAGGCTCACGCACTCGCCCGAACCCTTGGGCGCGATCTGAGCAACCCGGTCTGCGATGCGCGAGGCCTGGGTGTTGGTGACAACGGTGACCTTGAGCGTGGGATGCGCGTCGACAATCTCGTGCACGCGCAGCGACACATCGGCTGTGGCAGAAACGGGACAGACCACCAAAAGGATGATGCGCGGAATGTCGCACACCTGCTCAAGCGAGGCCAAGCAGCGGTCAAGTTCGGGATTGTCGGCGTTGAGTCGCGTCGAATGGTCATAGGTGCCAGGGGCGTTTGCGCAAGCGTCATCGCCCGCCCAATACGTTGGAATCACGACTGTGGCGTTCATGCCTTACCCTCCCTGCAACACAAAAACGGGACGCCGCCAAACACAGGCGACGCCCCGCGACCTAGCTGATTCCATCATACCCACTTGGGCAAATCATTGCTCGCAAGTCGCAATGTTTATTGCGGATAACCCCAAAAGAGTACCGTGGACAGGCACAATAGCCGCTCGCTCCTATGCGGCATGCTCTGCCGCCCGAGTCATGCGGGACAGGCGGACCAGCAGCATAAAGCCAACGACCAGCAGCACACCAATGGAAAGGACGCCCAGCGACGGGTTGCCGGTCAGCGAGGTGACGACCGACACCAGGAAGGTGCCCATAACGCTTGCATAACGACCGAAGATGTCAAAGAAGCCGTAGTACTCGTTGGACTTTTCCTTGGGGATAATGCGGCCAAAGTAGCTACGGCTGAGCGCCTGCACGCCGCCCTGGAACAGGCCGACCATAATGGCAAGCACCCAGAATTCAAAGGCGGTCTTTAGGAAGAACGCGGCGAACAGCACAATGCCCATATAGGCGGCGACTGCCACCAAGATCATGTTGAGCGTGCCCACGCGTCCGGCAAGCTTGCCGTAGATGATGGCGGACGGAAAGGCCACGAACTGCGTGACGAGCAGCGCCAGGACCAACTGGGTCGAATCGATGCCCAAGGCCGATCCGTAGCTGGTTGCCATGGAAATGACCGTGTGCACACCGTCGATATAGAAGAAGAACGCGATCATGTAGACCAGCACGGTCTTGTTGTGGGCGATCTCGCGCATGGTGTGTCCGACCTCGGAGAACACACCGCCCACGATGTGGCCGATAGTGTCCTCGGGACCGCGCTCGCGACCGTACTTTTGCTTATAGGTGCGAATGAGCGGCAGGGTAAAGATGAGCCACCAAGCACCAGTGATGATAAACGACAGACGCGTTGCCAGCATGGTAGGGACGCCAAGAGCGGGGCCACCCATGATGAGCGCCAGGCAGATGACGAACGGCACGGTGGAACCGATGTAGCCCCAGGCATAGCCCGAGCTGGACACGGCGTCCATGCGCTCGTCGGTGGTAATGTCGGGCAGCATGGCGTCGTAGAACGTCATAGAAGAGTTAAGGCCGATGGTGCACAGCACGTACACGGTCAAAAATGCCATGGCGGACATTGGGATAGCCTGCGCCAAGCAAAGCACCAGGCCCGTGAGGAAGAAGCCCAAGAAGAACTTGATCTTGTTGCCGGCGTAGTCGGCAAGCGCGCCCAGAATGGGCATGAGCATGGCGATGACCAGCGAGGCGATCGTCTGCGCATTGCCCCAGGCGACCACCAGGTCGGCCGAAGAAGCGCCGGTATTGATGGCGTTAAAGTAAATGGGCACCACCGAGGTATTGAGCAGCACGAGGGCCGAATTACCCACATCATACATAACCCAGTTACGCTCGAGCTTGGTGTATTTCATGGACAGGGACCCTTCGTATTTGCCCGATATGCAGTTAGTTCATCGTACCCCAATTGTCCAGAAGCACCGGTAAGGATTCGGCAAAGGGGCACGCACGGGCCCTATTCCTCGCGGTCGAACTCCTCATCGGCATTGAGCACGCGACCGCTGTAGTTGACGTGACCGGTCACGGCATCCATGTCACCGGTCTCGATAAAACGTGCGACCGTGCACTCGTAATCGACCAGCGCGCGATCAAAGACCTCGGGGAAACTCTCGTTCGAGACCTCGTCGGTAAAGGGATTCTTCCATGTCAGATGGCCCAGGTTACCGGTGCGCTCGGGCAGCTCCGTCGTCACGCGATGGGCAAGGCCGTCGAGCAGCGAGTAGTCGTGCACCAAGCCCTCAACCAGCGAGATCGCGCGCGTCTTTGCGGAGCCGGCCGGCTCAATCGCGCGGTAAAGTCGCTGCATATTGGCAACGGCAGCACCGTACTCCCCTGCCGGAATGTCAATGCCGTACACGCGTCCGGCAACATAGCTCATCAGCACGCCGGCCACGCGATTGATGCGATCGGTGGTGACGATCTCGCCCGCCGGCGGATAATCGTCGACCGTAGCGCCATCGCGTTTAAGCTGCAGCATCAGCACATCCAGGTCGCTCTCGATCACGGCATGGACCTGACTGCTCGAGTTCTCAAGCTCTGAATCGGACTCCACGATGCCAAACTGCTGCTCATAGACAAAGGGGTGGGCGTTGCGGTCGAGCACGTAATGAGACAGCAGGCCCAGCGCAAAGGCGCGACCCAAGCTGGCGTCGCGCGGCAGCAGATGCGACACGCCGTCGCGCAGGCACGCGAACTGGCGAGACATGCGCGACCGATGCATGACCTGCGCCAGCAGCGTGCAGTCGGAAACACGCGGTGTCAGAATGTGAAAGAAGAACGGGTCGGGGCCTTGGTTGCCCAAGATAAAGGCAATGCGCTCTTCATCGGACGTGATGACGCCCTGCGGAAGACGGTCGATGCTTTCCTCGCCAAACAGATGATGGGTGATAAGCGCGGGCATAATGATCCTTTCGATTTCATTCGATGCCACCCATTATGCCCACCGCGCGCCCATGCCAAACCTGCGATGGTAAACGACGGCACGCAGACCGTCTACGCAAGCCCCAAGTGTGCTTTAACCTCGGCAGCGCGACGGCGGGACACGGGCACCGTCGAGGTTACGCGATCGAGCCTGAGCTCCATAAGACCCGTGGAACCGATCTCGACATTGTGCACGTCTTCCAAATTGACCAGATAGCTGCGATGAACGCGAATAAAGCCCTCGGAGACCAAGCGACGCTCGAGCGAAGAGATCGACTCATTGATCAGGTACGTTCCCTCGGCGCAGATGGCGTTGCAAAAATCGGCGCGCGCCTCAAAGTAGCAGACGTCTGCGGCGGGAATGAACACCTTTTTGCCCCCGCGGTCCACCGTCAGACGCAAAGGCTGGCGCGGAGCGTGGATAACACGACGGACACCCAAGGCTGCCTCGATCTTGTCGAGTGCCTTTGACAGGCGTGCGTCCTCGACCGGCTTGACGACATAATCGACGGCATCGAGGTTATAGGCATCAGCCGCATACTCGGCAAACGCCGTCACAAACACAACCACCGGCGGCGTCTTTAGGTTCTGCAGCGTCTCGGCAAGCTCAATTCCCGAGCGACCGGGCATGGTAATGTCTAAAAACAACACGTCGGGCTTGTTCGACAGAATCGACTCCACGGCTTCGGTGACATTGCCCGCCTCGGCAATCTGACCCGCACGCGCATCCTTTTCCAACAGATAGCGTAGCTCAGCCCTAATGGGAGGTTCGTCATCAACCACCAAGATGTTCCAGCCTTCGGACATATGTGCTTCCCCTCTTTTTCTCTCAATCCAACCGCGTGCTACGCCGTCAACGGCGCGGGCTCATGCGGCTCGCCGTTCAGCTCGACGATGACCTGCGTTCCCACGCCCTCCTGGGACTTCACGCGCATGCCGGAATCTTCTCCGTAAAAGAAATGGATGCGCTGAAGCACGTTGAAGAGCGCCAGGCCGCAACCTCGCTTGACGGAGCCGTCGGCGGTAATGCTCTCGGGCTCCTCCAGGCGATGCTGCTCAAACAGATGCGCGCAGACTTCTTCGCTCATACCGATGCCGTCGTCCTCGACGATGATCTCCAAACCGTCATCGGTCTCGAAAGCCCTAACATGAATAGAAAGCGGCTCGGTCTCGCGCTGCGCATGCTTGATGCAGTTTTCGAGCAGCGGCTGCAAGATAAACGGCGGTACCAGGCTGTCGCGCACCTCAAAGTCGATGTCGACCGAAACGCGCAGACGGCCGTCGCCATACCGGGCCTGCATAAGATTGATATAACGAGTGCCCTGTTCCACCTCGTGCTCGAGCGTGGTGAGCGTATCGGAGTCAGAAAGCGTCTGACGATAGTAGTTGGAAAAGTCGATCAGCAGCGATCGCGCCTTGTCGGGCTCGGTTCGAACGAGCGACACGATCGTGCTAATGGTATTGAATAGAAAATGCGGGTCGACCTGCGACTGCAGGGCGCGAAGCTCAACGCGGGCTGTGAGCTCGTCCTGGCGCTCGAGCTCAAAGCTGGCGAGCTGCGTGGAAATTAGGTCGGCAAAACCCGAGGCAAGGGCCGTCTGGCGCATATCGATGCTGCTCAGGCGAGGGTAATACAGCTCGAGTGTGCCCACGCAATACCCGCGCACGGTAAGCGGCGCGACGATGCCGGCGCGCAGGCGGGGAAAATAGCCGCCCGTCTCATTGGAGGTGTCACGCGAAAACACGCTCTGCTCGCCCGTCTCAATCACACTGAGCGTGGTCTTGAGCACGACCGGGGTGCCGGCGGGGCACTTTGCCGAGTCCTCGCCCCAGCTTGCCAACACCTGTTTGCCATCGGTAAAGCAGATGGCAGAGGCGATGGTCTCGGACAGGATGATCTTAGAAGCACCCAGGGCAGCTTCGGGCGTAAGGCCACGCGATGTATAGGCGAATATTTTTGATGCGATGGCAAGCGTACGGTCGGTTGCGCTCGATGTGAGGTCATCGGGGACCACAAAGACATACGAGAAAAAGAAGCACAGCATGACCAGGCCGGCAATAACGACAACGCCCGGAACGGGATTGGGATTATCGGTTAAATCCCAGATAAGCAGCAGGATAAGCGCCGGAACGACAACACCGAGCAGGATGGCCTGGACCACATGCTGGGCCGTACGAAAGACCTTGGTAGAGTTGTAGCTCTTGCCCAGAATCAGCCTGTTTAAATCCACCGTCATCCCCTTTTATCTATCGCACCCATAGCAATAAAGAGGGCCGCAAGCGACCCTCTCCATTGCATTATGCAATCAAATACTGTGTTTTACATCCAGTCGTCGATGAACGGTAGTTTAGGCGCTGTATTTGTTGGCCTCGCCAAAGGTGCCAGCCTCGACGATCCAGCCGTCCTTCATGATGACGTCCATGTTGTCGGTGTTGAGCACGTGGATGTCGGCGGCGACGTCACCGTTGACGACCAGCAGGTCGGCGCACTTGCCGGCCTCGATGGAACCGGTCTCGTCCTCGATGTGGCACATCTTGGCACCGTTGAGGGTGGCACAGGTGATGGTCTCGACCGGGGTGAAGCCGATCTTGTCGACGAACTCGTACATCTCCTCGATGGAGCAGGTGCCGTACGGGGTGACGAAGGAGAAGGAGTCGGAGCCGATCGTCATGACGACGCCGCGCTTCTTGGCCTCGCGCAGGCAGTCGTAGTTGCGCTGCAGCTCCTTCTCGACCAGGGTGCCCTCGTACTTGTCGTGCAGCTCGGGGACGTAGACGGGCGGATAGGTGGCGTACCAGGTGGGCAGGAAGGCGATCGTCGGGGTGAAGAAGGTGCCCTGCTCGGCCATGAGGTCCATGGTGCGCTCATCGATATCGAAACCGTGAATCAGCTGCTCGCAGCCAAAGCGAACGGAATCGTAGGCAGCGGCGTGGTTGTTGTAGCAGTGGCTCCACACGGGGATGCCGACCATCTTTGCCTCGTCGACCACGGCCTGAATCTCCTCGGAGCAGTAGTGCTGGTCGCGACCGGAGTCCCAGCGCCAGATGCCGCCACCGGTAGCCCAGATCTTGATGGCATCGGGGTTCTCGCGCAGGCGACGACGGACGGCCTTGCGCAGATCCCAAGGACCGTCGACCTGGTCGCCCCAGGGATGGGATTCCTTGTTGAGCTCCTGGGTGCAGTGGTGAGAGTCACCGTGGCCGGCAACGCGGCAGAAACCGAGGCCGGTGGCCAGAACGCGCGGGCCCTTAAAGACGCCCTTGTCGATGCAGTCACGGATCTGGATACCAAAGCGGCCGATCTCGCAGACGGTGGTGAGGCCGTGGGTGAGGCAGTCGTAGGCCTGCTTGACGGCGACGGCCTGCTTCTCGAGGAGCGGCTGCATGACCCAATCGGTATCATCGTCGGTCAGGTTGCCCGAGAAGTGCAGATGGGTGTCGATCAGGCCGGGAAGGACGGTCTTGCCGGCGGCGTCGATGACCTCAACGCCCTCGGGAAGGTTCTGCATAGTGCCGGCGTACTCGATCTTGCCGTTGTCGTCGACGAGAACGAGGGAGTTCTCGACCGGCTCGGCACCGGTACCGTCGATGAGCTTGCCGCCAACGATTGCATACTTAGTGGACATGGTTCCTCCTTATGGATCCATATATGTGGGCGAGGCCGTGTTGGATCGCGGCCTCACAAAGCTACCCAAGTGATGCCGGGCTCGGTGCGCAGGAGAGAGGGCACCGCGCACCCGATCCGCCCCGGCTAGGCGTTACTTTTTGCGGGAATTGGTGAAAGCCATGAGGGCCAGGCCAATAGCCAACCAGCCGATCACGATGCTCCACTCCACCATGTTGAGGGAGGCGGGAGAGAACGGAATCACGAGCAGGCCGATGATGATGGCGCAGGCAGCGATAGCGAGGCCGATGCCAAACTTGCCGCCGGGCACCTCGTAGGGACGAGGCAGGTCGGGCTCGGTGAAGCGCATGCGCAGGCAGGCGAGGGCGACCATACCGCAGGAGAAGATGAAGGCGAGAGCCGACACGTTGGTCAGAGGGATGAGCATGTTCTTGCCCAGGAACGGACCGATGACGGTGATAACGCCCAGAACGACGCAGGCGAGCTTGGGAGCGCCGGACTTGGGGTCGACCTCGGCGAACTTCTCGGGCAGTTGGCCCTTGCGGCCCATGGCGAGCATGATGCGGCTCGTGGCGCCGTAGAAGGAGTTCATCGGGCCCATGGGTCCAAGCGTGGCGATGACGAGCATGGCCAGGTACAGGAGCATGTTGATACCCTTGAGGCAGGCAAGCGCGGGAACCGGACTCTTAACAAACTCATGCCAGTCGAGGATGGTGCCGAACGAGTAGATGCAGACCATGTAAAAGCCGCCGGCGGCCAGCAGGGCCAGGGAGATGATCTTGCCGAACTTGTTCCAGTTGAGGCCCTCGGCTGCTTCCTCAGCCTGCTGAGGAATGGTGTCGAAACCGGCGTAGAAGAACGGGGTCAGAACCAGGACCGACACGATGCCGGCGAACAGGCTGGTGCTCTCGGTAGCGGCCTTGCCGCCGCCAGCACCGGCGACCTGGGAGAACACGGGCATGGCGTTGTCCGGCGAGCCGGTGAACAGCGAGACGCCCATGGCGAGCAGCATGCCGCAGAGCAGGGCCTTGGTCAGGAAGGCCTGGAGCTTGGCGGCCGAGCTGGCACCGCGGAAGTTGAGGAAGATGACGTAGACTGCAAAGCCGAGCGCAATCAGCGTCGGGAACAGGTAAACGTCGGCGCCCAGGATGGTGTAGAGCTTGACGGCGCGCAGCCACTCAAGACCGGGCAGGCTGCCGAACATCTCGGACACGAGGGTCGAAATGGCGATGGCCTCCCACGGGCACAGGATACCGTTGCCCAGAGCCAAAAGCCATCCGGTGATGTAGCTCAGCGTACGGCCAAAGCTACGGTCGACATACTCGACGATGCCGCCCGAGATGGGGATAGCAGCCGTGAGCTCACCGAAAACAGCTCCGACAGGCACGAGGAAGATTGCACCCAAGAGGAATGCGATCATAGCGGGAACGGGGCCGCCGCCCACGACCATCCAGTCGCCGACCTGCAGAACCCAACCGGTGCCGATGATGGCACCGAAACCGATGGTGAAGAAGTTCCAGAGCGAAAGCGTTTTCTTCATGCCGCCGTTATCCTCGACTGCAACTTCTGCGTTCTTGTCCGCCATTGTTCCCCTCCTTTCCTTTTTGACGCCCCTTGACGTCACCCCTTGCGCAGTCTGTTTTGCCGCGCGCTTTTACTTCGTGGCTTTACAATACGGCCTTGGCGCAGCATGGCCGCCCATGGCTCGACCGAAGGCCGAACTCGCATATGAGCGGCGCCGTTTTTGGGACGAACGGCACGGTTTGCCGTTCATTGTTGCCGCCCGTCCGACGGGCGTACGTTCATCGGACGCATAGAGAGATGTTTTTGAGGCCGTGTGTTTTGCGCCTTTCGTACCGTTTACCGAGCTTTTGACGCGCAGACCCATTTGTTGCACATCTTTTTTGTAGGATAGACAGGTTATACATGAGACAAGGCGGTACGAATGGCATACGGATACAACGACGGTGATCAACGGCGACAAAGCGTTCGCCTTGCTGGCCGTACCACGCCGACGCCCGGAAGTGCCACGAGCAGCAATCCACAACGCACTCAAGAACAACCCAGGCCTTCGTCTCGGCAGCAGGCAAGCAGAACGCGGCAGAGTGGCCGTCCGAGCACGGGCACAAGCGCGCAGCAAGATAGCCGCTTGGGCGCGCGCACTCGACAGCGTCAGGCCGAGGTTCCGCAACTGCGCCGCAACGGCGTACGTCAGCCCGGCATCCATATCAACCGCTTCTTTTCGCATCCCCAAGGCGGACGCGACGGCAAGCCTTGCCGCTCGACATCGCACGTGAATGCCCCTGCCCTGCCGGCCCGTCGACTTCGCCTCGCACTGTGCTCTATCCTCACCTGTCTGGTCTTTGTGCTTATGAGCTCCTGTATGTCCCACGGCTCGGCCGGTCTCGGTCCCACCGCCGAGGACAAGCTGCTCAAGGCCCCCGTCGCGCCCGGTTATTCTTTCGCCTTTTCGACCCCGCGCTCGCAATGGCAAGCCGGCACGATGCCCCATATCTATCAGATCGACCCTGCGTGGTCTGAGCTGCCTTACGCCGGCGGCACCATCCGCCAAAATGCCTGCGGGCCTACGTGCCTCACCATGGTCTATATCTTTAAGACGGGACGCACCGATATGACCCCCGTCGATATGTGCGCGCTTTCCGAGGCGGGCAATTACGCCCCCACCGGTGCAACCGAATGGTCGTTTATGACGAGCGGCGCGTGGCAGTTGGGACTTAACGGAACGGAGCTCCATAACGATCGCGACTCTATGACTCAGGCGCTGCGTTCGGGAGCGCCCGTCATCGCCGCCGTTCGGCCGGGCACCTTTACCAACGTGGGCCACTACATTGTGCTTTACGGTATTGACGACACCGACCAGATTGAAGTCTTCGATCCCAACTCGGCCAGCCGCAGCGCCCGCCGCTGGGGCGTCGTAGAGGTCCTCAACGAAGTCGAAGCCATGTGGGCCTACTACTAGTCATTGGGCACTCATTGGGGACAGACTTAAATGAGTGGTCGTCGGGGACAGTCTTACGGACGCCGGCCGAGAGCAGACGAAAAGGGCCATCCCGAACTGCTTGGAACTGCCAGCACGGAAAGCGCATCCTGCTTTGGGGCCCAATAGCGGGGTGCGCTTTCCGTTAGCGGCCCGTTTGGGAAACTAGGGACCGCTTTTCGACAATAATCCGGGATGCATTTTCCGATTGAGGGCCTCAAGGGAAACCGCACCCCATGTTGGACGCTCATTCTGGGATGTGCTTTCCGCAGTTGATCGATGCGGCCTTTAAGGACTGTCCCAAGCTGCCGGCAGGAAAGGAACGTCCCCAAGTGCCGGGTTTCCACAGCCTGCAATGCTCCTCATGAACAGCCGCCTCAATAACAAAAGCCCCCGCGGCCGAAGCGGACCGCGGGGGCAACAGACCTGCAAGAGTTAACTCAAGTCCTCGCCATTTGATGCAATGACCTTTTGGTACCAGCAGAAGCTGTCCTTTCGGTAGCGATCGAACGTGCCTTTGCCCATATCATCGGCATCGACATAAACAAAGCCATAGCGCTTCTTCATCTGCCCCGTCGAGGCCGACACCAAATCGATACAGCCCCACGGCGTGTATCCCATCAGGTCAACACCGTCCTCGACAATTGCATCGCGCAGCGCAAGAATATGCCTTCGCAGGTAATCAATATGATACGCATCGTGGACTTTGCCGTCTTCCAGCGCATCGAGTCCGCCCACACCGTTCTCGGCGATAAAGAGCGGAAGATGGTAACGATCGTGGTAGCCGGCAAGCGTCACGCGCAAACCCAGCGCATCGATCTGCCACTTCCAGGCAGTCTCTTTATCCTTGAGGTACGGATTGCGCAACGTCGGGAACACGTTGCCCTCCGCCTTCTCGGCGATCACCTGATCATCGGCGCACACCAAGCGCGAGCAATAGTACGAGAACGAGATGAAGTCGACCGTATGCTCTGCCAGATACTCCGTATCGCCCGGCTCAAAGGGCACGTGAACACCCTCTTTCTCGAGTGCACGCAGCTTCCAAGCAGGATAGGCGCCCGCAGCCATCACGTCTGTGTAGAAGTAGCGGCCGCGGTCCTCCTCATACGCAAGCCATACGTCCTCGGGCGCACAACGGTACGGATAGGTCGCACCGGCAGCGACCATGCAACCCACCTTGTTTGCGGGATCGATCTTGTGCAGAATCTCGACAGCGCGAGCGCTCGCCATAAACATATGGTGCGAGAACGCCGCAGTCACGGCTGCACGGTCACGCTCATCCTCGAGCGTGACACCCGCGTTGAGATAGGACAGCGCCACGCTGTTGATCTCGTTGAACGTAAGCCAATAACGCACGAGGCCCTGGTACGCGCGTCCGACGGTCTCGACGTAGTGCGCATACCGCTCGATCATCTCTCGGCTTTGCCAGCCACCATAGCGCTCGACCAGAGCCAACGGATAGTCGTAGTGCGACAGCGTCACAAGCGGCTCGATTCCATGCTCGCGCAGCGCCTCGAATACCTGACGGTAAAACTCCAAGCCCTCGCCGTTGGGCTCGGCCTCCATCCCTGTGGGAAAAATACGGCTCCAGCAAATTGAAAGACGCAGGCACTTAAAGCCCATCTCGGCAAAGAGCTCGACATCCTCGTGCCAATGATGGAAGAAGTCGTTGCCCCAGCGGCATGGATACAGCCTGTCCGGATCGTCCACGGGCTTTTGCCTGCCAAACATTACATCCCAGCGGTCGGAACCCTGTGGGATCAGGTCGGAGTGCGACATGCCGCGGCCGCCCTCGTTCCAGCCCCCTTCGGCCTGGTTGGCGGCGAGGGCACCACCCCACAAAAAGCCCTCGGGCATACCGGCGGCAGACGTTCTGTCAAAGTAACTCATGCTACTCAGCATCCTCGGCAGAAGCTGCCGCGGCGTTCTCCTGCTCCTGAGCCAGGAGCTGGTTATCGTACACCTTAAAGAACGGGTACCAGACCACAGCCATGACCACGATCAAAACGATCGTAAACACCCAGATGCGCGGGTCGAGGCACTGGACAAAGCCCTGAACGAAGATGGGGAACGTGCCGCTCACCAAGATGTAGAAGTTAGAGACAAGACCCAGTGAGACCGCACCCCAATACAGCAGGGCCGAGATCATGCCGCCTAGCACAAACGGAATCATGAGGATCGGGTTGAAGATGATGGGCGCGCCGAAGATCGCGGGCTCGGAGATACGGAAGAAGCTCGGCACGATCGATGCCCTGCCAAATGCCTTGAGCTGCTGCGACTTTGCCCTAAACGCGCAGAGCGCCACAAAAGAGAACGTATTACCCGTGCCGCCGATGAGGTTGATGGCCAACGACATGAGCACCGGGTGGAACTCAAGCGGCTGCCCGGCAGCATAGAGCGAGGCGTTGGCGGCAAAGGCGGCAAGCGAGACCGGGGCGGTGATGGGCATTACGATCATGTTGCCGTGGACGCCAAAGCACCAAAACAGCAGCGTCATGAAGCAGATAAGCAGTGCGCCGGGCACAGAGTCAACTGCGACGGAAAGCGGGGCAGCGAGCAGCTTCTCGATAACCGAGGGGATGGACAGCGCGGGATCGATCATCTGGATCAGCAGGTTGCCGCCAAAGAAGATGAGGATGTTGGCGAGCATAGGTACGATGGCGCCAAAGGTTTCGGACAAAAACGGCGGCACGCCATCGGGCATCTTGATGGTGATGCCCTTGGTCTGGCAGAAGCGCGTGACCTCGACGGAGACCAAGGCAACGATGATGGCGGTAAACAGGCCCTGCGCACCCAGATAGGTGCAGGGGACCGCCTGGAGCACGGACTCGTCAGCAAGCTGGTAGTAGGACGACGGCGCCGCGGCGATCAGGAACATCACCAGCGAGGTCATGCCGGCGTTAAGCTTGGGCATCTTGTAGGTGCCCGCCAGGTTATATGCGATTGCGAACGTCACGATCACCGACAGTATGCCCATCGTCATATTGAAGGGGATGAGCAGCGTGAGCTTATTGGCCGTCGCAAAATCGAGCCAAGGGCCAAAGACGGACCAGAACCCGCCCTGCGCCACCAGGTCGGCCGTGACCGGCGGGTTGGCGAGGATCATAAAGACGGCAGATACCAAGATGAAGCTGATCGCGCTCATAAAGCCCTTTTGCATGGAGGCAAAGTGGCGCTCGGTGCCGCAGAAATTGGCGATAGGGGTCAGTTTTTCCTGAAGCAGGGTCATGAACTTCTCCATGGTCGCCTCCTAACCCAACAGCGACTGGGCGAGTGCCAGCACGTTGGCGGCGTTGCCCATGCCGTAGTCCTGTGCGGGGATGACCGCGGTCGGCTTACCGCTCCCCTGCTTGACGGTGTTGAGCTGGTAGGACACCTGCGGCCCCAAGAGCAGCACGTCATAATTGGCGCACGTCTCCTGATACTCGCCGATACCCACCGCATCGATATCGAGCTCGATGCCGTTTTGCTCCGCATATTTCTCGAGTTTCTTCATCAGAATGCTTGTAGACAGACCAGCTGCGCAAACAAGAAGGATCTTCATAAGGGATTCCCTTCGCATTGATTGGTTGGATAGTCACCGCACGCCGCTAGGCGTTCTTGGTTGCAGTGCACTCATACAGGCAGATCAGCTCCTGCACGAGCTCCTGAGCAAGCATGGAGCACATGAGGTGGTCCTGAGCATGGACCAGCAACACATCCACCGACAGATGCTCGCCCGCTGCCTCAGTCGAAAGCAGCTGCGTTTGGATGTGGTGAGCCTTGATTCCCGCATCCTTTGACTGCTTCATGAGTTTGGCGGCGGCGTCAAAATCCCCCGCTTTTGCCTTTTCAAGGGCTTCGAAGGCAAGGCTGCGTGCCTCTCCCGCTGCAGCGACCAGCTGAAACGAAACCATCTCGGTTCCCTGATCGTCCATAACGGTCTCCTCTCCCGTGATGTTTGGTTTGTACTTGAATATTCGAAACGCCTATCTCCCGCCCGCAATCCTCGAGGTTTATTGCAGGTAGACAGACAGGGTTATCGACAAAAGAAGTCTTAAGCCGTATGCGCTTGCACAAGCGCCATCAGCTCATGCCAGGACCGGCGCTCGCGTAGGCGCTCGACCCCCTGGCGGTCCATAAAGATCTCGGCGAGCAGTGAGCTCAAGATCCGCGCCTCATCGCCGCCCGACCGGGCAAACGACACCATAAAGACGATATCGACCTCATGGCCGTATTCGTCCCAAAGAATGGGATGTTCGAGCAGGCCCACGGTAACAAAGGCCTCGGCGCTCAAGGGATGCATCCCATGGGGCATGGCTACCCCATTGCCAAACGAGGTGGCACTCGCGCTCTCGCGCTCGGCGACCTCTTGGGCAAACTGGGCATCGACACGGCCGCTCTCGACGGCGCGCTCGGAGAGATATCGGAGAACGGCCTGCTTCGACGACGCCTCAACGCGGTTGAAGAACAGGGCACGGCTAAAGAAAGAGCTTACGGAGTCCGATTGCGCAGTGTCGTCGCTCAGCACCTTGCGGATAGCGTTGACATCGCTCGTCTCCAAGAAGAAATCGGCCTCGCGGACGGGCACGGGCAACTTGACGTTGAGCGGCACCGTTGTGAACACGTAGTCGATGTGCGAAAAATCGAACGTTCCCACGCGGGCGACATCGCATGTCTCAATCGAATCGATATACATGCCAAACTGCTTGCGGTACTGGTGCTCGAGCATACGGGCGCTTCCCGCTCCCGAGGCGCACACGATCAGGATGCGCTTGCGACGCGGCTGGTCGGCTTGCTGCTCGAGGGCCAGGGCAAATGCCATGGCGATGTAGCCGAGCTCTTCATCAGAGGGCTGGCTGCCAAAATGACGCTCGAGTACCTGCGAGGTGCCAGCTGCCATCGAATAGGCCAACGGAAACCTCGTCTTGATATCGGGCAGCATGGGGTTATCCATATGCATGTGATATTCAAGGCGATAGCCCAGAGGGCCGATATGCCGAGCAAGGTTCATGCGAAGTTCAAGATCGCCGCTAAAGTCAAACCTAAACTCATCGTTGACCGCACGTACCATCTCGGAAGCAATCTCCCACATCTCGTCCGAGATAACGGCAGAGCCCTTCTCGGGCACGCCCGTGCCCCTGCCGAGCAAATGGATTGCGATAAAGGCAACCTCTTCTCGGGGCATGCTCACGCCCAGGGCATCCTTGATGTTTGCGGCAATCTGGAAAGCCGCGGCGTATTCGCGCGTTCCCTCCAGTTTTTGAACGTCCGATTCTGCAGCTGGGACATAGCAGCCCTGCTCGATGCGGCCAAGAGCAATGTAAAGATGCATGATGAGATTGCGGGATGCCAGCGAGCTCACCGTGACGGGCGAGGCCGTCAGGGCATCGTCCACACATGCGGCGATGGCCCGCAGGCGCTCGGCGAGCTTTGCATCGTCGGTGTCGGGCAACACGGGCCTCACCAGCGAGGCCAGGCACAGGCGCCGTTGTGACTCCCCGCCCGCAACGCGGATTCCGTAGCGTGGGCGCTTTTCGAGCGTTAAGTCAAATTGGGCGAGTTTCTGCTCTACCAGACGCATGTCATTGGACAGAGTCCGCGCCGAAACGTAGAGTAAATCCGCATACTCCTCAATCGTCACCCACTGGGACCGCATGAGGAGGTCGTTAAGAAGGAAGGACACACGGCCATCGCGCGTATCAGGAATGCCCGGATGGGCCAGAGCCGCACCGTCTAGCAAGCGAGCAAGCTCATCTGCACGTGCAACATCGATACGATACTGCCCCTTGCTGCCAACGATGCGTGCAACCCCTGCAAGGCTGTCGTTTGTGCGATGGATATAGTTTCTCACGGCGCGCTCGCTTACCTCGAGACGCTTGGCAAGTACCGCGACAGCGACAGGCTGAGCGTCCTCGATCATATTTACAAGCTGCTTGACGCGAGCATCCATGTCCTCCTCCTTTCCCTGCGTCTAGTCTAACGCGGTAAAGAATGACACTCCACGTCGCGCTCGTTCCGCCAACTCGGAACAGGTTGCGGGGAGTCCAGCTGAGCTATGGAGAGCCTGGGGAGAGGGCCCGAAAGCAATGCGTCGGTGTGAGATGCGCTTTCCGCAGTCATTGGGGACAGATTTAAATTAGTAGTCATTGAGGACGTTCTTGTTTGACTAGTCGTTTAAGAACGTCCCCAATGACTACTCACCCATCGGGGACTAGGTAAATAGCAAAAGCCCCGCAGTCGGAGCGGACTGCGGAGCTCATGAAGAGAGGCTAGTTTGTGGGCGTCTTGTCTGGCGCCCACGAGAGAGGCAATGGAGTAGAGGCTACTCGTGGATGCGGGTACCGGAGAGACCGGCCATGGTCTCGGCGGCCTTGTCCAGAGCACCGATGATGCAGGTGCGGCCCTTGCGAGAACGGGCGAACTTGATGGCAGCGCGGACCTTGGGCTCCATGGAACCCTTGCCGAACTGGCCCTCGTCGGCCAGGCGCTCGGCCTCGTCGGCGGTGAGGTCCTCGAGCTCCTCCTGGTTGGGCTTGCCAAAGTTGATGGCGACATGCTCAACGGCGGTCAGCAGGAACAGAACGTCAGCGTCGCAATCCTCGGCCAGCAGCTCGCCGCCCAGGTCCTTGTCGATGACGGCGGGAACGCCCTTGTAGCAGCCCTTGTTCTCGTAGTCGCGGACGACGGGGATGCCGCCGCCACCGCAGGCGATGACGATGAACTCGTTGTCGAGCAGGTTGAGGATGGAGTCAGCCTCGACGATCTTCTTGGGATCGGGGGAAGCGACGACGCGACGCCAGCCGCGGCCGGAATCCTCGACGAAGACCTTGGAGGGATCCTCGGCCATGAACTCCTTGGCCTGCTCCTCGGTGTAGAAGGGGCCGATCGGCTTGGTCGGGTTCTTGAACGCGGGATCGTCCGGGTCGCACTCGATCTGGGTGACGACGGTGGCGGCGTGCCAACGCTTATAGCGCTTGTGCATCTCGCGACCGATGCCCTGCTGCAGGTGATAGCCAATGTAGCCCTGGGACATTGCGCCGCACTCGGGCAGCGGCATCTCGGGGGTGCCGATGGCGTCGTGGGCAGCGGCAAAGGCGTTCTGGATCATGCCGACCTGCGGGCCATTGCCGTGGGTGATGATGATCTCGTTACCCTGCTCGATGAGGCCGAGGAGAGCGTGGGCGGTGTTGCTCACGGCCTCGATCTGCTCGACGGGGTTGTTGCCGAGGGCGTTGCCGCCAAGGGCGACGACAATACGATCGGGCTTGCCAAGAGGCTTAGACATTGCTGGAATCCTTTCTGTAAAAGGCCTACAACCCATTAATAACCCGCGTCCGTGCAATACGCGAGTTTATTAAGGTTTATATTCTCTTTATCGCTCATTTTATTCATTTTGGAAATAGTTGAACGGTGAACGGTCGCTTTTACCCGCCCAGCGTAAAGAAGCCCAGCTCAAGCATATCTACGTCATTTACGTGCAACTTTATTTTAATAGAGCAGGGATTAGACCAGATTATGCAAACTATATCTTTGCTAAACACAAAACGGACAGCGCACTATCTTACTCGCACTATACGAGATTCTATGCACTTCTAAGACGAGTATGCACCCCGACAAAAACAAGGGGCATTTCATCCATCAATAAGAATAACGGTCGCTCTGCGTCATACCGCAAACGCGTGATGGCGGTGCGCAGGGTCGGCATATGGCTAAGAAAAATGAAATTCGATATTGTGCTAACGTTTGCAGCATGATACTTTAGCGAAGAACAGTACGGGCTGGGGCGACAGACACCTGTCGTGAAGTTTGGGTTTGGCGACCCCGTAGCTGTCTTCTCCTTTATCCGCCAGCGAACCCCTTGAGCGACGGATTGAGGAGGTCCTTACTATGACAAAAATGCTCAAGATCACGCTGAATGGCGAGACGTTTCTCGCCGACATGCTCTGGGACAAGGCTCCCGAAGCATGCAAGCTGTTCGAATCGTCCTGTCCGGTCGAGTCGCGTATCTTCTCGGCCAAGATCTGCGATGCCGAGGTAACCTATCCCGTTTCGGGTCCCATCGCCAACTACGAGCACATCGAGAACCCCGTCTTTCACGAGCCGGCGGGCGCAGTGAGCTGGTACGGCGGCTGGTCGTCGGTCTGCATCTTCTTTGACGTCTGCGAGCCGTTTGGCACCTGTAACATGTTCGCCCGCATCTGCGAAGCTGACCGCAAGCGCTTTGCCGCCGCCTGCCGCAATGTCTGGGACAACCAGGGCATGTACATTAAAAACGAAATCGTCGAGATCGAAGCGGAGGCCTAAAGATGATGGATATCAACACCCTGCTCACGCTCGACCTTGCCGAGTACACCACTGCACTTGAGGCCCTCGCCGATCAAATGATGCTCGAGGAGCCCCGCGACATCGACTACATGCGCCGCCGCAAGCTCGACACCGGCCGCGAGTTCGCAGTCTGGAACTTCACCGTCGGCTACTGTATGAACGCGGCCGACGCCCTCTCCCTCTTGCGTGCCCAGGCAACCGAAAACGTCAACGGCGATACCGCCGACCTAGCGACCCTCAACAACAGCGCCACGCGCCTATGCGACTGGTTCTCGGGCGCCTTCGACGTTACCGGCAAGATGGACGACACGACCGCCATCCTCGCCCGCTGCCGCGATCTCTACGACCAGGTAGAGACTCACGATCAGTTTGCCGCCCTCACCCGCGCCACCGAGCGCTATCTGGTACAGCTGCAGTTTTGGGTCGATCGCCAGATTCCCTGGCCGGCCATCAGCGACCTGGTCCACGGCTACCGTCTGCGCACCGAAACCGGCGAGACAAGGTAAGCCAAGCAAGTAGCGCCAACAACGTCCCGCTGCGGAACCAAAATTAGTAATCAGAGGGCTGGAGACGCCAACAACAGCGTCCCCAGCCCTCTCCATAGTGCTGCGCGTTTCGCGCCAAAGGCGCGAAAAAGCAAGGGGATAAGAAGTCGCAACAACCACGCGCCCATCCATCCCCAAAGTGGCGCGAGGTTTCGCGGCAAAGCCGCGAAACAGCGAAGGGGACAAAAGCCCCCCACAACCACGTCCTTCATCCGCCATCACATCCGAGGACGTAGTCGTAGCAGGATCTGAGGGCTAACCTTTGCGGACACTCCGCAGGACGAAAGAACCCCCGCCGCACGTAGTGCGCAGCGGGGGTTCTTTCATGTCCGAGGACGTCCGCGAAGGTTAGCCCTCAGATCCTGCGGTGGGAGACCTAGGCCTCGTTGTACACCGTCTTGAGCTTCAGCAGGTGAGCGTAGCGGTCCATAGCGGCCTGCTCGTTCTCCTTGAAGAGCTCCTCGGCGCGCTCGGGGAAGGAACGCGTCAGCGAAGCGTAACGGGCCTCGTTCATCAGGAACTCCTGATAACCGCCCGCGGGCTCCTTGGAATCGAGCGAGAACTTCTTGCCGGCAGCAGCCTCGGGGTTGAAGCGGAAGAGGTTCCAGTAACCGCACTCGACAGCCTTCTTCATCTCGGCCTGGCAGTTCTGCATGCCACCCTTCTTGATGGAGTGCATCTCGCAGGGGCTGTAGCCGATGATGAGGGACGGGCCGTCGTAGGCCTCGGCCTCGTGAATGGCCTTGAGGGTCTGAGCCGGGTTGGCGCCCATGGCGACCTGCGCCACGTAGACGTAGCCGTAGCTCATAGCGATCTCGGCCAGGGACTTCTTCTTGGTCACCTTACCGGCAGCGGCGAACTGAGCGACCTGGCCCAGGTTCGAGGCCTTGGAGGCCTGACCACCGGTGTTGGAGTAAACCTCGGTGTCGAAGACGAAGACGTTGACGTTGTGGCCGGAAGCCAGGACGTGGTCCAGGCCACCGAAGCCAATGTCGTAGGCCCAACCGTCGCCACCGAAGATCCAGAAGGACTTCTTGGTGAGGTAAGCCTTGTCGGCGAGGATCGCCTTGGAAGCGTCACAGCCGCACTTCTCGAGCTCGGCAACGTAGGCGGCGGCAGCGGTCTTAGAGGCCTCGGCATCGTTGACGGAGTCAATCCAAGCCTGACCGGCGGCCTTGAGCTCGTCGGACGGACCGTCAGCGGCGATGATCTCCTGCGTAGCAGCGATCAGCTTCTTCTGAACGGCCTCGTAACCGACGGCCATGCCCAGACCGTGCTCGGCATTGTCCTCGAACAGGGAGTTGTTCCACGCCGGGCCGTGACCGTCCTTGTCCTTGCAGTAAGGAGCGGTGGCAGCGGGGTTGCCCCAAATGGAGGAGCAGCCGGTGGCGTTGGAGATGAACATGCGGTCGCCGGCGACCTGGGTCACCAGACGTGCATAGGCGGTCTCGGCGCAGCCGGCGCAGGAGCCGGAGAACTCCAGGTAGGGCTGCTTAAACTGGCTGCCCTTGACGTTGGCCGCGATGAGCTCCTTCTTCTCGGAGACGTTCTCGACCATGTAGTCCCAAACGGGCTGCTGGTCCATCTCCTGCTCGGTGGGAACCATCTCGAGGGCGCCCTTGGGGCAGACCTTGACGCAGTTGGTGCAGCCCATGCAGTCGAGCGGGGACACGGCCATGGTGAACTTCATGCCCTTGGCCTTGGGGCCCATGGCGTCGAGCGTGCGGGTAGCCTCGGGTGCGGCGGCAGCCTCGTCCTCGGTCATCGCGAACGGACGGATGGTGGCATGCGGGCACACATAGGCGCACTGGTTGCACTGGATGCACTTGGTCTCGTCCCAGTGAGGAACGACCACGGCGACGCCGCGCTTCTCGTATGCGGAGGCGCCCAGCTCAAACTGGCCGTCGGCGCAATCGACAAAGGCGGAAACGGGCAGGCTGTCGCCATCCATGCGATCGATGGGCTCGAGCAGGTTCTTGACCTGCTGGGCGATAGCGGACTTGGTCTCCTCGGAGAGCTCGACGGGAGCGGCATCCTCGGCAGTTGCCCAGTCGGCCGGAACCTCGAACTTACGGAAGGCGGTAGCGCCGGCATCGATGGCCTTATGGTTGGCGTCGACGATGGCCTGGCCCTTCTTCATGTAGGACTTGGTAGCCGCGTCCTTCATGTACTGCAGGGCGTCCTCGGCGGGCAGGACCTTGGCCAGCGCGAAGAAGGCGGACTGGAGCACCGTGTTGGTGCGCTTGCCCATGCCGACCTTGGCAGCCAGGTCGATAGCGTCGATCAGGTAGACGTTGACGTTGTTGTTCGCGATGTAGCGCTTGGCCACGGCGGGCATGTGCTCGGCGAACTCCTCGTCGCTCCACTGGCAGTTGACCAGGAAGGTGCCACCCGGCTTGACGTCGCGGACCATCTTGAAGCCCTTGACGATGTAGCTGGGGTTGTGGCAAGCGACAAAGTCGGCCTTGGTCACGTAGTACGGCGAGCGGATCGGGGAATCACCAAAGCGCAGGTGCGAAACGGTGACGCCGCCGGTCTTCTTGGAGTCGTACTGGAAGTAGGCCTGAACGTACTTGTCGGTGTGGTCGCCGATGATCTTAATCGAGTTCTTGTTGGCGCCGACGGTACCGTCGCCACCCAGACCCCAGAACTTGCACTCGATGGTGCCGGGGGCTGCGGTGTTGGGCGCATCCTCGGCCTCGGGCAGGCTCAGGTTGGTCACGTCATCGACAATGCCGATGGTGAACTCGCGCTTGGGCTCGTCCTTCTTAAGCTCCTCGAAGACAGCGAACGCGGACGCGGGAGGCGTGTCCTTGCTGCCCAGGCCGTAACGGCCGCCGACGACCTTGATGCCCGTCTTGCCGGCCTCGTAGAGAGCGGAGACGACGTCCTGGTAGAGCGGCTCGCCGATGGAACCCGGCTCCTTGGTGCGGTCCATGACGGCAATCTTCTGGACGGTCTCGGGAAGAACGTCGACGAAGTGCTTGATGGAGAACGGACGGAACAGGCGAACCTTGACCAGGCCGACCTTCTCGCCGTGAGCGTTGAGGTAGTCGATGACTTCCTCGAGCACGTCGCAGAAGGAGCCCATGCACACGACGACACGATCGGCGTCGGGAGCGCCGTAGTAGTTGAACAGGCCGTAATCGGTGCCGAGCTTCTCGTTGATCTTCTTCATGTAGCCCTCGACGACGGCAGGGAGCTCGTCGTAGACCTTGTTGCAGGCCTCGCGGTTCTGGAAGAAGATGTCGCCGTTCTCGTGGCTGCCGCGGGTGTGCGGGTGCTCAGGGTTGAGCGCGTGGTCGCGGAAAGCTTGGACGGCGTCCATGTCGCACATCTCGGCAAGATCCTTGTAGTCCCACATGGCGACCTTCTGGATCTCGTGGCTGGTGCGGAAGCCGTCGAAGAAGTTAAGGAACGGGGTCTTACCCTCGATGGCGGCAAGGTGAGCCACCGGCGAGAGGTCCATGACCTCCTGGACGTTGCCCTCGGCGAGCATGGCGAAACCGGTCTGGCGGCAGGCCATGACGTCGGAGTGATCGCCAAAGATGTTCAGGGCGTGGGAAGCGACGCAACGCGCGGAGACGTGGAAGACGCCCGGGAGCTGCTCACCCGCGATCTTGTACATGTTCGGGATCATCAGGAGCAGGCCCTGAGAAGCCGTGTAGGTGGTGGTCAGAGCACCGGCGCCCAGCGAACCGTGAACGGTACCGGCTGCACCTGCCTCGGACTCCATCTCGACGACCTTGACCGGGGTGCCAAAGATGTTCTTGCGACCCTGGGCCGCCCACTGGTCGACATGGTCGGCCATCGGGCTGGACGGCGTAATGGGATAAATTCCCGCCACCTCGGTGTACGCATACGAAACATATGCGGCCGCCTCGTTGCCGTCCATAGACTTAAACTTACGCGCCATATACCCCTCTCCTCTCATATAGGTATACAGGCCCCGGCAATCGCCGGGATGTTGGCGTGATGGGATTTTCGCTGTTGCTTCCAATCATCTGGCAGGCAGACTGAGCAGCAGGTACATGGCGTGGAGAGAAGGCATGCCGAGGCGCGGGGCGGTTAATGCGCTCCACAGGCCCAGCTACCCGTCTTGCACATGGCCGAGCGCCGCAAAGGCCGCATGCCGGATGCCCCCGGGCACGCCCCGGCGATGGGAAGCGCCCGCAACGGAAATCCGCATGCGGGCTTATTGTACCCCGCCGCCAAGCCATATTTCGGCAAATATAGGCGGGCGGTAAAGGTTTACCCCGGGTGACTATCACACGGCCGATGTCAGCGAACGCAATCCCCGGGGACAACGCAGCAGTTGCGGTGAAATGGGGACTGTTTTTGCCGGTCGCGGCCTTAAACAGTCCCCATTTCACCGCAACTTATTTAGGAGATGAGTTAGAGGGCGCCGAGGAGGATGGCGTAGGTGGTGGATTCGCCGAGCCTGAGCTCGTCACCGGGGTTGAGCCGAGCGGAGCGGCCGGGCTCGACCTGGGTGCAGACGTTCGTCGCTCCGTTTACCACCACGGTTCCGTTGGTGGACGACAGGTCCTCGACGTACCAGACATTTTGGTCATCGCACCACACGTGGGCATGGCGAGCCGAGACGTCATCGCCCACATCAGTGATATCGCCCTCCCCCGTCGCCAGCGCGCCGATCTCGACGCCCTGCTCGCTCGGCTGAATCCAGCGCGGGGCGCTCACCACGTAGCCGTTTTGCACGCGCAGCAGTCCCAGCGGATGCGCAGGCGCCGCCTCGTGCTCACCTGCAACCGAAGATGTGCTCAGCGAGCGCGGCGTCGACGTGTCGCCGCCACGGGTCGCATGAGCGCGGCGGCTCGCCCGACTTGGAACTAAGGCGGGCGTGAGAGCAAACGGCATAGGGAACGAATCTTGCGGATGTACTCCTCGACGTCAGGCAGGTAAGCCCCACGAAGTCACCGGGGAGGCCCAAGCGGCCCGGCACCACTTCCAGATTCTGACCAGGGCGAGTCGTTCGCCGGTGGCTGAAGGCTCGCTCCCACCCAAAAGGGGAGATTCGCGTTGTTCCCCAATCGCTCTCGCATCTTTCATTTTGCTCGAGGTGGGCTATGAAAACTTTCCTGGTGAAAGGCGGCGATTGGTTTCCTTTCTTTCTAGAGGAGCGCGCCTGTAATCTGTTTTCATCCTAAATCAAGTTAAGATCGGACCTTCCAGAGGCAAGTCGACTCAAACTGCGAGGCTCCATGTTGGAATAAAGAGCGCTGTCGAAGTGCCAACAACACAAAGCTTGCCAGTCTCAAATAGAACCTTTTGGGAGTCCGATTGGGCCGCACACCGAATCCCCGCTGGTGGTTTTTTATAGCTGCGCGACAATAAACAAGGTTAGTGCCAGTCCAGCATGAAATTGAGGAACGTATGCATTTTTTCTCAGTAAGTGATCGTCGTTACTGCTTCGATGAGGTCACTCGCAATTGCTTTCAGGTTGACCAAGCATCAGAAGATGCGCTTCGCATATTTGAAGCATCGGGAAGAACGGTCAACTCGAAGTTGCTAACAAAGTCACTTGCTGCGAAAGGCTACGACCAAACGACCATAGCAGAACTTGAAGACGACATTGATGAGTATCAACGATTGTCTGAGCGGACTTTCTTAACAAAAGACACGCCTCGAAAACTTAGATCCATCGAACTCCACGTTTCACATGCATGCAACCTTGGTTGTAGTTACTGTTTTGCCGGTAAAGGAGATTATGGAACGTCTCCTCTGCTGATGACAGACGAGATAGCCTTCAAGGCGGTCGACTACCTCGTCGCAAGTTCATCGGAAAACGAAACGCTTGCGATCGTCTTTTTTGGTGGGGAACCCATGATTAACGAGCCGCTGATATGGAAAACGGTCGACTATTCAAAAAGAATATACCCCAATAGAAACTTTACCTATGGCTCTGTTAGACCAAATTTGACACGATCGGCTGTTCGTCGAAGCGGAAAATAAT
>UQIC01000004.1 GCA_900540985.1 uncultured Collinsella sp.
GCCCGCTGTCCGTCTACGGCCAGACCAAGGCCGCCGGCGACATCGCCGTGGCCGGCTGCCCGCGCCACTACATCATGCGCAGCTCCTGGGTCATCGGCGAGGGCCACAACTTCGTGAAGACCATGAAGGGGCTGTCCGACCGCGTAGCCGATCCCGAGGACAAGCTCACACAGGTCACCGTGGTCGACGACCAGCTGGGCCGCCTGACCTTCACGCGCGACATGGCCGAGGCCATCTTCCACGTGCTGGGGACGCACGCGCCCTACGGCACCTATAACTGCACGGGCTCCGGCGCCGTGAAGAGCTGGGCCAACATCGCCCGTGCCGTCTTCGAGGCCGCCAACGGCAACGGGGAGAAGGTCGTGCCGGTATCGACCGCCGACTACTACGGCGGCGCCGAGGGACCCGTCGCCCCGCGCCCGGTCCACTCCGCGCTCGACCTTTCCAGGCTCGAGTCGGTCGGCTTCCACATGCCCGACTGGGAGGAAGAGCTAGGGGAGTACCTCAAGACGCTCTGGTCGCCGCTATTGAATTGACGAGAGTAAAAAAGCCGCCGTTCTTTAACGGCGGCTTTTCTTGTTGGTGGCTATCTGCGCAGTGGTGCCAATAGTATTTTGCGGAAGATCTACCTCTCGCTTGGCGTGGTGGCGGACCTGCCGGGCTGGTCGTCGTAGGCGTATTTGCTGTACACGTTGACCTCCCACTGCTTTTTCTCAACCTTTGCCACAGAATCCAGGATGAATCCGGTCGCAAGGCTCAGACCGCACAGGAACATAAACGAGGCAGCGAGCATGGCGGTGGGGAAGCGCGGAACGAGGCCGGTCTGAAAGTACTCAACAAAGATAGGAATGCCCAAAGCCAGGCCGATAATCGCGAATAAAAGCGCAACCAGGCTGAAGAACTTCAGCGGGCGGTAGTCCTTGAACAGCGTGCCGATCATCGCAACGACTTTAATGCCGTCGCTTACGGTGTTGAGTTTGGACTCGGAACCCTCGGGACGGTCGCGGTACTCGATGGGCACATCTTTGATGCGCCAGCGGTGATCGACGGCGTGGATCGAGAGCTCGGTTTCGATCTGGAAGCCCTCGGAAAGCACAGGGAAGGTTTTAACGAACGGGCGGCTCATGGCGCGGTAGCCGGTCATGACATCATCGAAGCTGTAGCCATAGATCCACTTGATCATGGCGCGGACCAGATTGTTGCCAAAGCCGTGGAAGGCACGCTTGTTTTCCTCGGCGTAGGTGCCGTTGGAAAGGCGGTCGCCTACGGTCATATCGGCCGTGCCACTGAGGATAGGCTCGCAGAGGGCTTTGGCCGCCTCGGCGGGGTAGGTGTCGTCTCCGTCGACCATCAGGTAGCAATCGGCGTTGATGTCGCGAAACATCTGGCGGCACACGTTGCCCTTTCCCTGACGGGGCTCAAAACGCACCGTGGCGCCGTGCTCGGTAGCGATGCGTGAGGTATCGTCCGACGAGTTGTTGTCATAGACATAGACCGTCGCTTGCGGAAGCTCGCGGTGAAAGTCGTCGATGACCTTACCAATCGTGAGCGCTTCGTTGTAGCAAGGGATGATGACGGCGATGGATTCAGAATTCACTCAATGCTCCTTATACATTCAATCCTTGAAAGTATAGCCGTTTGGGCTTGTCATCCTAAGATGTGGGTTAGTTCTCCAGTTTTGTTGCGCGAATCGTTTGCATGGCCGTCGGGTCTATACTGTTCGTTTGTCAACGATTACGAGTAAAGGAGTTGCATCCGTGTCGGATCAGACAAAGCAACAAGAAACTCGCAGTCTGCCTGCGACGTTTGCTAAGAACGAATTTGAGAAGGACGCGTTTATCCTTCGTCAGCTGGTTACCAAGGATTTTAAGATCAAGTATCGCCGTAGCGTTCTGGGCGTCGCATGGTCGGTGCTCAACCCGCTGCTGATGATGATCGTCATGGCCATCGTGTTCTCGACGATTTTTGCCCAGGGCCGCAATGGCTCGATTACGCCCGAGATGTACCCGTTGTACTTGATCGTGGGTAACGTTACCTTTGCCGTTATGTCCGAGTCTACGAACCAGGCCCTGACGTCGATCGTGGGTGCGGCTCCGCTGCTCAAGAAGGTTAAAGTGCACCGCTGGGTCTTCCCGGTGCAGAAGGTGCTTTTCTCACTCGTGAACTTTGGCTTCTCGCTGGTCGCCGTAGCTATTGTTATGCTGTGGTTCCGTGTTATGCCTTCTTGGCACCTTATTCTGCTGCCTGTCTGCCTACTGCTGCTTATGTGCTTCTGCATGGGCCTTGGCATGATGCTCTCCGCCCTCACGGTTTTCTTCCGCGATGTCATGCATCTGTGGAGCGTCGTCATCACGGCATGGACTTACATCACGCCCATCTTTTGGACGACTGACTTTATTGCGCAAATGCCGCATCTCGTGCGTATCTTGATGTATGCGAACCCCATGTACAACTACCTGCAGTTTATGCGCGATATCTTCCTGTTCCAGACTACGCCCTCGCTTATGACGTTTGGTATGTGCGTCGCTTGGGCGGTTCTTGCGCTTGTTATTGGCTACACCGTGTTCCATAAGTCCGAGCGCAAGTTCATCCTCTACATCTAAGGAGTGCTGTGATGACTGAATCTGTTGTTGATTACAGCGAGCAGCCTCTGGCTGTCGAGGTCGACGACGTCACCATGATCTTTAACATGGCGTCCGAGTCGCTGACCAACCTCAAGGAGTACTTCATCAAGCTTGCCAAGCACGAGCTGTTCTTTGAGGAGTTTAGGGCGCTTAAGCACATCTCGTTCGATATTCATCGCGGCGAGGTCGTGGGTCTGGTCGGCACCAATGGCTCCGGCAAGTCTACGATGCTCAAGATCATTGCTGGCGTGCTTGAGCCCAGTGAGGGCAGCGTTAAGGTACACGGTAACATCGCGCCGCTGATTGAGCTTGGCGCCGGCTTTGACCCCGAGCTGACCGCCCGCGAGAACATCTATCTGAACGGCGCTCTGCTCGGATATACCAAGGAGTTCATCGATGCCAACTTTGACGGCATTATTGAGTTCGCTGAGCTTCAGAACTTTGTCGATATGCCGCTCAAGAACTTCTCCTCGGGCATGGTGGCGCGTATCGCCTTTGCAATCGCGACGATTACCGAGCCCGATATTCTGATCGTTGACGAGACGCTGTCCGTCGGTGATGTGTTCTTCCAGCAGAAGTGCGAGGACCGTATCCAGCACTTTATCCAGAGCGGCGACGTGACGGTTCTGTTCGTTTCGCACTCTATGGAGCAGGTTGAGCGCATCTGCCAGCGTGCCGTTTGGATTGAGAAGGGTGACCTTCGCATGGACGGCCCGGTTGATGAGGTCTGCAAGGCGTACCGCGAGCAGTTCAACTAGGTTATAATTATTTGCGCCTGACAGGCTTGCGCTTGCTTGGGCGTGCGGTTATTTGCTCCATTAGCTCAGTTGGATAGAGCAGGGGACTTCTAATCCCAAGGTCGACGGTTCGAATCCGCCATGGAGCACCATCGTTTATTAAGCCCGGACCGCTTGGTGGTCCGGGCTTTTTTCATCTTGTGTGCTGCGAGTTTGAAGGGTTCGCCATGGGAAGCAAAAGGCTAGACTGGATCGATATTGCAAAGGGGATTGCAATTACTCTAGTCATTGTGGGGCACACCGTCCCAAATCCCTCTCCCTTGCGGCACGCGATCTTCTCGTTTCACATGCCGGTGTTCTTTATTCTTGCCGGGTATACGTTTAGGCCGAAGCCGTGGCGTGAGCTGCTGAGTGGTTCGGTGTCGCGCCTGCTGGTGCCGTATGTGGTTCTTGCGCTGGCGTGGCAGGTGCCGACGTTCTTGATGAGCAGCGCTCCTTTGACGAGCGGTACTCTGGTTGCGGGGCTTAAGACGCTTGTGTTTGCCTCGGGCGTTGATGTGCCTGGGCTTGGCGTTACCGCTGTTGGCATGACATGGTTTCTGGCGGCGCTGTTTACGTCGCGCCTGCTGTTTAATGTGCTGGTGCGGCTGTTTGACGGGCGCGATGTTAGGGTTGTTTGGCAGGGCGTGATCTGTGCCGCGATTGCCTTTTGCGGTTTGTGCGTGTCTCGATTTATGGGTGTTTACCTGCCGCTCGATCTGGATCTGAGCTGCTACATCGCCTTGCTGATGTGGATTGGTTATACGGCGCGCCAAAGGGGGCTGGAGCCGAGCGCTAGCAAGCCTCTGCTGTTTATTGGAGCCGGTGTTGCTTGGCTTGTCCTTGCCGCGCTGAGTGGGCTTGAGCTCTCGAGCCGCCGTGTAGATGGGTTTTTGGTTGCGACAGTTGCCGCTCTTGCCGGCAGCTACTGCGTGTGCTGGGTTTCGATGGCGTTGGAGAAGTTGAAAGACGTGCCGGTTTTGGGGGCTTTTGAGCGAGGACTCGTGTTTTGCGGACAAGCCAGTCTGGCGATCTTTGCGATCCATGCGGTCGATTGGTTTATTCCTTGGCAGACCATGCCTCTGCTTATGACGCTGCCAGCATCGTGGCTCTTCGCATCAATCGTGCGTTGCGCCTGCGATATTGGGTTGGCATACGTGATCAAGAAGGCGTAATAACAGTGGGGAGGACCAATCTGGCCCTCCCCACTGTTGTTTATTCAGTAGTGTTGCGGTCTTACTTTTCGAGATGCTCCCTCAGCAGCTCCAGCGCGTGGGTGTAACCCTGCAAGCCTTCGCCGGTGATGGTGGCGAAGCAGGCCAGGCGGGCGTAGCTTACTTTGCGGAAGTCCTCGCGGGTCTCGACAGCGCTGATGTGGACCTCCACAGCCGGGATGGCGACGGCTTTAAGGGCATCCAGGATGGCCACGCTGGTGTGCGTGTAGGCAGCCGGGTTGATGACGATGCCGTCGACCTTGCCGTAGGCCTCCTGGATCTTGTCGACGATGCTGCCCTCGTGGTTGGACTGGAATACCTCGATCTCGTCAAATCCCTGTGCGGCTCCTGCCTCCTGGCAAATTTGGACCAGGCGGTCGTAGTTGTCGCTGCCGTAGATGCCCGGCTCACGAATGCCGAGCATGTTGAGGTTGGGTCCATTGATGACGAGAGCTTTCATGGTTGCTTCCTTTGCGGTTGGACGGGCGGTGAGGCGGAACGGAAGACCACCACAAAGGTGCCTGTCCCCTTTGTGGTGGTCTTTGTTAGAGAGCGGGTGGGAGGGTGTCGAGGACGGCGCGGGCGGTGTTGGCGGCGCAGTCGCGCGAGTCGATGATGTAGTCGGCCCAGGCGCGGTAGCGTGGCATGCGCTGCTCGGCGAGCTTGTCGATGCCATCGCGGGCGGTGATGGGGCGACCCTTGTGGGCGAGTTCGTCGAGCTTACGGTTGAGCATCACGATCTGGCTGTTCTGGTGCAGCAGCGGATAGTTCTCGTCGCGCGTGACCACGCCGCCGCCGGTTGAGAGCACCAGGCCGCTGCGCTTGGAGATGTCGGACAGAGCCGCCGTCTCCTGCTCGCGGAAGGCTGCCTCGCCGCGCTCGACGATATAGTCGGCACAGGGCATGCCCAGGCGTTCCTCGAGGGCGCGGTCCAGGTCGATGTGCTCTCGTCCCGTGCGTAGGGCAATCTGCTCACCCACGCGGGTTTTGCCCGAACCTGGCATGCCGATCAGGGCAATGTTTTGCTCACGGCGGGACAGACGCTCCGTTACGTCCAAGATGCGCTCGCGCGGGGTGGCTTGGCCGGTATAGCGCTCGACGGCCTGTGCCGCTTGGGCCACGAGCATCAGCAGGCCGCCGATACAGGGGATGCCGCGGCGCTCGGCCTCGAGCATCAGACCCGTGCGGGCGGGATTGTAGACAATGTCGATGACGCCCTCGAGCGCATCGAGTCCTTCGAGCGTGCAGGGAGCGTCGGGGCAGTGGGGGAACATGCCGGCGGGCGTGCAGTTGACGAGCAGCGCCGCGTCGGACTGCTGCGCGATGTTGCCGTAGTTGACCTCGCTTGTGCGGCCCACGGGCACCACGGTGGCTCCCAGGTCGCCGAGCACCATGCTTGCCGTGGTGCCGGCACCACCGGTGGCTCCGAGCACGAGGGCCTTCTTGCCGGCAACCTCAACCCCCAGCTCCTCGACCAGGCACTGAAAACCAAAGTAGTCGGTGTTGTCGCCGCGCAGGCGACCGTCAGGCAGACGTGTGATGGTGTTGACGTTGCCCATGCGCTCGGCCAACGGACTCAGCTCGTCCAGGTATTCCATGACGGCACGCTTGTAGGGGATGGTTACGTTGGTACCTTCCCACTCGTCGCCCGTCATAAAAGCCTCAAGATCCTCGGGCTCGCGCTCAAATCGCACGTACTCAAGCCCAGCGAGCTCTTTGTAGATGGTCGGGGTGTAGCTGTGGCCCAGCACGCGGCCCAGCACGCCGTAGGGGCGGGTTGCGGCGGTATCGGTCATCTAGAGCACCTCCGTGTAGCTGCCAAAGTAGGTAAAGCTCTCGCACACGTCGTCGATGGAATCGAGCAGGTCGTCGAGGGCCTTGCTGCCAAAGGGGCAGTCCAGATCAAAGTAGAACATAAACTCAAAGTCGCGGCCGGGGATGGGGCGGCTCTCGAGCTTGATGAGGTTGATGTTGAGTGCGTAGAAGCGCTCGAGCACGCGATAGAGGGCGCCCGGCTCGTTGGCCGTGGTGATCATGAGCGAGGTACGGTTGGCACCGGGATAGACGCGTGGCTCGCGGCTGATGACGACAAAGCGCGTGTAGTTGTTGTCCGAGTCCTGGATGTTGGACTCCAGCACCTCCAGGCCATAGAGTGTCGCGCAGCTGCGCGATGCGATGGCGGCAACATCGGTGCGCCCGGAGCTGGCGACCATCTCGGCCGACATGGCGGTGTTGGGGTACTTGGTGGCGTGCAGGTCGTGGGACTCGATAAAGCCGGCGCACTGGGCGATGGCCTGGCCGTGGCTGTAGACCTCTCGCAAATCCTGCAGCTTGGTGCCGGGCTTGACGAGCAAGTTGTGGTCGATCTTGAGGCGCAGCGAGCGCACGATATGGAAGTCGAACTGTGCGAGCAGGTCGTAGACGGCGTTGACCGATCCGGCGGTTGAGTTTTCGATGGGCAGCACGCCAAACTCGCAGAAGCCGTCGCGCACAGCGCGCATAACGCCTTCAAAGGTCTCGAAAAACGCGATGTCGGGCACGTCGAAGAGCTTGCACGCGGCGATTTGACTGTAAGCGCCCTCAACGCCCTGGCAAGCGACGGTGGCAGTTTGAGGGAAGGGCGTGTCGGAGGCTGCAGCCGTGGCGTGGGCCTTTTGCGAGACGGTGATGCCCTTGAGTTCGTTGATGTAGCGCTGCTGCTCGGCCTTGCTCATGCTCATGAGGAGACGGAACAGGGTGATGGTCTGCGCCTCGTAGCGCTCGGGTGCGCGGCCGGCGAGGTTGTTGAGCTTGGAGCGCTCACGGGCGGGGTCGAAGACGGCCTTGCCCATCTCGATTTTTGACTTGGCGACTTCGGTGGCAATGTCCATGCGCTCGACAAAGCTGTTGAGCAGCGTGGTGTCGATGCCATCGATGGCTTGGCGAATATCGGCAAGGTCCATGGAGGCCCCTTTCGCGTAATGGCTGAGTTGACAGTCAACTCAGGTGAGTCGGGTTAGCGCTGGGCAGCGTCCTCTAGGAGAGCGTCCCAAATTGCGAGAGCGGCGGCTGCCTCGGCTACGGGGACGGCGCGCGGGACGATGCAGGGATCGTGACGACCGTGGACCGAGAGTTCGACATTTTCCATGGCGTTCATGTCCACGGTCTGCTGCTCGCGGCCAATCGAGGGCGTCGGCTTTACGGCCATGCGCCACATGACGGGCGCGCCGGTGGAGATGCCGCCCAGGATGCCGCCGGCGTTGTTGGACTCGACCTCGATTTCGCCGGTCTCGGCGTCGATTCGATATGGGTCATTGTTCTCGCTGCCGCGCATGGCGGCTACGGCAAAGCCCATGCCAAACTCCACGCCCTTTACGGCGGGAATGCCAAACGCGATTTGCGCGATGCGGTTCTCGATGCCGTCGAACATGGGGTCGCCGATGCCCGCGGGAAGCCCGTAAATGCCGCACTCCACGATGCCGCCGATACTGTCGAGTTCGTCGCGCGCGGCTAGGATTTCCTCGCGCATACGGCCGGCTGCGGCGGCGTCAATGCACGGCAGATCGTTCGTAAGGATCGCCTTGCGGTCGGCCTCGCGATAGACCATATCGTCCATCGGCAGGTCGGAGATGCCGCCGATCTGCGCGACGTGCGCCATGACCTGAATACCGCGGGCCTCGAGTGCCTGCAGCGCAATGCCGCCGGCGATGCATAAGGGTGCCGTTAGGCGGCCGGAAAAATGACCGCCACCAGCGACATCGTGCATGTTGTGATACTTCACGCGCGCAGGGAAGTCCGCATGTCCGGGACGGGGCTTGCGGCGCAGCTCGGAGTAATCCTTGGAGCGCGTGTTGGTGTTCTCGATAATCGCGGCGATGGGCGCGCCGGTGGTATGTCCATCGACAACACCGGCGATGATGCGGGCGGCGTCGGCCTCGCGGCGTTTGGTCGCGGTCTCGTCGCGACCGGGAGCGCGACGGTCGAGGAAGGCCTGCAGCTTCTCCTGGTCCAAGGCGATGCCCGCCGGGATGCCATCGAGCGAGCAGCCGATAGCGGGGGAGTGCGATTGGCCGAAGATGCTCAGATGCAAGACGTTGCCAAAGGTCGAGGACATGCTATTCCTCCTCGAGCGTGACTTTGCCGCCCAGCAGGCGGTAGTGGTCGAAGAAATCGGGATAGGACTTGTTGACGGCCTCGGCGCCGTGGATTACGACCTCTCCAGCGGCGCGGCTCGCAGCGATGGCAGCCATCATGGCGATGCGGTGATCGTTGTGCGAGTCGACCTCGCCGCCGGTGAAGGCATCGACACCCTTGATGATGAGGTCGTCGCCGGCAATACGCACCTGCGCGCCCAGCGCGGTGAGCTCGCGGGTGGTGGTGGCCAGGCGGTCGGATTCCTTGATACGCAGACGGGCGCAATCGCGGATAAAGGTGCGGCCCTGTGCCAGCGAGGCCACGGCCGAGATAACGGGCACAAGGTCGGGAATGTCGTGGGCACTCATCTCAAAGCCGGCGAGCTTGTCGGACTGCACGGTGGCGGCGTTGGTGGAGCGCACGATGCGGGCGCCAAAGCGCGAAAGCGCGGCGAGCACGTTGCGGTCGCCCTGCGCGGAGCTCAGGGACACACCCTCGACGGTGATGGGGTCGGTGCCGATGGCGCCGGCACACAGCCAAAAGGCAGCGTTGGACCAGTCGCCCTCGACGGCCACGTTGCCGGGCGTGCGGTACGAGCCACTGCTCACGCGGAAGTTCGTGACCTCGGGCTGGCCGTCCTTGGCGGGAATACGCTCGACGTTGACCTCGACGCCAAAGGCCTTCATGGCCTGGATGGTCAGATTGATGTAGGGGTGGCTCTCGATGAGACCGGTCACCTGCACGCAGGAGGGCTGGGCCAGCAGCGGAGCCGCCAGCAGCAGGCCCGAGATGTACTGCGAGCTCACGTTGCCCGGCAGCACAAAGGTGCCCGGGCGCATGCGGCCGCTCGTCTTGAGCGGAAAACCGCCCAGACCCTGCAGGTTGCAGCCGGCGGCGATGATTTCGTCCGAGAGCGGGGAGAGCGGGCGGGCGCCTAGGCGGCCTTGGCCCACAAAGGTGGCCTCTGCACCCAGCGCACAGGCGACAGGCAGCATAAAGCGCAGCGTGGAGCCGCTCTCGCCGCAGTCGAGCGTGCCACCGGCAAGGGCCTTGAGCAGGCCAAACTCAACGCTCTTCATAGTGGGGTGGACCTGGAAGCCGTCCTCGACAGTCTCGATACGAGCGCCGAGCGCCGTGAGGCAGCGTACCGTTGCCTCGATGTCGGCACAGGTGGTGTTGCAGGTAACGTGCGTCTCGCCGTTGGCAAGCGCGGCGCAGATGATCAGGCGATGCGCCATCGACTTGGACGCGATGGCGGGAACGGTGCCCTTAAGCGGGGACGGGGTGATGCGGGCTAGCATGCGGATGCGTCTCCCTTCTGGCCGAGGCCCTCGGCAATGAGTTCGTGGAAAGTGGAAAGCGGCGTGCGGTCGATGCTGCAGCGGCCAATGCCGTGCGGAATCACCAGGTCGATAGTGTCACCGGTGCGTTTTTTGTCGTGGAGCGCCTCGGCAAAGACGGCATCGGCATCGAGGTCGCAGCGGGTCTTGAGGCCATGGCGGGCGCAGAGCTCCTCGATACGACCGGGCAGTGCAGCATCGCAAATGCCGTGCAGGGCTGCGGCTCGCGTGATGATGCCCATGCCAATCGACACGCAGTTGCCGTGTCCGAGCTCAAAGTGCTCGCAGGCTTCGACGGCGTGTCCGGCGCTGTGTCCAAAGTTGAGCAGCTTGCGCTGGTTGGTTTCGCACTCGTCGGCGACGACGACGGCGCGCTTGATGTCGATATTGCGGGCGATGATGAGTGCTACGCGGGCCACATCGCGGTTGAGTAGCTCCAGCGTGAGCGGAGTCTTCTCCAGCTCGGCGAAAAGCTCCGGGTCGGCGATCACGGCGTGCTTGACGACCTCTCCGCAGCCGTCGGCGAACTGCTCGGGCGTGAGGGTGGCCAGGCACCCCACGTCGGCGATTACTACGCTCGGCTGCCAAAAGGCGCCGGCCAAGTTCTTGCCTGCAGCCAGGTCGATGGCGGTCTTGCCACCCACCGACGAATCCACCATGGCGAGCAGGCTCGTCGGGATCTGCACAAACTTGCAGCCGCGCATGTAGGTGGCGGCCACAAAGCCCGCCACGTCGCCCACGACACCGCCGCCGAGTGCCACGATCACGTCGGAGCGCGAAAGCTCGTGCTCGGCCACAAACTCCAAAATGGCAACATAGGTTTCGGCGCGCTTATGGGCCTCGCCGGCCTCGAAGGTGCAGATGCTCACCTCGTAGCCTGACGCCTCCAGGCTCTGCTTAACGGGCATCTGGTAGAGCGGGCCCACGTTGGTGTCCGTCACGATGACGGCCTTGGTGCCGCCGGCAGTGGCGCGCACGAGCGGTCCCGTTTGCTCCAACAAAAACGTGCCAACATGCACCTGGTAGGGGCGTGCAGTGTCGATATCGATGGTAATCGCCATAAGCTATGGTCCTTTCGACCTGGCGTGATAGGTGGTCTAGTGGGAGGCCTCGTCGTCGAGTGCGCGCTTGATGCGGTCGCCCTCGGCAAGGAGATTCTCCAGATAGCGCTGGTCGCGGTCCTTGAGCGCACGGCTGTAGGCGCCGAGCGAGTCGATCAGGTGGTCGATCTCGAAGGCGAGCGCATCGGCGTCGTCGATCATGAGCTCGGACCACATCTGAGGATTGAGGTGCGCCACACGGGTGAGATCGCGGTAGCTACCGGCCGAAAAGCCGTGGTGGACCTGGGCAGTGGGGCTCTTGACGTAGGCGTTGGATACCACGTGCGCAAGCTGGCTCGTGAAGGCGATGACGCGGTCGTGCTCGGCGGCGCTGGTCACGCTGAACTTGCCAAAGCCCAAGGGGCGCACCATCTCGCGCACCTGGCCCAAAAGCTCCAGCTTAAGTGCGTCGTCCACCGCGGGCGGCACGAGCACGAGCGGGGCGCCCTGGAACAGGTCGGCGCGGGAGTGTGCGTAGCCCGAGTACTGCGTGCCCGCCATGGGGTGCGCGCCCACAAAGTAAAAGGCGTGCTCGCGGGCAAGCTCAAAGGCACGTTCGCACACGATGCCCTTGACGCCCACGGTGTCGATCACCACGGGACCCATGATGGCCTCGGTGTCGGTGGCGTCGGCGAGCGCTTGGGCGTGCGCCTCGAGCCACTCGATGCAGGCCTCGGGGTAGCAAGCCAGGACGATGATGTCGCATTCGCCGAGTGTCTTGTCGTTGAGCTCTCCGGCGACAGTGCCCATGCTGGCGGCTGTCATGACATCGTCATCGGGGTCCCAGGCCAGCACGCGGACGCCCGCCTGCGCATAGCCGCGGGCAAAACTGCCGCCGATGAGGCCAAGGCCCACGATGCCGGCGCACTTGGGGCCGCCCTGGTTAACGCGCGCGTTTCTCACCGTACCCATAGGCTACTCCATGGTCTCTTGGCAGACAACCTCGCGGATGGCGCGGATGCGGCGCATGGTGTCGTCGAACTGATCGGGGGTGAGGGCCTGGGCGCCGTCGGACCAGGCGCGGCTCGGCTCGTCGTGGACCTCGATTTCCAGGCCGTTGGCACCGCAGGCGGTCGCGGCGAGCGCCATGGGCTCAACATAGCGGGTGTAGCCGGTGGCGTGGCTGGGGTCGGCGACGACGGGCAGGTGCGAAAGGTGGTGCAGCACCGGCACGGCGTTGAGGTCGAAGGTATTGCGGGTGCGGGTCTCGAAGGTGCGGATGCCGCGCTCGCACAGGATGACGTTGTCGTTGCCCTCGCTCATGATGTACTCGGCGGCCATGAGCAACTCATCGATCGTGCCGGACATGCCGCGCTTAAGCAAGATCGGAGTCTGGGTCTTGCCGACCTCCTTGAGCAGGGGGAAGTTCTGGGCGTTGCGGGCGCCGATCTGCATGACGTCGATCTTCTTGTCCAGGAAGACCTGCACGTCGCGTGGGTCCATGATCTCGGTGACGATCGGCATGTCGAGCTCGGCAGACGCCTCGCACAGCAGGTCCAGGCCGGCGGGGCCCATGCCCTGGTAGGCGTAGGGGGAGGTGCGGGGCTTGTAGGCACCGCCGCGCAGCATCGTGGCACCGGCGGCCTTTACGCGGCGTGCGATGCGAATGAGGTTCTCGCCCTCGACGGAGCAGGGGCCGGCGATGACTTGGAACTGGTCGCCGCCGATCTTGACGCCGTGGCCGCAGTCGATGACGGAGTCCTCGGGGTGGAACTTGCGGTTGGCGCGCTTGAACGGCTCCGAGACGCGCTGCACGCGCTCGACGACATCCATGGACTCGAGCAGGAACGGGTCGATCTTGGTCGTATCGCCCACCAGGCCGATGATCGTCTCGTTCTCGCCGCGCGAGACGTCGGTCTTCAGGCCTTTTTTCTCAATCCAGCTGACGATATGGCCGACGGCCTCGTCGCTGGCGCTCTGCTTTAAAATTGCAATCATGGTGTGCCTCTCACCTCGATGGATAACTTTTGCAAAAACGGCCCGCATCGCGAGCCGTGTATATATGGTGCATGAGAGTTTATACTATCTGACTCGCTTTTGCCTTCTAAAGTGGGCCGTTGCGCCGCGTCTTCCTCGGAATTGCAAAGCTTTTTCTTTTATTTTGTTAGCCCGTGGCGCACTTGGGTATAATGCCAACCGTTCGCCCTATTAGCTCAGGGGATTAGAGCGTCTGCCTCCGGAGCAGAAGGCCGTTGGTTCGAATCCAACATGGGGCACCATCGAACGTAAGACCGTCCGAACCTCGCATGGTCCGGGCGGTTTTCTTATACCGACGCGACGTGATGGGACGTGGTATGGCAGCAACGGATATCGAGCGCGGGCTTTCGACCGCCGAGGTCGAGGAGCGCATCGCCGCCGGTAAGATCAACCGCAACATGGAGCTCAAGACCAAGTCGGTCAAAGAGCTCATCATCGAGAACCTCTGCACGCTGTTCAACTTAATCAACGTGGTCTTGGCGATTTTGGTGTTGCTGACCGGTTCGTTTAAAAACCTGACGTTCCTGTTCGTAGTGTTCTTGAACACGGCGATCGGCGTGATTCAGTCCATGCGTTCTAAGCGGATGGTCGACAAGCTAACGTTGCTCACCTCAAAGAAGGCCATCGCGGTGCGCGACGGCGCCGAGGTGGAGCTCGACCTGGACCAGATCGTGCTCGACGATATCATTCGCCTGGGGCGCGGCGACCAGATTCCCGCCGACGCCGTGGTGGTGTCGGGCGAGGCACTCGTCAACGAGAGCTTGCTGACGGGCGAGAGCGACCTCATCAAGAAACAGCCCGGCTCCGAGCTCATGAGCGGCAGCTTTATCGACTCGGGCCTGCTGTGCGCCCGCGTGATCCATGTCGGCGCCGATAACTACGTGGCAAAGATCAACAACGAGGCCAAGTACGTCAAAAAGGTCAATTCCGAGATCATGAATGCGCTCAACGCCATCGTGCGGTTCGCGAGCATTATCATGATTCCGCTTGGTCTGGCGCTCTTTTCCTCGAGTGTGAGCGAGCTGTGGGATGCCGCGGGAACCCCGGGGGATAGTGCGCTTTCTTGGTGCTTCTCCGAGCTGCTGGCCGGCCGTGTGCCTTCTTCGGCTCTGCTGTCCACGGTGGGTGCCCTGCTGGGCATGATTCCGCAGGGCCTGGTGCTGCTGACTTCGTCGGTACTCGCCATCGCCACGGTTCGCCTGGCGCGCCGCAAGGTACTCGCGCAGCAGCTCTACTGCATCGAGACGCTTGCGCGCGTCGACGTGCTGTGCCTGGACAAGACGGGCACCATTACCTCGGGCCGTATGGAGGTCGAGGGCACCTACCCGCTGCCTGTTGAGGGTGTTGGTTTTGGCGCGGACTCGGATGAGGCGGCTGTTCCCGTCGAGACCACGGTGCTCGACTTTGCGCTTGCCAACGTGGCACGTGCGACCTCGGCAGATGCCAACGAGACCTGCCAGGCGCTGCTCAACTACTACGCCGATCGTCCGGTCGAGGCGTCCGAGCCGCTGTCGGTCATTCCGTTCTCGTCGTCCAAAAAGTGGAGCGGCGCGTCGTTTGCGCAGGGCTCCTATGTGATGGGCGCCGCGCAGTTTGTGCTCTCTGACCGCGCATTTGCGCAGGTCGAGAATCGTGTAGCCGAGCTCGCCGATACCTGCCGCGTGCTTGTGGTGGCGCGCGTGGACGGCTTTACGCCCGATGGCGATATGGTGGGCGAGGCCGAGCCAGTGGGCTTTGTGACCATCCGCGATGAGATTCGCACCTCGGCAGCCGAGACTATCGGCTACTTTAACGAGCAGGGCGTGACCCTCAACGTGATCAGCGGCGACGACCCGCGTACGGTGTCGTCGATCGCGCGCGTGGTGGGCGTGCCGGGCGCCGATGCCTACGTCGACGCCACGACGCTCGATACGCCGTCCAAGATTGATGCGGCGGTAGATCGCTACCACGTCTTTGGGCGTGTGACGCCGCAGCAGAAGCGCGAGCTCGTACAGGCACTCAAACGCCGTGGGCACACCGTGGCCATGACGGGCGACGGCGTCAACGACGTGCTGGCGCTCAAGGAGGCCGACTGCTCCGTGGCGATGGCCGCCGGCTCCGATGCCGCGCGCAATGTGGCCGAGATCGTGCTGGTCGATAACGACTTTGCCTCGATGCCCGCCGTGGTGGCCGAGGGCCGTCGCTCTATCAATAACCTGCAACGCTCTGCTGCGCTCTTTCTGACTAAGACGCTGTTCTCGATGGGCCTGGCGGCGCTGTGCATCGCGCTGCCGCCGTATCCCTTCCAGCCCATTCAGATGACGCTCATCAACTTCTTCTGCATCGGCGCGCCGGGTTTTGTACTGGGTCTGGAGCCCAACAACGCCCGCGTGAAGGGGTCGTTCTTGACCAACGTGCTTAAGCGTGCGCTGCCGGCGTCGGTTGCGGTCATTTTGGCCGCGGCGCTCGATATCTTTGTGGCGCGCGTATTTGGCTTTAGCCAGCTTACGCTTTCGACCATGTGCCTGCTCACGTCGTGCGCGGCGAGTGTGAGCCTGATCTGGCGCATCTCGCAGCCGCTCACGCCCTTGCGCGTGGTGCTTTTCGTGTTTGTCGTCGCCGGTATTTTGACGGGCGTTATCGGGTTCCCGGGGCTGCTGTCCATCGCCAACCTGTCGATGGGTCAGATGGTCATCTTGGCGGTTATCGTCGTCTTTACCTGCGCGGTGTTCTTTAAGCTTGCCACGATGATGGACTCGCTTAAGCCCCGCCGCCGTCATGCGGCCACCGGCTTTGGCCGTGGCGTGCGCGTTCGCCTGGGTCGCGGCGGTGGCAAGGTGAGCTCGACGGGATCGACCGCCGAGCGTTTTGCCAAGCGCGTTGCCGCCGATATGGCGCAGCGCCGTGAAGACCGCATCGTTCGCGAGGCCGAGGCTCGCGCACTTGAGGGCGTGGCCCAGGCCCAGCCCAAGAAAAAGAAGAGTACCGGAGCCAAGCGCTCTCGCGTGACCAAGTCCGCCCAAGGCATCAAAGTCTCGATGCCAAGCAAAAAGAAGAAGTAGCTACGCGCCCTGGCGATGTTGAATTGGTGCCTTGCTCCTGTGGGGCCGTGGCGATGTTATGCTCTAACCTCGATTGTTTGAATTGCTTCGAAAAGAGGATGCCGTGATCTGCCCGCATTGCCTTAAGACTATCGAGGACGGCGCCTCGTTCTGCCCCTACTGCAACGCCTATGTGGGTCCGGGCGATGGTCCCGAGCACACCGAGTTCGTGTTCTGTGAGGGCTGCGGTGCCCGTCTTTCTCCGCATGACCGCACGTGCCCAAAATGCGGACGCCCCGCGCCGGGCATCCTTTCCGAGGACGCGGCCGCATCCGACCTGGCCGCAGGACGCACGGCCGGCTTTCCGCGCCTGACGCAGGAGCAGATCGATATCGAGGTGCCCCACGCGCCGGCATCTGCCGCCGCGGTGCTCTCCGACGCGGCCGACCCCAACGAGACCTGCGTGCTGCCTGCCTTCGATAAGGACTTTGGCATCCCCAAGGTCGATATCCCCACGCCGGTGTCCCTGCGCGATGATGCCCAGCCCAAAAAGCAAAAGCCCAAGCGCAAGGTCCACCCCGACGAGGACGCTTATCACAAGCACAAGCGCCATATCCCCAAACCTCTCATCGTCATCGTGGTGCTCGCCGCCGCGTGCGGTGGTGCCTATTGGTTTGTGACTGCCGATCCCATGGGCGTCATGCCCGGCTTCTACGACCAGTTTGGCCAGGCCGCCAAGACCACCTTCCCGTCGCGCCAAAAGGGCGAGGCCACCGAGAAAGAGTCCAAGCAAGAGGATGCGTCCGAGGTCGTTCAGGAGGAGACCGTCTTAACCGACGACCAGCTCTACACCAGGCTCGACGGCCTGTATCAGACCATCGTGTCGTACAGCGACGAGGATCAGATCGGCGAGGTCATCGATTCGTTTAATAACGGCTATCTGCGTACACCGCTCTCCACCCGCCAGGAGCTGTCGCAGAGCGCCTATGCCCTGCGCGATCAGATTAAAAAGACCCAGGACGAGCTCAACAATCTCAAGGTTCAGGACGACACGGTCTATGCTGAGGACATCGATCATCTAAAGCAGCTTGCCCAGTGGATGTACGAGCGTGTCGACGTGATCTGTCAGAGCTGGGATATCTCGCTGTCCATTCCCGACGGCGAGTCGCTGAGCGCCCGTCAGAGCGAGATTCTGGCGCCCATCGCACAAGGCGGCAACAGCGCGCTTAACCAGTACGACGCCAACGTGAGCGCCTGGAGGCCGCAGCAGCGTTCGTAATTTGTTGCCCTCCGGCGGCATAACCTGCGTGCGCAATTGATGGAAGCCCGTGCTTATTGCTACAATTCGTACAAATATGCTTTAAACGCACGAGGAAGGAACCACATGTTTGGTTTTAAGAAAGAGCTCTATACGCCCGAGTACCAGCTCGTCGGTGACGAGTGCGCGGTGATCGAGACGTCGAAGGGCACCATCAAGGTCAAGTTTGACGGTGAGGGCGCCCCCATCCATGTGGCGAACTTCTGCGAGCTTTCCACGATGGGCTTCTATGACGGCCTTAAGTTCCATCGCTATGTGCCCGGCTTTGTGATCCAGGGCGGCGACCCCAATACCCGCGATATGTCCGGCGCCGACGTCGCTGCCGGCCTTGAGGGCCCCGACGGCATGCCCGGTACCGGCGGCCCCGGCTACTGCATCAAGGGCGAGTTTGCCACCAATCCGCGCAACAGCCATGTTGACGGCGCGCTTGCCATGGCCCGCTCCATGGATCCCGATTCCGCGGGCTCGCAGTTCTACTTCTGCCTAGGTGCCCAGCACAACCTCGATTCCGGTTACACCGTTTTTGGTACCACGGTCGAGGGCCTCGATGTGATTTCGCAGCTGCGTGCCGGCGACGAGATCGTCCATGTCGAGATCGTTCACGAGTAAAGGGGACTTCCTTGAATAGCCAGCTGATCCAACAGGGCCGCGCCGCTTACCGCGCGGGTGATTTTTCCGCTGCAGCCCAGATGCTTGGGGCGGCAAAGACTCCCGATGAGATTATGGGCGAGGCCGATCACCTTCGTGGCAACGCCTTGATGCACCTGGGCATGTATGCCGAGGCCGCCGAGGCCTATGCCGCCGCCCTCAACGACGGCACTTACGGCAAGCGCGGCGCGCTGCTCACCAACCGCGGCAAGGCGCTCGCCGCCGTGGGCGACTACACGACGGCCGCTCAGGCGTTCTCTGCTGCTACGCAGGATGCTTCCTATGCCACGCCGTTCAAGGCCTATCTGGGGCTGGGCAATGCGCTGTTCCAGTCGGGCGACTATGCCAATGCGGGAACCGCCTTCCGTCAGGCTGCCATCGACGGCGCCAATCCGGCCCCTGCCGCCGCACTCGGCGAGCTCGGTCGTTGCTTCATTAAGCTCGGCCGTCCGGCGGATGCCGTGGAGACCTACCGTACGGCTATCGACTTTGCCGGTCCCCGTGACGACACGCGCGCGCTCAACGCCGGCATGGGTCAGGCGCTTTCTGCCGCCGGCCGTCCCTCCGACGCACTCGACGCCTTTAACGCCGCTACTGCCGATGGCATCTACCAGCTCACTTCCGAGCAGGCCGATGAGCTTGCCCGCGTGCACGATTCGCTTGCCGCACTGTCTGCCCAGACGGCTATGGCCACGGCTCCGGCGCCCGCGATGGACGCTCCTGCCGTCGATCCGCTCGATCCTACGGGCGCGACCGGTCAGTTTATGCCCGATCCCTCGGACACCGGCTTCTTTACGCTGTCCGAGTCCGAGATGGTCCAGCAGGACCGTCAGGATCGTAAACAGGCCAAGGTCCGTCGTCGCCATCGCCACACGGGTCTCAAAGTCTTCATCGTGCTGCTTCTGCTCATTTTGATTGCCGCGGGCGGTCTGGGCTTTGCCTACACGCGCGGCTTTGGCTTCCCGTCTCAGGAGTCTGTCGTTACCGATCTGTTCCAGGCTGCCGGCGACGGTGACACCGCAAAGGCCGAGTCTTGCCTGGCCTCGAGCCTGTCCGAGGACGCCAAGTCGATGATCATCTCCTCGATTCCGCAGGGCGCCACCGTGTCCGTCGAGGGCATGGATCAGTCCATGACCGAGACGACCGCCAAGGTCAAGGCTTCGCTGTCCAAGGGCGGCGAGCAGGAGTACACCGTCAAATTCGTGCGCTCCGATAACCATATCGGCTGGGCCGTTTCCTCGCTCGATATGGATTTCTCGGCTGCTGACAACCAGTAGTGACCTTATGGGATTTAGCTTTGCCCGGCGCTTCACCGCAAGTGAGGTGCCGGGCTTGCGCTAGTATGATGAGCTAGTAGTTTTCCAGCAATCATCCAACACATCAGGAGTTGCGTTGTTTTCTTTGATGGATATGTTCTTCGGTAGCTATGCGGGCGATCTTGCCATCGACCTCGGCACCGCAAATACGCTTGTCTCCGTGCGCGGCAAGGGCATCGTCATCCGCGAGCCCTCCGTCGTCGCCATCGACAAGAACGACGAGCGCATTCTGGCGGTCGGTATCGAGGCAAAGCGCATGCTCGGCCGTACGCCCGGCAACATCGTGGCCGTTCGTCCCCTGAAGGACGGTGTCATCGCCGACTTCGACGTTACCGAGGCCATGCTCCGCTACTTTATCGACAAGGCTTCCGAGAAGCGCTATCCGTGGACCCCGCGTCCGCGCGTTGTCGTCTGCGTTCCCTCCGGCGTCACGTCGGTCGAGAAGCGTGCCGTATTTGAGGCCACGATCCAGGCCGGCGCTCGCCAGGCCTACCTGATCGAGGAGCCCATGGCTGCCGCTATCGGCGCCGACCTGCCCGTCGAGGAGCCCACCGGCTCCATGGTCATCGACATCGGTGGCGGTACCACCGAGGTCGCCGTTATCGCTATGGGCGGTATCGTCGTCTCGCAGTCCATCCGTATTGCCGGCGACGAGTTCGATCAGGCCATCCTCACGCACGTTCGCGATGCCTACAACCTGGCCATCGGCGAGCGTACGGCAGAGGACATTAAGATCAAGGTCGGCTCCGCCGTGCCGCTCAAGGACGAGCTCGATGTCGAGGTCAACGGCCGCGACGTGATCACCGGTCTGCCCAAGACCGTGCGCATCGAGAGCGAGGAGATTCGTCGCGCACTCAATAAGCCACTCGACGAGATGGCCAAGGCCGTCAAGGACGCACTCGACGCTACGCCTCCCGATCTCGCCTCGGACCTTATGTACTACGGCATTTTGCTGACCGGTGGCGGCGCGCTGCTGCGCGGTCTCGACGTGCGCCTGCGCGATGAGACCGGCGTTTCGGTCAACGTCAGCCCCACGGCGCTCGATAACGTTGTTAACGGCTGTGCCCGCGTGCTCGAGGCCAATGCGTTTGATGGCGGCTTCGTCCAGACCAATGCTTAATTTCCAAAAGGTGGATTCCATTTGGCACGATCTTCGGGTTTCTCCACAAATCTGAATACCAAGCGACAATCAACGGGTATGCGCCCGTTGATTGTTTTCAGCCTGATTTCGGTGTTGCTGCTCACGTTTTACATCCGCGAGGGCGAGGCAGGACCGATTCATGCCGTGCGTTCGGGCGTAACGACGATTACCTCGCCGGTGCGCTTTGTGGGTTCGGCTGTGGCGGCTCCCTTCAATGCGATCGGCAACGTGTTCTCTAACCTTACGGCGTCGCAGGACACGCTTGACGAGCTTAAGAAGCAAAACGAGGAACTGACCTCTAAGGTTGCTGAGCTCTCCGAGGCTCAAAAGACCGCTGAGCGTCTGGAGGGGCTGGTCGGCCTGCAGTCGACCTACAACCTCAAATCGACCGCTGCTCGTATTGTCGGTGCCTCTGGCGATGCCTGGACCTCGACCGTAACCATTGACAAGGGCTCTGCCGACGGCCTTACCATCAACATGCCTGTGACGAGTTCGGCCGGTGTTATCGGCCAGATCATCGAAGTCTCGGCCAAGACGTCCACCGTGCGCCTGATCGGCGACGAGAACTCGGGCGTGTCCGCCATGGTGCAGGACACGCGCGCCCAGGGTATGCTGCAGGGTCAGGCTGACGGCACGCTGCGTCTTGAGTACGTGAGCGTCGACTCCGATGTTAAGGTTGGCGATATCATCGTGACCTCTGGCATCGGTGGCGTGTTCCCCAAGGGCCTTCCGCTTGGCACCGTCTCGTCGGTTGAGAAATCGGCAAACGATGTGTACTACACCATTGTGGTGCGCGCTCAGACGACGGCCGAGAACAACGAGGAAGTGCTGGTCATTACCTCGCTGACCGACGAACAGTCGGCCTCGGATGAGGACGTGAGCGCCGCTAATAGCACGCCGCAGGGAACGTCGCGCGATGCTGCGACCAAGACGAAGGACGAGAGCTCGGATGACAGTTCCGACACGTCCGAGACGACCGATTCCGGCTCGAACGAATAGGGGGCATGTCCATGGATCTACACGAGCAGGGGATGAGCTCCCGTACGTTTGTAATCGCCGCCATCGTGTGCGTGCTGCTGCAGGCAGGCCTGGCACCGCAGATCTCCATTGCGGGCGGTCGCGTCAACTTCATGATTATCCTGGTGTGCTTAAGCGTGTTCTCGGGCGACCCGACCCGTGCCGTCGTGTGCGGTTTTTGCAGCGGCTTGTTCTATGACCTGTCCGCTGCCGTGCCGGTGGGCGTTATGTCGCTCCTGCTGACCGTGGGTTCTTTTGCCCTGGTGCACAGCGCCGTCGGTCAGGCGGGCGGTACCCCGAGTGCGCGCGGCGTCACTGTGGGCGCCTTTGCGCTCGTCATTAATGTGATCTACAGCATCATCTTGCTGTTTATGGGTTTGGAGACGAGCTTTGTCGTGGCGATCTTCGGCCATGCGCTGCCGTCCTCGATCCTGACGGGTCTGGTTGCCATTCCGTTTTTGATGTCCGGCGTCGTGCCGCAGTCCGGCTATGGATTCTCCGCACGTGGCGGACGCCAGGCGGGTATGCGCTTTAAGCCCAAGACCCGCAAGCTCAAATAGGGGGGGCCGTAGATGTCTTCCCAGTTGACGGTTATTATCGCCGGTATCGTGCTGATTGTGGCCATCGTGGTCGCGCTGGTCATCATGCGTCGTGGCGATTCCCGTTTTACCTACGATACGCAGCATGGAACGGCCCCGCGCGCCACCGAGGGCGAGGGCAATACCGCGGCGACCGCCTTTAAGGGCCGCTTTTCCATCCTCACCACGGGTGTGGGTGCGATGTTTGCGGCACTTGCCGTCAAGCTGTGGGGCATGCAGATGGTCTCGTCGGACTATTACGAGAAGCAGGCCAATAGTAATCAGACTCGCACCGTTACCACACCCGCTGTGCGCGGCCGCATCCTCGACCGCAATGGCGTGGCGCTTGTCCAGAACCGTCCTTCACTTGCTGTCGTGGCCTACCGCGATCTTGCCGAGGATGAGGTTCTGGTTCGCCATCTTGCCAACGTGCTTGGAATGCCTTACGTGGCGGTCCTTCGCAATATTCAGGACAATACAGAGGGCGCTCAGAGCCTGCATACCATCGCGACGGACGTCCGTCGCTCCACGGTTGCCTATATTCAGGAACATGCCGGCGAGTTCCCGGGCGTCAAGATTGCCGAGCGTACCGAGCGCCAGTATCCATATGGCGAGACGGCATGCCATATCTTGGGCTATACCGGCACCATTACCTCCGAGCAGCTCGAGGCCCAGAATAAGAAAACCTCTGGCGATGATGATGCTTCTGCTGGCAAGATTACGTACCAGTCGGGCGATATCGTGGGCCAGGCGGGCGTTGAGAGCTACTACGAAAACCTGCTGCAGGGTATTCGTGGCGAGCAGACCGTCAAGGTCGATGCCTCGGGCAATGTGACCGGTCAGGCCGGCGCCGTGCCCGCGAAGGCCGGCTCCGATATTAAGCTCACGCTCGACCTTAAGATTCAACAGGCCTGTGAGACGGCGCTAGCGAGCGCTATCGAGCTTGCCAAGACTACTGGCTACAGCAATGCCGGCAACGGCGCTGTAGTGTGTCTCGATCCCAACAATGGCGAGATCCTGGGCATGGCGAGCCAGCCCAAGTTCGATCCGTCCGTCTTCATCGGCGGCGTCTCAAATGACGTGTGGACCGAGCTCAATGATGACAAGGGTTCGCACCCGCTGCTCAACCGCGCCATTAGCGGACAGTACATGTCGGCTTCGACCATCAAGCCGCTCTCGGCACTGGCCGGTCTTGAGTTTGGAACCTACACGTCGGGGCAGACGACCAACTGCACGGGCTATTGGACGGGTCTGGGCAAGTCGTGGGGCAAGTACTGCTGGCTGCATTCCGGCCACGGCACCATGACGCTGCAGTCGGGTATCGCCAACTCGTGCGACCCCGTCTTCTACGACATGGGCAAGGCGTTCTTTTATGACGAGAAACATTCCGAGGGCCTGCAGGAGGTCTTTCGTCGCTGGGGCCTAGGCAAGACCTGCGGTATCGATCTGCCGAGTGAGGGCGCGGGCCGTATTCCCGATGCCGAGTGGAAAGAGTCGTACTTCACCGACGCCTCTGCCGAGGACCGCAAGTGGAATGCCGGCGATATGACCAACATTGCCATCGGTCAGGGTGACATTCTGGTGACGCCCCTGCAGATGGCGTGTGCCTATATGGGTCTTGCCAACGGCGGCAAACAGTACGTGCCTCACGTGTTTTTGTCTGCCGTGTCGCGCGATGGCGACGGCGATGCCTATAAGTACAACGGCAAGGGCAAGAAGAAGCGCTTGGTGGCCAAGATCAACAGAGATTCGGATTTGGCTCTTGTTCGCAACGGCATGCACGACGTGATTTACACGGCATCGACGTCCCTGGCGGCGCACTTTGGCACCCTGACGCCGCAGGTATACGGCAAGTCGGGCACGGGCGAGAAAAGCGGCGAGGACGAATACGCGTGGTTCTGCGCCTATGCACCGGCCGATGACCCCAAGTATGTCATCGCTACTGTCCTGGAGCAGGGCGGCGGCGGCTCAGATACCGCGATGCATGTCGTGCGCGACGTGCTCGGCGTGATTTATGACGAGCCCGATACCTCTTCGGCCTCGGGCGATTCTTCGGTTCGATAGGAGGTTGCGATGGATTTTTCTCCGGCGGATCTGTTCCGTTCAACCAAGACCGGCTCTCGCAGCAGCCTGGACCGTGTCAACAAGCAACTTTCGGCCTCGCGCGGCACGTTTCGCCAAAAGGTGCATATCGGTGTGCTCGTGGCTACTGTGGCGCTCGTCGCCTACGGTGCCATCATTATCTGGTCGGCTTCGCAGTTTAAGGCCGATGCTTCGTTCTCACGCCATCTGCTGGGAATTGGCATCGGAGCGGTGCTGGCGGTGCTCGTCTGGCGAACCGACCTGCGCGGTATTTCCAATTTCTCGACGGCGTTGCTCGTCATCGACCTGATCGTGATTTTCTCGCCCAAGATTCCGGGTCTGTCCTATACGGGCGGTCTGGGCATGACGGGCTGGATCAAGATTCCCGGTATCGGCTTGACGTTCCAGCCGGTTGAGCTTGCCAAGCTCATCACCATCTTCTTTATTGCTACGCTTGGCTCGCAGTATAACGGTCGCATCGATACCGTTCGTGACTACGTCAAGCTCTGCGGCATGCTGTCCATTCCGTTTTTGGCCGTCGTTGCCATGGGCGACCTGGGCTCGGGCCTGGTCGTGCTGGTTTCGGGCGCCATCGTCATTTGTATGAGCGGTGCACGCCGCGAATGGGTGCTGTCGACCCTGGCCCTGCTCGTGGGCTTGGTGGCCCTCGTTCTGGCGCTCGATTCGGTCTTTGATTCGTTGCTCGGCCACGATGTGCTCATCAAGCAGTATCAGATGAACCGTCTGACGGTCTTTATCGACCCCGATAATGCCGATTCGGACGATGCCTACAACCTGCAGCAGTCGCTTATCGCCGTTGGCTCGGGCGGCTTCTTTGGTAAGGGTTTGGGCCATGCGACGCAGTCGGCCGGCGGCTTTCTGCCTGAGTTCCACACCGACTTCGTCTTCGCCTTCCTGTCTGAGACCTTTGGCTTTTGCGGTTCCTTTTTGCTCCTGTGCCTCTACGTGCTGCTGATCTTTTCGACGATTCGCGTCGCCTTTAAGTGTGAGTCGCTGTTTTTGCGTCTTTCGTGTGTGGGCATCGTTGGCATGTGGGCGTTCCAGACCTTCGAAAACATCGGCATGTGCATCGGCATGATGCCGATTACCGGTATTCCGCTACCGTTTATTAGCTTCGGTTCGTCTTCGATGATGATCCAGCTGCTGACGGTGGGTATCGTACAATCCATATGGCGGCATCGTTCGGGCGCCGCGTAACCGCTGGAGGGGTTTGCTATGAAAATTCCCGTAGATAAGCTGACCCGCGCTTTTAAGATGGGCGCGTCCGTTAAGAAGGATTCCGATACGCCGGTGCGCGTCTCGGTCTATCTGGATTCGTCCGCCTCGCGCTTTCTGGCCGAGACGGTGCGTGACGCCTTTGTGCCGCAGACGACCTCGGGTATTGTGCGCGTCGAGCGTCTGGGGGAGGAGCGAATTGCTCCAAAGACCGATACCGATGTGGTGCTGGTGCTCTCGTGTGGTTCCGACCGCTTGGAGAGTGCCGTGCAGGAGCTCGTGATCGCCGGCGCGCCCGTGTGCGTGCTTGCCGAGTCTGCTGTGGAGGTGCCGTTTATCGAGGAGTCCACGCCCATGCTCGGCGTGGTAGCGGCAACCGATAAGACGTATCTGCTCGAGACGCTTGCCCGCTGGATTCTCGATCGCACCGACAAGGAAACGGCCTTTGCGGCGAACTTTGCCTTCATGCGCATCGCGGCGGCCAATCGTATCATCACCTCGTGCGCGCTCACCAATATGGCGACCGGTGCGCTGGTGTTTTTGCCGGGCGCCGATTATCCCGTTATGGCGCTGGCGCAGGTGGGCATGCTCTTTGAGCTCGCTGCCGTCTTTGGACGCGTCATTAAGCCCGAGCGCGGCTACGAGGTCGCGGGCGTGCTTGCCGGCGGTCTTGTGATCCGCGCGGTCACCCGCGCGCTCGTCAAGCAGACGCCGCATATTGGGTTTGCCGTCAAGGCGCTCACTGCTGCCGCGGGCACCTATGGCATGGGCCGTGCGCTCGTTTCGCTCTACGAGCGCGATGTCGACTACAGCCGTGCCAACGAGGTGGTCACTGCCACGTTCTCCCGCGTTCGCGACCTGGTGACCACGGTCGCGAGCGCTACCCGTCCTATGGCGTCCTATCAGGACGCATCAGATCTCGCTGCTTAGGGGTTTTCCGTTGCGCGTTGCATACCAAGACTGTTTTCATTTAATTGAGCCGTTGCTCGCCAAGGTCGAGAAGCCGAGTCGCTATATCGATCACGAGTGGGGCACGCTTTCCAAGGCCGATGCCGACTACCGTTGCTGCCTGATCTACCCGGATGTGTACGAGGTTGGTCTGCCCAACCAGGGCATCGCCATCCTCTACAACATCCTTAACCAGGCCGAGGGCATCTCCTGCGAGCGTGGCTATGTGCCGTGGCCCGATATGGGCGATGCCATGCGCGAGGCGGGTATTCCGCTGCTGTCGCTCGAGGGTGCAGCGCCGGTCGCTTCGTTTGATATTGTCGGCTTGCATGTTCCGCACGAGATGGCGGTGACGAACTTCCTCGAGGCTCTCGACCTCGCTGGCATTCCGCTGTTAGCGGCCGACCGAGGTGAAGACGACCCCATTATCATCGCCGGCGGCCCCTCGGTGTACAACCCCGAGCCGTACGCGGCCTTCTTCGATGCCATCCTCATCGGCGAGGGCGAGGAATCGCTGCTCGAGACCTGCCAGCTGCATCGCCGCCTGCGTGACGAAGGGGTCCCGCGCGCGCAGATTGTCGAGCAGCTTGCATCCATTGTCGGCAACTACGTGCCGTCGCTCTATGAGGTTCGTCACGACGAGCCCTGCTCGCCGCATGGCTACACCGTGCCGCGTGAAGGCAAGGATGCGCCGACCGTGGTCTACAAGCGCGTCGTCGAGGATTTCGGCGCCACGAATCCGCTGTCGCAGTCGTGCGTGCCCTATGCGCAGTTGGTCCACGACCGTCTGTCTATCGAGATCCTGCGCGGCTGCGCCCGCGGCTGTCGTTTTTGTCAGGCCGGCATGACGTATCGCCCGGTGCGCGAGCGCTCGGCCGACCAGATCGTCTCGTCGGTGATTCAGGGTCTGGAAAAGACCGGCTATGACGAGGTGTCGCTGACCTCGCTCTCCACGACCGACCACTCCTGCATTCGCGACGTGCTCGGCAGGCTCAACCGTCGCCTGGAGGATACGGGTATTCGCGTGTCTATTCCGTCGCAGCGCCTGGATTCGTTTGGCGTGGATATGGCCGAGTCGGTCGCCGGCGAAAAGAAGGGCGGCCTGACGTTCGCGCCCGAGGCCGGCAGCCAGCGCATGCGCGACATCATTAACAAGAACGTGACCGAGGAGGACCTGGACCGTGCGGCCAAGGCGGCCTTTGAGGCCGGCTGGAACCGCATGAAGCTCTACTTTATGATGGGCCTTCCCGGCGAGCGCGACGAGGACATCGTGGCCATCGCCAATCTGGCCGATCACGTGCTGGAGCTCGGTCGTTCCGTGGTGCCCAAGGCTCGTCGCGGCTCGATCTCGGTGTCGATCTCGGTTTCGGTCTTTATCCCCAAGGCTGCCACGCCGTTCCAGTGGTGCCCGCAGCTCGACTACGACGACGTTAAGCGTCGCCAGAAGCTGCTCATCACGAGCGTTCGCAACCGTGCCGTCCGCGTTCATTACCACGATGCCGAGACCTCGCTCATCGAGGCTGCGCTGTCCCGCGCCGGTCGTGACATGACGCCCGTCATCATCGACGCTTGGCGCTCGGGCTCTCGCTTTGACGCCTGGGTAGAGCATTTCTCGCTCGATAACTGGAAGGAAGCTGCTGCCAAAAACGGCATCGACCTCAATGAGCTCGTGCACCTGCCCTACGAGTTGGACTGGCGCCTGCCGTGGGAGCACGTGAGCCCCGGCTGCACGCGCGGCTTCCTCGAGCGCGAGTACCGTCGCTCGCTCGAGGGCGTCACGACTCCCGACTGCACCCGCACGTCATGCACCGGCTGCGGGATCTGCCCTACGCTCCACGCCAAGAATGTATTGATGGGTGATCGCGCATGAGTGAGCGCCTGACCGACAACCCCTCGCTCTTTAGACTTCGTGTTCGCTATGGCAAGCGCGATCGCCTTAAGTACCTGGGCCATCTCGAAGTAATCCATACCATTGAGCGCATCGTGCGCCGTGCGGGACTTCCCTATGCCGTCACGCAGGGCTTCTCTCCGCACATGCGCGTGGGCTTTTCTTCGGCGCTACCGGTGGGTACGTCGTCGACCTGCGAGTGGTATGACCTGTTTATGACCGAGTTCGTGGCGCTCGACGAGGCGTTTGGGCGCCTGTCTGCGGCGTCTCCGGCCGATCTGGCACCCATCGAGGCGGCGTACATCGACGTGCGCACGCCGGCCTTGACGGCGCAGCTCACGCGCTTGTCGTATCGCATCGACCTGCACTTGGATCCCGAGGCGCCCGTAAGCGCCGACGAGGTGCGCCGTGCGATCGACACGCTGCGCGCGGGCCACGGCATCGACTACGCGCGCGGCAAAAAGAGCAAGCGCTTAGATTTGGATCACACGCTCGTGGGCTATGAGCTCACGGCGGGGGAGCGCCCGGACCATTTGGTGCTGATGCTCGACACCCATGCCGACAACGAGGGCTCCATGCGTCCGGAAATTTTGCTTTCTGCTGCTGATGTTTTGTTGCAGGGCTTGACCCCGGGCGTGGATGCACCTATTGTTTCCACCGGTATGCAAGACCTCGTGACCATCTGCTCCTACGATGTCGAGCGTCAGAATCAAGCATGCGAGGACGACGAGGGCCGACTCGTCAGCCCCATACCTGTGCGAACTTGTGGATTTGCTCCACATACTCGTTGACGGGGGTATTTTCGCCTGCTACTATATTCGGCTGTTGCACTAACTGATGCATGAAGGGCAAGTAAACATGTACGCAATCGTTAACACGGGCGGCAAGCAGTACAAGGTCGCCACCGACGATGTCATCACCGTCGAGAAGATCGAGGGCAATGAGGGCGACAAGGTCACCCTGCCGGTTATCTTCCTCAACGATGGTAAGAAGATCGTCACCGATCCCGACAAGCTGGCCAAGGCCAAGGTTACCGCTCAGATCGTTGAGCAGTTCAAGGGCGAGAAGCAGCTGGTCTTCAAGTTCCACAAGCGCAAGCGCTATCGTCGTCTGAAGGGTCACCGTCAGCAGCTCACCAAGCTGAAGATCGTGAAGGTTCAGGCTACCTCCCGCGCCAAGAAGGCTGTCAAGGCAGAGGCTGAGGCTGTTGCCGAGGCTCCCGTCGCCGAGTAGATTACACTCGTAACGAAAGAGTAGGTATACACAATGGCACACAAAAAAGGACTCGGTTCCTCCCGTAATGGCCGTGACTCCCGCGGTCAGCGCCTTGGCACGAAGCGCTATGCCGGCCAGACGGTAACCACGGGCACGATTCTCGTCCGTCAGCACGGCACGCACATCCACCCGGGTGAGAACGTTGGCCGTGGTAAGGACGACACGCTGTTCGCGCTGGTCGACGGTACCGTTGAGTTCCACAAGGGTATCAAGCACAGGGTCAGCGTACGCCCGCTCGCGAACGCGTAATTCACCCTTCATAGAGCACATATGTGGGAGGCACTTGAGTTTTAGGATTCAAGGGTCTCCCTCTTTTTTGTAGGAGGCGATTCTGTTGTCACAGTTCACCGATATCAGCCGCATTAACGTGTGCGGCGGCGACGGCGGAGCCGGATGCATGTCGTTTAGGCGCGAGGCATTTGTCCCCAAGGGCGGCCCCGATGGCGGCGACGGCGGTCGTGGCGGCAATGTCGTCATCCAGGCCGATGCTCAGCTGTCTTCGCTGATCGATTACCGCTTTAAGCATCACTTCCGCGCCGAGCGCGGCACGCACGGGCAGGGTGCCCGTCGTAACGGCAAGAGCGGCGAGGACCTGATTCTCAAGGTCCCTATGGGCACCGTGGTGCGCGAGCTCGACCCCGAGACGCAGACCCCGATGTTCGAGATTGCCGATCTGGTGCACGATGGCGAGCGCGTTGTCGTGGCCCCTGGTGGCGCCGGTGGTCTCGGCAATACGCACTTTGTGACGTCGGTGCGCCGCGCGCCCGCGTTCGCCCAGCTGGGCGAGCCGGCCGAGGAGCACTGGATTGAGCTAGAGATGAAGCTTATGGCCGATGCCGCGCTCGTGGGCTTCCCCTCGGTGGGTAAGTCATCGCTCATCGCGCGCATGAGTGCCGCCCGTCCTAAGATTGCCGACTACCCGTTTACCACGCTCGTGCCGAACCTCGGCATGGTGCGTGCCGGCGAATATTCTTACGTCGTTGCCGACGTCCCCGGTCTCATCGAGGGCGCGAGCGAGGGCAAGGGCTTGGGTCACCAGTTCCTGCGCCACATTGAGCGTACGGCCCTGATCATGCATGTCGTCGACATGACGGGCGGTTTTGAGGATCGCGATCCGGTTGAGGACTATCGCATCATCAACCGCGAGCTCGAGCAGTATGGCGCCGAGCTTTCGGAGCGTCCGCAGATCGTCGTTGCCAACAAGTGCGACGCGCCGGGCACGGCCGACAAGATTGCCGACCTTAAGCGTGCGGCGCTCGACGATGGCCATATGTTCTTTGCCGTGTCTGCTGTTACGGGCGCCGGCCTCAACACGCTGATGCTTGCCGTGGGCGAGCAGGTGGCTAAGCTTCGCGCCGAGCTGGCGGTCTCTGATGAGCCGGTCGATCTGCGCGACGAGGAGTGGGAGCGTCGCCGCCTGCAGCGCGAGAAGCGTTTCCGCATTGTCCAGGAAGAGCCCGGTGCCTTCCGCGTGGTCGGTCGTGCCATCGAGCGCATGGTCATCCAGACCGACTGGGAAAACGAGGAAGCCGTCATTTACCTGCAGCATAAGTTTGCGCGTATGGGTGTTGACGACGCGCTCGAGAAGGCCGGTTGCCGTGCGGGCGACGAGGTCCGCATTTGCCAGCGCGCCTTTGACTTTGAGGGCGCCGAGGACTTCTCGGAGTACGAAGAGCTCGAGGACGCTGGCGAGGACGTTGCCGTCGAGGCCATTGACGTGGCCGATGCTGCGGATGAGGGCGTCGAGGTTGTCGATGCGGCGGATGCCGAGGACGATGCCGAGACCTCGGAGGTCGAGTAGGCCATGTCGCTGCGCGGTGGAATCGGTCTGCCCGAGCTTCCTCTAGAGGACGGGCAGGAGTTTAGGCTCGGCATTATGGGTGGCACCTTTGATCCCATCCATTACGGGCACCTGGTGACCGCTGAGCAGGCGCGTGAGTCCCTCGACTTGGATGCCGTGCTCTTTATGCCGGCGGGCACGCCTGCCTTTAAGCTTGACAAGCCGGTGACGCCTGCCGAGGACCGTTACGCCATGACGGTCCTCGCCACCGCTGCGAACCCGGCCTTTTTGGCGAGTCGGTTCGAGATTGACCGTCCGGGTGTAACCTATACGGCCGATACGCTTCATGCCCTTCGCGACTTTTACCCGCCGCAGGTAAAGCTCTACTTTATTACGGGCGCCGACGCGATTATCGAAATTGTTACCTGGCATGATGCCGAACGAATCGCTGAGCTTGCTACCTTTATTGCGGCGACACGACCGGGCTTTGATATCGATACGGCGCGTGCCCGAATCAAAGAGTCGGGGCTGCCGTTCGACGTGCGCTATATTCAGATTCCGGCGCTGGCGATCAGCTCGACGAACATTCGTAAGCGAGTTGCCCGCGGCATGAGCGTGCGCTATCTTACGAGCGAGTCCGTGCTCGGCTACATTCGCAAACGCAGGCTATATGCCGATTTGGGCCAAGAAGATTTTGAGTGATGGGGGGGGTCTACGTTGTCGGTAGAGGATCAGTTTGAGGGCGATGAGCGCGCGCTGCTCAAGCGCATTCAAGAGCTGCTCGATGTTCGCATGAAGGATAAGCGCAAGCGCTATGTGCATTCGCTGGGTGTTGCCGAGACCGCACTTCATCTGGCCGAGGTCTACGGCGTTGACCGCTTTGATGCCGCTGCCGCCGGCCTGATCCATGACTGGGACAAAGTGCTCTCCGACGACGAGCTGGTCACGCGCGCTCTGCATTACGGCATTAAGATTGCCGGCTCTCCTTCCGCCGCGACGCCGCTTTTGCATGGCCCTGTTGCCGCCTATGAGCTTCCGCAGCTTTTTCCCGAGCTGTCGCCGGCCGTTTTCCAGGCTGTCGACCGTCACACCGTGGGTGCCTGCGACATGACGCCGCTCGATATGGTGGTCTTTGTGGCCGATGCCATCGAGCCCAATCGCCACGGCGACTATGCACATGCGCTGCGCAAGATGGTGGGGGAGTCGACGCTCGACGAGTTGTTCTTCTCCTGTTTTGCGCAGGGTTTGGTCTATGTGATTCAGTCCGGGCGCTATCTTTATCCCACGGCTATTTCGATTTACAACCATTACGCCCAGCTGCGTTAGCTCGGGCTGTCTAGAAAGAGGTATTCCATGGCCGACGAGACCATGACCGATGAGCAGATTCTTGAACGTGTGGAGCACAAGAGCTTCGCCGCCACGTCCGACCGCACCGCCGCCTCGCTGTCCGCGAGCGGTGTCGCCGCCGAGGATGTCGCCCGCGCCGCCGCGCAGGCCGCCTACGACAAGAAGGGCGAGGACGTTCAGGTGCTCGACCTGACCGAGCTTTCCGATGTGTGTGACTACTTTGTGCTTGCCACCGGTACCAACAACCGCCAGGTCGATTCGATCGTCGACGAGATCGAGGAGAAGGTCGCCGAGGCTTGCGGCGAGCATCCGTTCTCCATCGAGGGCCGCGAGCAGAAGACTTGGATGCTCATGGACTATGGTTCGGTTGTCGTCCACGTCTTCACTCCCGAAGCCCGCGACTTCTACCGCCTTGAGAAGCTCTGGGGAGACGCCCCCCAGCTCCCCCTCAACCTCCTCTAGTAGCTCATTTGAGACGGGGTTTAGCTACCCTCACGCATATCGCTGGGCAGGTGCGGTTTTCCGCACCTGCCCAGCTTTTTTTGCCCAAAGGCGGTTAATCGTTGAAGCGGGATTGGCGGCCGAAGGAAAGGGCGGTGTCGCCGAATTTGTCTCGGACGGCGTCGATGGCGACGGATAGGTCGCGGCGGTCGCTGGATTGGGCTCCGCGGTCATCGATCTCGCAGAACAGGTCGGTCTGGATGCCGCCTTGGTGGTCGAAGTCGCTCATGCCGATGCCCGCCAAGCGAACATGCATGCCATCCTGCCAGATGTTGTCGAGCAGTTCGAGTGCAACCGCCACGAAGATGTTCTCATCGTCGGTCGGATGAGGCAGCCGGCGCTGTGCCGTACGCCCGCTGCCATACGAATACTTAAGCTTGAGCGTTACCGTGGCACCCGTCAGCCCCTGACGGCGCAGACGGCGTCCCACTGACTCTCCCAACAGCGCAATCGCCGCCTCAATATCCCCGCGCTCAGTCAAATCTTTAGCAAAGGTGCGTTCATTGCTGACCGACTTGACCTCGCGCTCCTCATCGAGACTCGTGACTTCTGAGATTTCGAGTCCCAGCGCACGCTGGCGCATGCGTTCGCCGTTGACGCCAAAAATAGAGGCCAAGGTGGATTCCGGTGCACGTGATAGCTCGCCGAGGGTGTAGATGCGCATGCGGCGCAGTCGCTCCTCGGCCGAGCGCCCGATGCCGCTCATGGCAGATACCGGCAACGCGGCCAAAAAGCGCTGCTCGGTTCCGGGGCGCACGATGGTCAGCCCAAACGGCTTATCCCGCTCGCTTGCGATCTTTGCGACCGTCTTGTTGCAGCCCACGCCAATGGAACAGGTCACTCCCAGTCCTGCCACGCGGTCGCTTATACGTCGCGCAACCAGCAGCGGGTCTTCGGGCGCAAAGCGACCCGGTGTGATATCGATAAAGGCTTCGTCGATGGATACGCGCTCCACGCGCGGCGTCTCCTCGGCAAGAATCGCCATGACCTGCGCGCTGACCTCACGATAGCGATCAAAATGCCCATGCGTCCAAATGGCTTGCGGGCACAAGCGCCGCGCCTCGGCCGAGGCCATGGCAGAGTGCACGCCAAAGCGACGTGCCTCATATGAACACGTGGACACGACGCCACGCGAATCGGCGTCTCCGCCCACGATGAGCGGCTTTCCTCGCCATTCGGGATGATCGAGCATTTCCACGCTCGCAAAAAACGCATCAAGGTCCATCAGGCCCACCGCCGGACCCGTCCAGGGAGGTGGCGTGACGCCCATGGCATCCTCATAACCGTATGTATGTTCGCGTCTTTCCATGTCATGAGTATACCGCGCAGCTCATGTGGGGTGCGTGTATGTGCTTGCAAATCCCGAATTCTTGTCTAAGATATGGATTTGCCCTCGACTACACCGAAGAAGTTGGTCTCACGGACTTCACCTGCCCGCGTCGATGGCGTATTATGTTCAACTGTTTGTTTGTAGTTGCAGCCTAAAGCTGCTTGGTTGGAGGAGTTTCCTTTGGCAGTCAAGATTCGCCTTGCTCGTCACGGCGCTAAGAAGCGTCCGTACTACCGTGTCGTCGTCGCCGATTCCCGCGCCCCGCGTGACGGTCGTATCATCGAGGAGGTTGGCCGCTACAACCCGATGACCGCCCCCAAGACCATTAACCTCGACCTCGAGAAGATCGCCGACTGGCAGTCCAAGGGCGCTCAGCTCACCGACGCCGTCGCCGCTCTGGTCAAGGCCGCCAACGAGGGCGAGAAGACCGAGACCGTCGTCAAGAAGTCCAAGAAGCAGCTTGCCAAAGAGGCCGAGGCCGCTAAGGCTGCCGCTGAGGCCGCTGAGGGCGCCGAGGAGTAAATCGTGCCTGAGGTTGACGCTGCACAGCTCGAGGGTGAGGCAATGCTCTCAGATCGCATCGCCGATCTCGTCGAATATCTCGTTGTTCAGATCGTCGACGACCCGGATTCCGTGAGCCTTGAGGTCATCGATGGTGACGACGCCTCTACGATTGAGGTTTCGGTCGCCGAGGATGACGTCGCTAAGGTCATCGGCCGTCGTGGCCGTACCATCAAGGCCATTCGCACGCTCGCCCGTGCACTGGCCGCTCGCCTCGACACTGCTGTCGAGGTAGAGGTTCTGGGCTAGGACCTTGAGGTCCCAGTACAAAAACATCGCCCGTGTTGTCAAGCCGCACGGAAGGAAGGGGGAGGTCCTCGCGCAGCCGCTGCGGGGGCTTCCTTCTGTATTAGAGCCGGGTATGCGCGTCGCCCTGACGCCGCCGGCGCTCAAGCGCGACCGCTTTTGCACGGTCGTGTCCGTCACCGATACGGGCGATGGCGATCTGGTCTCGTTTGAGGGCATTGACGACTTGACGGCCGCCGAGGGCATCACGGGATGCTACGTGCTGGCAAATCGTGACGACTTTGAGCTCGATTCGCTCGACGCTGCCTATACCGATCTGATGGGTCGCGAGGTGGTCGACGAGCGCTTCGGTTCGCTCGGCACGATCGTCGAGATCATGTCGACGCCCGCTAACGATGTTTGGGTTGTCGAGGGCGATCGGTACGGCGAGGTACTGATTCCCGTGATCGAGCAGGTTGTGCTCGATCTTCCCGACACAGGAACAATTTCCGTCCATGTTATGGACGGCCTGATCGATATGGACAAGTAGGGAGGACAACATGCTGATCGAGACCCTTTCGGTCTTTCCCGAGATGTTTGAGCCCGTCATGTCCACATCGATTTTGGGCCGCGCCCGCAAGGCCGGCCTTTTTGATTTTAAGGCGTATAACCTGCGCGACTGGACGCACGACCGCCATCGTACCGTCGATGACGAGCCGTACGGCGGCGGGCAGGGCATGCTCATGAAGGTCGAGCCTATCGCAGAGGCCATCGAGGCCATTAGCGCAGAGGGTCCCAAGCCCACGGTTGTGTTCTTCACCCCCTGTGGCGAGCCCTTTACGCAGCATGTGGCCGAGCGCCTGCTCAAAAGTGAGCGCCTGCTGTTTGTGTGCAGTCGCTACGAGGGCGTCGACGAGCGCGCGTATGCGTATGCCGATGAACGTCTGTCGATCGGCGACTATGTGCTCACGGGCGGCGAGCTGCCCGCGATGGTCGTTGCCGATGCCGTCGTACGCCTCATTCCCGGCGCCCTTGGTGACGAAATGAGCAACGTCGACGAGTCGTTCTCGACCGCCGAGGACGGAGGCCTGCTCGAGTACGCGCAGTACACCCGTCCTGCCGAGTTCAACGGCGAGGGCGTGCCTCCGGTGCTTGTGAGCGGCGATCACGCCAAGGTCGATGCCTGGCGTCGCAAGAACGCCATCGAGCGCACCTGCCGCTGGCGTCCCGACTTGATCGAGACGGCGCGGCTCACGCCCGAGGAGCGCGCTTACGCGCAGGAGATTCTTGACGCTTCGTATTCGCAGAGCGAGGAGTGAGTATGGTTCCTACGCAACATTCCGCGTTGAGGGGCGCTTTTGAGTGGATCGCGGTCATCGCGATCGCACTGGTCGCCACCTTCTTGATTCGCTCGTTTGTGGTCGAGCCCTTTGTGGTGCCCACCGGCTCCATGGAGTCCACGATCGAGATTGGCGACCAGATCCTGGCACAAAAGGTGAGCCTCGAGCTCGGTCAGCCCGTCAAGCAGGGCGATATCGTGGTGTTTCACAACCCCGATGGCACCTCCGAGCATGATGTTCTTGTCAAGCGTGTTATTGCCACGGCCGGGCAGACGGTCGACCTGCAGGATGGCAAGGTGGTCGTTGACGGCCAAGCGCTCGACGAGGACTATACGACGGGCATGAGCTGGCCACTTTCGGTCCAAGCGCCCGGCGCTCAGGTAAGCTATCCCTACACCGTTCCCGACGGGTGCGTGTGGGTGATGGGCGACAACCGCGAGAACTCTGCTGACTCCCGCTACTTTGGCCCGGTCGACCGCTCCGAATTGATCGCCGTGGCGCTCGTGCGTTACTGGCCGCTCAACCGTCTGGGCGCTATCGACTAAAAACCGCTATAGTACAGTACCTACCCGTGTAATCGTTTCGACGAGGGGATATTAGAGGCATGAACGCTTCATCGCTTTCCTTCCAAGACATCATCCTGCGCCTCCAGCAGTACTGGGGCGAGCAGGGCTGCGTCATTATGCAGCCCTATGACTCCGAGGTCGGTGCCGGTACCTTCCATACCGCGACCACGCTGCGCTCGCTCGGTCCCGCCGAGTGGCGCACCTGCTATGCGCAGCCTTGCCGCCGTCCCGCCGACGGCCGCTACGGCGAGAACCCCAACCGCATGCAGCACTACTATCAGTTCCAGGTGCTCATCAAGCCCTCTCCGGTCAACGCCCAGGAGCTTTACCTGGGGTCTCTTGCCGCTATCGGTCTGGACCCCAACGACCATGACGTCCGCTTTGTCGAGGACGACTGGGAGAGCCCAACCCTTGGCGCCTGGGGCCTTGGCTGGGAGGTCTGGCTCAATGGCATGGAGGTCACGCAGTTTACGTATTTCCAGCAGGTGGGCGGCATCGAGGTTGACCCCGTGCCCGTCGAGATCACCTATGGCCTGGAGCGTATCGCCATGTATGCGCAGGGCGTCAACTCCGTCTACGACCTGGTGTGGAGCTATCTGCCCGACGGCACGCCCATGACTTACGGCGACGTGTTCCTCGAGAACGAGCGCGAGTTCAGCGCTTACAACTTTGAGGTCGCCAACGTCGAGATGATGCGTCAGAAGTTTGATGACTACGAGGCCGAGTGCCACTCCTGCCTGGAGCGTAAGCTTCCGCTGCCGGCGTACGACTGCGTCATGAAGTGCAGCCACGCTTTCAACCTGCTCGATGCCCGCGGTGCGCTGTCCGCGGTCGAGCGTGCCAACTACATCCTGCGCGTCCGCGCCGTCGCCAAGGCGTGTTGCGAGGCCTATATGGCCGAGGTCGCCGGAGTCAACGAGAATGCCGACCAGGAAGGCGAGGTGGCGTAAGCCATGGCAGACGCTAAGGATTTCCTGTTTGAGATCGGTACGGAGGAAATGCCCTCTGCACCGCTGAACAATGCCGTCAAGCAGCTTGGCACTATGATCGCCAAGGGTCTCGACGAGGCCGGTCTGGCCCACGGCGAGGTCCGCGTGATCTCGAGTCCGCGTCGCCTGGCTGCACTCGTTGCCGACGTCGCCACCGCGACCGATGAGGTTCACGAGGTCAAGCGTGGCCCCGCGGCCAACATTGCCTTCGACGCTGACGGTAACGCCACCAAGGCCGCCCAGGGCTTTGCCCGCAAGTGCGGTGTGGCTGCCGAGGACCTGGTCCGTCGCGAGGACACTGACGGTCGCGAGTATGTGTTCGCCGAGAAGAACATTCCCTCCGCACCGGCTACCCCGATCCTGACCGCTCTGTGCGAGAAGACCATCGCCGGCCTGCAGTGGCCCAACTACCGCTCCCAGCGCTGGGGTCACGAGCATGCTACGTTCGTGCGTCCGGTCCGTTGGATCTGCTGCCTTTTGGGCGAGGATGTTGTGCCTGTGTCGTTTGCCGACGTGACGAGTGGCAACACCACGCGCGGTCATCGCGTACTTGGCCCTGGCGACCATGTGGTTGCCAGCCCCGCCGTCTACGAGCAGGTGCTCGAGGACGCCGGCGTGCTCTCTGCCGAGCGTCGTCGCGAGGCCATCCTTGCCGGTATCGCAGAGGTCGAGGCCGCTCGCCCCGGCTGCTATGTAGACACGCCCAAGAAGGTCTTTGAGGAGGTCATTAACCTCTGCGAGTGGCCGACGGTGCTCGTCGGTACCTTCGATGAGGAGTTCCTCAAGGTCCCGCACGAGATTATCTGCGAGTCCATGCTCACCAACCAGCGCTACTTCCCGATCTATGACGGCGAGGGCAAGCTCACGCGTGAGTTCGTGGTCGTCTCCAACAGCAAGCCCGAGAACGCCGAGCGCGTGATCGACGGCAACGAGCGCGTTGTGCGTGCCCGTCTGGACGATGCCAAGTTCTTCTACGAGGAGGACTTGAAGATCTCCCTCGACGAGTTCCGTGAGCGTCTGGCCAAGGTTGCCTTCCAGGAGAAGCTCGGTAGCGTGCTCGCCAAGTCCGAGCGCATCGAGCAGCTCGCGCTCGCTATTGCCCGTGAGGCACACCTGGGTGCTCACCTGGCAGCCGATGCCGCTCGCGCCGCGCACCTGTGCAAGGCCGACCTGGTATCCAACGCCGTCGTCGAGTTCACGAGCCAGCAGGGCGTGATGGGCGGTTATTACGCGACCGCGATGGGGGAGAACGACGAGGTCGCTCATGCTATTCGCGATCACTATCGTCCTCGATTTGCCGGTGACGAGCTGCCCGAGGGCACCGCTGGCTGCATCGTGGCCTGTGCCGACAAGCTCGATACCATCGCCGGTATCTTTGCCATCGGCGAGCCCCCGACCGGCTCTTCGGACCCCTACGCGCTGCGTCGTGCCGCTATCGGCATCATCAACATCCTGCGCGACCGCCTGCCAATCGACCCCACGTCGCTCATCGACTTCGCCCTCGAGCTCTACAGTGAGCAGGGCATTGAGTTCGACGCCGCCGAGGTCGCCCAGCAGATTCGTGACTTCTTCCATGGCCGCCTGGTGAGCATGGCCCGCGACGAAAAGATCCCGGCCGATACCGTTGCCGCCGTCTCTGCGGTGCACATCATCGCCCCGTCCGTCTTCTTCGCCCGCTGCGCCGCCCTCGACGAGGCCCGCAAGAACGACGCCGAGACGTTCGACAACCTTGCGACCGCCTATGCCCGCGCCGCACACATCTCCAAGCCCGAGCTGGGTGCGGAGTACGACCGCAGCCTGATGGGCGAGGCCGAGCTCGCGCTTGCCGATGCCTCCGAGGCTGCTCAGACCGCCGTCGATGCCGCCCTTGCTGCCGAGGACTACCCGGCCGCATTTGCTGCCCTCGCCGCCCTGCGCGCGCCCATCGACCGTTTCTTCGATGAGGTTATGGTCATGGACAAGGACGAGCAGCTCCGCGATAATCGCCTTAAGCTGCTCAACCGCTTCGAGGCCGTTTTCTCCGGCATCGCCAACATCGGTGAGCTTGCCCGCAAAAAGTAAGCCAGCTTGCGCATAAGCGCAAAAGGAGCCCCGCATGGATTGCCCGGTCACCGCTCGTCCCACCGTTATCGTTATCTCCGACTCGCTCGGTGATACCGCTTGTGAGGTGGTGCTTGCGGCGTCCGGGCAATTTGATGAAGGGGCTTTTCGTCTCTTGCGCCTGCCCAAGGTGAACTCTGTGGAGCAGGTTAAATCGTTTGTGGGCCCGCGCGTTGATGCGGACCATCGCGATATCGCCGTGTTCCACACCATTGTCGATCCGGCGCTTCGCGCCCGCGTGCTCGATTACCTGGGTATGCTGCATATCCGTTCGGTCGACCTGATCGGCCCGACGCTCGCCGTGCTGTCGTCGCTCATCGGTGTGTCGCCAAAGGGCGTCGCGGGCGTGATTCACAAGACTGATGACCGCTATTTCCATCGTATCGAGGCCATGGAGTATTTCGTTGAGCACGATGACGGGCGCGGCTGCGACGATCTGTCGGGTGCAGATATCGTGCTGCTGGGCGTATCGCGCACGTCCAAGACGCCGCTGTCGATGTATTTGGCCTATCAGGGCTACAAGGTCGCCAATGTCCCACTGGCGCATGGCATGGAGCCGCCCAAGTCGATTTACGAGGTCGACCCGATGCGCCTGTTCGGCCTGATTTCGACCGTCGATGTGATTTCCGAAATTCGCGATAGCCGCTTGGGCGATGACTACGCCCGCGCCGTTGCCGGCTCCTATGCCGAGCCCGAGAGCGTGCGCAGCGAGCTTGAGGAAGCTCGTGCCCTCATGAAACGCCTAGGCTGCTTTGTGGTGCGTACCGACGGCAAGGCCATCGAGGAAAGCGCTGCCGAGATCATTAGCCACTTGGAGGAAATCCAAGAAGCCCGTGCCCGCCGCGCCGCCCGTCGAACCTAATAGTAGCAGCATTTTGATAAAGCGATTTAGCAAAAATATCGCATCTGACCTGCACTTTCTTACAGTGATATCTTCATAAGGTAATCACCTTTACCTACCGTTTACCGACAGTTTTAGCACGTTTACCAAACCGCGCATCCTCTGCTTAAGCCCGCTCAAAACCCGCCGTATAGTTCCCTCACGGCCCGCATCTGGCGGGTCGATTCGTTACCACGGTCGTGCGCGTAAGTGCATGGAAGGGGAAGTATCGTGAGCGATTACAAGAGGGTTTACCGTTTTGGAACCGACGCCCAGGGCACCTGTGTCACCGAGGGCGACAAGTCCATGAACTTCGTGCTTGGTGGCAAGGGCGCAAACCTTGCCGAGATGAGCCGCATCGGCCTGCCGGTTCCCGGTGGCTTTACCATTACCTGCCAGACTTGCGTCGAGTACTCCGGTGCCGTCAACGTGTGGCCCGAGGGCGCACTCGATGAGATCGTTGCTGCCGAGGCGGACCTCGAGGCCCGCTGCGGCAAGAAGCTCGGTGACGCCAACGACCCGCTGCTCGTGTCGGTTCGTTCGGGCGCTCCGTTCTCCATGCCCGGCATGATGGACACGGTCCTCAACTTAGGCCTCAACGACGACTCCGTTCAGGGGCTCATCGCCCAGACGCAAAATCCGCGTTTTGCTTGGGATAGCTACCGCCGCTTTATTCAGATGTTCTCCAACGTCGTCATGGGCGTTGACGCCGACCTGTTCGAGAACGCGCTGACCCAGGCCCGCCTGGTCGCCGGCGTCCGCGTCGACTCCGAGCTTTCGGCCGAGGATCTGCAGGAGCTCGTCGAGACCTTCAAGGGGATCTTCTCCGAGAACGTCGATGCCTCCCTGTATCCCGAGCTCGAGGTCGCTGACGGCAAGCCCGTCTTCCCGCACGACCCGGAGCTTCAGCTACGCCTTGCCATCCAGGCCGTCTTTGGCAGCTGGATGAACGAGCGTGCCTGCATCTACCGCAAGCAGCATGGCATTTCCGACGACCTCGGCACCGCCGTCAACGTGCAGGCCATGGCCTTTGGCAACAAGGGCGAGACCTCTGCGACGGGCGTCGCCTTTACGCGTAATCCGGCCGACGGCACCAAGGAGTTCTACGGTGACTTTTTGGTTAATGCCCAGGGCGAGGACGTCGTCGCCGGTATCCGCAACACCGAGCCCATCGCCGACCTCAAGACCACCCCGGGCCTCGAGTCCGCAGGTGAGGAGCTCGAGCGCGTGTTCCTGACGCTCGAGGATCATTACCGCGATATGTGCGATATCGAGTTCACCATCGAGCAGGGCAAGCTCTGGATGCTCCAGACCCGCGTGGGCAAGCGCACCGCCACCGCCGCCCTGCGTATCGCCATCGAAATGGTCGAGGAAGGCCTGATCACCCGCGAAGAGGCCGTGAGCCGCATCGATCCCGCGCAGCTCGACCAGCTCCTTCACCCGCAGTTTGACGCCTCCAAGAAGTACGAGGCTCTCGCCAGCGGTCTGAACGCCAGCCCCGGTGCCGCCGTGGGTGAGGTCGTGTTCTCGAGCGATGACGCCGTCGCGCGCCAACGAGGGTCACAAGGTCATTCTGGTTCGTTGGGAGACCAATCCCGACGACCTGAAGGGCATGGTCGCCGCCGAGGGCATCCTGACCAGCCACGGTGGCAAGACGAGCCATGCCGCCGTTATCGCCCGCGGCATGGGTACGCCCTGCGTCTGTGGCGTTGAGCGCTTCCATATCGACGCCGCCGAGAAGGTCGTGCGCATCGAGGGCAGCGACCGCGTGCTGCACGAGGGCGACGTTATCTCCATCGACGGTACCCAGGGCATCGTCGTCGACGGCGCCGTTGACCTGGTCTCCGCCGAGCTTACCGGCGACCTGGACACCATCCTGTCTTGGGCCGACGAGATTCGCCTGGACGAGACCTGTGGCCATGCCAACCATGTTCGCGTTAATGCCGACAACCCCGAAGACGCCGCGCTCGCACTCGAGTTTGGCGCCGAGGCCATAGGCCTGTGCCGCACTGAGCACATGTTCCTGGGTGACCGCAAGAACATCATCCAGAGCTTTATCCTGTCTGACGATGAGGTCGTGAAGCAGCAGGCTCTGGCTGACCTGCTCAAGGTTCAGACCGAGGACTTCCTGGCGATGTTCAAGACCATGTCCGGTCGCGATGTGGTCGTCCGCCTGCTCGATCCGCCGCTTCATGAGTTCCTGGATAATCCTCGCGAGCTCGAGATCGCCATCACCAAGAAGGAAGCCGCTGGCGCTAGCGAGGAAGAACTTGCCGTCCTGCGCGCCCGCCTGCGTCGTATCGACGGCATGGTCGAGTCCAACCCGATGCTCGGCCTACGCGGCGTGCGCCTGTCCGTTGTCTTTAGCGATCTGCCGCTCATGCAGGTTCGCGCCGTCGCCACGGCTGCTGCCCGCCTTATCAAGGAGGGCGTCGACCCGCATCCCGAGATCATGGTTCCGCTCGTTTCCATCACGGCTGAGCATGTCCAGACTCGCGAGGTTATCGAGCGCGTGATCGCCGAGGTTTCCGCCGAGGAGGGCGTCGAGCTCAACATTCCCGTGGGCACGATGCTCGAGCTGCCGCGCGCCTGCATGGTCGCCGACGAGATCGCGCAGCACGCAGACTTCTTCTGCTTTGGCACCAACGACCTCACCCAGAAGACCTTCGGTTTCTCGCGTGACGACGCCGAGGCTAAGTTCATCCCGCTGTACATGCATAAGAAGATCTTGAAGGACAACCCCTTCGAGACCATCGACACAGCGGTGCTCGAGCTGGTGCGTATGGCCGTCGAGAAGGGTCGCGCCACCAACCCCGACATGCACTTTGGCGTGTGCGGCGAGCACGGCGGCGACCCCAAGTCCATCAAGGTCCTGTTTAACGTGGCCGACGTTGACTACGTGTCCTGCTCGCCCTACCGCGTGCCCCTCGCACGCCTGGCTGCCGCCCAGGCCAAGCTCGAGGCGAAACGCTCCGCGTAACGTTTTGGGTTTAGACGCCTAGCGTAGGCCCCTTCATGCCGCCCGTCTCATTCGTGAGACGGGCGGTTATCATGTGCGGGTTTTGTCTTTTTGTCTGCGTAAAAAATTGTTCTTGCAGCAGAAACCCGCGCGTGTATACTCGAATACGTTTGTTCAACTACGTGCCGGCCAAGGTGGTACGGCACCTCTAGAAGAGTAAGGAATTGCACATGGATTACATCCGCGCAATCGAGCGTCAGCAGATCCGCGAGGACATTCCTCAGGTTCGCGTCGCCGACAACGTCAAGGTTCACTACCGCATTAAGGAAGGCGACCGCGAGCGCATCCAGGTCTTCCAGGGCGACGTCATCCGCATGGCCGGCGCCGGTGCCCGCGAGACCTTCACCGTCCGCAAGATGTCCTTCGGTGTCGGTGTTGAGCGTACCTTCCCGCTTCACAGCCCCAAGATCGCCAAGCTCGAGGTCGTTCGTCATGGTCGCGTCCGTCGCGCCAAGCTGTACTACCTCCGCGACAAGGTGGGCAAGGCTGCTCGCATCCCCGAGAAGCGCTAAGAAGATCGCAGCGTCTGTCCACTCGTTTGGACACAAGGGCCACCTTCGGGTGGCCCTTCTTTTTATCTGATTTGCATGCAAGGAGGGCCTGGTATGGCCAATATGACGAGTTCGGTTTCGGCATCGCAGGTTGCCGGAGAGCTGGCGAGCGCAACGTTTGAGGAGATCCCCGCCCTCGTGGAGCATTATCGCGAGGACCCGCGCCAGCAGGTGATCAAGGCTTGCGAGCGTGCCCTTAAGCGCCATGCCAAGGAACTTGCCGAGCGCGAGCGCGTCAACGGCATGTACGAGCTGATGCGCGAGCTCGGTGGGGATGGCGTGGTCGTGGGCGTCGACGAGGTGGGTCGCGGCTCGGTGGCCGGTCCTTTGACGGTATGCGCCGTTTGCCTTCCTATGGAGCCGCGCGTCTGGGGCATCAACGATTCCAAAAAGCTCACGCCTGCGCGCCGCGAGCTGCTCTCTGTGAAGATCGCCGAGGTGGCGACGGCGATCGGTTTTTGCCATATCGCGCCTAAGGATATCGATGATATGGGCATGGCCCGCGCCATCCGCGCTGCCGTCGCGGGTGCGGTGGCCGATACGGGGCTCGAGCCCGATTGCGTCCTCATGGACGGCAACCCCCTGGGCGCCGTTCCCAACGAGCGCGATGTGGTGAAGGGCGATGCCAAGATCGCCTGTATCGCTGCGGCATCCATCATGGCCAAGGTCACGCGTGACGAGATGATGGTCGAGTACGACGCCGAGTATCCCGAGTACCATCTGGCCGAGTCGAAGGGCTATGCAAGCCCCGAGCATATCGAGGCCATTCGCAAACATGGACTTTGTCCACTGCACCGCGTGAGCTTTTGCGGAAACTTTCTGCAGACTGAGCGCCTTTTCTAGGCCAATTGTGGAGACAGGGACCTCTGGGGTTTTATAAACCTGGTGGTAGCGGGCCGTATGCAACAGCATTGCTGCGTACGGCCCGTTTTTTGTCGGCATTTGGTCAGCTTTTGGTTTGCTTCCGGTACTTACCCGCATGAAAGGTGCCCTCATCATCGGGGCAATGCAGTGTGCGGGAAAGGAGACCCCATGAGTGCCGCAAGCAAAAATAGCAAGACGCAGCAGCTCAAGGAGCGTTGGGAAAACGGCGAGCTCGACTCCGGGGCGATGACGCCCGAGTTTATCAAGGGACTCAGTCCCCGCGAGCTGGGCATGCTGGGCGAGCTGATCACCATCGACTACTTTAACGAGCGCGGCTACACCTTGCTGGAGCAGGGTTATCGTTGCACCGAGGGCGAGGCTGATCTGGTGCTGCTCGATGAGCTCGACGATGTCGTGGTGATGGCCGAGGTCAAGACCAGACGCGTCGTACTGGATTGCAACACGCGGGTCTTTCCTGAGGAGGCCGTGGACGCCCAAAAGCAACGCCGCTACCGCCGCATCGCAAGCTGCTATCTTATGGAGCATTATCCGCTCAAGGCGATCCGCTTCGATGCCGTGGGTGTCACCATTCGCGGCGGGCATATCGCCGAGATCGAGCATCAGTACAACGCGTTCGATTGGCAGGTGTCGTGATGGCGTTCGAGACGTTTGCCGTTCACGCGGCCTGCATCCGCGGCGTCGAGGCGATTCACGTCACGGTCGAGGTCTCGCTTGCCGGCGGCGTTCCGGGCATTCAGATGCTCGGCATCCCGAGTATGGAGGTGATGGAGTCACGTGGTCGTATTCGCTGTGCGATGCGCTCCGCCGGGTTCGAGATCCCGCGCTCGGGCATTACGGTCAATCTGGCGCCCGGCGATATTCGCAAGACCGGTAGCGGCTTTGATCTGCCCATCGCCATCGCGGTCCTAGCGGCCGATGGTCAGATTCCCCGCGACAACCTCGATCGCTGCCTTATCGCCGGCGAGCTCGGCTTGGACGGTACGGTGCTTCCTGTCAAAGGCGAGGTGGCGTTTCAGCTATTGGCTCGCGACATGGGGCTGTCTTTTATCGCCGGTAGGTCCGACCAGCATGTGCCACTCGCGGGCGTGGATTGCGGCTTTATCGCGCATCTGTCTCAGCTTGCTCACGGCATGGGCGATGCCGCACGGCACTACTTGGATTCCGAGGGTGTCGAGGCGACCTTTGAGCCCGAGCTCGACTATGCAGACGTGCTGGGGCAGGAAGTCGCTAAACGCGGCATGGCGCTTGCGGCGGCAGGAGAACTCGGCTTGCTCATGATCGGGTCTCCGGGATCGGGCAAGACGATGCTCGCACGCCGTATGACCGGCATCCTGCCCGAGCTTTCCGTTGAGGATCAGCAGGAGGCACTGTGCATCCATTCGGTTTTGGGTGAGAACATTGATGGCTTGTTGGCGGGGCACCGCCCCTTCCGCAGTCCCCACCACAGTATTTCGACCGCAGGCCTTATCGGCGGCGGGCGCCCGGTGCGCCCGGGTGAGATCAGCCTTGCTCATGGCGGCGTGCTCTTTTTGGACGAGCTTGCCGAGTTTCCCACTGGCGTGCTGCAGACGCTGCGTCAGCCCATCGAGCGCGGCTACGTGAGGATCGTACGCGTCGACGGGGCTTTTACCTTCCCGTCGCGCTTTCAGCTGCTGGCTGCGAGCAATCCCTGCCCCTGCGGCTTTTTGGGCGATCGCGAGGTACCGTGTCGCTGCTCGGCGGCGATGGTCGAGCGCTATCGGTCTAAACTGCGCGGTCCTTTGGCCGACCGTATCGACATGATGATCGATGTGACCCGTCCCGACCCTCAAGTGATTATCGAGGGCGCAGAGGGTATGTCGTCGGCCGAGTTACGTAACTACGTTGTGCGCGGTCGCGCCTTTCGCGCTTGGCGCGAATCCCGCATGGACGATGCAGATGCCGAGGCCGAGGATGACGAGACACGGTCCATTGACGGCGTCGTTTCGACCTTCGAGCTCGATGATGCGGCGGAGAAGTGTGTGCTCGGCCTATCCAAACGCACGCATCTCACAGGGCGTGGCATCGTGCGCCTGGTTCGCATTGCGCGTACGATCGCAGATGTCGCCGAGAGCGAGCAGGTGACGCAGGACCACGTGCTCGAGGCGGCGATGTACCAGGGAAGGAGGGACCAATGATGGCCGAGGGGACCTTCGAGCTGCATCCAGGTGATGCGTTGTATCCCGAGACCGTTTTGGAGCTTTCTGATGTACCCCAGACGCTCTATGTGCGCGGCAATCCCGAGGCGCTTTCGACACCCGCGCTCTCCATCATCGGCGCGCGCAAGGCCTCGCCGTATGGTCTTGCCGTGGCAGAGCTTGCGGCAAAGGTGGCGGTCGAGGCGGGAGTGACGGTAGTTTCGGGCGGCGCGGTCGGTTGTGACCAGGCCTCGGGTTGGGCTGCGGTCAACGCCGGCGGCAAACACGTCGTGGTGCTGGGGACGGGTGCCGACGTGGTCTACCCGCGTTCGAGCGCGGGGCTTATTACGCGCACGCTCGATACGGGTGGCGCGGTCGTGTCGATCTCTCCGTGGGGCATGGGTCCGCGCAAGTTCGCCTTTCCGCGCCGCAATCGCGTGATCGCGGCCCTGTCGCAAGCTCTCTTTGTATCCGAGGCGGGTATGCCTTCTGGGACGTTTTCTACAGCCGAGGCTGCTATGGATTTGGGGCGCGAACTTCTTGCCGTGCCGGGGTCGATCCTATCGCCCGAGTCGCGTGGCACGAATTACCTCATTGCGAACGGTGCCTGCTGCATCGTCGACGAGGAATCTATCGAGATGGCTATCTCACGCATCTACGGAACCCTGCGCTACTCGCGCCCCGATGCTCCCGGCATTGCCGACCTGGATCCAACGCAGCAGACCGTGATGCATGCGCTCATCGCCTCTCCGCTCAAGGTCGACGACATCGCGGCGCTCGTCTCGCTCGATGCTGTCGGCGTACTCAAACTCTTGGGTTCGCTTGAACTCGAGGGCCTTATCGAGCGCATGATGGATGGAAGGTATGCGCCCTCCAAGTTTGCCCTTCACGCCCAGACACCCTTCGGTCACAATGGAAAACGTGTCAATTAGAAAGGTGTTTGCAGATGCAGTTCGATCAGGTGACAGTTATCGGTGGCGGTCTGGCGGGTTCGGAATGCGCGATCCAGCTGGCAGATCACGGGTTTGCCGTAAAGCTGTGCGAGATGCGCCCCCAGGTGAGCTCCCCGGCCCACCATACCGATCACCTGGCAGAGCTCGTCTGCTCCAATTCGTTTAAGTCGACCCGTCCGGATTCCGCGGCTGGTTTGCTGAAGGCCGAGCTTGAGCGCATGGGTTCAGTCCTGCTCGATTGCGCCCATCGCGCGGCTGTTCCCGCCGGTGGCGCCTTGGCGGTCGACCGCGTCAAGTTTTCCGAGCTTGTCGAGGCCGAGGTTGCCGCTCGTCCCAATATCGAGGTCGTGCACGGCGAGGTCACGCAGATTCCCGAGGGTCACGTGGTCATTGCCGCGGGCCCGCTGTGTTCACCGGCGCTGAGCGAAGAGGTTATGAAGCTCGTCGGTGGCGACGCCCTTGCGTTCTTCGACGCCGCGGCGCCGATCGTTGATGCCTCCACGCTCGATATGGACGTGCTGTTCTCGCAGTCGCGCTACGAGGAGCAGGGGAGCGGCGACTATCTCAACGCTCCGCTCAACAAGGAGGAGTACGAGGCCTTTATCGAGGCGCTTACCACGGCCGACCGCGTGGTGCTCAAAGACTTTGAGGGCGGCGATCTGTTCCAGGCTTGCCAGCCTGCCGAGGAAGTTGCGCGCACCGGAAAGGACGCCATTCGCTTTGGCGCCATGAAGCCCGTTGGCCTCACCGACCCGCGTACCGGACGTCGCCCCTGGGCGGCGATTCAGCTGCGTGCCGAGAACAAGGAGAAGACCGCCTATAACCTGGTGGGCTTCCAGACCAACTTGACCTTTGGTGAGCAGAAGCGCGTCTTTCATATGGTGCCGGGTCTGGAGAACGCTGAGTTCTTCCGCTACGGTGTCATGCACCGCAATACCTTTGTCGACGCCCCGCACGTGCTCGATGGCACCTTTGCCGTGCCTGGCACGGGTGTGCGCCTGGCCGGTCAGATCACCGGCACCGAGGGGTACATGGAAGCCGTGGCGACAGGTCTGCTCGCGGCGCTCAACACCTATGCCGAGGCTATCGGTGCCGCGGGCGTCGAGTTGCCGCGTGTGGGCGCCCTGGGTGCGCTCGTGGGCTATGCGACCGATCCTGCCACCGTGGGCTATCAGCCCATGCATGTCAACTTTGGCCTGGTGCCGCCACTCGAGGATGGTAAGCGCCGCAGCAAGCGCGACCGCTACCAGGCCTATGCGGACCGTGCGCTCGAGGCCCTCGATGCCTACTTGGCCACGCGTTCCGACTTGTTTGGAGGCGACCGGTCATAGCCTTTGACCTGTACGACACCGTCGACTCGTTTATCGCCTATATCGCACGTGTTGAGGGACTTTCTCCCAACACGGTGACGGCCTATGGCTCGAGGCTGGAGCGCTTCGCTGCCTGGTGCGAGCGCGAGGATATCGATGCTTTCGCTGCCGACGTGCGCACCATTCGTCGCTATCTTGCCGAGCTTTCGCGTGAGCAGGTGGCTCCCCGAACGCTTGCGGCGCACCTGTCGGCTATTCGATCTCTCTATCGCTGGATGGCTGCCGAGGGGATTGTCGAGGGCGATGCGGTCTCGGCGATCGCGTCGCCCAAGCTGCCGCGTGACCTGCCGGGCGTCCTTATGACCCAGCAGGTCGAGGCGCTGCTCAAGACGCCTGATACCTCGACGCCCGCGGGACTGCGCGATGCGGCGATGCTCGAGTTGCTCTATGCCTCGGGTGCCCGCATCTCAGAGCTTGCGGCGCTCAATGTGGAATCCATCTCATGGTCCGAGCGCACGCTGCGCCTGTGGGGCAAGGGAAGCAAGGAGCGCATCGTTCCTCTGTATCGTCGTGCGCTCGATGTGACGCGTCTCTATATTGAGGAGGGGAGGCCGGAGTTGCTCGCTCAGGCAAAGCGCCGTGACCCTGCTACCGGGCCGCATCCGCTGCTTATATCGGCGCGCGGCAATCGCATGAGTGCCGCCATGCTCAGGCGGCGGTTCCATATGCTGGCGACGCTCGCCGGCATTCCGGCCGACATTGCCCCGCATGCGATGCGCCATACCTTTGCGACCGACTTGCTCGAGGGCGGTGCGGACCTGCGCTCGGTTCAAGAGCTGCTGGGCCATGCGAGCCTGTCCACGACGCAGATCTACACGCATCTCACACCCGATCGGCTTAAGCGGGCTGTGGCTCAAGCCCATCCCCGCGGCGAATAGTGGCTGGGACGCCCCGCGCCGCACTCAGGTGTGTGGTTTTGATTGCGGGTTGGCAGGAAGAAGCATTCCTGCTATCATTCATCAGGTTGCTTCACGGCAACATGTTTTTATCACGCACGCGCGGCTACTTCATACCGTGGTGCCCGGGCTTTGGTAGCACATGTCCGGGTTGGTTTTGGAGGATGACCCCGCGCGGAGGCAAACCACAGGAGGTTTAACATGGCTACCAAGATTAATATCCGCACCCTGCTCGAGGCCGGCTGCCACTTCGGTCACCAGACCCGTCGCTGGAACCCCAAGATGAAGCCGTTCATCTTCGGTGAGCGCAACGGCATCTACATCCTCGACCTCAAGCAGACCATCCTCGACGCCGACCAGGCCTACACCTTCGTCAAGAACGTCGCCAAGGGTGGCAACGTGCTGTTCGTCGGCACCAAGAAGCAGGCTCAGGAGGCCGTCAAGAACGCTGCTGAGCGCGCCAACATGCCTTACATCAACCAGCGTTGGCTCGGCGGTATGCTGACCAACTTCGTCACCATCCGCTCCCGCATCAACCGCATGGAGGAGCTCGAGGCCATGGTCGAGGACGGCCGCATGGCTGTTCTGCCCAAGAAGGAGCAGGCTGTTCTCGGCAAGGAGCTCACCAAGCTCCAGACCAACCTCGGTGGCGCCCGCGACATGAAGGGTCTGCCCCAGGCTCTCTTCGTCATCGACACCAAGCGCGAGGAGAACGCCATCAAGGAGGCTCAGCGCCTGAACATCCCCGTCGTCGCCCTGATCGACACCAACTCCGATCCCGACGAGGTCGAGTACGGCATCCCCTGCAACGATGACGCTATCTCCGCTGTCACCCTTATGTGCGAGCTCATGGCTGACGCCTGCCTCGCTGGCTCCGGCAAGGAGCAGGTCTCCGAGGCCGAGATGGCCGCTGAGCCCAAGGCCGAGTAAATCAGTCTTAGTTAATTCTTTTTCATCTCTTTGAAAGGAACCACAATGGCCCAGATTACCGCCGCTATGGTCAAGCAGCTCCGCGAGATGACCGACTCCCCGATGATGGAGTGCAAGAAGGCTCTCGTCGAGGCTGACGGCGACATGGACGCCGCTGTCGACGTTCTGCGTAAGAACGGCCTTGCCAAGGCTGCCAAGAAGGCTGGCCGTGAGACCAACGAGGGCGCTGTCGCCGCGTTCGTCTCCGAGGATGGCAAGACCGGCGCTCTGCTCGAGCTCTCCTGCGAGACCGACTTCGTTGGCTCCAACGCCAAGTTCACCGGCTTTGCTTCCAAGGTCGCTGAGGTTGTCGCTACCACCGAGCCTGCTGACGTCGACGCTCTGCTCGAGAAGCCGATGGGCGAGGAGACCGTTTCCTCTGAGCTCACCGAGATGATTCACATCATGGGCGAGAACATGAAGATCTCCCGCTTCGCTGCCCGCAAGGCCGAGAACGGCGCGCTCGCTTCTTACATCCACATGGGTGGTAAGATCGGCGTCCTCGTCGAGTTCGCCTTCGAGAAGGCCGAGACCGCTCAGGCTGAGTCCTTCAAGACCTTCGCTCACGACGTTGCCCTTCAGGTTGCTGCCGTCGCCCCGATCTGCGCTACCCGCAATCAGGTTCCGGCCGAGACCGTCGAGCACGAGAAGCAGATCTACATGGCCCAGGCTGCCGAGTCCGGCAAGCCCGAGGCTATCCAGGAGAAGATGGCTGTCGGCCGTCTGGAGAAGTTCTACAAGCAGTCCGTGCTCACCGAGCAGGAGTTCATCAAGGACAGCTCCCTCACCATCAAGAAGTACGCTGAGCAGGTCTCCAAGGAGCTCGGCGACACCATTACCGTCGTTGCCTTTGACCGTCTGGTCCGTGGCGAGTAAATAAGCTCTTGTAGCTGGTAATGAGCAGGCTGTGGGTTTTACTCACAGCCTGCTTTTTCATGGCTCTTATCAGAGCCTTTGATATCATATTGAGAGTCTAATTAAAGGAGGATCGCTTTGTCCGACATCCGATATAAACGCGTGCTTCTTAAGCTTTCCGGCGAAGCACTGATGGGCGACGGCCAATATGGCATCGACCCCAAGGTTACCGACCATCTTGCCAAGCAGGTCAAGGAGCTGCTCGCCGTTGGCCATGAGGTCGGCGTCGTTGTCGGCGGCGGCAATATTTTCCGCGGCATGGCCGGCGCTGCCGGTGGCATGGAGCGTGCTCAGGCCGACTACATGGGCATGCTGGCAACCGTTATGAACGCGCTCGCCCTGCAGGATGCCTTCGAGCATAACGATGTTCCCTGCCGCGTGATGAGCGCTATCCAGATGAACGAGATCTGCGAGCCCTATATTCGCCGTCGCGCCATCAACCACCTTTCCAAGGGCAACGTCGTTATTTTTGCCGCCGGTTCGGGCAATCCGTACTTTACGACCGACACCGCCGCGGCTCTTCGTGCGTGCGAGATCGGCGCCGAGATTCTGATTAAAGCCACCAAGGTTGACGGCATCTACGATAAGGATCCCGTCAAGTGCGCTGATGCCGTCCGTTTTGACAAGATTACCTATCACGAGGTTCTCGTCCGCGGTCTGCAGGTTATGGATTCCACGGCTACGGCACTGTGCCAGGACAACCGTATGCCGATTTTGGTCCTCAACATCGATGGCGAGGACACCGTCAAGCGCGCGCTTTCGGGTGAGCCCGTCGGCACGCTCGTCTATCAGGAGGATTAAGCATGGCAGAGAACATCACCGCCCATATGGACAAGTCGCTCGAGTCCCTCAAGCATAACTTCTCCAAGGTCCGTACCGGCCGCGCCAATGCCAACATTCTGTCCGACATCACCGTCGATTATTACGGTGTTCCCACGCCGGTCACGCAGGTTGCCGCCGTCAAGACCCCCGAGGCCCACATGCTGCTCATCGAGCCGTGGGACAAGGCACTCATCAACGCTATCGTCAAGGCCATCGGCGCTTCCGATCTGGGTATCACCCCCAACTCCGATGGCACCGTCGTTCGTCTGCCGTTCCCGGCTCCCACCGAGGAGCGCCGTCGCGAGCTCGTCAAGGAGTGCCGCGAGTACGCCGAGCAGGCCAAGGTGTCTATCCGTAACATCCGTCGCGACTTCAACAACAAGCTCGAGCGCGATGAGGAGCTCACCGAGGACGATGTCCGTCGCGAGCAGGCTAAGGTCCAGAAGCACACCGATGAGTATGTCGCCAAGGTCGAGGAGCTTCTGAAGGAAAAAGAAGCCGAGGTCATGGAGATCTAAGGTGCAATACGACGAGCATAAACTGGTCGAGTACTTTGCCGACGCCCCTGCGGGCGTCGGTTTTTCCGACCTTGACCTCAATAACATTCCGCACCATATCTCGTGCATCATGGACGGCAACGGTCGTTGGGCTACGTCGCGCGGTCTTGCGCGCACTGAGGGCCACAAGGCGGGTATCGTCTCCCTTCGCGAGATTATTACCGCCTGCGTGCGTCTGGGCGTCGACGTGCTTTCGGCCTATGCGTTTTCCACCGAAAACTGGAACCGTCCGCAGCACGAGGTCAACGTCTTGATGCACCTGTTTGCCAAGACGTTTATCGACGAGCTGCCGCTTCTGAAGCGCGAAAACGTGCGCGTTGTCTTTTTGGGTGACATTTCCGCGCTGCCCAAGAAGACCCGCGACGTTTTTGAACGCGGTCTTGCCGAGTGCGCCGATCACACCGGTATGACGCTGGCGCTTGCTGTCAACTACGGCGCGCGTTCCGAGATTACCCGCGCTGTCCGTCAGATCGCACTCGACGCTGCTGCCGGTAAGATCGATCCTGGCGCAATTGATGACGACATGGTGGCCTCCCACCTCTATACCGCCGGTCTTCCCGATCCTGAGCTTGTGATTCGCACCTCTGGTGAGCTGCGCCTTTCGAACTATCTGCTGTGGCAGGTGGCTTATTCCGAGTTCTATGTCACCGATACCTATTGGCCTGACTTTGATCGTTGGGGCCTTGTCGACGCCATTTTGGCCTATCAGGGCCGTGACCGTAGGTTTGGTGGACTGAGCAAGACCGAGGAGGCTTAATCGTGTCCGATCGTCCCAAGGCATCTGCTCCCAAGACGCCTGCGCGCAAAGCTACCACTGTGGGAGCGCCTGCAGCGAAGAGCGGCAGCGGTTCGTGGCTGGCGGGCTTTATTACCCGTGCCGCCGCCGGTATCGTCTACGCCGTTGTCTTTATCCTGTGCCTGGTTTTGGGTATCGTGCCCACGGCCATCTTTGTTTCCGTCATGAGCGGTCTGTGCTGCTATGAGTTTTTCCGTATGACAAGACTCGATGGCAAGATGGCTAACGAGCGCATGGGTATCGCTGCCGCCGTACTCTTTCCGCTGTCGGCGTTGGGCGATTCGATGTTGCTGAATGCCCTGCTTTTTGCCCTGATGCTTGCTGTGGGCATTTGGTATGTCTGGTCGCCGCGTACCCGCATCTCTGATGTGGCCGTGACGCTCATGGGTCCCATCTACACTGGCTTTATGCTGTCGGCTATCGTGCTGCTGCGCGATGCCGTGCCCGGTTTTGCCGGCGCCCTGCTTTCAGTGGGCGTTTGCGCGTCCCTTTGGGTCTCCGATTCGTTTGCCTACATTGTGGGCAGCCGTATCGGCAAGCACAAGATGGTTCCCAAGATCTCTCCCAAAAAGAGCTGGGAGGGTTTTGTCGGCGGCATCCTGGGCTCGGTTTTGATTTGGCTCATTCTGTGGGCGACGCACTTCTACAAGCTCAGCCTGCCCTATGCGCTGCTGTGCGGCGTGGTCGTGTCCATTTTGGGCGTTATCGGCGACCTTATCGAGTCGCGCATCAAGCGTGGCGTGGGCGTCAAGGATTCCGGCAACCTTATCCCGGGCCATGGCGGCATGCTCGACCGTAGCGACTCGCTTATCTTTGGCTGCATTACCGCTCAGCTGCTTTTGATGATCGGAGGCGTGCTGTAATGTCATTTCAGACGACGTATGGCCCCGATGGACGCCTCCGTGTTGCCATCCTGGGTTGTACGGGCTCTATCGGCACCCAGGCACTCGATGTGTGCCGTCAGCATGCTGATCGCCTGCAGGTGACGGCGCTGTCCGTTAATTCCAGCACCTCTGAGCTCGTTGCCGCTGCCCGCGAGTTCTCGGTTCCGGCGGTTGCCGTGGCCGATGTCGCTCACGGCGATGACGCCGTGCTGCAGGAGTTGCCCGAGGGAACGAAGCTCGGCGTTGGCGCGCAGGCGGTTTGCGAGCTCGCGCGTCGCGACGATGTCGACTGCGTGCTCGTTGCTATTGTGGGCGCCGCCGGTCTCGAGGCGAGCCATGCGGCCTTGACCTCTAATAAGCGCCTTGCCCTTGCCAACAAGGAGTCCCTCGTCGTCGGTGGCGACTTGCTTATGCCGTTGGCACAACCGGGCCAGCTTATTCCAGTCGACTCTGAGCACTCCGCCATCTACCAGTGCTATCTGGGGGAGAACCCGCGCGAAGCCCATTGTATTTGGCTCACCTGCTCGGGCGGTCCGTTCTTTGGCCGCACGCGCGACGAGCTCAATCGCGTGACGCGTGCCGATGCCCTCGCACATCCCACGTGGGCCATGGGTGCCAAGATCACCATCGACTCCGCCACCCTCATGAACAAGGGCCTGGAGCGCATTGAGGCCATGCATCTGTTTAACTGCGACCTCGATTTCATTAACGTGGTCGTGCAGCGTCAGTCCAAGATTCACTCTATGGTCGAGTTCGCCGACGGCTCCGTGATTGCGCATCTCGGTGCTTCCGATATGCGCATTCCCATTCAGTTTGCCTTCTCGTATCCTGAGCGTTGGGATACTCCGGCGCCTCGTCTCGATTTTCGAGAGTTGGGGCAGCTCACCTTTGATGCCGCCGATATGGACACGTTCCGCTGCCTGGCGCTGGCCGAGCGTGCCGGCAAGACGGGTGGCACCATGCCGTGCGTGCTTAACGCGGCCAACGAGGTCGCGGTCGATGCGTTCCTACACGACGGCTGCAGCTTTACCGATATCGACCGCGTTGTGGAATCCTGCATGGATGCGCATGACACGCAGGCGGTTACCTCGTTTGAGCAGCTTCGCGACATCGATGCCTGGGCGCGCGAAAAGGCCGCGCTGGTGCTCGCCGCAACCCATTCCTAACCATAAGGATTGCTTTTTCGTTTTATGGATACTGTTCTGAGCGTTCTCTCATCGGTCTTCTGGGGCCTTCTGATGCTTTCCGTCCTCGTGTTTTTGCACGAGGGCGGCCACTTTTTGGCCGCGCGTGCCTGCGGCGTCCGTGTGACCGAGTTCTTTTTGGGCCTGCCGTGCCGTTTTGACATCCATCATACGTCGCGTCGCATCGGTACCAAGTTTGGCGTGACGCCGCTGCTGCTGGGTGGTTATGCTGCTATCTGCGGTATGGACCCGACCAATGTCTCGTGTGCCGACCGCGTGCTTGCGGCGATCTATCGTCATGGTCGCGTGACCGTGGCCGACCTTGCCGCCGAGCTCGAACTGCCCGAGGAGGACGTGCTCGAGGCCTGCGCCTTGCTGCTGGGGTGGGGTTCCATCGCTCCTTGGTACGAGGAGGGGGAGAAGCCCTCGCCGAGCTATTACCCCACCAATTATCAGACGCTGCCGCGCGATGAGGCGGGCTACACCACCTTTGACGGGCGTCGGTTTGATCGCGAGCATGCGACCGCCGAGGGCGACGTATGGGAGCTGCCGTGCGATAAGGCCGAGTTCCTTGCGCAAGAGCGCTCGCACACCTATCTTGGCCAGGGTTTTCTCAAGCGCGCCTTTATGTTGCTCGCGGGCATTGTCGTCAATATCCTGACGGGCTTTTTGCTCCTTATGAGTATTTACTCTATCGCCGGCGTATCGGTGCCGGTCGATAGCAATGTGATCGGTCAGGTCGACGAGGGTTCCATTGCTGCCAAGGCGGGCATCGAGGCCGGCGACACGATTCTTAGTGTCGATGGCGTGTCGTGCTCTTCCTGGATGGACGTATACGATGCGATCGGAGCGGCCGCCGGCAAGGACGATATTGCCATTGAGTATCAGCGCGATGGCAAGCATCTTTCGACCTCGGTCGCGCTCAAGGAGGATGAGCGTTTGGGCGTTTATGCCTCTACGCAGGTGGTCCATTTGGACCCCATTACGTCGGCGCGCCTGTCGTTCTCCTATGTTCAGCAGACTGCTGAGGGCGTGATGCGCCTGCTGCAACCGCAACATACGATGGAGGTTCTCGATCAGTCGACCTCGATCGTGGGCATCAGCGTCATGTCATCCCAGGCTGCAGCCGCCGGCCCTGCAACGTTTTTGACGTTTGCCGCGCTCATCTCGTTCTCGCTCGGCTTTATGAACCTGCTGCCCATCCCGCCGCTCGATGGCGGCAAGCTGGTTATCGAGATCATTCAGAAGATTGCGGGCCGCGAGCTGCCGCTCAAGGTTCAAACGATCGTGAGCTATGTGGGCATCGCGCTCTTTGTGCTGCTGTTTATCTACATGCTTCGTTCCGACATCCTTCGATTTATTCTGTAGGGGAGTGTTTGGATTGTCTTTATCCCATCCTTTGCCGCGCGAGCTGACGCGTCCCGTATATGTGGGCGGCGTGCAGATCGGTGGTGGCGCTCCGGTGGTGGTTCAGTCCATGACCTGCACCGATACCGCCGACGCCCAGGCAACGCTTGCTCAGGTTCGCGCCTTGGCACAAGCCGGTTGCGATATCGTGCGCGTGAGTGTGCCCACCGAGGCCGCGCTTGAGGGTTTCCGCGCCATCTGTGCCGAGTCTCCGGTGCCGATCGTTGCTGATATCCACTTTAACCACAAGCTGGCCATTGGTGCCGTTGAGGCCGGTGCCGCCAAGCTCCGCATTAATCCCGGCAACATCGGCGATTGGGCCAAGGTCGATGCCGTGATCGATGCTGCGGGCGCTGCCGGGTGTGCGATTCGCATTGGCGTGAATGCCGGTTCGCTCGAGCAGGATATTGCCGAGCGCGACGATCTTACGCAGCCCGAAAAGCTCGTGATGTCGAGCGAGCGCTTCGTCAAGCATTTTGAGGACCGCGGTTTTACCAACATCGTACTTTCCGCTAAGGCCCATAGCGTGTCCACAACGCTTGATGCCTATCGCGCTCTGTCGCGCGAGATACCGCATGTTCCGCTCCATCTGGGCGTGACGGAGGCGGGGACCAAGCTGCAGGGCACCATCAAGAGCTCCGTAGGCTTGGGTATCTTGCTTTCCGAAGGCATCGGCGACACCATGCGTGTGTCGCTCACGGCCGATCCGGTCGAGGAGCCGCCGGTCGCCTGGGGTATCCTGCAGTCCCTTGGCCTGCGCCGCCGTGGTCCCGAGATCGTCTCGTGTCCCACGTGCGCTCGTTGCCAGGTCAACCTCATTCCCATCGCTGAGGAGGTCACCGAGCGACTGAAGAACTATTCCGCGCCGCTTTCCATCGCCGTGATGGGATGTGCCGTTAATGGCCCCGGCGAGGCTTCCGACGCCGACTTGGGAGTTGCCTGTGGACGTGGTCAGGCCCTACTCTTTTCGCATGGCCAGATCATTGGTAAAGTAGCTGAGGATCAAATTGTCGACGCGCTCATGGCCGAGGTCGACAAGCTTATTGAGGAGAAATAAATGACTCGAGCAATGTATATGTCTAAGCTTTACGCGCCGACGCTCAAAGAGGATCCGGCGGACGCCGAGCTTGCGAGCCACCGTCTGCTGCTTCGCGCCGGCATGATCCGCAAGGAGGCCGCCGGCCTGTATTCTTATTTGCCGCTCGCATGGCGCTCGATCCGCAAGATCGAGAACATCGTGCGCGACGAAATGGATGCCGCCGGTGCCCAGGAGCTCATGATGCCCATTATGGTCGACGCTGAGCTATGGCGCGAGTCCGGCCGCATCGACGCCTACGGTAAGGAGCTCGTGCGCTTTGATGACCGTCACGGCCGTGAGTTCGTGCTGGGCCCCACCCACGAGGAGACTGTCACCGCCCTGGTGCGCAATGAGCTGCGCTCCTATAAGCAGCTGCCCGTCAACCTCTACCACATCCAGGATAAGTTCCGCGACGAGTTCCGCCCCCGCTTTGGTCTGATGCGCGGTCGCGAGTTTATCATGAAGGACGCCTACAGCTTCTCCGCCACGCAGGAGAGCCTGCAGGAGGAGTACGACAAGATGAAGCAGGCCTACGCCAACATCTGCGAGCGCTGCTACATCAAGGCTCTGCCCGTTGTCGCCGACTCCGGTGAAATCGGTGGCGATACCTCCGTCGAGTACATGGCTTTGGCCGACGCTGGCGAGGCCTCGCTGGTCTACTGCGACGATTGCGGCTTTGCTGCCGATGACGAGGCGGCAAGCACTAAGGTCGTCGTGACTGAGGGCCCCGGCGACGGTACGCTCACCAAGGTCGAGACTCCGGGCATGGGCACCATCGAGGCTGTTGCTAAGTTCTTCAACTTCCCCGAGAACGGCACGCGCAAGTCCCTGGCGCTCATCGATGCCGAGGGTAAGCCCGTCGTGGCCATCGTCCCGGGCGATCATGAGCTCAACGACTGCAAGGCCGAGCATGTCTTTGGCAAGGGCTATCGCATGATGACCGACGAGGAGCTTCAGACCTACGGTCTGCATAAGGGCTTTATCGGGCCGGTTAACCTGCCCGATGGTATTCGTCTGGTCTGCGACGAGAGTCTGCGCGAGTCCAAGCAGTGGGCTTGCGGTGCCAACGAGGTCGATTATCACTTTACCGGCGCCTGCCCCGAGCGCGACTTTACCGTCGATGAGTGGGCCGACCTGGTCACCGTCGTCGCTGGCGATCCCTGCCCGCACTGCGGCAAGCCGCTTTCCGCTGCCCGCGGCATCGAGGTCTCTCAGGTCTTCCAGCTGGGTACCAAGTACTCCGAGGCCATGGGTGCAACCTTTATGGATGAGGACGGCAAGGAGAAGCCGCTTATCATGGGTTGCTACGGCGTGGGCGTGTCCCGCTCGCTCGCTGCCGTCGTGGAGCAGCACAATGACGAGCACGGCATCGTCTGGCCGGTCTCCGTTGCCCCGTATGAGGTCGCGGTGATTCCGCTCGATCCCAAGAAGGAGGAGTGCGCAACCGTCTGCGAACAGATTGTTGATGGCCTGTGCGCCGAGGGTATCGAGGTTGTCGTGGATGACCGCGACGAGCGCCCCGGCTTTAAGTTTGCTGATAACGACCTCATGGGCTTCCCGTATCAGGTTGTTCTGGGTAAGCGTGGCCTCAAGAATGGCACGGTTGAGCTCAAGGACCGTGCCACCGGCGAGCGTGAGGACGTTGCGATCGACGAAATCGTCGCTAAGGTCGCCGAGCTTGTGAAGGCCGCTCGTCGCTAATCGACGTTTCTGCTATTAGACGTAATTGCGGGACTGCCCCGCATCTCTCTTAGGATGAGATGCGGGGCAGTCCTTTTTGTTGCGTGAATCAGCTCGACGGGTAACAGAAAACCCCACAGCCCAAATGAGCTGCGGGGTTTTTCTTGTGCCTCCGATGCGAAATGAATCGCTCAGATATTACTGATAATCGACGACGTCGATCCAGTTCTTCAGGAACTCATCGTTCACGTTGCGCTTACGAGCGAGCTCAGAAGCGGCGACGATGCTCGTCCACTGACGCACGACCTGCATGGGCATGTCGGCGCGGTCGCAGTAGAGCTCCAGGTAGGCCTCAGCCTGATCCTTGCTGTTGAGGGCAAAGAGCAGGTAGGTGGTGGCAACGTCGGCAGCAGGGGAGCCCTGGGTGGCGTGTGCCCAGTCGCAGACGTACAGCTGGCCGTCGTCGCCGACGATGACGTTGGAGGGGTTGAAGTCGCCGTGGCAGACCTTGAACTCCTTGGTCATGCCGTCCAGACGCTCCTGAAGGTTGTAGCGCGTGGTGGCATTGAGCTGATCAAGGCTGTCGATCATGCGGGCGAACTTGTCGCGCTGACGGTTAAGCAGCGGGGAGGTGTAGCCGTGAATCTCGATCTGGAGGTCAACGAACATCTCGAGGTACTCACCAAAGCGCTGGGGCTCGGCAGTCATCTTCTCGGCAAGGGTAGTGCCCGGAACCTTCTCGGTCACGAGCGCCCAGCCGTTGGCGTTCTCGAGCTGGGAAACCTCGAGAGCCTTGGGGCTGCGGATGCCGCACTCATTGATGCGGGCAAGATTCAAAGCCTCGTTGAACACGTCGGAGACGGGCTTGGTCTCGTTAAAGACCTTGACGATCTTGTCGCCCAGGTCGTAAACGACCTTGTTGCCACGGCGGACGAGCTCGGTCTTGGAATCGGGTAGCAGCATGGTTGCATCCTTTCAACGATGCGATAGAAGCGACGGCGGGGGTGTGTGAAACACCCGTGCACCCCCGCCGTTAAAAACCGTGCTAGAACTAGCAGACGGCGTAATCCTGAGGCTCGCGGCCGTAGTAGGCGTCCAGGTAGAGCTCCTTGATCTCGCTCATGAGCGGGTAGCGCGGGTTAGCGCCGGTGCACTGGTCGTTGAATGCCTGCTCGGTCATCTCGTCGAGGGTGTCGAGGAAGTACTTCTCGTCGACACCGTAGTCGGCGATGGTCTTCTTGACGCCGATGAAGTCGCAGAGCTCGGTGAGCTTGGTGATGAAGTTCTCGAAGACCTCACGGTCGTCCTTGCCGTCGATGCCGCAGTAACGAGCCATCTCGGCGTAGTTGTGCAGCGCGTTGGGGTAAGGATACTGAGAGAAGGTTCCCATCTTGACAGGAGCCTCGGCGGCGTTGTAACGCATGACGCGGGTCAGGATGACTGCGTTTGCGAGGCCGTGGGGCAAATGGTGGAAAGCGCCGAGCTTGTGGGCCATGGAGTGGTTGAGGCCCAGGAAGGCGTTACCGAATGCCATACCGGCCATGCAGGATGCGTTGTGCATCTCCTCGCGAGCGTGCGGATCCTTGGCACCGTTGGTGAAGGAGCTCGGGAGGTTCTCGAAGACGAGCTTTGCGGCGCGCTCGGAGAGGCCCTTGGTGTAATCGGAAGCCATGATGGAGACGTAGGACTCGATGGCGTGGGTCATGACGTCAATACCGGAAGCTGCGGTGAGGCCCTTCGGGGCGGTCATGCAGTTGTCAGCGTCGACGATTGCCATCTTCGGGAGCAGCGCGTAGTCGGCGAGCGGCCACTTGATGCCGGTCTCCTTGTCGGTGATGATGGCGAACGGCGTGCACTCGGAGCCAGTGCCCGAGGAGGTCGGGACGGCGACGAAGTAAGCCTTCTTGCCCATCTCGGGGAAGGTGAAGATACGCTTGCGGATGTCCATGAAGTCCATGGCCATGTCCTCGAAGTTCGCCTCGGGGTGCTCGTACATCATCCACATGATCTTGCCGGCGTCCATTGCGGAACCGCCGCCGACGGCGATGATGACATCCGGCTCGAAGAGCGTCATCTGCTTGGCGCCGCGACGTGCGCACTGCAGGGAGGGATCGGGCTCAACGTCGTAGAAGCAGTCGTGAGCGATGCCCATCTCATCGAGCTTGGCCTCGATGGCACGCGTGTTGCCATTCTTGAAGAGGAACTGGTCGGTAACGATGAAGGCGCGCTTCTTGCCCATTACGGTGCCGAGCTCGTCGAGTGCGACGGGCGTGCAGCCCTTCTTGAAGTAGACCTTCTCGGGTGCGCGGAACCACAGCATGTTCTCGCGGCGCTCTGCCACGGTCTTGACGTTGATCAAGTGCTTCACCCCAACGTTCTCGGAGACGGAGTTGCCACCCCAGGAGCCGCAGCCCAGGGTTAGAGACGGCTTCATGCCGAAGTTGTAGAGGTCACCGATGCCGCCGTGCGAGGACGGGGTGTTGATGACGATGCGGCAGGCCTTCATGACGTGCTGGAACTTAGCGATCTTCTCGCTCTGTGCCGGGTGCACGTAGAGAGAGGCGGTGTGGCCCGGGCCACCTGCGAGGACGAGGTGCTCTGCCTTGTCAACGGCCTCCTGGAAGTCCTTGGCGTGATACATAGCGAGGACCGGGGAGAGCTTCTCGTGGGAGAACTCTTCCTTCTCGGGATCGGTGGAGGTGACCTCGGCGATCAGGATCTTGGTCTTGGCGGGAACCTCGATGCCGGCGAGCTCGGCGATCTTGGCGGCAGCCATGCCGGGGATGCGGTGATCGAGAGCGCCGTTCTTGAACATGGCGGCACGCAGGGCCTCCATCTCGGCACCCTGCTTGACGAAGTAGCAACCGCGACGCTGGAACTCAGCCTTGACATCCTTGTAGATGGAGTCGAGGACGGTGACGGACTGCTCGGAAGCGCAGATCATGCCGTTGTCGAACGTCTTGGAGTGGATGATGGAGTTGACGGCGAGCTTGATGTCCGCGGTATCGTCGATGATGACCGGGGTGTTGCCGGCGCCGACGCCGAGTGCGGGCTTACCGGAGGAGTAAGCAGCCTTGACCATGCCCGGGCCACCGGTTGCGAGAATGATGTCGACGTCGCGCATGACCATGTTGGTCAGCTCGATGGACGGCTTGTCGACCCAGCCGATGATGCCCTCAGGAGCACCGGCCTTGACAGCTGCGTCGAGAACGAGCTTGGCGGCGGCGATGGTGCACTTGGCGGCTGCCGGGTGCGGGGAGATGATGATGGCGTTACGGGTCTTCAGGCAGATGAGCGTCTTGAAGATGGCCGTGGAGGTCGGGTTGGTGGTCGGGATGACAGCGCCAACGATACCGATCGGCTCGGCGACCTTGGTGATGCCGTAAGCGTCGTCGCGCTCGATGACACCGCAAGTCTTGGTGTTCTTGTAAGCGTTGTAGATGTACTCAGCGGCGTAGTGGTTCTTGATGACCTTGTCCTCGAGAACGCCACGGCCGGTCTCCTCGATGGCGAGCTTGGCCAAAGGAATACGAGCCTTGTTGGCGGCCATAGCAGCCTCGTAGAAGATCTTGTCTACCTGCTCCTGAGTGTACTCAGCGAATTTAGCCTGGGCCTCACGCATAGATTTGAGTTTGGCCTCAAGCGCCTCCACGTTGTCCACGATGGCGGGAGTAGTGTTTTCCGGTGACTTTTTCACCATTTGTGTCTCCTTGCGATCGGAGATTTACCCTACAAGATGCATGATAGCAAGAAATAATTCGGTGAACGGGCAGATTCCCGTAAAAGACAAACTAAAACGCTTCAATCAAATGAACCGTTTCAACTAAATCTATCTGCCCTGCGCATCGCCCCGCTCATTGGGGACAGACTTACATGAGTGCTTTCACTCATTTGGGACAGACATCGATTTGCCATTTTGCCGTTCTGGGCCTGTTATTGCCGCTCATTGGATATAAATAGGTTACAGGCTCAGCATTTTGCGTTGCGTCTCTCCTTTTAGGTGTTGCCTGTACAGTTTTGAAAGGAGAGGCTATGCCCCGATGCGCCCGCGCCGTTTCGCTTACCGGCTATTACCACGTCTTTGACCGTGGCAACTCCAAACAGATTATTTTTGAAGATGACTCCGACCGGTATCGTTTCCTATCGGATATCTCGGACAGATTCGCGCGCCATAAAGTAGCGGTGTTGGCTTGGTGCCTGATGGACAACCACTTCCATTTGATGGTTGATGACCCATTTGACAATCTTTCAAAGGCAATGCAGTGTGCACTGACGGCATATGCTAAGTATTTCAATGGGAAAACGGGAAGAACGGGGCATCTGTTTGACAATCGTTATTCGCGGGTCGCGGTTGAGTCAGACACGCAGGCGGTGCAGCTGCTCGATTACATACATCTCAATCCCGTGAGAGGTGCGCTCGACTCGCTCGAGGCGTACCGCTGGTCAAGCTTCAAGGCATATCAGCTGGGCTACGACCCCTTTGACATCTGTGATGCGGCCCCTATGCTCGATATTGTCGGAGGCTCCCGTTGCTATTGCGAGCATCTCAAGGAAGTTGCCGGGCGCATCTGGTCAGTGGAGATTCTTCCGCGCCGACGGATCCCCGATGAGGACGCCCTTTCCGTTGCGCGCGAAGTTTTGCCGAGCATTGATCCTTCGCTGCTCAAGGCCCTGCCACGCCCCGAACGCGATGCCTGTCTGCTAAGGCTCAGGCGGGCACATCTCACGGTCAAGCAAATTGCCCGTATCACCGGTCTCGGCGCTACAAGCGTAACCAAGGCCACTGCAGGCTGGAAGGAGGCGGCGTGAGGTACGTACTGGTGACGATCGAAGCACCGTGAGTTCGTCGATGCACTGTGAGCTTTGGAAAGCACTCATCTAAGTCTGTCCCCAATGCGTGAAAACACTCATGTAAGTCTGTCCCCAATGCGTGAAAGCACTCATGTAAGTCTGTCCCCAATGAGTGCAAAAAGGCGCCCTCCGTAGGGGAGGACGCCTTTGGTAAGTTCTATGTGAACGCGAGGTCTTTGACCCGGAGAGTCCGAGGTACTTGTTGGTAAGACCTTATTTAGGAGCGCGCAACCTTGCCGGACTTGAGGCAGGTGGAGCAAACGTTCATCTTGCGACGGTGACCGTCGACGACGACGTAGACGCGCTGGATGTTAGGGCGGAACTTACGGTTGGTGACGCGGTGAGAGTGGCTGATGGAGCGACCGGCAACGGGGTGCTTACCGCAAACTTCGCAAACTTTGGACATAACTGACCCTCCTTGGGCGACAAACGAACATGTCGCGTTAACAAACAAGCCTGAACTATAGCACAGAAGCAGATCCCTGTGCGTAATCTACACAGAGATATTTCTCTTTTGGCGATAGTGCCCACGCCACGGCCCTGGACGTAGATCCGATTTGCGTGCGGCAGAGGGGATTATGCCAGCTCGCAACAAGGTTTTCAAGCTCGTCCCACAAATATATATAGGTTTATGGTGCGTTGGGCTCCGTTTTCGGATTGCTTTGTATTTATGCTCGCAATTAGGCTCGAGGTTGGCTACACTATCACTTGACCATTAAAGGGGTACGAGATACCCACATGGAATTACATAGCTGCCAATGAGCAGCCCTTCCTGTGGGTGTCTGGTCCGCTTTGAGCGGTCGGGCATCTATTTTTTTGACTGTGTCAGCAGTCAAGACATGTGAGGAAGGAGATCGATGGGCACGACTTCCCCCAAGGCGGTCATCATGGACGAGACCGCCGTCAATCGAGCGATGACCCGCATCGCGCACGAGATTCTCGAGCGCAACGAGGGCTGTGAAGACCTCGCTCTGGTCGGCATCGTCACGCGCGGCGACCTTCTGGCAAAGAAGCTCGCTGAGGAGATCAAGGAGATCGAGGGCGTCGAAGTTCCGCTCGGCAGCCTCGACATCAGCTTCTACCGCGATGACTATGCGACCAATTTCGCTCCCGCGATCCACGCTACCAACATTCCCTTCAGCGTCGACGGCAAGCGCGTCGTGCTGGTGGACGACATCCTGTACACGGGTCGTACCATCCGCGCCGCTCTGGACGCCGTCATGGACCTGGGCCGCCCGAGCCGCATCGAGCTGGCAGTTCTCGTTGACCGCGGTCACCGCGAGCTTCCCATCTCGCCGGACTTTGTCGGTAAGAACGTTCCCTCGTCGCACGAGGAGAACGTGCACCTATATATGAAGGAAGTCGACGGCCGTACCGCTGTCGAGATCAACGACGTCGCGCCGGGCTCCCATGTGGGTTCTGCGCCGCTGGGAGGTGAGTAGTACCGTGGCGTTCAACCATAAGCACCTGATTGACATTACCGAGTACTCCGAAGAGGACATCAAGCTCATCCTCGAGACCGCCAAGGCGTTCTCCGAGGTCAACGAGCGTGCGATCAAGAAGGTCCCCACGCTCAAGGGCAAGACCATCGTCAACATGTTCAACGAGCCCTCGACGCGCACCCGCAGCTCCTTCGAGCTCGCCGAGAAGCGTCTTTCGGCCGACAGCCTCAACTTTGGCGGCTCCTCGACCTCCACGGTCAAGGGCGAGAGCCTCGTCGATACCGTCGAGACCCTCAACGCCTATAAGATCGACTGCATCGTCGTGCGCGACAAGCACGCCGGCGCGCCCTACATCGTCACGCAGAACTCGCCCGCGAGCGTTATCTGCGCCGGTGACGGCAAGCACAACCACCCCACGCAGGCCCTGCTCGACCTGTACACCATTTGGCAGCACAAGGGTGACTTCCATGGTCTGAAGGTCGCCGTTGTCGGCGATATCTCCCACTCCCGCGTGTGCGGCTCGCTGATCCCCGCCCTTAAGATCATGGGCTGCGAGACCTACGCCGTCGCTCCCGGCACGCTGCTGCCGCCGGCGCCCGAGGTCCTGGGCTGCGACCACGTGACGAGCGACCTCGATTCCGTCCTGCCCGAGCTGGACGTCGTCTACATGCTGCGCGTGCAGCAGGAGCGCCTCGAGGGTGCCCCGTTCCCCACGATTCGTGAGTATCACAAGCTCTTCGGTCTGACCAAGGACCGCGAGAAGCTCATGAAGCCCGATGCGATCATCTGCCACCCGGGCCCCATCAACCGCGGCGTCGAGTTCGACTCCTACATGGCCGACCACCCGCAACGCTCCGTCATCCTGGAGCAGGTCTACGCTGGCATCTGCGTGCGTATGGCTATCCTGTATCTGCTGCTTGGAGGTGCCGATAATGGCCTTGCTTCTTAAGAATGCCCACGTCGTCGATCCGTCTGTCGAGCTTGACGGTGTCGTTGACGTCCTGATCGACGGTGACAAGATCGCCGAGGTCGGTGAGAACCTCGCCGCCGAGGGAGCCGAGGTCCGCGACCTTTCCGGCAAGTATCTCGTCCCCGGCCTGGTGGATATGCACGTACATCTGCGCGAGCCTGGCTACGAGGTCAAAGAGGACATCGAGAGTGGCACCCGCGCTGCTGCCAAGGGCGGCTTCACTGGCGTGTGCGCCATGCCGAACACCGATCCCGTCACCGATAACGGCACCGTCGTGGAGTTCGTTAAGTCCCGCGCTGCCGAGGTCGGTCACTGCCGCGTCTATCCGTCGGGCGCCATGACCCGCGGTCTTAAGGGCGAGGCCATGTCCGAGATGGGCGATATGGTCGCCCACGGCGCCGTCGCCTTCACCGACGACGGTCGTGGCGTGCAGGGCGCGGGCATGCTCCGTCGCTGCATGGACTACGGCAAGATGTTCGGCAAGGTCTTTATGAGCCACTGCCAGGACGAGGATCTGGTCGGCCATGGCCAGATCAACGAGGGCAAGGTCTCGACCCGTCTGGCCCTCGAGGGCTGGCCGGCCGCCGGCGAGGAGCTTCAGATCGCCCGCGACATCGAGATTGCCAAGCTGACCGGTGCCAAGCTGCACATCCAGCACATCTCCACCGCTCACGGCCTCGAGCTCGTGCGTGCCGGTAAGGCCGCCGGTGTCCAGGTAACCTGCGAGGCCACCCCGCACCACATGTTCCTGACCGAGAACGACTTGGACGAGACCTACAACACCTCGCTCAAGGTCAACCCGCCGCTGCGTACCGAGGAGGATGCCGAGGCCATCCGTCAGGGCGTCATCGACGGCACCGTCGACGTTATCGTCACCGATCACGCTCCTCACACCTCGTGGGAGAAGGCCCGCGAGTTCGAGCTTGCGCCCTTTGGTATGATCGGCCTCGAGACCTCGCTGTCGCTTGTGCTCACCGAGCTGGTCAACACGGGCAAGATGAGCATGGGCCGCATGGTCGAGCTCATGGCCATCAAGCCGCGTGAGATCCTGGGTCTCGACCAGGTTCAGGTCAAGGCGGGCTCCGTTGCCGACCTGACCGTGTTCGACCCCTCCGCAACCTGGACGGTTGGCGAGGACGGTTACGAGTCGCGCGCCGAGAACTCCGGTTTTGCCGGCCGCACGCTCACCGGTCGTGCCACCGATGTGTTTGTCGGCGGTAAGCAGACGCTTGCCGACGGCTGCGTCTGCTAGCATAGCCTTATCGCTTTTGTGCGCGGCGCCCTTGCGGTGCCGCGCTTTCTATTCGTTTGGACCATGCAACCGCATGGGGGATTGGAGCGTCTATGCCCACACCTTCCACTGCACGCATGCACGACTTCGAGGTCGTCTCGAACCGGGAGATTGCCGACGGCATCTTCTCGCTCGTCATCTCGGCCCCCAAGCTTGCAAGTGCGCTCAAGCCCGGTCAGTTTGTGAATATCGCCGTACCCGGCGATGCGTCCTCGCTGCTTCGCGTGCCCCTGAGCTACTACCGCGCCGACGCCGAGGCCGGCACCGTCGAGCTGTGGTACGCCGTCGTGGGCGACGATACCCGTCGTTTGTCCCAGATGGGCCCTGGCTCCACCTCTAACCTGCTGGGCCCCGGTGGCCGTGGCTGGATGGTACCCGAGAGCACCAGGAAGGCCCTGCTCGTCGCCGGAGGCATCGGCGTTCCTCCTGTGCTGTGCCTGGCCGGTATGCTTGCCGAGCAGGGTGTTGACGTGGATGTGTGCCTGGGCTTTGGTACCGCTTCCAAGGCCGTGGGCGTCGATGAGTTCCGCGCGCTGTGCGATACGGTTAACGTGTGCACCGATGATGGCACGCTGGGCACGCACGGTTTTTGCACCGACCCGGCAGCCGAGCTGCTCGGCGAGGGCGGCTACGACTATGTGGCCAGCTGCGGCCCCGCTGTCATGATGAAGAAAGTCGCCGCCGCTGCCGCCGAGGCCGGTGTGTACTGCGAGGTGTCGCTCGAGCGCATGATGAGCTGTGGCTTTGGCGCCTGCAACACCTGCAATGTCGAGACGGTCGACGGTATGAAGGGTGCTTGCATGTGCGGCCCCGTGTTCGATGCTTCCAAGGTGGTGGTCTTCTAGTGGGTACCGTGAACATGGCCGTCGATTTCGGCGGCGTCAAGATGCAGAACCCCATCAACACCGCAGCCGGTACCTTTGGTTACGGTTGGCAGTTCCAGAACTTCTTTGATGTTTCCCAGCTGGGTGCCATTACCACCAAGGGTTGCGCTGCCGAGCCCTGGCCCGGCAACCCCGCGCCCCGCATGGCCGAGATTCCCGGCGGTATGATCAACTCCGTGGGCCTTCAGAACCCCGGCGTGGCTGCCTTTGCCCGCGAGTCCGGTCCGTGGCTCGAACAGCTGTCCAAGGACGGCTGCCAGGTCATCTGTCAGGTTGCCGGCCACTCCGTTGACGAGTTTGTCCGCGCGCTCGAGATGTATGTCGAGCTGTGCCCCTGGGCTGCCGGCTACGAGATCAACGTGAGCTGCCCCAATATTGCCGCCGGCGGTGCCGCCATGGGCTCCACGCCCGAGGGCGCCTCTTCCGTTATGGCTGCCTGCCGCAAAGTGACCGATAAGCCGCTGTTCGTGAAGATGGCGCCGGTCAACGTCGCCGAGATCGCCAAGGCCCTCGAGGCCGCCGGCGCCGACGGCCTTTCGGTCATCAACTCCATTCAGGGCATGGCCATCGACGTCCATACCCGCAAGTCCCGCGTGGCAAAGCCCAAGGGCGGCCTTTCGGGCCCGCTGTGCCACCACATCGCCGTGCGCATGGTCTGGGAGGTTGCCCAGGCCGTCGATATCCCCATCAACGGTGTCGGCGGTGTCATGACCGGCGAGGATGCGGCTGAGTTTATCCTGGCCGGTGCCACCTGCGTGTCGGTCGGCATGGCCAACTTCGTCGATCCGTGCGCTTCGCTCAAGATCGCGCATGAGCTCGAGGCCTGGGTCGAGTCCCAGGGCGTAAAGGACATCAACGAGCTGGTAGGTGCTTTCGAATGCTAGGGACCGATGCCCGCGACCGCGTAATCGTCGCCCTCGACTGCGATCGTGAGCGTGCGCTCGAGCTCGCCCACGAGCTTTCGGGCCATGCCGCCTGGCTTAAGGTTGGTATGACGCTCTATTACGCTGAGGGCCCCGAGATCGTCAAGACCTTTAAGGACCTGGGCTTTAAGGTCTTCCTTGACCTTAAGTTCCATGATATTCCGCATCAGGTTCGCGGTGCCGCCCGTTCGGCCTCGCTTGCCGGTGCCGACCTGCTCTCGGTTCACGGCTTGGGTTCGGGCGCCATGCTCGCTGCCTGCCGCGAGGGTGCCGAGGAGGCGCGCGAGGACCGCGCCAAGCTCGTCGCCATCACCGTGCTCACGAGCATGAATCAGGATGCCTTGAGCGAGATCGGCGTCGAGTCGCCCGTGGCCGAGGAGGCCGCCCGCCTGGCAAAGCTCGCTCAGGCCAACGGCATCGATGGCATCGTGTGCTCGCCGATGGAGGCTCACGACATGCGTGAGCTGCTGGGCCCTGATGCCCTGATCGTGACTCCGGGTGTGCGTCCGGTGGGTGCCGCCCTTGGTGACCAGTCCCGCGTGGCGACGCCTTCCCAGGCTATCGAGCGTGGCGCAAGCCACATTGTGGTGGGCCGTCCCATCACCGGTGCCGACGATCCGGTTGCCGCCTTTGACGCCATCGTCGCTGAGCTGGTCGAAAACGTCGCGTAAAAGATTCCCCTAAGTCACCACTTTTGGGTTTCATTAGCACAAAATAGCCCCTGTGCCTGCGTAAACTTTCCCATCCTTTGTGTGGAATCGCAGGTCAGGGGCTTAACTTTGGGCGCAGTATATTGCACTTTTTGCGGGTATCGTCTAACCTATGGAGCCGCTATTGGGCATTTTGTACGTTCTACGTGCTAAAATGCCAATTATTGAATCAGATATAACCCAACTATTTGGAGGTACGAATGGCACTCCCTCAGCTTACCGATGAGCAGCGCAAGCAGGCTCTTGAGAAGGCTGCTGCCGCACGTCACGCCCGCGCTGAGCTTCGCGAGCAGATCAAGAAGGGCGAGAAGTCCCTCGAGTCCGTGCTCAACTCCGATGACCCCATCGCTTCCCGCATGAAGGTTTCCACTCTCATCGAGTCTCTCCCTGGTTATGGCAAGGCCAAGGCCGCCAAGATCATGGAGGAGCTCGGTATCTCCGCTACCCGTCGCGTCCAGGGCCTCGGCGTCCGTCAGCGCGAGCAGCTCCTCGAGCAGCTGACCAAATAAGTGAGCGCTCAGGATTCCAAGCTCTTTGTGATTTCTGGACCGTCAGGCGCAGGGAAGGGTACGCTCGTCACTCGTGTGCGCGAGCGCCGCTCGAACCTGGGCCTGACGGTTTCGGCTACCACGCGAGCACCACGCAAAGGTGAGGTCGACGGCGTCAACTACTTTTTTCTGACGCGCGAGGAGTTCGACCGCCGCGTGGCAAACGGCGAGTTTGTTGAGTGGGCCGAGGTCCACGGTAACTGCTACGGCACGTTGGTGAGCGAGGTCACATCCAAGCTCGCCTCGGGCGCTTCTCTGATTTTGGAGATCGATGTCCAGGGCGCCCTGCAGGTGAAGGAGCGTTTCCCCGAGGCCGTGCTGATCTTTATCAAGCCGCCTTCGCTTGAGGTGCTCCGCGAGCGTCTAGTCGGTCGCGGTACCGAGACGCCCGAGACGATTGAGCTGCGTATGGCAAACGCCGCCGATGAGCTTGCCCTTGCCGACCGCTACGACGACGTCGTGGTTAATGACGATCTCGACCGCGCGACCGATGAGCTCGTTCGCGTTCTCGATATGCATGAAAGGATCTGAGGTCCGTGTCCGTTGTAAAGCCTTGCATTGACGATCTTCTGGAGAAGACCGATCACAACCGCTTCCTGCTCGCTTCGCTTGCCTCCAAGCGCGCCTGCGACATCAATAGCATGCTGCGTGGCCAGCACAACCGTGTGCTTGCCGTCCAGGATGTCGATGACATCACCATCGGGCTTTCCGGTGCCGATACCATCTCGATGGCTATGGACGAGATTGTCGACGGCGACATCTCTTATGACGAGGCCCGTTACGAGAAGGCGCTCGGCCACAAGGTTGCTGAAGCCTAAGTGGCGGCTCGCGTCTGCCTGGTCCACTATCACGAGGTTGGACTGAAGGGCAAGAACCGCGCACATTTTGAGCATATCCTCATGGATAACATCAAGGCGGCCTTGGCCGCCTTTTCCGTGAATGCCGTATCTCGAATTTCCGGTTATATCCTCGTGACCTTTAACGAGCATCAGGCCGACGAGGCGGCGCGTGTCATTCGCACTGTTCCCGGCGTTGCTCGTGTATCTTTGGCGTATCACACCAACCGCGACCCGCAGGAGTACTGCGCCGCCGCCGTGAAGGCGCTGCGCGAGTTTGGTTCCTTTGATTCGTTTAAGGTGCACGCCAAGCGCTCCAATACCGACTATGAGCTCACCTCGATTGATATCAATCGACAGGTTGGCGAGGTGCTGTGCGAGGCGTTCCCCGATAAAAAGGTTCAAATGCACGATCCCGACGCGATGGTTCACGTGCTGGTTGTTCAGGGCAGCGTTTACGTGTACGCGCGCTCCGAGCGCGGTGTGGGCGGTCTGCCGGTGGGCTCTGCCGGTAAGGTCGTGACCCTGCTGTCATCGGGTATCGACTCGCCGGTGGCGACCTGGATGCTCGCGCGTCGCGGCGCGGTGTGCGTGCCGGTACATTTCTCTGGTCGTCCGCAGACGCCCGATACGAGCGAGTATTTGGTGCAGGACATCATCCGTGCGCTTGAGCCGGGTGTCCAGATCGGCCGCCTGTACGTGGTGCCGTTTGGTGACTGCCAGCGTGAGATTTCGGTCACCTGTCCCAGCAACCTGCGCGTGATCATGTATCGCCGCATTATGTATTCGGTTGCCGAGCGCATTGCACACATCGAGGGCGCCAAGGCCATCGTGACGGGCGAATCGCTTGGACAGGTTGCCTCTCAAACGCTTGAGAATATCATGGCCGTCAACGAGGCCGTGAAGATCCCCGTGTTCCGTCCTCTCATCGGTTCGGACAAGCAGGAGATCATCGCGCGCGCCGAGGAGATCGGTACGTTCGATATCTCGACTGAGGCCGCTCCCGACTGCTGCACGCTGTTTATGCCGCGCCGTCCCGAGACGCACGCCAAACTCGATGCCGTGCACGAGGCCTGGGAGTTGTTCGATCATGAGGAGATGATCGAGCGCCTGCTCAAGCAGACCGAGTACATCGACTTCGAAAGCAACACGTATAAGGCCCCTAAGACCTTAAAACGCAAACATTCGGAGCTTGCTCCGCGTGAGATTTACCAAGATCACGAGTAAATTTGTGCATAGACCGACGATGCGTCTGCATCGTCGGTCTTTTGCTATCTGGGCATTTTGCGGCTAAGTGTTCATTTGCTGACGTGTGCCTGAATAAATGGACAGATTTGTGCAAGGTTTTGGTCGGTTTTTGGTTTGACCGCTAAAACCGGTTTTGGAGCGTGGCTGTTGCGGGGTTCCTTTCCTGACACGATGGTGTTGGGAGGTTTTGCTATGGCGCAGCGCGAACAACACGAACGGGTCAAAAAGATGGACCGCTTGGCGGACAAGCTGTTCGGTCATAAGGCAGTGGTGATGGCGATACTGGTCGTCATTGCGATGGCGAGTGGTTTGGCGATGGCGAACCTTGGCGGCGGTGCCGGCGGCGTGTCGTTTGAGCGCACTGACGGTTCAGGCTCGTTGGTGGAGCCGGGATCCGGCGATGCCTCGAGCGGAAAGACATCCGAAGGCTCTTCGCCTAAGGCTTCTGCCGCGGCAGAGGTCTATGTCGATGTCGATGGCGCCGTTGTGTCGCCGGGTGTATATCGCCTCAAGGACGGCGCGCGGGTGGCTCAGGCGATTGATGCCGCCGGCGGGCTGGCGCCCGAGGCAGACGTTACGGGGCTCAATCGGGCATCTAAGGTCACTGATGGACAAAAAATCCACGTTCCAACGGTAGGGGAGCAGCTGGCGTCCATTGCGGAAGCCGGCGTTGATGGTGGGGCTTCCGCATCATCGGGCGTGAGTGGCGCAACAGGCCTAGTAAACATCAATACGGCAAGCGCGGCAGAGCTGCAGACGCTTTCGGGCATCGGCCCCTCCATGGCCCAGTCGATTATCGATGAGCGGATAAAGAACGGTGCTTTTTCCTCGGTTGACGATCTGATGCGTGTGTCGGGAATCGGCGAGAAGAAGCTTGCCAAAATCAAAGATTGCATCTGCGTATGAGTGCGACCGAGCGCGAGCATGTGATGCCTCCGCGGCCCTTGATGCCGTGGACGATGGCTCTGTGTGCCGGCGTGTGCATGAGCTGCGCCTTAGTGCTCAACGTGGCCGCTGATGTGCTGCTGAGGGAGCAGGCGCCGGCGGTCGGGCTGCTATGGGCCATTCCCGTTGCGGCGGCGGTATTCGTTGTGCTGGCTCAATTTTGTGCGCCGCTTGCTCCTTGGAAGCGGTGGCTGTATGCCGCGTCCGTCGGTCTCGTGGCGGGAGCGGTCGTCTCGGCGTGGTGGGCTGTGGGCGCGTTAAGCGCCTCGAAGGCGCTCGGCGGTCGAGCGGCAAGCGGCTTCGAGTTTGTCGTGCAGGGCGATCCATCCATAAACGACGACGTGTATTCCTATACCTGCGAGGCACGTGCGGACGGTAAGAACTTGGCAACGGTTCGCCTATCGTGCGACCTCGAGCTCAAGGTCGGGGCGCACGTGCGTGTTATCGGTCGCGTTTCACGTTTTGAGAACGATGCGTATGGACGATCGCGCGTGCTCCGAGGCGAGGTGCGCAAGGTTAAAGCCGTTCGGATTGTGTCGGTCGATGAGGGCTCTCCGGGGCCGCTGCTTCGGCTGCGAAATTGGCTGCTTGCGTCCATCGCGCCTGCGACCGACCCGGCACGTGCGCTCATAGCCGGTGTCGTCTGTGGTCGTTCGGCCGAGCTGCGCGCCCAGCCGGCGGGCGATTGGTTTTCGGTGACGGGAACGGCGCATCTTATCGCCGTCTCGGGCAGCCATCTGACTATCGTGGGGTTTGTGATCGAGGGCGTATTGCAAAAGACTCGGTGCTCACGTGGTTTTCAGCGGGTGATATTGGCGATAACGCTTGTGGGCTACGCTGCCTTTACGGGCGCGTCTCCCTCGGCCGTGCGCGCGTGCTGCATGGTGTTCGCGACGCTTGTCGTAAACGGAGCGGGTCGTCGTCGGCACGGCGCATCGGCACTCTTCGTAACCATGTCCATCTTTGTGCTACTGAGGCCGACGGTGCTGTTCGAGATGGGCTTTCAGCTTTCATGTGCCAGCGTCTTTGCCATCCTGTGCTTTTGCCCGTATGCTACCTACGCTTTGGGTGAGCTGAGCGTGCCGTCGGGCATTGCCAGCATGCTCTCCGTCACACTGTGCTCGCAGCTGGCGACGCTCCCCATCACCATTCCCGCCTTTGGTACGTTCTCGCTCATTGCTCCATTGGCAAATGCGGTCATCGGTCCGGTGGTGAGTGCACTGCTTGCTGTGTCGATCGTGCTGGTTCCCTTTTCGCTTGTGGCACCGTTGCGGACTTGGGCACTCTTTGTGCCCATGATTGCCGCCCGTTGCGCGCTGTTTTTCGAGCAGCTCTTTGCTGCCGTTCCGGGTGCATCCGTGAGCGTGCCGCCCGATAGCGTGTGGATTTACCTAGTGCCGTGTTTGCTGGCGGTTCTGCTGGTCTGGTGGCCGCGTCCCCGTGCACGTCCTATGGCGGTGGGGCTTGCATGCCTGGTGCTCTTGGCTGCGATTCCGTACGTCTACTGGGATCGATTCGCTCCGCCTTCGGTGACGGTGCTCGATGTGGGCCAGGCCGATGCGATTCTTATCCGCCAGGGCGGCGTAGTAGCGCTCGTCGATTGCGGGCTCGACGAGCGCGTGGTAGCGGCGTTGGTTCGCAATAACGTGCACCATATCGATGCCGTCTTTGTGACGCATTGGGATGAGGACCACTGGGGTGGTCTGCCTGCCGTGCTCGAACAGTTTTCGGTCGGAACGATTGCCGTGGCGGCGGATGCGCTGGAGGATGCTCCTGCCGAGGTATTGAACCGACCTGGCGTGGAGTATCGGCAGGTGCGCTGTGGGGATACGGTCGACATCGGCTCATTTTGCGCCCGCGTGATGTGGCCATTCGAGTCCGTGGATGGCGAGGGAAATGAGGACTCGCTTGTCCTGCTGCTCTCTTATGTTCAGGAAGGCAAGAGCCTGCGCATACTCCTCACCGGTGATGCCGAGCTCGACCAAGAACGGGAATTCGTGCAGGAGGTGGGCGATATTGATGTCCTTAAACTTGGGCATCACGGCTCCAAGGTTTCAGTCGATGGTGAGTTGCTGGACGTCCTGAGACCCGAGCTTTCCCTCGCGAGCGCGGGCGAGGGGAATCGATACGGTCATCCGTCCGATGCCTGCATCGATGCCGTGAAGGAAGCGGGCGCCGTGTTCGCGTGCACCATCGAACACGGCGACATTACCGTCACGCCGACTGCGAATGGCTTTGCGATGCGATGCCAGCGACCGTGACGACGTCGTTGGCGTGTGGTGGGCCCCTGGGCTAGAATGGCACGGAACGAATACGAAGGCCTGCGGGAGGGGAGCGCAATGTCCGAAACCGGTCTGCTGCCGGCATATCTGATCGTCGGTACCGATGGAGTCAAGCGCGATCACGCCGTCTCGCGTATGAAAGCGCGTCTGGAAAAGTCGGGCATGGTCGAGTTCAACCTCGACGAGCGCGATATGACCAAAGACCCCGATATCGAGTCGGTTATCGGATCGCTCAACACCTTTCCCATGGGCAGCGAGTTTCGCCTGGTAATCCTTGATGGCTGCTCAAAGCTCGCCAAGGCGGTCTCGGAGCCGCTCGTCGAGTATCTGGCGAGTCCCAGTCCCACAACGGTCTGCCTCATCATCGCCGACTCGCTTGCCAAGAACACGCGCCTGTATAAGGCGATCGCCAAGATCGACAAGAAGGCTGTGATCGATTGCTCCGGCACCAAGCGCTGGGAGCTACCGCGCCGCGTGCAGCAGATGGCGACGCAGCACGGCAAGTCGATCACGACGGCGGCCGCCGAGGAACTCGTCTCGCGTTCGGGTGAAAACACTCGCATGCTCGATAACGACTTGGCTAAGCTTGCCCAGATGGTCGAGGTGCCCCAGATTGAGCTTGCCGACGTTGAGCGCTGGATTGTACGTACGGCCGAGGTTCAACCCTGGGACTTTCTCAATGCGGTCTCGGCCCGTGACATGCGACGCTCGCTCGAGCTCTTCAATCTACTGCCCGCCAAGAGCTACGTGTGGACTTACACATTGCTGTGCGGCCGCATCCGCGAGCTTATCGTTGCCAAGGCGCTCGATGCGCGCGGACAGGGTCGTGAGCTGGCCGCAACACTTAAGCTCCAGTCCTGGCAGGTCAAGAATCACCTGACCTGGGCACGTCGCTTTTCGATGGCAGAGCTCGTTGCCGCGCTCGAGGGCGCGGTCGATGTGGAGCTCGCACTGAAGGGTTCGGCCGATTCTCAGACCGCGCTTTTGCTCTGGATTACGAACATCTTGAGAAAATCGTGATGATACCTGCCTATTTGACAAATTCGTTCTATCCCTTTGAGGGGGAGCGTGCTATAGTAGACGCTTGCATGACCTCACCGTGTCTCAGAGGTGTCATACATTTTTTGCAAGGAACTCGAAAGGAACTCCAGAAGTGGCAAACATCAAGTCTCAGAAGAAGCGTATCCGCACCAATGAGGCAGCTCGCATGCGTAACAAGGCTGTCAAGTCCGAGCTCAAGACGCTGACCAAGCACGTCCAGTCCGCCGTCGCCGAGGGCGACGCCGAGAAGGCCCAGGCTGCCCTCAAGACCGTCACCAAGCGTCTCGACATGGCTGCCGCCAAGCATGTTATCCACAAGAACCAGGCTTCCAACCGCAAGTCCGGTCTTGCCAAGCTCGTGAACAGCATCAACGCCTAAGTTGTAAATTTCACACCACACAGATTACGCGCATAAATGGAGCCTGTTTTATGGAACAGGCTCCATTTTTTGTACCGCTCGGGTAAGATAGTCCGCATGAATACTTCAATTGACATTTCCCACATCCGCAACTTCTCGATTGTTGCGCACATCGACCATGGCAAGTCCACGATCAGTGACCGCATTCTCGAGCTCACCCATACCGTCGACGAGCGCGACATGGAGTCGCAGCTGCTCGACACCATGGATATCGAGCGCGAGCGCGGCATCACGATCAAGTCCAATGCCGTTCGCGTGTCCTATGACGCCGACGATGGCGAGACGTATCAGTTCAATCTGATCGATACGCCGGGCCACGTGGACTTTACCTATGAGGTTTCGCGCTCGCTGGCAGCCTGTGAGGGCGCGGTGCTCGTTGTCGACGCCACGCAGGGCGTCGAGGCGCAGACCGTCTCTAACGCGACGCTCGCCATGAACGCCAATCTGGACATTGTGCCGGCCATCAACAAGATCGACCTGTCCTCGGCTCATCCCGACGAGGTTAAGACCGAGATCGAGGATGACCTGGCGATCCCTGCCGATGATGCCGTGTGTGTCTCGGGCAAGACCGGCGAGGGCATCCACGATCTGCTGGAGTCCATTGTCTTTTTGATCTCTCCGCCCAAGGGCGATGCGAACGCGCCGCTCAAGGCACTCATTCTGGATTCATACTTCGACGAGTATCGTGGCGTCGTCGCCACGGTCCGCGTCTTTGACGGTTCCATCAAAAAGGGCGATACCCTGCGCATGATGCAGGCAAAGGGCGACTTTTTGGTCGATGGCGTGGGCGTCAAGCGTCCCGCCGAGACCCCGGTCGACGCGCTCACGGTCGGCGAGGTCGGATACGTGGTCACGGGCCTGAAGGACCCCGAGGCCGTTCGCGTGGGCGATACCCTCACGTGGGCGTCGAATCCCTGCCCCGAACCGCTTCCCGGCTACCGCGAGGCCAAGCCCATGGTTTATACGGGCCTGTTCCCGATCGATAACAAGGACTACGAGAACCTGCGTGACGCGCTCGATAAGCTGCACGTCAACGACCCGTCGTTGGTGTGGGAGCCCGAGACCTCGGTGGCGCTCGGCTTTGGTTTCCGCGTGGGCTTCTTGGGCCTGCTGCATATGGAGGTCGTCAAGGAGCGCCTGGAGCGTGAGTTCAATCTGGACCTTATTGCCACGAGTCCTTCGGTCGACTATCACGTGTACAAGACCGATGGCGAGATGATCGATGTCCGCAGCCCGCAGGACCTGCCCGAGGCCACACGTATCGAGCGCATTGAGGAGCCGTACCTCAAGGCTAAGATCATCTGTCCGCCCGAGTATACGGGTGCCGTCATGCAGCTTGCCATCGAGCACCGCGGCGTGACGACCGACATGATCCATCTCACGAGCAAATCGGTCGAGATGCGCTTTGATATGCCGCTCGCCGAACTCATCTTGGACTTCTTTGACCAGCTCAAGAGCCGCACCAAGGGTTACGCTTCGTTGGACTACGAGTTCAACGAGTACCGTCCCTCCGAGCTCGTTAAGCTCGATATCTTGCTTTCGGGCGACGAGGTGGACGCGCTGTCGTTTATCGTCCACAAGGACAAGGCCTACGGTCTTGCCCGCGGCCTATGCGACAAGCTCAAGGAGATTATTCCGCGTCAGCTGTTCGAGGTGCCCATCCAGGGCGCTATCGGCAACAAGATCATTGCCCGCTCCACCGTCAAAGCGCGTCGCAAGGACGTGCTTGCCAAGTGCTACGGCGGCGATATCTCGCGTAAGCGCAAGCTGCTCGAGAAGCAGAAAGAGGGCAAGAAGCGCATGAAGGCCATCGGCTCGGTCGAGGTCCCTCAGGAGGCCTTTATGGCGATCCTCAAGGTGGACGAGTAGGTCCATGGCGCTTTCTGAATACAGCAAGCGGCTGCTGGGTGCCTATGCCGAGCAGCCGTTCCTTATGGCTCCCATGGCGGGCGTGACCGACCCCGCCTATCGCATCATGTGCCGCCGCCGCGGTGCCAACCTTGCCTACAGCGAGATGGTGAGCGTGGCGGGCCTTGCCTATGCCAGCAACAAGACCTGGCGCCTGGTGCTACCGGCCGGCGAGGAGCAGCAGATTTGCGTGCAGCTCTTTGGCTCCAAGCCCGATCAGTTTGCGAGTGCCGTCGCCGCCGTCGAGGAGCGTGTGGGCGATCGCCTGTCGCTCATCGATATCAATATGGCATGCCCCGCCCGCAAGGTCGTTACCAAGGGCGAGGGCTCGGCGCTCATGCGCACGCCTGACCTGGCGGAGAAGATCGTCGAGGCCACGGTGGGTGCGGCACACGTGCCCGTGACCGTCAAGATTCGCAAGGGCTTTTATGCCGAGGACCGCAATGCCGCGACGTTTGCCCAGATGCTCGAAGGCGCCGGTGCCGCCGCGGTGGCGGTGCATGGTCGTTGCGCCACGCAGCTCTACACAGGGCAGGCCGATTGGTCGGTCGTCGATGAGGTGGCCGACGCCGTCGAGATTCCCGTGATCGGTTCGGGCGATGTGTTCTCGGCCGAGGACGCTGCTGAGCATCTGCAAGGCTCGGGTGCCAGCGCGGTGTTTATCGCGCGCGGTATCTACGGTAATCCGTGGGTGTTCGGCGATGCCCGAGCCCTTGCGTTCGATGGCACGCCGGTGCCGGCGCGCAGCTCCGTCGAGCGCCTAGACGCCCTGCGCGAGCACCTGACGCTGACGCATGAGCTCCTGCCGCTCATGTCGCGTGCCCGCACGTACGCAAGCTGGTACTTAAAAGGCATGCCCCATGCCGCCGCTTGGCGTGCCCATGTGGTGCGCTGCTCCACGTATGAGGAGTTCATGGCGCTGGTCGATGAGATCGAGCGCGATGTGGTGGCCTGCGAGGCTGCCCTTTCCGCCGGCGAATCGGTGCCCCCTCATCCGCTGGAGGCTTAAGGGTGGCCGTTACCGCGCTGTATGCGCACGTGCCGTTTTGCGCCCAAAAGTGCCGGTACTGCGACTTTGACTCGCGCAGTTTTGCTCCGTGCGACCTGAGCGCTGCGTTCGATGTCTATTTTGAGCAGTTGTTCGCGCGCCTCGATGCTTTTGGCAAGGCTGGGGCCCTTGACCAGATCCGCACCGTCTATGTTGGCGGCGGTACGCCGTCACTGGCGGGGGAGCGCCTTGTGGAGCTGGCGCGGCGTATTCGTGCGTGGTGCGCCCCCGTTGAGTTTACCTGCGAGGCCAATCCTGAGTCGCTGACCGCTGAGCTTGCCACTGCGCTTGCCGAGGCTGGTGTCACACGCGTCTCTCTGGGCGTGCAAACGCTCGATAACACCGAACTTACCGCCATCGGCCGTATTCACGATGCCGATCGGGCGCTCGCTGCCATCGCGACGGTCAAGAACGCTGGGCTTGACGCGTCGTGCGACCTAATGTGTGGACTTCCCGGGCAGACCGCAGTGAGTTGGAAGCGCACGCTCGATGGCGTGCTGGCGGCGGTTCCGCATCATGTGTCGGTCTATCCGCTCACGCTTGAGGAGGGGACTCCCCTTTATCGCATGGCGTGCCGCGACGAGTCGCTCGAGCCTGATGAGGATTTTCAGGCTGCCTGCATGGACGTGGCACGCGAACTCCTGGGTGCCGCTGGCTATCACCCGTATGAGGTGGCGAGCTACGCGCTCGACGGCCATGAGTGCGCCCATAACATTGCCTACTGGACCGGACGGGGCTACCTGGGCCTGGGTCGTTCTGCCGCGGGCATGCTCGACGCCGAGGATTTCGACCGTCTTGCAGGTTTGTTTCCCGGTGTTTCTTCTCGAGGCGATGCGTACCGCGTGCGTCTGGTGCAACGTTACGATGACGCGACGGCGTTCGAGACCGAATATCTGTCGCAGCGTGAGGCTGCGGCTGAAGACCTGATGCTCGCTTGTCGCATGACGCGCGGTGTCGCGTCCGACCTGTTGGTTCGCGCGGCTTGTGTCATCCCGGCCGATGGGCTGACAGCCGCTTGTGATCGCGCGCTCGAATTGGGTCTTGCCACTTGGGTGCCCGAGACGCTCGAGGTCCATGGGGGACCCTTCACTTCGGCAGATGTCGTCGCGGGCCATGTTCGAGCTCGTCTGGCGCCCACCCACTTGGGCTGGCTCGATGGAAATGTTCTGTTCGAGCTGTTTTGGGATCTAGCTTAGGCCGCTCGGGTAGAATTACCGGAATATATACGCTGCTGTTAGCAGGAGGTTGCCGCGCATGGCGACGATGAACGAAAAAGATTACTACGAGATTCTGGGTGTCTCCAAGGACGCCACCTCGCGTGATATTCAAAAGGCCTTTCAGCAAAAGGCCCGCAAGCTCCATCCGGACGTCAACAAAGAGCCGGATGCCGAGGAAAAGTTTAAAGAGGTTTCCGAGGCCTACGCCGTGCTTTCGGATGAGCAAAAACGTGCGCGCTACGACGCTATGCGCTCTGGCAATCCCTTTGCGGGTGCACCTTCGGCCTCGCCCTACGGTGGCGGCTATGCCGGCGGCGCCGGGTACGGCAATCCTTTTGAGGGTGGTTTTCCCTTTGGTGGAGCCTGGGGCCAGCCGCGTCGCGGGCAGGCTGCCTATAATCCCGAGAACGGCGCCAACGTGGTCGTCGATATTAAGCTCGACGCCAAGGAGGCCAAGGGCGGTGCCCGCAAGACCATCCGCTACACGCGCTTCGATACCTGCGGTCATTGCGGTGGCTCGGGCTCCGTTTCGTCTGAGCATGCCCATACCTGCCCGAGCTGCGGTGGTCGCGGCCACATCGACGTCGACCTGTCCTTCCTGTTTGGTGCAGGCACGTTCCAGTCGGTCTGCCCCGAGTGCGGCGGTTCCGGTAAGGTCGTGGCCGATCCCTGCCCTGATTGCGGTGGCAGCGGTCGTACTCGCGTAACCTCCGAGCAGACGATTGAGTTTCCTGCCGGCACGCACGATGGCGACGAGGTCCGCATTGGCGGCATGGGTCATGCTGGCACCAACGGTGCCGCGGGCGGCGACCTGGTCGGCCGCGCCCATGTTGAAGCCGAGCGCTTGGAAGGCAAAGCTCGTACCGGTTTTTACCTGATGGGCATCGTAGCGCCGTTTTTGGTACTCTCGGCCATTTCGGGTGTGTTCTCGGCCTTTGCCGTGATGTGCTTTATTCCGTTTACCATGGGCCTGTTCATGGTGCTTTCGGACGGTGTGCTTCATCGCAGCCTGCTGTGGTGGAAGCGCGGTGCGATGCAGTTTGCCAACGGTTTTGCCAATGGCTTCATGTTCGCGCTCGTGTCGGTTTGGTTCGCAAGCTGCTCGCAACGGGCCATGCTTTCGCCGTACCAAATGCAATAACATCAAACCCTCTGTTTGCGGTCGGCCCAGCTTGGGTATAGGACGCACTGTGACAATAATGAAAGTCGGAAGGATTCGGTCGTGTCGGAAAATAGGGATTACTACGAGGTGCTTGGCGTCGACAGGGATGCCGACGCGCGGACGATTAAGCGTGCGTTTCTAAAGAAGGCCCGTACCGTACATCCGGATGTTTCGGACGACCCCGAGGCCGAGGCCAAGTTCAAGGAGCTCAACGAGGCCTATTCCGTTCTTTCCGATGAGCAGAAGCGTGCTAACTACGACCGTTACGGCACGGCCGACGGCCCTGGTGGTTCGGGCTACGTCGATATCAACGATATCTTTGGCGGCATGGGCATGGACGACCTCTTCTCGTCGTTCTTTGGCGGCGGTGCTGGCGGTGGCGCCCGAAATCGCCGCGAGCGTCGTCGCGGCCGCGATATGGCCATCTCCCTTTCGGTTACCCTTGAGGAGGCGGCGCTCGGGTGCAAAAAGACGATCAGCTATGACCGCCTTGCTCCCTGCGAGGATTGCAACGGCACCGGTAGGGCCGAGGGCGCACAGGAAAAGCAGTGCAGCCGCTGCCACGGCACGGGCTATGTCACGACGGTCCAGCGCTCGTTCCTGGGCCAGGTCCAGTCCTCTTCGCCTTGCCCCGACTGCCACGGCGAGGGCACGGTCATCGATCATCCCTGCGAGACCTGTGACGGCCAGGGCCGCACGCCTTCGCACGAAAAGATCGACATCGATATTCCCGCCGGCGTTTCGACCGGTCGCCAGCTGCGTGTGAGCGGCTTTGGCGAGGCCGGCCTTCGCGGCGAGCCTTCGGGCGACCTGATTGTCAACGTGCGCGTTGCCGACCATGAGCGCTTTAAGCGCAACGGTGACGACCTGTACCTGGTGAGCGATATCTCGATTGCGCAGGCTGCGCTCGGCTGCGAGATCGAGGTCGAGGGCATTATGCCCGACGAGGTCGTTAAGGTGACGGTTCCCGCCGGCGCCCAGTACGGCGACACCGTGAGCGTCAATAATTACGGCATGCCGCGCATTGGCGGTGGCGGTTCGCGTGGCCGCCTGATCGTGCAGCTGCGCGTGGTCGTTCCCACCAATCTTTCCAATAAGCAACGCGAGCTGCTCCGTGCTTTTGCCGATGAGATGGGCGATGACGTCGCTTCCGGTAAGAAGTCGGTGACCGACCGTATCAAGAGTGCCCTCGACGATATCCTCGATTAAGGAGCCCGCGTGCTCGCACCCCATATTTCCGTTGTCAACCTCGGCTGCCGCGTCAACCGGGTTGAGTCTGACCGTATCACTGCCGATCTTATGCGCCTGGGATTTGCTATTGTGGAGCCCCAGGATGCCGATCTGATCGTCATTAACACCTGTGCCGTTACGGGCGAGGCCGAGGCCAAGACCCGTAAGGCCGTCCGTCATGCGCTGGCCTATCCGGGTGAGCCTTACGTGGTCGTAACCGGCTGCGTCGTCAACCTTCATCCCGAGGAGTTGCTGGAGCTCTCCGATCGCGTGATCGCCGAGCCGTCCAAGATCGATGTCGCCGAGCGCGTCTGCGAGGTGCTGGGTGTCGAATCCGATAGCGTTCCCGCCTGCAGCGATGGCGAGGTGGTCGATGCGCTCGGTCGCTCTCGCCTGGGCGTGAAGATTCAGGACGGCTGCAACCATCGCTGCACCTATTGCATTGTGTGGAAGGCACGCGGCCCCGAGCGCTCCGTGCCCGTCGAGTCCGTGCTCGAGCAAGTTCGCGAGGCCCAGGAGGCCGGAGTGCCCGAGGTGGTGCTGACCGGTGTGAACCTGGGTGCCTACGATGGCAAGAGCGCGACCGACGAGCACGTCGAAATCGATGAGCTGCTCGAGGCCATCATGGAGCGCACGTCTATTCCGCATGTGCGCATTTCCTCGGTCGAGCCCATGGATATCTCCGAGCGCCTGCTTAAGGTTATGGCGCGCTATCCGCAGCGTATCGCCCCGTTTTTGCACCTGCCCGTGCAGTCCGGTTGCACGGCGACCCTGCATCGCATGGGCCGTCCCTATAGCGCCGAGGCCTTTGGGGACACGGTGCGTATGATTCGTGCCATCTTGCCCCAGGCGTCCCTTTCGTGCGATGTCATCGTCGGTTTTCCTGGTGAGACGGACGAGGAGTTCGAGGAGTCGCTGGCGCTGTGCCGCCGTGTGGGTTTCTCGCGTATGCACGTGTTCCGCTACAGCAAGCGTCCCGGTACCCTTGCTGCCGACATGCCCGACCAGGTGCCACCCGAGGTTATGGCCGAGCGCAGCCGCCGTATGCGGGCCGCCGCACAGGAGCTCGCTATTGCCGACGCTCGTCATCGCGTGGGCACGGTCGAGCGTGCCGTGCTCGAGTATGGTGACAACCTGACGCTCGGCTCGTTCCATCATGCCCGTCTTGACGATACCTGTGGACTTACAGCCCCGTGCCTGCTCGATGTTGCTATCATCGGAGTCGATGATTCCGGCTTGGTCCATGCACGCAGGGAGGTTCATGGAAGCCTCGAAGATTAGACTTACCGTTCCCGAGGGAATTGATCCCTCGCGCGTTTTGGGCGCCGGCGACGGCGTCCTTCGTGCGCTTGAGAGCTTGGTTCGCGCCCATGTGGTCGCCCGTGGCGATAGCATCTCCGTGAGCGGCGACCCGGACGAGGTCGAACTCGTGGCGCGCTTTTTCGAGCACGCTTTTCGCGAAGCGGCCGCCGGGCGCACGCTGTCTGCCGACGATGTCTCTCGTTGCCTGGCCGTCTTGCGCGACGGTGAGCACGAGGCTACGTCGCTTCGCGATGACGTGCTGCTTTCGTATCGCGGCCGCGTCATTCGCCCCAAGACGCTCGGGCAAAAGCGCTATGTGGATGCCGTCCGCTCGCATACCATCACGTTTGGCTTGGGTCCTGCCGGTACCGGTAAGACCTATCTGGCTATGGCGCTCGCCGTTGCCGCGCTCAAGCGTCACGAGGTGGGCCGTCTGATCTTGACGCGTCCGGTTGTCGAGGCGGGGGAGAATCTGGGCTTTTTGCCCGGCACCCTCGAGGAAAAGATCGATCCCTACATGCGTCCGCTTTACGACGCCCTTTTTGACATGATGGATCGCGAACGCACCGATGAGCTTATGGAGCGCGGCGTGATCGAGATCGCCCCGCTTGCCTACATGCGCGGTCGCACGCTGAGTGATGCCTTCGTGGTGCTTGACGAGGCGCAAAATACCACGCCCGAGCAGATGAAGATGTTCCTGACGCGTCTGGGCTTCAACTCCAAGTTCGTGATTACCGGCGACATGAGCCAACGTGACCTGGTGGGTCGTCGTGGTGGCTTGGCGGATGTCGAGAAGATTTTGGGCCGTGTCGATGATGTCGCATTTTCGCACCTCGAGCGTGCCGACGTGGTGCGCCATGCCTTGGTGGGACGTATCGTCGAGGCATACGATACTTATGATGATGTGCGCGAGAAGCGCGTACGTGACCGAAAGGAGTCCCGTTGAGTGTATTGATCAGCAACGATGCCGAGCTCGATACGCTGCTCGACGCGCAGGAGGTGGAGCACATCTGCGAGGTTGTGCTTGCCGCCGAGGGCGTTGAGCGTGAAGTCGAGATTTCCCTTTCGTATGTCGACGAGGACGAGATGCACGAGCTCAACCACGAGTGGCGCGGTATCGACCGCACCACCGATGTGCTCTCGTTTGAATGCGACTCGGCCTTTGACGATGACATTCCCGCCGACGAGACGCTCGAGCTCGGCGATATTATCCTGGCCCCGCAGGTCATTGCCCGCCAGGCCCCCGGCTTTGGCAACAGCCCCGCCGACGAGTGCCGACTGATGCTCGTGCACGGAATGCTGCACCTGCTGGGTTACGACCACATCGAGGACGATGAGGCCGAGGTCATGGAGGCACGCGAGGATGCCATCCTGCGCGACCTGGCGCTTGAGCGCGGCGAGGACCCCAAACTCGTCCATGTCGGCCCCATAACCAATCATGTCCACGACTAGGAGCCGTCTATGATTCCCGGATCGAACAAGGACCATCCGTCCTTTTTAAAGTCGTTCTCATACGCCATGGAGGGCTTCGTCACCGCCGTCAAGACCGAGCGCAACATTAAGGTCATGCTCGTGGCGGGCGTGTGCACCGTCATTGCCGGCTGCATCGTGGGGCTCGATATTGCCGAGTGGGCTACGGTCATCATCTGCTGCGGCCTGGTGATTCACGGCGAGCTGTGCAATACCGCCATGGAGGCGATTGTCGACCTGGCGACCCAGGAGCTGCATCCGCTGGCCAAGCGCGCGAAGGATATCGCCGCTGCCTCTGTATACGTTCTTTCCATTACCGCCGCGATCGTGGGCTTGCTTGTCTTTGCCCACGCGCTCGACTTTATTTAGAAAGGGATTCCCATGTCCGACAATATGCAGCCTACCGATGAGGTTTTGGATGACGAGGTCCTGGACGAGGGTGAAGGTGCCGATTCGTTTGACGAGGTCGAGGAGTTCGACCCGTTTGAGGGTATGAGCGACGAGGAACTCGATTCCCTGTGCGACGAGGATGAGGGCCTTGCGGGCTTTGGCGACGTGGAACCCGGTTTCCGCAGCGGCTTTGTGGCCCTGGTCGGTCGCCCCAATGCCGGCAAGTCCACCCTGCTCAACGCTTGTTACGGCAAGAAGGTCGCCATCACCTCTCCGGTGGCCCAGACGACCCGCCGCCGTATGCGCGCCGTGGTCAACCGCCCCGGCTACCAGCTGGTCTTTGTCGATACCCCGGGTATCCACAAGCCCAAGGACGGCCTGGGCTCCGAGCTTAATAAGAGTGCCCTGTTTGAGCTCAATGACGTAGACGTCGTCGCGTTTCTGATCGATGCCACCAAACCCATCGGCAGGGGAGACGCCTGGGTCGCCGAGCGCGTCAAGAATGCCCGCTCCAAAAAGGTCCTGGTGCTCACGAAGGCCGACGAGGCCGACCCCGCACAGGTCATGGAGCAGCTCAAGGCCGCTCACGAGCTTATGGAATACGATGATGAGATCGTGACGTCGTCGGTCAAGAACTTCAACGTCGATGCGTTTATCGAGACCGTCGCTCACTTCTTGCCCGAGGGCCCGCGTTGGTTCCCTGAGGACATGGGCACCGACGCGTCCGACGAAACCCTTGTGGCCGAGTTCGTGCGCGAGAAGGTCCTGCGTCGCACTCGCGACGAGATCCCTCACTCCGTGGGCGTCATCTGTGACGCGCTCGAGCAGACTAAGAAGGTCCTGCGCGTGCACGCCACGATTTACGTCGAGCGCGAGGGGCAGAAGGGCATCATCATCGGCAAGGGCGGCGAGATGATCAAGCATATCGGAATCGATGCCCGTCGTGATCTTGAGCGCATCTTTGGCACTCAGGTCTTTTTGGAGCTCGACGTGAAGGTCAAGGCCGGTTGGCGCGATGACGAGGCGCAAATCCGCCGCTTTGGCTATAACGCCGAAGATTAAGCCTCGGCGTTCATGGCAGGCTCTCGCACATATCGCACAAAGGTGCTCGTCCTCGACAAGACTAAGCTCAAGGAAACTGACCTGATCTTGACGATGCTCGACGAACGGGGGCGGCAGGTGCGTGCCGTGGCAAAGGGCGCCCGCAAGCCCTGTGGGCGCCTGGCCGCACGCTGCGAGCTTTTCTGCACCGTTGATATGCTGCTCGCACATGGACGGTCGCTCGACGTGGTTTCCCAGGCGGAGCTTATGGAGGCACCGCTCGGTGCTGCTCCTGACTACGAGACGACCTGTGCCGCCAGCGCGATTGCCGAAGTTGCGCGTGTGTGCTCATTCGAGGATGCCGAGGATCCATTTACCTTTGCCATCACGCAGCGGGCGCTCACGCTTGTCGGCAGCGGGCTCGACTCGGCACATATGGACCTGCTCGTGGCGGCCTTTGTCTTTAAGCTGCTGTCGCACGTTGGTTACCGTCCCGATTTCTCGGCTTGCGTGCTGTGCGGCGACCCCATGCTGTCGTATTTTTCGCCTCAGGCGGGCGGCCTCATGTGCGGCTCATGCGCGTCGAGCGTTCCGGGCGCCGAGTTGGTCTCAACCGGCGAGGTTGCATGGCTGCGCGCCCTCATGTCTATGACGTTCGATGCACTCATGGCCGAGCGAATCGACCCGCATACGGCGGCGTTCTTGCTCGGGCTTTCGCATGTGTGGGCGGCGACGCATACCGACCAGCGCCTCCGTGCGATGGAATTCATGTTGGGTCGGTGATGATGCGCAGGCTTGCGCCACTTGTGGTAACATACCGACCTGTTGATACCTCGACCTTGGATGTTCGCTCCACCGGCGGCTTCCCAGTCCGAGGCGAATAGAGTCGTCCGCGGGCGACGCGAAACGAAAGGTGAAACAATGACTGTTTCCAAAGAGCGCAAGGCGGAGCTGACCGCCCAGTTCGGTAACTCCCCGGTCGATACCGGTAACCCCAAGGTTCAGGTCGCCATCCTGTCCGAGCGCATCAAGGAGCTGACCGAGCACATGAAGTCCCACCAGAAGGACTTCCACACCCGTCGTGGCCTGCTCATGCTCGTCGGCCGTCGTCGTCGTCTTCTCTCCTACATCAAGAAGAACGACATCGTCGAGTACCGTGAGCTCATCAAGGCTCTGGGCATCCGCGACAACATCCAGTAAGGATTTGTACATGCTAAGAGCGTCCTGCGCAGCGGGGCGCTCTTTTTGTGTAAGGGCGTGAACAATCACGCTCTGAAGCGTGGCGGGGGCAGGGGGCCCGCGTCACATGAGAAGCCCGCAGGCAAGGGGCCTGTGGGGTAAAGGAGAACAATGACACTCGTATCCAAGACCTTTGAGCTGTACGGCAAGACCTACACCTTCGAGTCCGGCGAGCTTGCCAAGCAGGCCACCGGCGCTTGTCTGGTCAAGCAGGGTGACACCACGATGCTCGACACCGTGGTCGTCTCCAAGGAGCGCAAGAATTACGACTTCTTCCCGCTGACCGTCGACTTCAACGAGAAGATGTACGCCGCCGGCCGTATCCCGGGTGGCTATCTCAAGCGCGAGGGCCGTCCCAGCGAGAAGGCCACGCTCACGGCTCGTATGATCGACCGCCCGATCCGCCCGAGCTTCCCGGACGGCTTCCGTAACGAGGTGCACATCGTCGCCACCTCGCTCGTCGCCGACCAGGTTAACCCCTTCGACGTCATCAACGTCATGGGTGCCTCTTTGGCTATGACGCTCGGCGGCGTTCCCTTCGAGGGTCCGCTTGCCTGCGTGCGCATCGGCCGCAACGTGGAGACCGGCGAGTTTATCGTCAACCCCACCTATGAGGAGCGCGAGAACTCCGATCTGGACCTGGAGCTGGGCGGCTCTGCCGACTTCATCTCGATGGTCGAGGCCGGCGCCGAGGAGATTTCCGAGGACGACATGCTCGCCGCTATGAAGTTTGGTCAGGAGGCCCTCGCTGCCTTCTGCCAGGCTCAAGACGAGTTCGTTGCCGAGTGGGAGCAGGTCAACGGCGCTATCGTCAAGAAGGAGTACCCGCTTGACCAGCCCGTCGAGGAGGTCCAGGAGCGCATCTTCGCCCACTACGACGAGATGGCCGCTGCCCTGCGCGACGCCGACAAGCTTTCCCGCATCGGTAAGGTCGAGGCTCTGAAGGAGTCCATCCGCGCCGAGTTCACCGACGAGGAGCAGGCCGCCTGGGAGCGCGAGATCCCCGTGGCGCTCAAGAAGCTCGAGAAGAAGGCCATGCGCACCATGGTCGTCGAGACCGGCGAGCGCGTCGACGGCCGTGCCGCCGACGAGATCCGTCCCATCATGGTGAAGGACAACTACTTGCCGCTCGTTCACGGCTCCGGCCTGTTCCAGCGTGGTCAGACCCAGGTGCTCTCCGTCCTGTCGCTCGGCATGCTCAACGAGGGCCAGCGTCTGGATACCATCGAGCCCACCGAGGGCAAGCGCTACATGCACCACTACAACTTCCCGCCGTTCTGCACCGGCGAGACCGGCCGCATGGGCAGCCCCAAGCGCCGCGAGATCGGTCACGGCAACCTGGCCGAGCGCGCTCTGCTCCCGGTGCTTCCCGACGAGAACGAGTTCCCCTACGCCATCCGCGTGGTCTCCGAGGTCATGGAGTCCAACGGCTCCTCTTCGATGGCATCGACCTGCGGCTCCACGCTCGCCCTTATGGACGGCGGCGTGCCCATTAAGCGCCCGGTCTCCGGTATCGCCATGGGCCTGATCCAGGAGGAGGGCAAGACCGTGGTCCTGTCCGACATCCAGGGTCTCGAGGACTTCCTGGGTGACATGGACTTTAAGGTCACCGGCACCACCGAGGGCATCACCGCCCTGCAGATGGACAACAAGGCCACCGGCCTCACCTTCGACATCTTGGCCCGCGCCCTGCAGCAGGCCAAGGAGGGTCGCGCCTTCATCCTGCAGAAGATGCTCGATGTGATCCCCGAGCCGCGTCATACCACGCGCAGCACCGCTCCGCGCATCGTCTCCATCCAGGTTCCGACCGATAAGATCCGCGACGTCATCGGTTCCGGCGGCAAGGTCATCCGCGGCATCCAGGACGAGACCGGCGCTTCGGTCGACATCCAGGAGGACGGCACCGTCTTTGTCGGCGGCACCGGCGAGTCCGTCGATCAGGCAGTCGAGCGCATCAAGCTCATCATCAAGGTTCCGGAGCCCGGCGAGGAGTACACCGGTCGCGTGGTCTCCATCCAGCCCTTCGGCGCCTTCGTGAACCTGCTGCCCGGTAAGGACGGCCTGCTGCACATCTCCCGCGTTGCCAAGGGCCGCGTGGAGAAGGTCGAGGATGTCCTCAACGTGGGCGACGAGGTCAAGGTGGTTGTCATCGAGGTCGACGATCGCGGCAAGATCTCGCTCGATCGTCTTGACAAGCCCGAGGCCCCTGCTCGTGCCGAGGGTGCCTCCGAAGGCGACGGCGAGCACTTCCAGCGCCGTGAGCGTCCGCGTCGCGAGCGCTCCGAGCGCAGCGATCGTCCGCGCCGTCCCGGTGACAACGGAGGCCGCAAGCCCCGCCGTCACCACGACGCCGAGTAACAGCTACACATAAGCAGCTCAACAAGGGCGACTCCGCAATGGGGTCGCCCTTTTGCTTGCGCCCGGGAGGGACGCATATGAAGTTTCCTGCTCTACAGTCCTGCGCAAGACGGAAAGCACATTAAGTGCTTTCCTTTGCGTG
>UQIC01000005.1 GCA_900540985.1 uncultured Collinsella sp.
AGGCGCAGCCTGTTTCTTGGCAACGGGGGCCTTTGCAGCAGCCTGCGCAACCTGAGGCTTGGCCTGCGGCTCAGCCTTGGGATGATACTTGTCGTACTCGGCCTGTGCGGCAGCCAGGGCATCCTTAGCATCGTTAAGCTCGGCAAGCGCGGCGGCATAGGCGTCGTTGGCATCGGACAGTTTGGCATCGGCATCGCTCAGAGCAGCCTTGAGACCAGCAGCGGCATCGACGGCGGCCTTATAGCGAGCGTAGGCAGCGTTCAGCTTGACCAGCTTCTCGTTGCCCGTCGTGCCCGCGGCAAGAGAGGCCTTGTGGTCGACAGCCTCAAGATCGGCCTTGAGTGCCTCATCGTTGGCAAGCTCGGCCTTGGCCTTGACGATATCGAGGTTCGCATCGACGACGGCTTCGTTGGCGGCCTCGAGCTGCTTCTGGGCATCGGCGACACCGGCGACGGCAGCGTCATAGGCGGCCTTGGCGTCGTCGACCGCCTTCTGGGCACCGGCGAAGCGCTCGAAGGCCTTGTTTGCGGTGGCAAGCTCGTCCTCGGCGGCCTTGACCTTCGCCTGTGCGTCGGACAGGGCCTGCGTCTTGGCGGCAACTGCCTGCTTGGCGTCCGAAAGAGCGGTCGCGGCTTGCGTATCTGCGGTCTGGGCCTTGTCAACGCCAGCCTGGGCAGTGTCGTCGGCCTTCTTGGCATCGTCAAGCGTGCCCTGCTTGTTCGCAAGATCCGTCTTGGCGGCCTCGCGCTTGGCGGTAAGATCCTTGACCGAAGCAGTGGCGTTGTCATACGCCTCATTGGCCTGATCGGATTTTGCCTTGGCGGCATCGCGGGCGCTGCGAGCCTTCGCCTTGTGAGCAGCGGCCTCGGCTGCCTTCGTCTTGCTGTCAGCAAGCGTGGCGTTTGCCTTATCGAGAGCTGCCTGGGCAGTAGCGGCCTTGCTCTTGGCGGCATCGAGGTTCTGCTTGAGGGACTCGATGTCGATTCCGCCGAGCGCGTCCTTCGCGGCGTCGTATGCCGTCTTCGCGGCGGCGGTGCCGGACTTGGCCTTCTCGTACTCGCCCTTGGCGGTGTTCATGTTCACATCTGCTGCGGTGAAAGCGTCCTGGGCGGCATCCTGCCCGTTTACAGCTGCGAAGTAAGCTTCCCTAGTAGTTCCAAAGTTCTTCTGCGCCTCGGCGAGCTTGCCCTGAAGCTCCTTGAGCTGCGCCTTCTGCGCCTGCGTGCCGCCAGCATTATAGGCAGAGTCGATGTAGTCGTTCACGAGCTTCTTGAACTCGGAGACAGTGAAATCAGCCTGAGTGTCATCAGCACTGTAATCGAAGATGGTTACCTCGGAATCGGTGTTCTTACCGCTACCGGTCGCGATACCGATGGCTTCCGTGGCGGAATCGATGATGTTGAGATAATGCCCGCACTCGTGATAGATGCTGTTGTAGTTCTGGTAGATGTAATAGGAATCATATCGGTGGCTGCCGAGTTCGTCGCCATACTGCGCGACGTACTTATCGAATGCCTCCTTCTCCTGTGTGTAGAGGCCGGTGTAGGGCCAACCGAGTGTATCCTCGGTCTCGCCGCCGGTATATGCGCCGCCTCCGCCGGCAAGATTTTCCCCGTTGTCGAAATAGCAGTTCGAGTGTCCCCAGATGTTCGATGAATATGATGTATTAAGGGCTGCCGCCACAGTCATGCGGAGGCTGACGCTGAGCGCCGACTGACCGTTCGCCTTGCGGAGGTTGTTCTGGGTGTCGAGATATGTCAGGGCGTTGCGCATCTGCTCCAGGGAAAGCGGGTTGGTGTCGCGAAACATGTCCTGATCGACGTACTGGTCATACCATTCGGCCTTATCATCGGCACCGGTCAGCATCGATACGGCATCCTGGGCGTTCTTTTTCTGCGTGGCTGTGAACTGGCTGCCGCCGATGATGTAGTTCATGAAGCCGAACATACCCTGACTGATGACTTCCTGGTCAACGGTCATGTTGGACTTTAGGTCTGCAATCTGCTGCTCAAGAGCCTCAACCTGGGCATTAGCAGCGTCATAAGCCTTTTCCGCGGCGTTCGAAGCGGCGCATGCCGTCTCCCACTCGCCGCGTTTCTGCTTGCGAACTTCGACAAGCTTATCGTACGCGGTCTTCTTGTCTGCTTCGGTCTGCTGCGCCTTCTCGTATGCGGCCTTGGCGGCATCGCGCTCGCTGGCCGCGTCCTTGTACTCCTTGTTTGCCGCATCGTATGCAGACTGGGCAGATGCCACGGCAGCGTTGGCGGCGTTGGCCTTCTCCTGCGCGGCGGTGGCGGTATTCTGGGCCGCCTGCAGGTTCGCCTGGGCGGTAGCGTCGGCATCCGTCGCGGCATTGAGCTCCGCCTGCGCGGTCTTGAGCTCACCAGCAGCAGCGTTCTTGGCGGCCTCAAGCGCACTCAGGTCAACACCCGTACCCGAGACGGCAGCATCGAGCGCGGCCTGCGCCTGGTTGAACTTCTGCTGGGCGTTATCGCGCGCGGTGGTTGCGGCTGCGAGAGCAGCGGCAGTCTCCTGCTTCTTGGCCTGGGCAGTCGTCAAAGCTGCCTCGGTATTCTGCTTTTCCTGCTGGGCGCTGGCCTCGGCAGCCTTGGCCTGGTCCAGATTGCCCTGTGCAGTAGTAACGGCCTTATTGGCGTCATCGAGCTTTGCCCGCGCGTCCTCGACGGCCTTCTTGGCGGCCTCGTACTCGTCCATACCCATGGCCCCGAGCTTGGCCTTGGCATCATCGAGGGCCTTCTTGGCCTCATCCTGCTTTGCCTTGGCGTCCTTGAGCGCCTGGGTCTTATCCTCGACACTCTTGTTGGCCTGATCGAGCTGATCGTTCAGGTCGCCCAGCTTCTTCTGCTGCTGCTCGGTCTTTTCGACGGCTGCCTTAAGCTCGTCGATCTTCTCCTGAAGCGCGGCTACCTCGGCCTCGTTCTGCTCGGCGGCGTTATCGGTCACGGCCTGCGAGGCCTGATTCTTTTGCTGCTGTGCCTGCTTTTGAGACTGGCCCGCCGCGTCGGCCTTCTTCTGGGCGGCATCGTAGGCGGCCTGAGCGTCCTTGAGCTGCTTTGCCGACTCCTCGGCCAGCTGGGCAGCCGTCTTTACGACCGCTTGGTTACCGGCGGCAACGGTATTCTCTACAGAACTACCCCCCCCCTGAACAGAATCGCCGTTATCGGTTGACGGTGCGGCGATTGCCGCCAGCGGCGACATGAGCGGCTGAGCGATGAGGCCCGCCGTCAAAACGGTTGCGACGGCGCGGTTAGCAACGCCCTTGACGTTGACAGTCTTGGCCCGAGGCTCAAAGTGTTGTGGACTGTAGTTTGCCATGGCTTTCTCCCTTTGACACGGATGTATCCATACGTATCAAACGGTAGCTGTCGATTTTTGAATTCTGTTGCGCAACATTGGCGACCAGCGTATTTTTTGAAATTCACGCTCTCGTGCTTCACAGTTTCGTCACATTTGAAGGAACTGGTGCATCATATTCTCGCGGGATGGAATTGAGCCTGTGATTTGCATTTGCTCCCGCGTCATCCGCCCTATCGGATTCCGCATCCAACAGACACCCCGCCCGCCACGGTGTAGAGTTAGGACAACGGGCGCGTTGCGCGGACCGCGCTGGAACGAGGTGGACATGGAACTCGACAAACAACAGATCAAGCGACTACGCGAACGCCATCACCGGCGCCACGGCATCCGCCCTGCCCATAGTGAGGCTGCCGAGCAGGCTGGTCGCTTTTTAAAGCGCGCGTTCAACATTCGCGAGGGACGCGCGCCCTATCACGTGATCCGCAAGCGTTTTGTAAACGGGGCGCGTCTGACTGGCTCTCACCTGTGTATCCTCATCATCGCCATGCTCATCGCAAGCATCGGCCTCGATATCGATTCGGACATTGCCATCGTGGGCGCCATGCTCATCTGCCCGCTTATGGGCTCGGTCCTTGCCATGGCATACGGTATTGCAACGCTCGACCGCGAGATCACCGTCGAGGCCATTGCCAGCCTCGCACTGCAGATGGTCTTTTGCCTGGTCACGTCCACGCTGTACTTTAAGCTCTCGCCCCTTGGCACCACCACGGCGGCCATCATCGACAACTCGACACCCACCATATGGGACCTTGCCGTCGCGCTCGCGGGCGGCTTTGCGGGTGGCCTGGGCAACTCGCGCGACCAGGAACCCGCCACGCTCATCGCCGGCGTGGCCGTGGCGACCGCGCTCATGCCGCCCCTGTGCGCGGCGGGCTATGGCATCGCCATCGCAAGCGGGTCGCTGTTTCTCTCGGCGCTCTACGAGTTTGGCATCAACGTGGTCTTTATCGCACTGGCCGCCGAAGCCGTGCTGCTTCTTTTGCGTGTGCCGCTCAAGCGCGACCTCAACGGCGACGGCATTGTGACCGCCGAGGAAAACGCTGAGGTCAACGAGCTGTCACGCAAAGTGCGCCGCCGCATTATTGTGGGCACGGTGATCTTTGCCATCCCCTGCATCGTTATGACCGCGGGTTCCATTGGCTCGGCGCAGGCCGGCGTGCAGGACGGCTACGGCGTCACCGAGACCACACGCGAGCTTGCCGCGGTGCTGCCGGGCTTTAAGGATTACACCGTCGCCGTCGAGACCTCGGCCACCGAAGGCGAGGAGGAGGGCATCGTCGAGCGCGAGGTTGTCGCCCATGTGACGACAGGCGAGACGCTTGGGGCACACGACCGTCACGTCGCCCGGAAGCTCATCGACCTCAATGTGCCCGAGCTCGATCGCGTTGAGTTCGATGTGAAGTGATGCGGGACGCGAGGCGGGCCCGGCGCGAGCGCGCGCAGCCACGGGGCACAGGCGCAGCCAAGCGCAGCGCTACAGCTCGTACTTGTACACGCGGTAGATGTACTTCTCGGCTTCCATCTCGTAGGTGGCGATGGGTAGACCGTAGCGGTCGTACTCGGTGAAGGTCTTGGCCTGACCCGATGCCACGAGCATGCTGTTCGAATTGCCGACGCGCTGCACACTGCTAACGTAGCCCGAGAACGGCACCGCGATCTGGTCTTCGAGCCCGTAGGTGCGTGCCACCTCGTCCACCGTAAAGATGCGCCCAAACGAATGCGTTCCCTTGCTGTAGTCGGTCACCACCGCGGCGCCCAGCTGGCCCCAGTCGAACTTGGGATAGCGCTCGGTCGCACCAAAGTTGTTGTCGTATAGCAGCACCTGGTAGCGACCAGTCGCTGCCGTGTCAGAACTCGGCAGATACGTCACGCTGTGCTGGCCTGCATTGAGCGAGAAATCGCCCTGGGCCTGCAATAACTTGTCTTCAAAGCCCGAGCCAGCCCATTGCCACTCCTTTCTATTTCTGGGTCCATCTTCTCACTGCTGGCGGCCGAAAATGATCCGTTTTCCTCCGACCCCGAGGGATCGTTCTTAGTACTTGAAGAAGCCCTCGCCCGAGCTTTCGCCCAGCTTGCCTTCGTCGAGCATTTTCTTGAGGACGGAGGCCATGGCCTTAAAGTTGTAGGGCATCATCATCTTCTTGAGCAGCGGGCTCACCAGGCCCGGCACCTTCTGATACTGCATGACGATGTTGTAGGCCGTCTGGATGCCCACGGTGTCGAATACGCGGAACGGGCCCTTGGGAGCGCCGGTGCCACGCGTCCACGCGAGGTCGATGCTCTTGGGATCGCTCACGCCCGAGACGTACAGATCAAGGCCCGAAAGCAGCCACGGTACCAACATGGAGTTGAGCAGATAACCGTTCTTTTCCTTGTTGACGGGCAACGCCAGCATACGGATGTCGTTGGCAAAGTCGACGAGTTCATCGAAGTAGCGCTTGTCGGTCTGGTCCTGTGCCATGACCTCGGTCATGTTGTTCTTCCAGATAGAGTTGGCAAAGTGCAGCGACAGATACTTCTCGGGGCGGCCAGTGTACTTGGCAAAGGTGCTCGGCAGCAGCGTGGAGGAGTTGGTCACGACGACGGTCTTTTGCGGAAGGACCGGGGCGAGCTTCTTGTAGAAGTCAATCTTTGCTTGGGTATCCTCCGCCATAGACTCGATGACCAAATCGGCGTCGGCCACTGCCTTGGCAAGATCGAGCTCCAGCTTGAGTGTGGAGTAGGCGCGCTCAACGGCGGCGAGTGCCGCCTCTTTGTCGAAGGGCTGGCCGCTATCGGCGATACCGGCGCACCACTCGCCCGTGCCGTCCGCCATGCCCTCGATAGCCGCGATGTACTCCTCGCGCACATAATCGATCTTGGGCTGGGTGCGGCCGATGCTGCCCTCGCTGCGCAGCCAAATCGTTACATCAAAGCCGCAGTAGGCAGCCTGAAAGGCAATCTGGCTTCCCAGCACGCCACCGCCGGCGACGCAAACGGTCTTGTAGCTCATGGGACGGTCCTCTCTTACGTAATTCCATAGATGTGTATTTATTCAACCGTAAGGAGGCCGCGAGCCGGGGGTGGGATCTATAAACGGACGGTATTTCGCGGCGAACGGCTACATTTGTTCATTAACTCTCGATTTTGAGGCCATTTTTGGCGCTGCTGAACCGCTGTTTTCGGAAGTGCGGGGAAAAATCGGGTTTCGCCGACCAGATCGGCTTTTTTGACAACAAAACCGCAGGTCGCGGGAGTCTAAAAAGGCGGTGTGCTCAGGAGGTTCGCGTTTTTCACCGCACTTCTGAAATACGAGCCCACGGAAGGCTGCAGCGAGATCATTTGCGCAACATATGTCCAACAAAAACGGGTGGTAGCCGGTACGACTACCACCCGTTTGTCTTATATCCGGCTCGAGGTAGGCCAACTACTTCTTAATGCCGCGTCCCAGACGATTGGCGACCGATGCAACGGCCTCCTCGCTGGCCGGCCCACAGCTCACGCAGCCATCATGGGCACGCATCTGGCCGGTGACCTCATCCATCGCGAGCGGCGCCACCTTCTCAAGCTTAAAGCCCTTGCCGGCGCGCATGTTTTCCTTAGCCACGCTGATCATGAGCTTAATACGGTTGAGCTGGTTGACCTCGGACGCGCCGGGGTCGTAGTCCACCGCGACGATATTGCTCTCGGGATGCTGGCGGCGCAGCTCCTTGATCACGGCCTTGCCCACCACGTGGTTGGGCAGGCACGCGAAGGGCTGCGTGCAGATGATGTTGGGCGCACCGTGATCGATCAGGTCGAGCATCTCGGCCGTGAGCAGCCAGCCCTCGCCCATGTTGTTGCACACCGAAAGCACCGTGCGGGCCTTGTCGGCCATGGTGCCGATGCGCTCGGGCGCCTCGAAGCGGCGGGACTTCTCGAGCATCTCCTCCACCGGCGTGCGCATCCAGTCCACGAGCTTGATGAGCGCCTGCACACCAGCACGCGTGGTAGCGGAGCTTCCCAACTCGTCCTTCTGCAGCTCGGCGTTGCTCATGGAGTACAGGAAAAAGTCGAGCAGACCCGGCACCACGGCCTCGCAGCCCTCGCGCTCGATGACATCGACCACGTGGTTGTTGGCTGTGGGATGGAACTTGACCAGGATCTCGCCGACCACGCCCACGCGCGGCTTGGTACCCTCGCCCACGAGCGGCATGGTGTCGAACGCGCGGATGGCCTCGCGGCACAGCTTGGTGTAGTTGTGGCGGTTAAACTTGGGCGCCAGCTTGCGAGCGCGCGCCATGTACTCCTCGTAGAGCGCGTTGGCGGCACCGGGCGTAGCCTCGTACGGGCGGCAGCGATAGAGCATCTGCATCATCACGTCGCCAAAGAGCACCGCGTAGACTGCCTGCTTAAGCAGCGCCGGCGTAATCTTAAAGCCAGGGTTGTCCTCGCCCAGCGCCACGGCCGAAAGCGAGATCACCGGGATCTCGGGGTGGCCGCTCTCGCGCAGGGCCTTGCGGATGAGTGCGATGTAGTTGGTGGCACGGCAGCCGCCGCCGGTCTGGCTGATAACCACGGCTGTCTTGGACAGGTCGTATCGACCGCTCTCGATGGCCTCCATAATCTGGCCCGTTACCAGGATCGACGGATAGCAAATATCATTGTTCACATAGCGCAGGCCGGCCTCGACGGCATCGTGATCGGTCGAGGGCAGCAGCTCCAAGTTGTAGCCAGCACCACGGAACACCTCTTTGACCAGGTCAAAGTGGATCGGCGCCATCTGCGGGCACAGGATGGTGTAGCCCTCCTCGCGCATCTGCTCGGTAAAGGGCACCTTGGGCCACGCGGTCGAAGCACTCTCGCGCTGCGCCTCGAACGTGTACTTACGGCTCGCGAACGCGGGGGCATCCGTGGAGGGCGCCACCGGCGCGGCATCGCCCTGCTCGTAAGTCTCGCCCGCGGCCGTAGCCTCGGCCAAGCGCTCGGCCTCCTGGTCCTTGAGCGCCGCCATGAGCGAGCGAATACGGATACGCGCGGCGCCCAAGTTGGACACCTCGTCAATCTTGAGCACGGTGTAAATCTTGCCGCTGGCCTCCAGGATCTCCTGCACCTGATCAGTGGTCAGAGCGTCCAGGCCGCAGCCGAAGGAATTGAGCTGGATCAGGTCCAGGTCGTTGCGCATCGTCACAAAACGGGCGACGGCGTACAGGCGGCTGTGATACATCCACTGATCGACGACGCGAATCGGACGCTCGGGCTTCACCAGATGCGCGAGCGAATCCTCGGTAAAGACCGCAAAGCCAAAGCTCGAGATAAGCTCGGGCAGGGCATGGTTGATCTCGGGGTCGTTATGGTAGGGACGACCGGCGAGCACGATGCCGTGACCGCCGTGGTCCTCGACCCACTTGAGAGCCTCCTCGCCCATGGTCTGGATATCCTCGTGGAAGCGCGCGTCGGCCTCAAAAGCAGCGTTGACGGCGGCATCAACCTCGGAGCGCGTGATTTTAGGACCGCGCACGCGACCGCGACCGGCCTCAGCATCGGCCACACGGTCGACGGCGAGCACCTGGTACAGGCGGCGCTTGAGCTCGGTCTTGTCGTGATACGGCACAAACGGATACAGGAACTCGATGTTCCGCTCGCGGATCTCGTCAATATTGAGCGCCAGCGCCGTGGGGTAGCTCATGACGATGGGGCAGTTATAGCAGTTGCCAGCCGTCGGATCCTCCTTGCGCTCCCAACGCACGCACGGCATCCAGATAAAGTCGACGTCACGGTCGATGAGGTTCATCACGTGGCCATGGCTCATCTTGGCCGGATAGCATACGCTCTCGGACGGCATGGACTCGATGCCCGCCTGGTAGGTCTTCTTGCTCGACTGGTCGGACAGCTGCACGCTAAAGCCCAGGCGCGTAAAGAACGCGTGCCAGAAGGGGTAGTTCTCGTACATGTTGAGCGCGCGCGGGATGCCGACGGTGCCGCGCGGGGCCTCGTCGGGGCTCAGGACCTCGCGGTTAAAGAGCAGCTCGTTTTTCTTTTTGAAGAGGTTGGGGGCCTCGGTCTTCTGCTTTTTGTGGCCGGCGCCCTTCTCGCAGCGGTTGCCGGTAATGAAGCGCCTGCCACCGCCAAAGTCGTTGACGGTAAGCTGGCAGTTGTTGGAGCAACGGCCGCAGCGGACATGCTTTTGCGTCACGGTGAGGTGCGCGATGTCCTCAGCCGAAAGAATGGTCGAGGTGCCGTCGGCGCCGGCGCGATCGCGGGCGAGCAGGGCCGCACCGTAGGCGCCCATGCAGCCGGCGATGTCGGGACGCACGGCATGAACGCCGGTGAGCTGCTCAAACGCGCGCAGCGTGGCATCGGACATAAAGGTGCCGCCCTGGACGATTACCTGGCTGCCGATCTCCTTGGGATCGCGCAGCTTAATGACCTTGAACAGGGCATTCTTGATGACGGAATAAGACAGACCTGCCGCGATATCGCCCACCGTGGCGCCTTCCTTTTGCGCCTGCTTGACGCGCGAGTTCATAAAGACCGTGCAGCGACTTCCCAGGTCGACCGGGGCTTTGGCATGGATGGCGGCGTTGGCGAACGCGCGCACGTCCATGTTCATAGAGACGGCGAAGCTCTCGATAAAGCTACCGCAACCCGACGAGCAGGCCTCGTTGAGCATGATGTGCTCGATGACGCCGTCCTTGACGCGCAGGCACTTCATGTCCTGGCCGCCAATGTCCAGAATGAACTCGACGCCGGGCAGGAACGCCTTGGCGCCGCGCAGGTGCGCGACGGTCTCGATCTCGCCGGAATCGGCCTTGAGGGCCTCGATGAGCAGCGCCTCGCCGTAGCCCGTGGTGGTCACGTGGCCTATGGTGCAGCCGGCGGGGATGTGGTTGTAGAAATCGGCCATGATGACCTTGGCCGTGCCCAGGATGTCGCCGTTGTTGTTGCCGTACCAGGTGTGCAACAGCTGGCCGTCCTCGCCCACGAGCGCGGCTTTCATGGTGGTAGAGCCGGCGTCGATGCCGATGAACACGCGGCCGGTGTAGCCGTCGAGCTTGCCCTTGGGGACGACCTCGGTGTCATGGCGGTTCTTGAACTCGGCAAAGTCCTCGTCGGTGGCAAAGAGCGGATCCAGACGCTCGACCTCGGCACCCTGTGTGTCACCCAGGGCATCGATGGCCTCGATGAGCTGCGGGAACGTGCTGAGCTTATTGGACTCGTGCGCCATGGCGGCGCCGCTCGCCACAAACAGGTGGGCGTTTTGGGGCACGATACGGTGCTCCTCGTCCAGGTTGAGCGTGAGGTAGAAGCGGTGGCGCAGCTCGGAGAGATACTGCAGCGGGCCGCCCAGGAAGGCGACGTTGCCGCGGATGGGACGGCCGCACGCCAGGCCCGAGATGGTCTGGGTCACGACAGCCTGGAAGATGGAGGCGGCTACGTCCTCGGGGCGGGCGCCCTCGTTGAGCAGCGGCTGGACGTCGGTCTTGGCAAAAACGCCGCAGCGGCTGGCAATGGGATAGATGGTGGTGGCGTTGGCCGCGAGCTCGTTAAGGCCGCTGGCATCGGTGTGCAGCAGGGTTGCCATCTGGTCGATGAACGCGCCCGTGCCGCCGGCGCAGGTGCCGTTCATGCGCTGCTCGATGCCGTTGTCGAAATAGATGATCTTGGCGTCCTCGCCGCCCAGCTCGATGGCAACGTCGGTGGCCGGGATAAGAGTCTCGACAGCGCGCTTGCTGGCGATGACCTCCTGGACAAACTCCAGGTCGAGCCACTGGGACAGCAGCAGGCCGCCCGAGCCGGTAATGGCGCAGGTCATCTGGGCCGTCGGCAGCACGGTCGCAGCGCCCTCGAACAGGTCGCGGGCGCAGGCACGGACGTCGGTGTGGTGGCGCTGGTACTTGGCGTAGACGATCTGGTTGTCGTCGTTGAGCACGGCAAGCTTGACGGTGGTGGAGCCCACGTCGATGCCCAGGTGCAGGTTGCCGTGGGCGGCCTCGGGGTTGAAGATTGCGCCTTCGGGGGCCTGGGCGGCGGTGGCGACTGCGGGCTCGGTGGCGGCGGGCTCGCTAGCGACGGACGTCTCCCCTGCCGCATTCTTGGCATCGGCAACTGCCTCGGCAACTTTCTCAGCAGCCGCGGTCGCAGCCTTCTGCGCGGCGTCCACCACGGCGGGTGCAGCCTCACGCGCGGCAGCGACCATACGGTCCTTAATGCCCTCGACGAGTTTGCTCATTGTCTCTCCTCTTAGTTGTTGGACTCGACGGCTGCGGCGGTGTCGGCCGCGTCCTCGAGCTGCAGGTTCAATAGCTTCATGCCGTATTCCGGCACGTTGATATCGATGGGTTGGCCATACAGGTCACCAGGGCGCACAAAAGCGAGCACCGTCATAATGCGCGCCATGGCCTCGGGCGATTCGGTGAGTCCACGCTCAAACCAGCGCTGAATCATGCCGACCTCGGCACTCACGACGTAGGTGACGTAGTAGTCAAAGAACGTGCCCAGCGCCAGGCCCAAAATGCCCGTCTGCGCACGCGGCACCACAGCCTCACGCACGGTGTCGATAATCCTTTTAATGAAGGCCTGGTCGCCGCCCGGACCCAGCAGCGCACCGATTAAGTCGCGGTTGGCCGCAAGATAACGCAGCAGCTCAACCGAACCGGGCGCCGGCTCGAGCTCATCGATGTTGTGATAGAGATCGGGCAGCTGAGCTGCGGTGATGAGCTCAATGCGCTCACGGATCTCGGCCAGCAATCCGTCCTCGATTTGATTGATAAAGTCGGGGATATCGCGGTAATGCGAATAGAACGTGCGGCGCGTAAGGCCAGCGCGCTCGGTGAGCGACGCGACATTAATGCGCGAAAGGTCGCCGCTTTCGGCAAGCTCGCTGGCAAGTGCCTGGCGAAGGGCACGCTGCGAGCGAAGGGACCGGCGATCGCATTTCTCGAGCTGGGACAAGCGTCCTCCTTGTTACTCAGCCTGTGCGCTATTGCACAGTGCGAGTATTATTGCACACCGTGTGCATCAACACGTAAAGGCAATATTTTGGATGTGACGAAGGGGCTGTCCCTTTGTCACATTATTCGACGACGGTGCGGGAGTTTTGCTTATGCATGGTGGCAAGCATGTGTTTGGGGACGGCGTGGACCATGCAACTGCCGATAGTTGCGCTCGCGGCGGCTTTAGCCGCATCGCTAGCGTTTTTGGTCGCATAGCTGTGGCGGAAACGCTTGAGCATGGCAATGTCGTTGCCGCCGTCTCCGTAAACCGCGACCTCGTCCTCGGCAATGCCGTAGTAACCCGCCAGCCAGGCCACGCTCTCACCCTTGTTGCACGCCACGTCCGTGATCTCGAACATCACCGGATCGAACGGTGCGTTGACCACGCGGTCGGAGCGCTCGGCAAGGTACGCCTTAAGGTCACGCTCCAACTCGGGCGAGGTCACGCGACAGTTGATTTTGCACACGTCATGACGCAGGATGTCACCGATCGACTGGTCGAAATACTGCTCCTCGTGATACCCGCCACGCGCACGCATGCCGCGCATCACGATGCGCTTGATAGGACTGTCCTTTTTAAAGCCCGCCTGGTGCATCTCAAACGATCCGCTCGAAAACATGCCATCGGGCGTGGAGCAGTCAAAACAGATATCCGGAAACTCCTTGAGCAGCTCCTCGGTAATCTGAGGGTCGATGGTCCAGGTCTTGAGCACCTCGCCATGGCTGTCGCGTACGATTGATCCATTGGAGCAGCAGGCGTCAAGCGCCAGGCCCGTAAAGCCATGCTCTCCGATCGGCAGCGTCGAGCGTCCGGTCGCGGGAACCACATGCAGGCCGGCCTCGATCAGCTCGCGAATGGCACGGCGGATGGTCCCATCTGCCTCGTGCAGGGCGTTCAGCAGCGTTCCGTCTAAGTCACTCGCAAACATCTTGATCATGGGCATGCCTCTCCTTCGTCTGCACGATATTGTAGACGAAGGAGAGGCATGCCCAGACAATGGCGTCCCGGCGCGGCGGGACAATGCTTCCGCAAATCCACGGTGTCCCTGCGCCTTAAGACAATCGCCACAAGCGACTTTTCAGCCGATAAAACAGCGCCGTCGTCAACGTCAGCACTGCTAACATGCCTGCGAATACAATCGCCGGTGTCCATCGATCATATGCGAGTCCGTAAATCAATTGGCCAATAGGCGTTGCACAGGAAAGCGTCATATAAACGAGTGCCAGCACTTTTCCGCAGAGTTCCTTTGGCGCTGACCGCTGAACGAATGAAACGATTTCGACCGATGTAATGCTTGCCCACGCCATGACCCATGCCGAGCCGGCCGCAAGCGCGGCAAACGCAAATTCATCAGGACCGCTCAGTAGCGTGACAATAATCGGTACGACTCCAAAACAGATCATCGCAACATATCGAAATATGCCCTTGAAGGAAAAACGATGCGGCCAAATACCGACCAAACCACTGCCGACAAGACCACCCAAGCCCATAGCCACCTCAATAATCCCAACAAAGGATGACTGTATTCCGAGATGCTTTGAAACAACAATGGGAGCACCAATCGTTAACCCAACTAACGCAAGGTTCAAAATAGCCGCAAGCAAAAACACAACGAGCAATGATGCGTTTTGAGCCAGGTACCGAATCGACTCCCGGAAATCGCTTCGGCATGTCGAGCAAGTCGTACTGTCCCCTGTCATTCCAGATGAGGCATATCGCTTGAGTGTGCCCCCGAACAGCAGGGCTGACATCGCAAACGTCAACGCCGCGGTTTCGCATAGAGCATCGATACCAAAGCACCCATAGACTGCCGTCCCGACTACAGGCCCCAAGATATTGCTCGCCATGGTTACCTGCGAGACCAACGCTGTGGCACGCTCAACCTTTTCTTGGCCCATCATGTGCACCGTCTCAATTTGAAGCATCGGTTTCAGCAGCGATTGGATGCCATATTGGACGCAAAGTATTGCCACCACGACAACGGCAAGAGGCAGCGACCGCTTCATGGGGATAAACAACAGCGATGCAGCCATCAGAACAATGCCGAGTACCACAAGAACCCCGCGATGTCTCCCGCGATCCGCCAAGATTCCGCCAGCCGGAGTCGCAAGTATGCCCGGCACGAACGCTATCGCCGCGACGGCACCATATAACGTTGATGAGCCGCTGCAATCGAACAAGTAAAGCGGGCACGCAAAGCACAGTGCCGACAACATCGAATACGCGCACAGCTGTGCAACAAGAAGACCGAAAAGCCTGATAGACCGCACTGTTTTTTGCGCCAACGAGACACTACTCCTCCGCATTCCAGCCATAAGCCTGCCCTCTATACATACCATTAGTATGTATTTAATGACTTGAAAAGGGCAGCCGTGGCTACCCTCACAAATCAATTACATACCGTCAGTACGTATATTACCACCCGGCGCGGTCCCATACGTCCCAAATCTGCGCCGTTGTCTGAAGCACTTCTTCCCCCAAATCGAGTCCCACCGCGGCCGCCATCTGCGCCAAACATTGCGCGCGAGCGAGCATTCGATCCTTGGGCTCGAGCGGACGGAACAATGGCAGCAGCCAAAGATTCGCCAACAACGATACGGCCTCCGCCGCTTCACGCGGGCATTCGCACGCAATGGAGCCGTCGGCGATGCCCTCCTCGATCACTGGCAAAAGACAGCCATCGGCCGATTCGTCAAACGAGCCCTGGTACTGCATCGCCAGTAGACGCGAGCTTTTTACCGGATCCGCCGCAGGATGTATGCGTGCCCATAGCTCAATTTGTGGAACGACGGACTCGGGCGCGTACAGCCGCTTGAGCTTTTGGGCTCCGTTCATATTACCGATACCAAGCGTTGAGCGGCGGCGCTCAACAATTGGAGCCATTGCCCGATCAAATGCGGCGTTGAAAATCTCTTCTTTGCTCTTAAAGTGATGATAGACAGCGCCCTTGGTCATGCCATCGAGGCGGTCGACGATATCTTGAATGCTCGTCCCCTCATAACCCTGTGCGCAGAATAGCTCCAGCGCCGCGTCGAGAATCTTCGCGACCGTCTCCTCGGGATATTTATTACGACCCATAATCCGTCCATCCGCAACGCAAGTCTTGTGCCTCATTGCAGCATTTTAACGTTGCGGATGGCAGGCGGTCGATTCTACACCGCGGCGGGGCCGTGTTCGCCGGTGCGAATGCGGATGACTTCCTCGACCGGCTCGACCCAGATCTTGCCATCGCCGACGGCGCCGGTGCGGGCGGCGTTGCAGATAATCTCGACAATGCCATCGACATGTTCATCGGCGCAGATGAGGGTGAACTGCACCTTAGGGATCGTGTTGACAAGCAACTCGTTGCCGCGCACGTATTCCTTCCAGCCATGCTGTGCGCCGCAACCCTGCACCTGATTGATGGTCATACCACGAACATCAGCAGCAAACAGCGCATCTTTAAGAACCTCAAGCTTCTCAGCACGAACGATCGCCGTAATTTTCTTCATAGTGAATTCCTCTCAATAATCAACGTATCCCTTTACATGAGACGCGGGTTTCCCAGGTGCCTCAAACCAACCTCAGAGATCAAAAAGTTCAACTGACTGGTCTTAGCAGGTTTCCCAAGTGCCGCAGATTGCCGTGAAAGAGGAGCGAAGCGTACTTAAGTACGTGAGCGACGATTGAACGGCAAGGTGCGGTGCTTGGGGAAGCTGCTAATCGAGTCCGGAGAACGAGGGATAAGCGCTCTCGCCGTGTTGACTCGCGTCCAGGCCCAGCGCCTCGTCGGCCTCGTCCACGCGCAAGCTGCCGTGGAACAGCGCCTTGACCACAGCGGCGATGACCAAATCGAGCACCAGCACAATGGCGACCGTCACCACAATGCCCAGGACCTGCGAGACGAGCAGCGACACGTCGCCCGTGTAGAACAGGCCGCCCTTACCGGTCCACGAAAGCTCCGGCACGCAGAACAGGCCCGTGAGCACGCCGCCCAAGATGCCGCCGATGCCGTGGCAACCGAACGCGTCGAGCGCGTCGTCGTAGCCGAACTTGGTCTTGAGATGACTGATAGCCAGGTAGCAGACGGGCGAAACAATCAGGCCCATGACCAGCGCTGCCCACGGTTCGACAAAGCCCGCGCCCGGCGTGACCACCACGAGACCCGCAACCAGACCGGTGCTGGCACCCACCAGCGTGGGGCGACCGGTGTGCACGCGCTCGACGGCAAGCCACGAGACCATGCCCGCCGCGCTGGCCGTCACGGTGTTGAGGATGGCAAGCGCCGCCACGGCGTCGGCCTTAAACTCGCTGCCGCCGTTAAAGCCAAACCAGCCAAACCAAAGCAGCCCGGCGCCCAGCGCCACAAACGGCACGTTATGCGGACGGTAGCTCACCATGCCAAAACCGCGACGACGGCCGAGCATTAAGCAGAGAATCAGGCCCGTCAGACCGGACGAAATGTGCACCACGTCGCCGCCGGCAAAGTCGAGCGCGCCGATGATGTCGCCGATAAAGGAGCCCTCGCCGCCCCAAACCATGTGGGCGAGCGGCGCATAGACCACGAGCAACCAAATGCCCAGGAAGGCCGTCATGGCACCAAACTTAACGCGGCCGGCCAGGCTGCCCGTGACGATAGCGGCGGTGATCATGGCAAACGCCATCTGGAAGGCGATGTTAATGATCTGAGGGTAGACGGCACCGTCCGCGGCATTGCCCTCGGCCGCCTGCAGCACCTGGTTGAGCACCGGCAGGCACAGCAGCTGGTCAAGGCCTCCAATAAACGGGCTGGAGCCGTCGCCGCCGTAGGCCAGCGACCAGCCGGCAGCAATCCACAGCACACCAACCAGGCCAATGGCGCTAAAGCACATGAGCATGGTGTTGATAACATTTTTGCGCCTGGACAGGCCGCCATAGAAAAACGCCAGACCCGGTGTCATTAAAAACACGAGCATGGTGCAGATGAGCATAAACGTTGTCGATCCCGTATCGTACATTCGCTCCCCCTTGATCGCATGAACGTTGTCGGCGCCCATAATGCGGCCGAGGGGCAACTGGTGTAGACTAGATACGGCGTTGTTAAACGCTGCGTTGTCGAATGGAAACGGTGCCGCAATCTTGGAAACGGCGCGGCAACGGGCGCGAAACGAACGGGAAATACGCGAGCAAGGGAGCCGTGGGCGTGCCCGTCCCGGCTAGCGCCGAAACAGCTCGTGGGCGCGATCGCGGAGATTAGTTGCTCGAATGACACCTTCGTAGCGATTGATGCGCAGACGCGGGAAGGCGTTAAAGAAGCGTAGGTCGCGGCGGCTGAGTGACACGCTCGGCACCGGACGGCTCATACGCTTACCGGCAAGGCGACGACTGAGCGACGGACGCGGCATGCTCGGCGCGGCATCGGCCACGCGGCGGGCAGCGAGCGCCAGGCCGCGAGCACCATTCGAGATAAACGTCGGCATCGAAGCCTTCTCGCGCAGGGCATCGAGCGCAGCATCGCCCAGCTCCGCCAGCCACGCGTTAACGGCACGGCCGCGAATGTGCGTCTGTGCCACCGAGTCAATCGTCGAATCGGGAATGCGCTCGAGCATTGAGTCCGAGGCATCGGCAAGCGACTCGTTGATGCGGTCGGCAAGGTCGGCGCGTACACGCTCCAGCTGATTGGACAGACGCCGCCAGCTCGCCAACGAGCACGCCGCGTCGACCATCATCGCGACCGCGACGATAAAGGCGGACAGCCGCACAATCAGCACCGGCAGATGGCCAAGCAGCCCCAGCAATGCCGGCTCCACTAAACGGCAAATGCACAACGCACCCAAGCCAAACGCGCATGCCCAGTACAGGCAGATACGTCCGTGCAGATTAAACGGCAGGTGCGAATAGTCCCAAAAGCGAGCGCCCGTTGTTTTTTCCAGCAGCACGCCTACGCTGTACTCAATCACGCTACATACGAGCGCTGCAGCGACAAACTGGCTCGACGCATCCGGAATCCCGCGCAGCAAAAGCCAGCAGGCAATGCCGCCCACACCATAGATAGGACAACACGGCCCCAGCAAAAAGCCACTGTTGGCGAAGCGTCCGTGGTTGAGCATGGCGCATACTGTCGACTCCCACGCCCAGCCGCAAAACCCGTAAAAGGCAAACGAGAGCACCAGTGCCGAGAGCGGGCAGGCGGCAAGCGTCGCGCCGCCAAACGCCATATCAATCGCGGTTTCCACCGTCTACCCTCTCCTCTTTTCGCTCGATTCTTTACTCACGCTATCGTCCGTCTCGTCCTTGCGCGGCAGGCGGCCGGCGACCGTCTCACGCAGAGCACACCATTTATCCGCCAGGCAAACAATCCACGCCTCGCGACACGTCGGCGGCACCGGCACCAGCGGAAACATATGCCGCACGATAATATTCCGCTCGCGCGGCGTCAGCTCAAAATCTTCCTCGGCACGCGCCAGAGCAAAAAATGGATGCCGGAATCCGTGCAGTCGATGGCTCGGGTCGGGGTCGTGCCAATCGTAGAGAAAGTAATCGTGCAACAGGGCTCCGCGCAGCAGCGAGGCACGGTCGATCGAAATGCCAGCACGGCCCAAGTGCCCGGCAAAGGACAGACTTGCCCGTGCCACCGAGGTCACATGTGCATAGACCGTCACGTCGCCATGCTGGATAAACTCGCGCGTCAGGTCCAAGCGGCCCGCCTGGGCGAGCTGGCGGGCGGCATCGTCGACCTCGTGCGCGATTTTCTCGGCACGAACGGCATCGGACATGCTGCCTCCTTCCAGCGGCTCACGGCGGCAAGCCACGGCCTGCACGTATTGAAAAAATCATCATCGAATCTATCAGTATGGCATCGGACAAAACGTTTTGCCCCACCAGTTGTCGAATTACCGCGCCGCCGTCACATATCAAACGCCAAAATGTGCGAGACTGTCTTGTGCAATTGTGTCGGCCGAGGGAGCGCCGGCGCTCGATTCGCATGGAGTAACCCACAACGATGCTGCTTACGCAAACGACAACGCCCGAGGACGTCAAGGCTCTCGACCGCGCCGAGCTTCCGCTGCTCTGCGGCGAGATTCGCCACGCCATCCTCGAAAGCTCCGCCGCTGTCGGCGGACACGTTGCCCCCAACCTGGGCGTCGTTGAGCTTACGGTTGCGCTTCATCGCGTGTTTAACTCCCCTATCGACAAGATTGTCTTTGACGTTTCGCACCAGACCTACGCCCACAAGGCGTTGACTGGGCGCGCATACACTTATATCGATCCGAAGCGCTTTGGCGAGGCCTCTGGCTTTGCCAATCCCGACGAGTCCGAGCATGACCTGTTCGCCATGGGTCACACCTCGACCTCGGTGAGCCTGGGCTGCGGCCTAGCGCACGCTCGCGACCTGGCGGGCGATGCGTACAACGTCATCACCATCATTGGCGACGGCTCGCTTTCGGGCGGCCTGGCGTTTGAGGGCTTCAACAATGCCGCCGAACTCGACAGCAACCTGATCATCATCGTCAACGATAACGACCAGTCCATCGCCGAGAACCACGGTGGCCTCTATCGCAATCTGGCCGAGCTGCGCACCAGCAACGGCACCTGTGAGCGCAACGTTTTCCGCGCGATGGGGCTCGACTACCGCTATCTGGACGCCGGTAACGATGTGTTGGCCCTCGTCGACGCGCTGCAGGAGCTGCGCGATATCGATCACCCCATCGTGCTGCACATCTCCACCGCCAAGGGCAAGGGCTTTGAGCCGGCCCAGAGCGACCCCGAGCGCTGGCACCACGTGGGTCCGTTTGACATGGCGACTGGGCGCAAGCTCTGCCCGGGCCATCCAAGCGAGCCTGCACCGCGCACCTATGCCGACATTACGGGCGAGGAGCTCAGCGCCGCCATCGAGCGCGATCCGCAGGTTGTCGCTATCACGGCTGCCACGCCCTATATCATGGGCTTTACACCCGAGCTTCGCGCCGCTGCAGGCAAGCAGTTTGTCGACGTGGGCATTGCCGAGGAGCACGCCGTGACCTTTGCCACCGCGCTTGCTCGCTCGGGCGCCAAGCCAGTCTTTGGTGTGTACGGCACGTTTTTGCAGCGCGCCTACGACGAGCTGTGGCACGACCTGTGCCTCAACGACGCCCCGGCAACCATTTTGGTGTTTGGTGCGTCAATCTTTGGCACCACGTCCGAGACGCACCTCTCGTTCTTTGATATTTCCATGCTGGGCGGTCTTCCCAACATGCACTACTTGGCGCCGGCCTGCATGGAGGAATATCTGTCCATGCTGAGCTGGTCGCTCGACCACCGCGAGCATCCCGTGGCGATCCGCGTACCGGGCATCGGCCTGGTGAGCCGTCCCGACCTTGCGCCCGCCGAAGACACCGACTACAGCGCCGTTCGCTACAACGCGGTGCGCCAGGGTCGCGACGTAGCAGTACTCGCGCTCGGCGATTTCTTTGAGCTGGGCAAGCGCGTGGCAAACCGTCTGACTGCCGAGTACGGCATCGAGGCCACGCTCGTCAACCCGCGCTTTGCAACCGAGCTCGACCGCGAGTTCCTCGACAGTCTTGCCGCCGAGCATCGCGTTGTCGTCACCCTCGAGGACGGCATCTTGGACGGCGGCTGGGGCGAGCGCGTGGCGTGTTACCTGGCCTGTACGCCCGTACGCACACGCACCTTCGGCATCGCCAAGGGCTTCCCCGACCGCTACGACCCCAACGAGCTGCTCGCGCAGAACGGCATGACGGTCGAGAACATGGCTGCCGAAGCCGTAAGGCTACTCAACGAGTAAGAAAACCTCCGCAAGGGAAGCATCCCTGCGGAGGTTTTTGTTTTCGCGACGCGATTATCTCAATCTGTAACATCTAGGGCCTGAATTCCCGTCTAACTGTTACAGATCTAGACATTCAAATCCCCCTAAGGAGAAAATCTCGATCTGTAACAGTTAGAACCCATTTCCTCGTCTACCTGTTACAGATTGAGACATTCGAATTCCCTTGAATAGAAAATCTCAATCTGTAACAGTTACTCGGCAAAAAGGCTGCAGATGTTACAGATCGAGACAAAACAGTAAGGCATGCCGCTGCATCGGCCAGAACCACCACAAAGGTGCCTGTCCCTTTTTGGTAGGTAGAATTACCCATAAGGTAAGTATGTTTCTGAGTTATTTCGTGTTGACCCATTTGAGCGCGATAGGGTATAACTCTACTCAACCGCTAGGGATTTTATTGAGAAAGGTGTTCTACCATGAGCAAGAACCTCTCCCAGCAGGTCGTTCTCGACCGCCGCGGCTTCGTTGCCGCCACCTTCGCAACCGTCGCCGGCCTTGGTCTTGCCGGCTGCTCCGACACCAGCGCCGAGGCCGACAAGGGTTCCGCCGCCGGTTCCTCCAAGGGCTCCAAGGATACCGAGGCTTCCACCACGCTCGACGCCAAGGCATTCGACAAGCTCGTCGACAACGGCCCCAAGGCCGATGACGATGCTATCGCCGCCAGCACCTGGGCCACGGCCGTCAAGGACGCCGGCGTCTTTAAGATCGGTGGCGTTCAGACCTCCACGCTCTTCTCCCTCCTCAACGAGAAAGACGGTCAGACCCGCGGCTTCGACGCCGGTATCGCACAGCTCCTGTCCAACTACATTCTGGGCGAGAACAAGGTCGAGATCACCCAGGTGACCTCGGACACGCGCGAGTCCGTCCTGCAGAACGGCCAGGTCGACGCCGTCTTTGCCACCTACACCATTACCGACGAGCGCAAGAAGCTCGTCTCCTTTGCCGGCCCCTACTACTACACCCAGCAGGCCATCCTGGTGCTCGCTGACAACGATGACATCAAGAGCGTCGACGACCTGGCCGACAAGAACGTTGCCGTCCAGTCCGGCTCCAACGGCCCCGCCATCCTGGAGGAGTTCGCCCCCAAGGCCAGCCAGCAGGAGTTCAAGACCGACGAGGAGGCCCGCCAGGCACTCCAGCAAGGTCGCGTTGACGCCTACGTCATCGATAACAACATGCAGCAAAGCGCCCTGGTCCGCGAGCCCGGCAAGTACAAGATCGCCGGCAAGCCCTTCGGCAGCAAGGAGCCCTATGGCATCGGTCTGCCGCTCGATTCCGACGGCGTCGCCTTCGTTAACGACTTCCTTAAGAAGATCGAGGACGATGGCACCTGGACCGAGCTGTGGCAGATCTGCATCGGCGACCGTACGGGCGACACCAATGTTCCCGAGCTGCCCGAGATCGGCGCCTAGGCAGCGAGTCTAGTAACGGCCGCAACGAAACCATACGGAAACGCATGATGCGCTTTATTGCGGTAAACTGTTTCCTCACTGAGTTGTCGGGGCTTCCGTACACACGGGAGCCCCTTTCCTTACCGGCGGGAGGTCCGCATGAGTCTCTCCGAGCTCTGGTCGCTCTATGGCCAGAACTATATCGACGCGCTGCTAGCAACCTGGGGCATGACGCTTGAGTCGTTTGCCATCGCCATGGTGCTGGCCGTCGCCGTCACCGTGATGCGCGTGTCGCCGCTCAAGCCGCTGCGCGTCTTTGGCGACCTGTATGTCCAGGTCTTCCGTAACATCCCCGGCATCGCGCTGCTCATCATCGTCGTCTACGCGCTGCCGCCGCTTAAGGTCGTTCTGCCCTACCGCACCTGCGTTATCGTCGCCACAGTGCTCTTGGGTTCTGCCTTTGGCTCCGAAAACTTTATGAGCGGCATCAACACCGTCGGCGTCGGCCAGGTGGAAGCCGCCCGCTCGCTCGGCATGAGCTTCAGCCGTATCCTCGCTAAGATCGTGATTCCGCAGGCGCTGCGTTCGAGCGTGCTGCCCATGACCAACCTCTTTATCGCCGTCATGCTCACTACCGCCTTGGGCAGCCAGGTGCCGCTTAAGCCGCAAGAGCTTACCGGCGTGGTGAGCTACATCAACACGCGCTCGCTCGGCGGCGTCGCCGCGTTCTTTATCTCGGCGCTCGGCTACCTGGGCACGGCCTTTGTGGTGAGCCACATTGGCAACTACATCGATAAGAAGGTGAGGATCCTCCGATGAGCAAGCACTCCTCCCCTGCGCTTACCATGCGCGATGCGCTCTACGAGGCTCCCGGCCCCAAGATGCGCGCCAAGATTCGCATCGGCACCGCCATCTCACTCGTCGCCGTCGCCGCGCTCGTCGCCCTGGTACTGCAGCGCTTTTATGTGACCGGCCAACTTTCGGTCCACTATTGGTATTTCTTTACGCACCTCACCACCTGGAAGTTCCTGCTTGCCGGCTTTGAGGGCACCGTTAAAGTCGCGCTCACCGCCGGCGCCATCGCGCTGGTGCTGGGCCTCGCTCTCATGCTCGGCCGCACGAGCGACATCAAGCCGCTGCAGCTGGTTTGCCGCGTGCTCACCGATTTCTTCCGCGGCGTGCCGAGCCTGCTGTTCATCTACTTCTTCTTTTTGGTGCTGCCCCAGTACAAGATCGCGCTGCCGTCGTTTTGGATGCTCACGCTTCCCGTTGCGCTCGCTGCAGCCGGCGTACTTGCCGAGATTTTCCGCGCCGGCGTCAATGCCGTGCCGCGCGGCCAGGTCGAAGCCGCCCAGGCACTCGGTCTCTCCAAAGCTAAAATCACCTTTAAAATCGTGTTGCCGCAGGCCATTCGGTTTATCATTCCGTCGTTGATTTCGCAACTTGTGGTCGTAGTCAAAGACACCACCGTCGCCTATGTGGTGAGCTACCCCGACCTCATGCAAAACGCCCGCGTGCTCATTACCAACTACGACGCCCTCGTGTCGGTCTACCTGGTTATCGCGGTCATCTACATCCTCATCAACGTCGCGATCAACAAGGCCGCTGTCTACGTTTCGCACAAGACCGGCGCGACCATCATCCGCTAACGCTTTACCATTTCTAGTCATAAGGAGCCGAGCACCATGGCACAGAGCACCTCTTCCACCGGCAATCAGCCGCTGATTGAGCTCAGGCATGTCGATAAGCACTATGGCGATCTGCATGTCCTCAACGACATCAATCTCTCGGTCGACCGCGGCGAGGTCGTCGTTGTGATCGGGCCCTCGGGCTCGGGCAAGTCGACCATGTGCCGCACCATCAACCGCCTGGAAACCATCGACTCGGGCGAGATCCTCATCGAGGGCGAGCCCCTGCCGCAAGAAGGCAAGGATCTTGCCCGCATGCGCGCCGAACTGGGCATGGTGTTTCAGCAGTTCAACCTGTTCGCACATATGACCGTACTGCAGAACGTCATGCTGGGACCGGTCGATGTGCTGGGTGTCTCCAAGGACGAGGCCCGTGAGCGCGCCATGGACCTGCTGGGCCGCGTGGGCGTTGCCGAGCAGGCCGATAAGGTGCCTGCGCAGCTTTCGGGCGGCCAGCAGCAGCGCGTGGCCATCGCCCGTTCACTCGCCATGCAACCCAAGGCCATGCTCTTTGACGAGCCCACAAGCGCCCTTGACCCCGAGATGATCAACGAGGTGCTCGAGGTCATGGTCCGTCTGGCTCAGCAGGGCATGACGATGATCGTCATTACGCACGAGATGAACTTTGCCCGTCGCGTGGCCGATCGCGTCGTGTTTATGGCCGACGGCCAGATCGTGGAAACCGGCACGCCCGACGAGTTCTTCGACCACCCCCAGACCAAGCGCGCCCAGGACTTCCTCAACTCCATCAAGGGCCACTAACCAGACCGCCCACCTACCCGCCATGCCCATCCAAACTCGAAAGTTACACCTATGATCGGAACTCGTACTTCATCGTCCTACACCCCGCACGTCGACGTCGCCCCCGCCGACCGCCCACTCATCCTCGTCGCACCGCGCTGGGAAGAGGCAGAGCCGTTTTTAACCGAGATGCTCTCCCCCAACGAGGAAATCGCAAGTGTCTTTGTCGATGCCATCCTTGCCGCTGGCGGCCTGCCGCTGCAGATGTCCATCACCGAGGACATTGAGGTCATCCGTCATTACGTCGATATCGCCGACGGCATCGCCATTCCCGGCGGCCCCGATGTCAATCCCAAACGTTGGGGCGATAATCGACCCTACGACCCCACCCTCTGCTGCGAGATCCGCGATAGCTTTGAGTTTAAGCTGGTCGGCGAGGTGCTCCGCGCCAAAAAGCCGCTCTTTACCACCTGCCGCGGCACGCAGCTGCTCAACGTCGCCACCGGCGGCACGCTGTGCATGGACGTGCCGAGCCTGGGTGCTCGCGAGGGCCGCACGCAGTGGCGCCATACCCACGTGCTCAACGACCCCGTGCATCCCGTCGAGGTCGTACCGGGCTCGCTGCTGGAACGCGCGGTTGGCGGGCACAGGCTGATCCAGACCAACTCCGCACACCACTGCTGCGTCGACCGTCTGAGTAAAAGCACGCGCTTGGTCGCCAAAGCAACCGACGGCGTTCCCGAGTGCATCGAAGTCGAAGGCCAGCCATTCTGCCTGGGCGTACAATGGCATCCTGAGTACACGTGGAAGACGCTCGAGACCGACTTTAACCTGTGGAAGTCGTTTGTCGAGGCAGCGGCAAAGGTTAAGAAGGCCCGTTAGCTCGCGAACCACAAAACAGATAAGGGTGCCCCGCCGGCCACATGGTCCGGCGGGGCACCCTTTTTGTGACTACATCAACGGACTTGGGGCAGCCCAAGGCTCGTAAGCTCTTATTCAGCCGCCTCGCGCAGGGCCGACAACGTGGCCGCATATTGCTGCTGCAACGCATGCATTCCCTCGCGAGCGCCGTCAACGGCATCGGCGCCACGCAGCGCTTCGGTCACCACGACCGCCGGCTCGTACAGATTATCGAATCCCAGGTTCTGGCTCACGCCCTTGAGCGTGTGCGCTGCCATAAACGCACCTTCGGCGTCTCCTGCCGCCATGGCGGCCTCCAGCTTGTCCATGCTCTCGTCATCCAAAAACTTGAGGGCAAAGCGGGCAAGCGTTTCCTCGCCCATCAGCCGAGCGCACGCGTCATCATAATTGGCGCCAATCTTCTCATACGCCTCACGCATGGAAATCATGGATTAAAACTCCTTTGGTCAAACTAAATCGTGGGAAACGCGACGACGTCGGCGGGGCGTGCCAACGTCTCGGCAATACGGTCTTGCACCTCGAGCAGGCAGTCGAGCAACAGCGGGTTAAACTCACCGCACTTACCGTCCAGGATCATCTGGATCGCCTCCTTGTGCGGGATAGCGTCCTTGTACACGCGCACGCTCGTCAGCGCATCGTACACGTCGGCCACCGAGACCACCTGCGCGGCAATGGGAATCTCGTTGCCTTTAAGGCCATCGGGATAACCCCTGCCGTCCCAGCGCTCGTGATGCCAACGCGCAATCTGGTACGCATATTCCATAAGCGCATTGCCGACGTGATGGCGGCCCAGCTCAAGCAACATGTCGGCGCCAATCGTAGTATGCGTCTTCATAATCTCGAACTCCTCGGGCGTAAGGCGCCCGGGTTTGTTGAGAATCGCATCGTCAATCGCCATCTTGCCGATATCGTGCAGCGCCGAAGCCAGGGCAATCGTGGAGCGTTCCTCATTGTCGAGGGAGATCGTGTCGCTACGCTGGACCAGACAGTCAAGCAGCAGCTCGGTCAGCTTCTCGATGTTCGTAACGTGCCTGCCGCTCTCGCCGTTGCGAAGCTCCATGACGCCGGCCATGATGTCAATGAGCATGCGACTGTTCTTGACGCGCTCGTTGTACTGCTGGGACAGCAGGCTCGTCAGGCGGCGCTGTTTGGCGTATAGGCGGATGGTGTTGCTTACACGGCGGCGCACGACACGGGAGTCAAACGGGCGGTTGATATAGTCCGAGGCGCCCAGCTCGTACGCGCGCAGAACCATATCATCGGAATCTTCGCTCGAAATCATGATGAAAGGCAGATTGTCGATACCCGATCGGCGCGACAGATCGGCCAGCACCTTAAAGCCGCTTATGCCCGGCATGACAATATCCAGCAGCACGAGCGACAACTCATCGCCATAGCGGTCGACCATGTCGAGCGCCGTACGACCGTTGGCGGACTCGAGGATGCAATACTCGTCCTTGAGCATCTCGTTGAGAATGGCTCGGTTCATCTCGGAGTCATCGACAATAAGCACCAAAGGCTTTTCGCTTTGGAAGGCTTCGATGGAATCGGCATCGGTCACGACCGTACCGGCTTTTGCCTTAGCGCGGCTCAATAACTGGACAGCGCGGCCAACGCCCTCATCGACCGTCTCGCCATGAATGCGAACGCCACCAACACATGCCGTCAAGCTCACGTACTCATGGCCCGGAATAATCGTGGAACGAACGGCATCGGACACCTGATGCAGGCGACGGGTGAAGTCATCGGAGGGAATATTGGGCATGACAACCACAAACTTGTCGCAGCCATAGCGCACAAGCTCGTCAGTCGAACGGATTCCGCTGCGCATGGCTGTCGCCACAGCACCGAGCGCAAGGTCGCCGGCATGACGGCCACACGTATCGTTGAAGACCCTAAAATCATCAAGGTCGATCATCGCAACGCCGGCATTCATGCGGGCGCTTCGGAGCTTTTCCTCGTAATACCGGCGATTATGCACGCTCGTCAGCACGTCGGTGTAGACAAGGTCCTCTTCTGCAGCCTCTTGCCCATCGATCGGACGCACCATCAGCAGGACATGAGGCTTGCCCTCGACCTTCAGAGGGCGCAGATGGGCACGGTACTCAACGCCATCGTTGAGCAGTTGCTCCGACACCTCATCGGAATCTGTCAAGGCCTCAAGACTCGACTGGCGCAGGCAAGGGCAGCGATCACCGGCGAGTAGGCAGTTAGGCTCGCTCTTAATCTGATCGGCCGACAGTAAGCGTACCACGGGGTAGGTCTTCGCGACACGGGCGACCTCGGCGGCAGCCTCCTCGTCGGTTAGATTGACCTCGTGATTATTGAGCATATGGGGCCCTTTCGATAGCTTCGCATGGTAGCGGTGGGTTCCAAATGTTACAAGGGTAACACCTTGCCGATGCAGGTAAGCACGTAAATGCTGTTACATTTTTATGAGTTGGCAGACGGCGCGATTGAAGCCGCAGACGTGAGGCTTTGAACACATTTGTTAACAATGCCGAAACGTTTGCGGATGAAGCCTGCTTTGGCTATTGCGGGTGTTAGAGCCCCAGGATGCCAAGGACAGTCTGGGCAGCCGCTCCCGGGCGATCGCGCAGGCCGTTGTGCGCGCCGGGAACCATTACGAGTGGACAGTCCAAAAGCTCAGCCGCCACCCTTGTGCCCGCCTCGCGAGGCGTGCCAATCGAGAGCTCGCCCAGGAGCACGGCGGCCACCGTTCTTGACGCGCGGACGCTATCCCAATCGGGAACGCAGGTCATAGTAATCCCGTATTCGTTTGCCATGAAGCTGCGGCCGTTGCGCAGGGCATGCTTGGCTTCTGCCTCGGTTAACTTGGGGGCCTCAGGGTCCGAATCGCCGATGGCGCCCAGGAAGGCCCGTAATGCCCTGGAGACCTTTCCCGCGGCGATCATCTCGAGCAAAACCGGGGCCGCGCCCAGACCGGCACCCTCATCCGTCACGGCGGGTTCATGCAGAATCGCACGCGAGATTATGTCGGGGTTTGCACGGAGAAGCTCCAGGGCCACCAACGTACCGGCACTGTGCGCGAGCACGTTTGCCGGAGCGCCAATATGCTCGATAACAGCCTGCAGGTCGGCGGCCTGGGCAGCGAGGTCGTAGCGTCCGCCTGCAGCGTCGCCGCTCTCGCCGCAACCGCGGCGGTCGTAGGCAATGACGCGACAGTCGCGGGCGAGCTCACGGGCGATGGCATCAAAAAAGACGCCGTCGACGCACGCACCGTGCACGCACACCAAGGCGGGTGCATCGGACGATGCAACCGGGCCGGCATACTCGCGGCAGGCGATCGTGGTGCCCGCATTCTCGACCGTAAAATCCATGTTGTGCCCCATCGTCTTGCGTTTTGTCAACAGATTAACTGTACCCGACCCGACACCTTTCATGACGCGGCATCGAAGGCAGAGTTAAAAAACGAAACCTGCAAAGCACAAGCCCGGACCATACGTTGGAGCCGATGCTATGCTTAAGGTTAATTGTCTTGAGGAGCTTTTACCTATGTCTACGTTTCTAAATGCCAGCCCCATCTTTGGGCCCGTTCGCAGCCGTCGCCTGGGCCTTTCGCTCGGTGTCAACATGATGCCGGCGAGCGGCAAGATCTGCACGTTCGACTGCATCTACTGCGAGAACGGTCTCAATGCCGAGCGCCCCTGCCACGAATCGTATAACACGGCTGCCGTGGTGCTCGATGCACTCGAGGCCAAATTGCGCGAGATGGCAGTCGAAGGTGAGCTGCCCGATGTGATCACCTTCGCAGGCAACGGCGAACCCACCGCTGCACCGGAGTTTCCGCAGGCGATTGCCGGCGCCGTTGCACTGCGCGACGAGTTGGCACCGAACAGCAAGATTGCCGTGCTCTCCAACGGCACGCGCGCCGATCGCCCCGAGGTGCACGATGCGCTCATGATGGTCGACGACAACATCCTCAAGCTCGATACGGTCGACCCGGCGTTTATCCAGCTGCTCGACCAGCCCGTTGGCCCCTACGGCGTCGAGCACCAGATCGAGACGTTCGCAAGCTTTGACGGTCACGTTATTATCCAGACGATCTTTTTGACCGGCGAGTATCAGGGCAAGCTCATCGACAACACCGGCGAGGAGTACGTTGCCCCCTGGCTCGCGGCGCTTGAGCGCATTCGCCCACAAGAAGCGACCATCTACACGGTGGCGCGCGAGACACCGGTCGCCGGCCTTGCCAAGGCAGCACCCGAGGTGCTCGACACGATCGCTGCACGCGTGCGCGCCCTCGGCATCCCCTGCCAGGTGAGCTACTAGCAAAACCACGCAGCAGCTAGCGCCCGCCACCCCGCTCCATCAGTTGCGGTGATATAGTTCCTGTTTATGCTGTTAAACCGCTTAAATCGGAACTATATCACCGCAACTTTTATGGACGCGTGAGTGGGCTATACTAGCTGCGGATGAAAGGAAGTTAGCCATGTATGACAAAGGACCCGTGCCTGGCCGCAACGACGCTTGCTGGTGCGGCAGCGGCAAGAAATACAAGAAATGCCATAGCGCCTTTGATGAGCGCCTCGAGCGCTTGTGGGAAGAGGGCTGGGAGGTTCTGCCCCGCACGCTCTACAAGACGCCCGCCGATATCGAGGGCATCAAGCGCTCGGCCGCCATCAACGTGGGCGTGCTCGATTACGTAGGCGAGCACATCGCCGCAGGCATGACTACCAACCAGATCGACCAGATGATCTACGACTACACCGTCGAGCACGGTGGTACGCCGGCCGACCTCAACTACGAGGGCTACCCTAAGAGCGTGTGCACCTCGATCAACGACGTGGTCTGCCACGGCATTCCCTGCGATGCGGATGTGCTGCACGAGGGCGACATCATCAACGTGGACTGCTCCACGATCTTGGACGGCTACTTTAGCGACTCGAGCCGCATGTTCTGTATCGGCGAGGTCTCGGCCGAGCGCCAGCGCCTGGTCGACGTCACCCGCGCCAGCGTGGAGGCGGGTCTGGCGGCCGTCAAGCCATGGCTACCGCTGTCCGTTATGGCCGAGGCCGTGCAAAAGACCGTCGAGGACGCCGGCTTTAGCGTGGTGCGCGAGTACGGCGGACACGGCATTGGCAAGGAGTTCCACGAGGACCCGTTTGTGGGCTTTACCACCGAGGCACCCGATGTGGACACCATCATGGCCCCGGGTATGGTCTTTACCATCGAGCCCATGGTCAACGCCGGAGCGCCCGACATTAAGATTAGCAAGGGCGACGGCTGGTGTGTGCGCACCAAGGACGGTAGCGACTCCGCCCAGTGCGAGGTACAGCTCGTGGTGACCGAGGACGGCTACGAGCTGCTGAGCTGGTAGCCGTGGATGCGCCGGATGCTGACGGGCACGCTCGTCTTGCATCCGGCGTTTTTATTTGAACGTTTTGCCTGATACAACCTGCCAAAATAAACCTGTCCCTTTTTGGCAGGTCGAGCGGAGAGGACTGCTTGTGAACATTCTGGTTTTGTTGCCCGTCAACGACCGTCATCGCGCAATTCTTGAGTCGAGCGCTCCGGGCGAGGACTTTATCTACACGAGCTCCGACGCCGCCACGCGCGAGCAGGTCGCCGATGCCGACGTGATCTTGGGCAACATCGACCCTGGCATGCTCACGGCATGCGAACATCTCCAGCTGTTGCAATTGCAGACCGCCGGCTATGACGACTACCTTGCCGCCGGCACCGTGCCGGCCGACGCCAAACTGTCTTGCTCGGTGGGCGCCTACGGCCAGGCCGTAAGCGAGCACATGTTTGCCATGGTGCTGTCTATGATGAAGCGCCTGCCCGGCTATCACGACTTGCAGCGCGAGCATCGCTGGGAGGATTTGGGGTCGGTCACCTCGCTCAAAAACGCCAATGTGCTGGTGCTGGGCGCAGGCGATATCGGCGGCCACTTCGCCACGCTCTGCCGCAGCATGGGCGCGCACGTCCGCGGCATCAAGCGCCATCCGCTCGTCTACCCCATTGTATTTGAGGACATGGACGACATGGATGCCCTGCCCGAGCGCCTGGCCGAGGCGGACGTTGTCGCATCCTTTATGCCCAGCACGCCCGAGACCCGCAGCCTGGCGAACGCCGAGTTCTTCGCCGCGATGAAACCGGGCGCCTTCTTTGCCAACGGCGGCCGCGGCGATCTTGTGGTTGCCGACGATTTAGTTGCCGCTCTGGAGTCGGGACATCTCGCCGGCGCCGCGGTCGACGTCACCGACCCCGAGCCGCTGCCCGCCGCAAGCCCGCTGTGGGATGCGCCCAACATGCTCATCACGCCGCACGTCTCCGGTTGGTTCCACTTGGAGGCTACGCTCAACAATGTGGTCGACATTGCCGCAGAGAATCTGCGTCACCTGCAAGCCGGCGAGACCCTGCGTTGCTGGATCGAGCATTAGGTTGTTCCGGCGTTTTGCCAAACGCCGGAACCCCTCGACGCTGTGCGCCGCCCAGAGCGACAATTTGCCATTCAAAAGGCAAGGCATGACCAGAAGGTCTATGCCTTGCCTTTTTCATGCCAACTTGTTCGCTCTGGACATCGCTCGCTGACGTTTGCCCAACCTGCGGTGTCTTAACAATTCTGTCCAGCTGTTGGCATTGCGGCATTTGCCCAGATAAAACCTGCCAAAATGAACCTGTCCCTTTTTGGTAGGTTTTAGAGTTCCACACTTTCGGCGCCGTTGATGGTTAGGTTTCGCTCGTAGAAGGCGGTGAGGGCGCGGATGGCGTACATCACGTCGCGTACGCCGCCGGTCTCGTAGCTTGAGTGCATGGCCAGCTGCGGCAGGCCCACGTCCACGGCATGCATGCTCGCCTGCATGTTCGACAGGTTGCCGAGCGTGGAGCCGCCGGCCATATCGCTCTTGTTGGCGAAGGCCTGCGTGGGCACGTCGGCGTCATCGCAAATGGCCTGGAACACCGCGCGGCTAAAGGCATCGGTGCAATAGTGCTGGTTGGCGGCCTCCTTGATGACAATACCGCCGTTGAGCACCACCTGGTTGCGGGCGTCACACTTCTCGGCATGATTGGGATGCACGGCATGTGCGTTGTCGCAGCTCACGAGCATCGAGGCGGCAAGTGCGCGGTAGTACGATTCGTCGTCAAAGCCCAGCGAGCCGTTAATGCGGCGTAGCGCATCGGCCAAGAAAGTCGACATAGCACCCTGCTTGGTCTCGGAGCCAACCTCCTCGTTATCAAAGCAGCAGAAAACCGAAACGTCGTGCGCATTCTCGGCACCCAAAAATGCCTGCAGCGAGGTATAGGCGCAGGCCAGGTCGTCAAGTTTGGGCGTCGAGATAAACTCGTCGGCCCAACCCCAAATGCGCGCATCCTGACGATTGACCAGGAACAGATCGCGGCCCAAAATTTGCTCGGGCTCAACGTCCAGCTCATCGGCAATCAGAGCGTCAAAATCTCCCTGCTTGAGTTCACCGGCGCTGATGAGCGGGCACAGGTCAACGGCTCGGTTGGGAGCAAAGCTCTCGTTAACGCCACGGTTCATATGGATGGCAAGGCTCGGAATAATGGCAACCTCGCGCTCGGTGGCAAGCAGGCGGCTCTCAATACGCTCGCCTTCGCGCACCAGTACGCGGCCCGCGAGCGCCAGCGGGCGGTCGAACCAGGTGTAGTCGATCATGCCGCCGTATGCCTCGGTGTTCAGGCGCAGCGTCTCGCCCGCGCCGTCAAGCTCGGGCACAGCCTTGACCTTAAACGTCGGCGAGTCACTGTGCGACGCCGTCAGCTGAAAATGGTAGTCGCCGGCAACGCCGTCCTCGCCCCACGTAGCAGCCAGGTCCTCGCCCACCTTAAAGGCAACGACGCTCGAGGTGTTGCGCTGCGTGTAATAACGCCCGCCCGGCTCGATGTCCCATGCCGCGTTCTCGGGCAGGTAGGTAAAGCCCGCCTCGTCGAGCTCGGCCATAATGGTCGCCGCCGTATGGAACATGCTGGGGCATGCCTCGATAAAGTCAATAAGGTCGTTGGCGGCCTCGATATCGTCAGCCGTCACGTGCGCGCGCTCGGGCGTTTCCTGATCCGTCATGCTCTCCCCTTTCGCTGGGTTGATGGTCCCCTCCAGCATACCCCGCCACGCCAGCGCTGCACTCTTCATTCCGTGTTTAATCCCGCACCGCTCACCAAGTTGAGCCATCATGCCCGTGCACCTTTTGCGACAATTATGCTAACAGGACGAGAGGAGCCGTCATGAAGCCACGTAACATTGCCATCGCCTGCGGTGTCGCGGGAGTCGCCGTCGGCCTTGCCGCTGCCACCGGTATCGTTTATCACAAGCAAATCAAGTCCGCCGCGTCGCTCAAACGCTTGACCGGCTACGCGGATGGCTATGACCTGTACGCAATCGACATCGCCTACGACTACGATCTTGATCGCATCATCGCCGCTGGCGTGCGCGACGACCAGGCCTACATCGATGCCGTGGTGGCGCAGGTGCTGCCCGGTGTGCCGGTACATGTCCAGGCGCCCCAGTTTGCCTGCAGCGCTTTTGTCGCCGTAGATGCCGAAGGCCGCGTGCGCACCGGTCGCAATTACGACTTTAAGGACGACACCTCGGCGCTGCTGGTGCGCAATCACCCACGCGGCGGCTATGCCTCCATCGGGTTTGCCGCCCTTAACAACCTGGGCGATAACACTCCGCTTGACTCCGTCGCCGGACGCGCCGCCGCACTCATGGGCCCGTTTGCCCAGCTCGACGGTGTTAACGAATGCAGCGTGTCCATTGCCGTACTCACCCTGGACTCCAAGCCCTGTGACCAGGACACGCAGCGCCCCGTCATCAACACTTCGCTCGCCATCCGTCTGGTGCTCGACCGCGCGGCTACCACGCAAGAGGCAGTCGACCTGCTTTCCGCCTACGACATGCACGCCATGGCAGGACGCGATTACCACTTCTTTATCAACGACGCCGCCGGTGACGCGCGCGTAGTAGAGTGGGATCCGCGCGATCCGGACCGCGCTTTCAAAGCGACCCCTGTTCGCCAGGTCACGAACTTCTACGCCTGCTATGGCGACGAAGTGCTGCCCAACCAAAAGAATGGCGAGCTGGGCCATGGTAAAGAGCGCGCCGTCGCAATCGCCGATGTCCTTGACGCCCATGTCGGCGCCCAAGACGAGGCAGTCGCTTGGAAGGCCCTACGCGCTGCGGCGCAAAAGCCCAATCCGGAAGACATCACCAGCAATACGCAATGGTCGGTCGTCTTTGACAATACCGAGCCCGCTGCCGCCATCACGCTGCGCCGCCACTGGGGCAACGTCGATGCCTTCGCACTGTAAGGAGCCAGGCCCGTCGACCTTACGTTCCCTGACGTTGCTTACATTTCCATACGCTTGAGCTAACACGTTTTACCCCCGTATCAACAGTGTGCGGGGGTAAACTTATGCGCATGTTATAACTTGCCCGGAAGGATTCATCATGCTTAGGATCGGTCTTCTTACCAGTGGCGGCGACTGCCAGGCGCTCAACGCCACCATGCGCGGCATCGTCAAAACGCTTATGACCAATAGCGAAGAACCTATCGAGATCTATGGTTTTGAGGACGGCTACCAGGGCCTTATCTACAGCAGGTTCCGCGTCATGTCGCCCGCCGATTTTAGCGGCATCCTCACCCGCGGCGGCACCATCCTGGGCACGAGCCGCACGCCGTTCAAGCGCCTGGATATCCCCGAGGCCGATGGCGTCGAGAAGGTGCCGGCGATGGTCCACACCTATCATAAGCTGCAGCTCGACTGCCTGTTTATGCTGGGCGGCAACGGCTCCACCAAGACCGCCAACCGCCTGCGCGAAGAGGGCCTCAACGTTATCGCCCTGCCCAAGACCATCGATAACGACACCTGGGGCACCGAGCTGACATTTGGCTTTACGAGCGCCATCGACGTCGCCACCAAGTGCATCGACGACATCCACACCACCGCGTCGAGTCACGGGCGCGTGTTCGTTATCGAGATCATGGGCCACAAGGTTGGCTGGATCCCGCTGTACGCCGGCGTCGCAGGCGGTGCGGATGTCATCTTGATTCCCGAGATCCCCTACGACATGGATAACGTCATCAAGACCATCGAGCATCGCATGGAGACCGGCAGCCGCTTTACCATCGTGGCCGTCGCCGAGGGCGCCATCTCCAAGGAGGACGCGGCGCTGTCCAAGAAGGAGTACAAGAAGAAGCTCGCCGAGCGCACGAGCCCGTCAATTGTCTACGACATCGCCAAGGAGATCGAGGCCAAGACCGGTCGCGAGACCCGCGTCGCCATCCCCGGCCACACGCAGCGCGGCGGCCAGCCCGACGCCCAGGACCGCATCTTTGCGACCCAGTGCGGCGTCGAGGCGGCACTGGGCTGCCTGCGTGGCGAGTTTGGCTACATGATCGCCCTGCGTGACGGCAAGATGTGCCACATGCCGCTCGAGGAGGTCGCCGGCAAGCTCAAGTATGTCGACCCCCAGAGCGATCTGGTACGCGAGGCCAAGGCATTGGGCATCAGCTTCGGCGACGAATAGCCTCGGCTGTAACCGCCCCCATCGGAGGCCCCAGGGCTTACCTCCCAAATCGTCCTCGGACATGTCAGGACCCCGCCGTGCGCTTCGCGCGGCGGGGTCCTTCCGCCCTGCGGAAAGATTTGGGAGGTAAGCCCTGGGGCCTCCTGCGGTAACTAGGGAGGCCGAGGCTATTTGTCTTCTTGCTGCGGGTGCCTGGTCTGAAATTAAGTTGCGGTGAAATAGTTCCTGTTTGGGCTCAAATAGCTGAATCTAGGAACTATTCCACCGCAACTTTTGACGCGGGCTCTTAACTGTTGCGCGCACTGACATTTGTCACATAATTGCTGGTCATGATGGTTGCTACCGGTAGTTGCGGTAGGGTTGGGGCAGATTCTAACTAGAAATGGTGGTCGCTACCGGTTGTTCTCGGCATACTCGGCTCATTCGATTACGGTCACCATATGAAAGGAACTGTCATGGATCTTACGATGGCGCAGCGGCTCGTTAATCGCCGCAAGGCTGCCGGGCTTTCTCAGGAGGCGCTTGCCGCCCAGCTGGGTGTAAGCCGCCAGGCTGTCAGTAAATGGGAGCGCAGCGAATCCTCGCCCGATACCGATAACCTTATTGCGCTCGCCGCGCTGTATGGTGTGTCGCTGGATGAGCTGTTGTATGGGGAGGCGGTGGATAGCACTGACGACTCGCAGGCTGATGATGAGGCACAAGACAGCGACGCCGGCACCAAATCTTCAGATAAGGCTGAAGAGGCTGAGGCTTCTACTGAGCACGCTGATTGCAGCGATAAGCCACTTGTCGATATTTCCCTTGCGCGCGGCATCCACGTTATTGATCCCAACAAAGGCGAAGAGGTTCATGTTGGCTGGAATGGCATCCATGTGGCTAACGAGCGCAAGGGTGAAGAGGTCCATGTGGGGCCGGGCGGATTGCATATCGATACGCTTGAGGACGATGGACATAGTGTGCATACCAATGACGACGGCACCGTCACCATCGACGGCGAGACGTTTTCCAGCTGGAAGGAAGCACACGACAAGCTCGACCATCATGGCAAGCATTTCCACACCAAGGTCGGATGTACATGGAACAAATTCCCCTTCCCCGCGCTTGTCGCCCTCGCCTATCTGGTGCTCGGCATTGTCTACGGCACATGGGCTACGGGACTCTTCCTCGTCTTTCTGATTCCCGTCTATTACGCGCTTGGCGACTTTATCGACCAACGCCACTTATCTAAGCTGATCGATGTCGTCTATTCAGTCAGTGCCGAGGCATGGTTCCTCTACATGTGGCTCTGCCTGGGGCAACCCCATCCCGCCTGGGTAATCCTCATCACCATCCCGGTCGTAAAAGCACTCATGCGTTGGTGCCGTAAACAATGGAAGCATCGCAAACAGGCCTAAACCGCCCTAACCCGCCAGCAACACCCAACTAGTACTCCCCCGCCCATCCCTCCTAAGTTGCGGTGATATAGTTCCGGTTTTAGCCTTGAGTAGTCGAGTTTAGGAACTATTCCACCGCAACTTACGAATGATCGGAGCGGCTACAGCACAAGCGTCGGCGTTCGTTTGATGGTCCGCCACGAAAAGGGCCCATCTACTACGTTTAACTCGAAGAGGCCAACCATAACCGCATTTTTCGAAAAGCGACAGGCCTTCTACCTGCGGTTTTATTTTTCGTTTTCCCGGCATGGTTGAGGGTATCCAATTAAACGTAGTAGATAGGCCCGTTTTGTGGCATACGACCCATTCAAGCCCAATCTCGGAGGCTAAAGAGAGCCTCTCATCCACGCCTGCGAGCGAAAACCAAATAGAATGAAAGGCAAATGGAAAGCCCGTTTGACGAGCGGAGGACATATGCGCGACGTAGCCGAAAGCGACTGGAAGCTGTTTAAGAAAATGCTTCCTCAATGGCAAGAACGTTATATGGAAAAGCTCATCGGTCAGTACGTTGAGATGCTGAACGGCGACAGCGAAGCGTCCAGTAGATTTTGGGCACTAGAAGAGCGCCTCAATAGAGACAAGCTGTCCTCAGGCGTAATTGCAAACGACATTCGCCGCAGCACTATGCACCGCGAGATAGCCAATTTGCTTATCGACAGCGTGATCACCCTTGACGACCTTGACGGTTTTACCGAGGACATTAAGAGCTATGCGCAACACTGGATTGGCCAGTAAGAGCACTGGACGACAAACATCCCCAGCAAAACGAGGCAAACGCCGGACCACCTAATGGTTGTCCGGCGTTTGCCCAGATAAAACCTGCCAAAATAAACCTGTCCCTTTTTGGCAGGCTACTCGGCGCTCTTGAGGGCGCCGACCATGTCAATCTTATTGAGAGTTCGGTTGGTGGCGAGGTTGACGATGATCGTAAAGCCGAAGGAAAGCACCACGGCAAGCACGTAGCTCAGCGGCTCGACTTCGACGTCAAAGTACAGCGACGGCATCTGCAGGATGTACGTAAAGCTCTCGGCAAGCAGGCCACCCAGCGGCACGCCCAGCGCGGTGCCAATCGCCGTGAGGATCAGCGTCTCCTTGTTGACGTAGTGGTGCACCTCGCCACGACGGAAGCCCAGCACCTTGATGGTCGCCAGCTCGCGCTCGCGCTCGGAGATATTCGTGTTGGACAGCGTAAACACCACCACAAACGACAGACACGCCGCCATAAAGGTCACGAGCACCACGACGGAATTGATGATAGTGAAGTTCGCCTCGTAGTTCTGCCAATGTTCGGCCGTGCTCGAAATCGAAAGCCAACCGTCGCTCTTAAGCTTCTTGCTAAACGCAATCTGGTCGGCCGACGAACCCTTGAGCAACACAAAGATGCCATTGAGGCGAACGCTGCGCCCAAACGCGCGCTCATAGGTGCCCTGCGTCATATAAAGCGTATTGCCCAGATAGTTGAGCGAGATGTCGCTAACCTTGACCTTGGCAACATTGAGCGAAGAATCCTGGACATGTGCCGTATCGCCCGGCTGAATCCCCAGCACCAACTGTGAACTCTTGCTCAGATACACATCTCCGTCGCGCAAAGATAGAGGCTCTTTGGACTCATCCTCGAGACGCACGTAGTCGTCCAGGTCGTTCGTGCGGTCATCGGGCACCACGATCAGCTGCACGGTCTCGCTCTTGCCGCCAAATGTAAAGGTGACGTTGTCGGTCATAATCGGCAGCGTCGAAGTCACGGTCACGTCGGAATCCTTGGCTGCGTTGCGCTCATCCAATGCCGCGCACGTCTGTGAAAAATCGTCGGGATTGGCGACCGCCAGCAGGTCGTAGCGCGTGATATGCCCGTACTGCTTGGGCGAAAGCGCCACCGACGTATCGCGGATGCCCATACCGCAGATCACAAGCGCCGTACAGCCCGCGATACCGAAGATGGTCATAAAGGCGCGCTTTTTGTAGCGGAATAGGTTGCGTGCAGCGACCTTGTTTAAGAAGCCCATGCGGCGCCAGATAAAGCCGATATGCTCGAGCAGAATGCGCGAGCCGGCGCGCGGGGCCTTGGGACGCATGAGCGAGGCTGGGGTCTCGGCCATCTCGTGGCGGCAGGCGATAATCGTAGCGCCCACCACGCCCACGGCAAACAGCGCCACCGACACGAGTGAAGACACGATATCGTACGAAAGCAGCATCTGGGGCAGCGAGTACATGTCGTCGAACACCGTAAACAAGAACAGTGGCAGGCCCACAAAGCCGATGATGTTGCCGAGCACGCCGCCGATCAGACATGCCCACAGCGCATAGTCCACGTATTTGGACAGGATGCGCTCGCGTGAATAGCCAAGCGCCTTGTACAGGCCAATAAGCGTGCGCTCCTCCTCGACCATGCGCGTGGCGGTGGTGAGGCTGATGAGCACGGCGACGATAAAGAAGATAAACGGGAACACCGTGGCGATGGCCTCGATCGAAGAACTGTCGCTCTCGACGCTCGAGTAGCTTGCGATGTTACCGCGGTCCTGAATGTACCAAGTGCATTCACCCAGATTGGAAAGCTCGGCGCGGGCATCGGCGAATTGCTGATCGGCGGCGGCGCGGCGCTGGTCCAACTCGGCCTGAGCTTGGACGCGCTCCTCGCTGCCCTCGGCCATGCGGTTGATGCTATCCTGCTCAATCCCAAAGAGCATGGCGGCCTGGCGCTCAGCCGCATCCAAGCTTGCCGGCGTGTCAACCGTCAGCTCCTGGACGCGCGCCTTTTCACGCTCCTCGCGAATCTTCTCGATATTGCCCTTGACCTCATTGATCTTTGCCGTGTAGGCATCCGAGTAGGAGTTGAGGCTCTTGGCTCCCTCGACGATCACGTGGACCGCGGAGTAGGACGATGATGTCGCGGCATCCTCGCTCACATAGAACTTATAGTCCGCAGCCGAAGCGGCACGGAAGGCGTTGACTGTCGAGTCGGAGCTCACATCAGTGGGGTCGAGGACCTCGGCCGTAATGGTGTAATCGCCCGCGGCAAACTGATCCTTGGCACTTTGGTTGGACGAGCTCGCGTCATTGGCGGCAAAACTCACCGTATCGCCGAGCTTTTTGCCCGAAGCCTTCAGGAACTTCGAAGTTACCGCCACCTCATCGGCGCTCTCGGGCAAATCGCCGTTCACGAGCACTGGCTGATCGATGTTCTCCTTGGAGAGACTTTGCACGACCACGCGCTCGCGCGTTGTGCCCACGGCGGTGTAGGCGGTCTCGGTGTAGATACCCTCGGCCGTCTCGACGCCGTCGATCTCTTGGATAGCCGCGAGATCGTCGCGCGTAAGGCCACAGGTCGACTGCACGTTAATGTCATAGACATTCTGCTGATCAAAATAGGCGTCGACCGAATCGCACAAATCCTCGCAGCCCGCCTTAAGGCCGCACATCACACTCACGCCGAGCGCGGTGATGACCACGATGGACAAGAAGCGCTTAAGACTGCCGCGGATTGTGCGGTAGATGCCACGGCGAAATACCGTCGGCACCATATCGTTTGAGCTTTGGGCGGTACGGTAGGTCGCGAGCTCCCGGTCGCGACTCACGTGATCCGTATCGTGATTTTGGCTGTTATGGCGATCTTGGTCCATGGGCGCTACCACTCGATCGTCTCGATCGGCACGGGATTTTGCTGGACCGTCTCGCTCTCCACGCGGCCGTTCTTAAAGCGGATTAGGCGGTCGGCCATGGGCGCGAGCGCGGAGTTGTGCGTGATGATGATGACCGTAATGCCCTGCTTGCGGCAGGTATCCTGCAACAGCTGCAAAATCTGCTTACCGGTTTTGTAGTCGAGTGCACCCGTGGGCTCGTCGCACAGGAGCAGCTTGGGATTCTTGGCCAGTGCGCGTGCAATGGACACGCGCTGCTGCTCGCCGCCCGAAAGCTGCGCCGGAAAGTTGGCGAGGCGCCCGCCCAGGCCAACCTGGCGAAGCGTCTGTTCGGCATCGAGCGAATCGGGGCAAATCTGCGCCGCAAGCTCGACATTTTCGAGCGCCGTCAAGTTGGGGACCAGATTGTAGAACTGGAAGACAAAGCCGACGTCGGCACGGCGGTATTCCACGAGCTGCGCCTCGTTGGCGGAGCTCACGTCGCGCCCGTCCACCGTCACGGTGCCGGAGGTTACCGTATCCATGCCGCCCAGGATGTTGAGCGCCGTGGTCTTGCCGGCACCCGAGGCGCCCAGGATAATGGCGAGCTCACCGCGCTCAACGGTAAAGCTCGCGCCGTCGAGCGCGTGAATGCGGGCATCGCCCTCGCCGTACGCCTTGATGACGTCTTTGAATTCGATATAAGCCATCGATTAATTCCCATCTGGTCGGATAACTCTTTAGTATTACCCATTTCACGCCGACCAAAAAGGGACAGGTTCATTTTGGCAGGTTTTATATGGGGAAACGGGGAGCGCAGGCAAGCGCCGGGAAGGCAGAGAAATCATCGACGGGGTCAGGCCGACCGCCAAACACAACGCACGCATCTCTATCTGTCAGCATAATCATTCGAACAGCTGTTCGTTTCTATGATATGATTCCGTTATCTAAGCAGGCCAATACGCAGAAAGGCGGCCAACATGGCGTTCGACTTTAAGAAGGAATGCAAGGAGCTCTACAAACCTGCAAGCAAGCCGAGCATCGTAACTGTCCCGCCTATGAGCTACGTTGCCGTTCGCGGAAAGGGCGACCCAAATACCGAAGGTGGCGAGTATCAAAACGCCCTGCCGCTGCTTTACGGCATCGCCTATACCGTCAAGATGTCGAAGAAAGGCTCAAGGAGTATCAAGGGCTATTTCGACTTTGTGGTACCGCCGCTCGAGGGTTTCTGGTGGCAAGACTCCCCGAGCGGCGACATCGATTATGTACGCAAGGACGATTTCAACTTTATCTCGTGCATTCGCCTGCCCGATTTCGTCACCCGAGATGACTTTGACTGGGCAGTCGCGGAAGCCACGACCAAAAAGAAACTTGACTTTTCTGCCGTCGAGCTGCTTAAAGTTGACGAGGGCCTCTGCGTTCAATGCATGCACACCGGGCCCTACGACAACGAACCGGCGACCGTAGGCGCTATGAATGAATACACGACCGAGCAGGGCTATGCCCCCGACTTCTCAGACACCCGTTTCCATCACGAAATCTATCTCTCCGATCCACGCAAATGTGCACCGGAGAAACTTAAGACTGTGGTTCGTCATCCTATCAAGCGCGCTGAATAGCGTGGAGCGTCATCTCACGCGCTAGGTTTTAAGCCAGCCAACCAGCCGCCTCCTAGGCCGTCCGGTAATTATCTTGACGCGGCCCGTCGCATCTTATAAGTTTGTTTTGCTAAAGCTGGAAAGCCTCTCAACGATGCGCAACTCCAGCTCTTTTTCTATCAAGAGGCTTAAATGAAATACCGGAAGTCGCGGATATCCATCAACGAACAAATAGCACTATTGACAGAATACAGGGGTCTTAAGTGCTCTGATCAAAGCGAACTCGAGCGAGCTTTGGTCGAAGTCGGCCACTACAGACTGTCGGCCTACTGGTTTCCCTACAAAACCAAATGCAAGTCCGGGATTACCATCTTTCGCGAAGGCACAACATTCGAAACCATCATCTACACGTATGAATTTGACCGAGCCCTCCGGCAGTTAATGTTTGATGCGGTCGGCAGAATTGAGATCTACCTCAAAAGCAGCATTGCCTATCTTGCCTCTGAGGAACGCGGGCCTTTCTGTTACCCAGATGTCGCCATAACGAGGCTCAACTCGGCATGTCCATCGCGCTTTGCGCCGCGCTGGGCTACGCAGCCGTCTTTGGCAGCGCCACCAATACGCTGCTCGCACCCATCCTGATTGGCTGCGAAGTCTTCGGTTTCGGTAATCTGCCGGCATTCTTCATCGTCTGCGTCGCGGCTTACCTGTTCAACATGGATAAGTCGATCTATGCCCTGCAGAAGCGGGCGTAGAAAGATGTCCAAGCAAGTGGTCTCAACCGGAAACGGCATCCCACTCTAAGGCTGTATTCCGGGACACGGTTTCCGTTTGGGACGCCATTCGGAAAGCGCATCCCGTTCTTTCACGGCGTCTTGGCTATGCAAAGTGCTCGAACGTTATTCCTCGTACGCGCCCTCAAGCCGAAGCAGCCACTCCTTGCGGTCAAGTCCGCCGGCATATCCGTTGAGCGAACCGTCGGCGGCAACCACGCGATGGCACGGCACAATGATCGAAATGGGATTTCGCGCGACCGCGGCCCCCACGGCACGGGGAGACACAACGGGTGCTTCGTTTCCCGGTACACGATGTCGAGCCGCAACACGCTGGGCGATCTCACCATACGTAGCGACCTCGCCACGCGGGATAGAAAGCAGCTCAAACCAAACCTCGCGCTGAAACGCCGTACCAATCATATGCAACGGCGGCGTAAACCGAGGTTCCTGCCCTGCAAAATAAGCATTCAGCCAAGCCCAGGAACGCTCAAGCACCGAAGAAGCCGCACCATTTGCCGGACTCACCGACGACATGCCACCAATACCGGAAACCGCGTCGGCGCCTTCAACATGTTCGGAGTCTTCCCGTAGAAGCGTGGAGCCAAAATGCTCCTGTCCCTCAAACCAAAGTCCCGTCAGACCGCGGCCATCAGCGGCAAGCAAGATTTCGCCCAAAGGCGAGGCAAACGTCGTCGTGACCACCAGCGGCTCCTTTCAAAACTCCGCACCATAATACCGCGAATTGTGCAGACAACCCCAATCGACCCCAAAGTCACCCAAGGCAACAGGCGCAACGCGCCGCCGCTGCCGGCCGCGCCCCACAGTCCCCCAAGGCGGCAGGCGCGAAGCGCCGAGGCCGCCGCCGGGACCAGGGCCTGCAACGGCCACGCACCCCCACATCAGCCCAGCGGCCCCAACCAACAACGGCCCCATCGCAGGCCGCTCGCAGCAGCGTCACCGCAGGCGAGGGCCGGGCTTAGTTTTCAGAACACTCCGCAGACCAGTGTGGCGCCTTGTCCGCGGCTCCGAAGGAGCAGGACAAGGCGCCACACATGGTCGAGGACGTTCTGAAAACTAAGCCCGGCCCCCGCCGGACAGGTCACACTACTCGCAGAGCAGCTTAGCGATCTGGACGGCGTTGGTTGCCGCGCCCTTACGGATTTGGTCGCCGCAGCACCAGAAGGTGATGCCGCGCGCGGCCTCGGAGTTCGAGATGTCGCGACGCACGCGGCCGACCCAAATCAGGTCCTGGTCGGAGGTGTCCATCGGCATGGGGAAGCGATCGTGCGCATCCTCGGCGCTCATGTCGTCAACCAGCTTGACACCCGGGGCAGAAGCCAGCGCAGCACGGGCCTCGTCAACCGTAATGTCGCGCTCAAACTCAAGCGTAATGCTCTCGGAGTGCGAGCGCAGCACGGGCACGCGCACACAGGTGCAGTTCACGCGCAGCTCGGGCAGGTGCATGATCTTGCGGCCCTCGTTTTGCAGCTTCATCTCCTCGGAGGTAAAGCCCTCTTCCTTGACGCCGCCAATCTGCGGAATCAGGTTGCTCGCCAGCTGGGCGGCAAACGCGCGCGGCTCGGGAATCTCCTCGCCGCGGCCCAGGGCGGCCAGCTGAGCCTCGAGCTCGGCCATACCGGGAGCGCCGGCACCCGAAGCCGCCTGATACGTCGAGACGATCATGCGCTTCACGCCGGCGAGCTGATGCAGCGGCCACGTGGGAACCAGGCCGATGATGGTCGCACAGTTGGGATTGGCGATAAGGCCGTGATGCCACTTGATATCGTCGGCATTGATCTCGGGCACGACCAGCGGTACCTCGGGATCCATACGGAAGGCATGGCTGTTGTCGACCACGACGGCGCCGCGTTTGACGGCCTCGGGCAGCAGCTCCTTCGCGATATCGTCGCCGGCGGCTCCAAGCACAATGTCACAGCCCTCAAAGGCCTCGGGGCAAGCCTCTTCGATCACGATCTGCTCGCCGCGGAACTCAACGGTCTTGCCCGCGGAGCGCGCACTTGCCAGCAGCTTGAGCTTGCCAACCGGGAACTCCTGCTCGTTGAGGCACTCGAGCATCTGGGTGCCCACGGCTCCCGTCGCGCCCAAAATAGCAACCGTGTACTGTTTCATGCTTCCCCCTTTAAAGGTTTTGGCTTTTGCCCGCACGCCGAGCAGGCCGATTATTGTTGCCAGTGTATACAAGAACAGGGCGGGCACGAAACCCGCCCCGTCGAAACGAAACCGAAATGAAACGCCCCGCCGTAGATTTTTGAGACATGACCCCAAAATCTACCGAGCAGTCGCTACTTTTTGAGCGTGGCCAGGGCGGGATCGACCGGTGCGGGGGCCTCCAGATCGGAGACCTTCACAATGCCGTTCTCGTCGGAGAAGGCACGGTAGATGGTCTGAATCGCCAGGTCAAAGTCCTTCTCCTCGACACCGATAATGATGTTGATCTCGTCGCAGCTCTGCGAAATCATACGCACGCTCACGCCGGCCTGGCCAAGCATGCCAAACAGATGGCCCGAGATGCCGGCACGACCACGCAGGTTGCGGCCGACGGTAGCGATAAGCGCCAGGCCCTCGACGACCTCGATCTCGAGCGGCTCGACCTCCTGCTGAATGTCGCTCACAAGCGAGTACAGCGAATCGTGAACGTCCTGCTCCTGCACCACGGCGCCAAAGCGGTCGACACCGGTGGGCATGTGCTCGACGGAAACGTCATAACGCTCGAAGACCGAAAGCGCGCGGCGCATAAAGCCGACGCGGGGCTTGGTACGGTCGCGAGCCACGTTGATGGCGACAAAGCCGCGCTTGCCGGTCACGCCGGTAATGATGGGCTCCGCCTCGCCCTCATCAGCCGTCTCACTAATGATGGTGCCGGGGTCCTGCGGCGCATTGGTGTTCTTAATGACCAGCGGAATACCCGCCTCGCGCACAGGGAACACGGCCTCCTCGTGCAGGACGCTTGCACCCATGTACGAAAGCTCGCGCAGTTCCTCGTAGGTAACGCGGGCGATGGGCTGAGCCTCGGGAACAATACGCGGATCGGCAGAATAGAAGCCCGAGACGTCGGTCCAGTTCTCGTACAGGTCGGCACCCAGGCACTTAGCCAAGATCGAGCCCGAGATATCGCCGCCGCCACGGTCGAGCAGCTTGATCTGGCCCTCACGCGTCGCGCCGTAGAAACCGGGCATAACAAAGCCGCCCTGCTGACCGTACTCCTGCACCAGCTCGGAGGTACGATTCATGCTGAGCGTACCGTCGTGATGGAACGCCACAACCGTCGCGGCGTCCAGGAACGGCAGGCCCAGGTACTCGGCCATCAGGCGAGCGGTAAAGTACTCGCCGCGGCTCACGAGCTCCTCGGTAGAGTAGCCGCCCGAGCGGGCGCGCTCGGCAAAGGCCGCGAACTCCTCGCGGATGGGATAGGTGAGCTCCAGCTCGTCAGCGATATCAAAATAGCGCTGGCCAATGTCCTCGAGCAGTTCCTCGCACGACACGTGATACTTAACGTGCGCGTTAACCAGGTAGAGCAGGTCGGTCACCTTGGTGTCGCCCTTAAAGCGGCGGCCGCAGGCGGAAACCACCACAAAACGGCGGGCAGGGTCGGCGTCGACGATGGCCTTGATCTTCTTGAAGTGTTCGGCGTCGGCGACCGACGAGCCGCCAAACTTGGCAATTTTAATCATGGGCTGGAGGTTACCTTTCTAAAAAGCCTCTGCGAACCTATTTTGCGCGCTCTGATACCATGGTTTCACCGATTGGGACCAAGGCATCCGAGGAGCAGTGTTATATGGGAACTTATCATAGTACACGAGGACGCACTTTATCGTGCTCAAGTAAGGTGGCAATCCGCACCGGCATCGCTCCCGACGGGGGTTTGTTTGTCTCGGACGAGCTCGGCACCCAGCAGGTCGATATCAGCTCGCTTGCAGATAAATCGTACTTTGAAATCGCTCAAGATGTGTTGGGAATGTTACTGAATGATTACACGGCCGAAGAAATTTCGACGTGTGTCGACGAGGCATACCGTGGCACGTTCGCGAGCGAAGAGGTCACGCCGCTCGTCAAACTCGATGCCGCACCGGGCGCCGACGCCCCTCAGACCTATGTGATGGAGCTCTTTGGCGGCCCCACAAGCGCCTTCAAGGACGTCGCCCTGCAGATGCTCCCCCGTCTGATGGCCCGCACCTCTGCCAAGGACGGCGGCGCCGAGCGCATCATGATCGTCACCGCCACGTCGGGCGACACGGGCAAGGCTGCGCTCGCCGGCTTTGCCGACGCCCCGGGCACGGGCATCACCGTCTTTTATCCCGAGGGCAAGGTCAGCCGCGTCCAGAACCTGCAGATGTCCACGCAGGAGGGCGACAACGTCGCCGTCTGCGGCATCCGCGGCAACTTTGACGACGCCCAGAGCGCCGTCAAGCGCATCTTTGCCGATAAGGAGCTTGCCGAGCGCCTGGAGGCCGCTGGCACGGTGCTTTCGAGCGCCAACTCCATCAACGTCGGCCGTCTGGTACCGCAGGTCGTCTACTACTTTGCCGCCTATGCGCAGCTGCTGCGCGCCGGTGCCATCGAGGCTGGCGACGCCGTAGAGTTCTGCGTACCGACCGGCAACTTTGGCGATATCTTGGCCGGCTACTACGCCAAGCGCATGGGCCTGCCCGTCGCCAAGCTCGTCGTGGCGAGCGACAAGAACAACGTGCTTGACGACTTCCTGACCACCGGCGTTTACGACCGTAACCGCCCGTTCTTCACGACCATCTCGCCGTCGATGGACATCCTTATTAGCTCCAATCTGGAGCGCATGCTGTACTTCCTGTCCGATGGCGACTGCGAGCTTGTTGCCGGCCTTATGGAGCAGCTGGCGCAGACTGGTCGCTACGAGGTTCCTGCCGACCTGCTGGCAAAGATTCAGAGCGTCTTTGGCTGCGGTTGGGCCAGCGAGGACGAGGTCCGCGCTGCCATCAAGAGTTGCTGGGATGCGAACGGCTACGTGATCGACCCGCACACCGCTTGCGGTTATCACGTCTTTGAGCAGGTCGCCCCCGCCGAGAGCGCCAAGGCCCGCGTGCTGCTTTCGACCGCCAGCCCCTACAAGTTCCCGCGCGCCTGCTGCGACGCCCTGGGGCTCGACGTTCCCGAGGACGACTTTGAGGCCATGCGCGTGCTCGAGCAGGCCACCAACACGGTCGCCCCGACCCAGCTCGCCGAACTCGAATCCAAGCCCGTCCGTTTCGAAGACGTCTGCGACGTAGCCGACATGGCCAACTACGTAGAGCAGGCTGCAAAAAAGATGGCTACCAACTAAACCCCTTATAAGGCGCCGGCGAAAGCCGGCGCACTTTCTTTCATCAGATAACCCCCGGGATGATGACGAACGCGCACAGCGTGCCTGGCTGTTTAGTTCGTCGCGAGTTCCGCACGCAAAGGAAAGCACTTAATGTGCTTTCCGTCTTGCGCAGGACTGCCCGAGCAGCGAACTAAACAGCCAGGCACGCCAGGAGGACTCACATGATCAAAATCACCGTCCCAGCAACGAGCGCCAACTTGGGCATCGGCTACGATACCCTCGGCATGGCCGTCAGCCTCTACTCGCACTTCACCTTCGAGCGCGCCGACAAGCTCACCATCACGGGCTGCCCCGAGGAGTTCCAAAACGAGAATAACCTGGTCTACGTGAGCTTTGTGGATGCACTGGCCGCATGGGGCGAGTCGGCTTTCCCCGTTGCCATCGATATTCAAACTGATGTGCCCGTCGCCCGCGGCCTGGGTTCCAGCTCCACCTGCGTCGTCGCTGGCATCATGGCGGCCGCCGCGCTGACGGGCCACACCGTCGACCGCGCCGAGCTCGTCCGCATTGCCACCGAGGTCGAGGGCCATCCCGATAACGTCGCCCCCGCTATCCTGGGCGGCGCCGTCTGCTCCTTTACGCCGACCGATTCGCTCCCCCAGTGTCTGCGCTACGAGGTGAGCGATCGCTTGCGTTTTATTACCGTGATTCCGCCCTACGAGGTGCATACGAGCGAGGCGCGCAAGGTTGTGCCGCAAGAGATTCCACTCTCCACCGCCGTATGGCAAATGGGCCGCATCGCCGGCATGACGCGCGGCCTGGAGACCGGCGACCTTGACCTGATTGCCGCCGCCAACGACGACCGTATCCAGGAGCCCTATCGCCGCCGCCTCATCCCCGACTACAACGCCGTGCGCGACACCTGCCTTAACGGCGGCGCTAAGACCATCTGGATTAGCGGCTCGGGCTCGACCCTCATGGCTGTAACCGACGACACCATTGTGGCAAAGTTCCTGCAGGTCAAGCTGCGTGAGCAGTTCCCCAAATGCGACACGCACATTCTGACGTGCGACACCGAGGGCGCCCAGATCGAATACCTGTAGCGCCCTGCCTCATTGCTCTCACCGGCCCCCTTGGGGCTTCCCCTGAAAACGTCCTCGATCATGAATTGCCCCGTCGTGCGCTTCGCGCGACGGGGCAATTCGATCTGCGGATTGTTTTCAGGGGAAGCCCCAAGGGGGCCTGCGCAGCCTCGACAGGATAATCGCATTCACTGATTTAATATTGCGTTCCTTCGGAGTAACGGACAAGAAGCCTTCACGATGCGGAAAGATTTGGGGGCAAAGCCCCTGGCCTCCCCTACGTTAACTTCGCTGACGGCGGCTACAGGGACCTACACTCTGGAAAGTCGCCGGGCTGATTTTTTTGGCTTCTATTTGATAAAGGCGCACTTCCCAGCATCTCATTCGCCCTATAGCTCTGTTTTAATTTCTAATTGATGATCGATGCGTGGCGTCATCTAATTATCTTCGCTACTCAAAACAGCCCCAAGTTTACGTACTAGCGTCTCAACAGTAATTCCGAGTGCATCCGCATAGACAAACTGCTCATAAACCCTAAGGCTGCGTTCCCCGGTCTCGACCTTTGAGATGAACGACTGAGGTACCCCCAGTTTCTTTGCGAGTTCAACCTGAGTGATACCTTGCTCCCGACGAATCTGGGAAAGGCATTTTCCGCATGTCCTGTTAGCATCAACGTTCATGCCGTTTACGCTATATTCCATTTTGATATATCCCAAACTGGGATATATTTATGTCACCAGCCATTCCGCTTATCAAAAATGCCCATTGCAGATCCATAGCTAGGAAGGAGCCTCGATAAACATGAATGACGAGATGAAGGAGCCCGACGAGGAAAAGGCACTCAGTGAGTCCGACGAACGGAAGCCAGATTTCAAAGCCGAGCAGTTTTCTGATGGTGCTAGCGACACCCCCTCCTCTGATATTCCGCCATCAAACGAAGATGACGGCGCACGCAAAAATGAAGAAAACGACTCACTTCTAACGCGGGCCATTCATAAATTAGGCAATAAAAAACGAGCGGCAATCGCAGCTGCCGTGGCAGTTGTCATCATCTTCAGTTTGCCCATGCTGTTTCCTCAATTGTTTTGTAGCCACAAACTATGGGCCAATGCAACCTGCACTAGCCCTCGTGTATGCAAAAGTTGCGGCAAAACCGAGGGAGAACCTCTCGGGCACGAATGGGAAGAAGCAACTTGTACGACACCGAAGACCTGCCAGCGTTGCGGCGAAACGAAAGGGGAGCCACTCGGACACCAACCGGGCTCGTGGACCAAAGAACTCGACTACGTAGATGCCACCTCAAAGGAAATACGAGAATGCGAAAAATGCGGAGAGATCGTTGACACCCGCAACGAGAAGGAAATCACATCTTTTCTTGGCGACGGAAAGTTTTCAATTTCCCCAAAAGGCTTTATTGATCGACTTAACGAGGAATTCTCCGATATCCCCAATTGCAGCAGCATGAATGCGGATTACGAACTAGACGATAGCGGCATGGGACTCGAACTTCAGATCAAAAACGGTTCAAAGATTGCCGGTATTGGAGGCTTCTTTTCGGACTCGAGTAACCCGGTGCTACTCAGCTATCTTGGATCCGAAAACTGCTTCAAAAACATAGTCATGTACTTCGAAAACTCCGACTATGCCGCGGCGACAGCATTGGCAACTATACAAGCAATCGATCCAACACTTTCGTTTTCAGACGCCAAGGAAGTTGGTGCTGCCTGCGTAGATACGCCAACTGTCAAAAATGGAATTACGTATGCAATCGTAGCTTCGAATGGAGAGTACTGGCTAAGCGCTCGAATTGAATAATTTTCTTTGATTACTAAATTCAGACGCCTCTTACTCGCGATATATTAAAACTCAACCCCTGGCAGCATCGTCAATCGAAAATTGCCCCGCCGAGCACTTTAGCTTGGCGGGGCATTTCAATATGAAAGCGGATTTAAATATCAACAAGGCCTGCACGCTCCAACGAGACAGCCGGCTTCGCTGCTCAAATTGCCCTTGGTGAACCACAAGTTGAGCAATCAGTGGCCAGAATCCCCTTTAGGCGGCGCTTGTTTCTTTGTATTCGAAGACTGGTTCTAGGAGGTCTTCGATGTTGCAGTGGAGGGCTTTTGCTATATCCCTTACGGTTGTTACCGAGGCTTCGTTGATGTTTCTCTGGCGTTGCTCGTACATTTGGATTGAGCGGAGTGACACACCCGATTCGTATGCCAAGTCTTGTTGGGTTTTCTTGAGCCTCTTTCTTGCTAACGCAAGTTTGGTTTGCCTGGACGCTTTTTTCGCCATATCGCAGACGAGGCGAGCCACGCGTTCCTCCGAGGCTTCGTGCCAGGGGTAGTACAGACTGCGTAGCACATCGAATGGAACGACATGCAGCAAATCTTCGAAAGACTCTCCTAGCCGCCACTGAAGGTATGCCAATATCCAGCCTGTCCAATATTCCGGTGTCTTTTCGAATCGGTAGGTTCGATTTGGCATCGGCCTTGATTGATAGCCCGACCTTTCGGCGATAAGCGCGAACAGCTCAACGCCCGATTTTCCCGACACTACCCATGCGTTGCCGCGTTCGAACTCGCGAGCTACGCCGCTCAGGCAAAAGAGTTCAGCAACTTCCGATCCTTCTGCTCCATAATCGTTAACGGCATAGTCAAAGCAGTCGCCGAGATTGTTCATTGCATCCTCGAGATAGTAGACGGGGTATGTTCTACTCGGCCCACAATCCGTTAACTCTTGGATCATTTAAATCAACCCTCCCTGCCATTAAATCCCTAATGTAGACACCCTCAGAGTCGAATCCATTCACAGTTTCCAAGTACTTGCGCCGCGCGCTCTGCTCTCGCTTAAAGCGCTTGGGATAATACTCAGATCCCAACGCCTGCTTCCATTCGCAGAATCTGATTGCTGAGAACGCACGCTCACTCATAAGAGCGTATTGGATGCCCAAATCGCCCAAACGCATAATGAGTTGCAGTTGTCTAAGCGAGATCATGCCGTTAACGAACTGTCTTGCAAACGAAAAGTAGGAATCGTCGGCGCGATAGCCTCGGATAACGTCATAGCGAGAAATATCAATCAGGCAGTTATCCAGCAGATAGCGAAGCCCTTCGCGCGCCAGCGGTGTCGAAACATTGAACTCCCTATTGTTAGCCAAAATCGCGAGCCAATTGAGAATTGAAAACTCCCCGGACTCCAAATCCAAGACCGCGAGACCATCCATATCGAGCTCATATCGATTCGCGATACCATCGGACTCGGTCCGACATGCCCACTCCATTGCCATTTCCTCATGTGGCGTGCAATAAAACCCACACCCATAGTCATTGAATTGTCTGCATTTTTCCAACGACGGATGCTCGACAACAGCCTCCGACCCGTGCCAAAGCTCCATATCGACCTCCAAACAAAAATATCACCCCAGTGATAGTGTAGCAATAACTATCACTGGGGTGATATAGATAGATGCAAACTATTGCCTGCCAAGAGACCTTATTAGAGGCAAGCCTCGGCGATGCGGCGCTTGAGTTCGTCGATACCCACGCCGGTCTGGGAGCTTGTGATGATCACGTTTTCGGCAGGGACGTTGAGCTGCTTTTTGATGGCTGCTGCCTGGCGGGCCTGCTGGGTGCGGCTGAGCTTATCGGCTTTGGTGAGGCAGACGATAAAGTTGAACTCGTTGCCCTGTAGATAGTCGATCATGTCGTGGTCGAGCTTGCTGGGGTCGTGGCGAATGTCCACCAGCGAGACGACCAAGTTAAAGCTGCGCTCGGAGTCGAAAAAGTCGCCAATGAGCTCGGCCCAGCGGTCGCGCTCGGCCTTGGAACGACGGGCGAAACCGTAACCCGGCAGGTCGACAAAGTGCACGTCATCGGCCTCAAAGAAGTTGATGTTACTCGTCTTGCCCGGCGTACTCGAAACCTTGACCAAGTTCTTGCGGCCAAAGAGCTTGTTCATAATCGACGACTTGCCCACATTGGAGCGGCCGACGAAGCTCACCTCGGGACAGGTGGACTCGGGAATCTGCGAAACCTTGCCGTAGCTGGCGACGAACTTGGCAAGCTGATAGTTAATGGAATCGGCCATGGACACTCCTTGGTCGTAGGTTTTTACAAAACGGGCGTGCTATTGCGCGGCGGCGATACGACGAACGATGTCAAGCGTGATGCCGCTCGCGGTGCGAGCGTACTCGTCCAGATCGAACTCGCGCTCGCAAAACGCGTCATATGCCTCGTCGCAATTATCGCTGATAGCGCGCAGCACCAGGCAATCGACACCATTCTTGGCCGCGATGTGCGCAATTGCCGCGCCCTCCATCTCGACGCAATCGGCATGCGTGGCCTCAATCGCAGCGTTACGCATGGCGTCACCCGTAACAAAGCGGTCACCCGTGGCGATAGTGCCACACAGGAACTGCTTGGGGTCCTTCTCCGCAGAATTCTCATCCGCCGAGGTATCCACAAATCCATGCTCGGCAAGCACGGCGGCGGCAACATCAACCAACGCCGGCGTCGAGGCAAACTCCTCGAGCCCCGGCGCAGACTCGGCGATGAGTGCCGTATCGGTATCCAGATAGCGCAGGCACTTGCCTATAACCACGTCGTTAATATGGAGTTTAGGGTTTAGGCCGCCCGCAATACCCGAAAACACAACGGCCTGCGGGGCATATTTGCTGATGAGATGCTGCGTTGCGGCAGCGGCGTTCACGGTCCCCATGCCTGCCGTCGTGGCGACTACCGTCAGACCCGAAAGCCCACCGTTCACAACGGTCAAGCCCGCCTCCTGCGACTCATGCGCGCCACTTAGCTCTTCCTTAATCTGCGCAACCTCTTTTTCGAGTGCGCCTATGATCGCGATGGTTGCCATGCCATCCCCCAAATCCGTGCAAATTGCTTATCCACGGTATGGTACCAGCATTTTGGCTCTTTCACTTTTTACGAAGTCGCTAGGCCAACGAGGACCGCACATCATAGAGCGCCTTTGCAATCGCGGCCACGGCCTCACTCGATTGGTCGCTCCACGGCATCGACGTCATGATGCTCATAACATAGCTATGGCCGTCGACGTCGATCAGTCCGGCATCACATGTCGAATAGCAACCGTCCTCGCTGATCCAGCCTGCCTTGTTGCGCACCGAGACCTGATCGTCCGCAATGCCATCGCGAATAAACGAGCGCGATGTTGATGCCAGAAGGCCCGACAACCACTGTGAAGTCTCGGTATCCGTGCTCAGATACTCGCTCATCTCACGCCATAACCTAGCAGAAGTGCGCGGGCAATAGGTGGGAAAATCACTCATCGGATCGAGCGCGGTATCGTAATCGATGCCAAGACTGACAATCCAATCCTCGTAACCGGCATGGTCAAACGCCGCGCGTAACGCAATAAACGAATCGTTGTCCGAATTAACGACCGCGGCCTCGATTAGGTCGTGCACCGTCTGCCAGCCCATGTTATAGCCACCATAGGTGCCAAGGGAATCATCGAGTGAGACCTGGCCCGTCTCGACCAGAGATTCGCAGATGTACAACGCATAGAGTGCCTTGTAGCTACTCGCGCCGTAAACCTCGACATCGGCGTTATACGTCACGCCCTTGCCGCTCGACAAATCGTAAAACACCACGCCCACATCGCCCAATTCCTGGGCCTGATCAAGGGCATCTTGGAGTGCGGCGAGGCTCTCATCCTCCAGGGCGGGGATCTGGTCATCAACCAATGAGAAGGTCTGCACGGTATCGCCTGAGGGAATATCGTTAAAGTCCGCCTTCGAAAGCCTCGTCTTAAAGCTCGCTGTCGACAGGGTTTGACTTGCGGTGGCTTTAGATTCAGAGACCTTTTTGTTTTGCGTCTGCACCGTTGACGCATCTGAGTGTGCCATTCGCTCCGACGCGTAGGTTTTGGCGGTAATTCCGAGGATAATAACCGCCAACGTTAGCATCCCAACGGCGGCAATCTTCGTCACGCGGATGCGAACGTCAGCGAGGCCACGCGAAGGCGTGCCCTTCGTCTCATATCTGCTGCCATGCTGCGGCACATACTCGTCCCGCGATGCGTTGCTTCGCACGTGGTCTCCTGACTGCTACCGTTTATATACGAGCAGCATAATACCGAGCAGGCATTTCTTTCCAAAGATATTCAGCGGCGTTTAAGGTGTCTTTAAAGAAACCACAAGCGTTTCTATGCAAATACACCGATTCTGTTGCGCATCTCCGCCCAAAACGCAGTTGCGGTGAAATAGTTCCTGCTTGGGCGGCATAAGCCGAAAAACAAGAACTATTCCACCGCAACTTGACGGGGCTCTTTAACAATCAACTTGGTGCCCGGGGGCACTCATTTAAGTCTGTCCCCAATGAGTAAAGTCTGTCCCCAATGAGTAGGGGCGAAAATGACTCGCTAGCCGATGGCGTTTTTTAGCTCCGCGCGGCGCTTTTTCATGCCGGTCATAACGGCATTACGCAACTCGGGCATGCGCGCGGTATCCATCTGGGGCACGCCCTCGAGCTTATAGGGAATGCCCAGTTGCTCGTACTTGACGACACCCATCGTGTGATACGGCAGCATTTCCAGGCCCACCACGTTGTGCCATGGAGCGATGAAGCGGCCGAGCTTCTCGCACTCCTCCACCGTGTCGGTAATGCCCGGTACCACCACGTGACGGATAACGACCTTAATCTTGCGACGCGCGAGCTCATCACCAAACGCCAGAATGCGTGCGGGATCGCAACCGGTCAGCTTTTTATGCTCGACGGGATCGGCATGCTTGATGTCGAGCAAAACCATGTCGGTCTCGTTGAGAACGGCATCGAACTTCTCGGGGTGATTGGGATCAAACGCATATCCGCAGCTGTCAAGGCAGGTATGCACGCGGCCATCGGGGTTATTGTGCATGGCGCGGAACAGGTCGGCCAAAAACTCAGGCTGTAGGAGCGGCTCGCCGCCCGAAACCGTAATTCCGCCGCTGCGATAGAACTCGTGGTTACTCTGGAACTCATCCATCAGGTGTTCGACGGTCACCATGGTGCCGCTGTTAACCGACCAGGTATCGGGATTGTGACAATACGCGCAGCGCATGGGACAGCCCTGGACAAACACCACAAAGCGGATGCCAGGTCCGTCGACCGTACCCATCGTCTCGATCGAATGCACGCGGCCCAGGGCAAACGCGGAGTCCTCAGGACGAGCGTCCACACCCTCGAGCGTCATCTCAGCCATTCCCGCTACCTTGCCTCTCTTTGGTTTTAGTTACATAAATGCCAGAGCCATTCTAGCCCATGCGTTTGCATTTAAACGTCTCGGGGCAGAATGGCACGTTTTAATCTATCCCCCATCACCATGACTGGGAGCTACGTCGAGACGTCAGGCTGAAGAGCGCTCGCCTGCGGCCTTTACGCCTTGAGCGTGAGCACCGCACCGAAGGCGGTCGGGCCGCAATGGCTCGAGATGACGCCGCCAACCTGAGTCCAGGTAACGTCCTTAAAGCCCAGGTCGTGCGCATAGACTTCCATGTCATCGCGCAGCTCCTGGGAAAGGCCCACCGAATACGCCAAGCCAATGTGCGAGTAGTCAATCTCGCCCTTCGCAACCATGTGGTCAATAAAGGCGCGGGCGCACTTGAGCATAGAGCCGCGGAACTTCTTGGTCGCCACGAACTTGCCGCCCGTCACCTCAATGCAGGGCTTAATCTTGAGCAGATGAGCGCCAAGGAATGCGACGTTGGACAAGCGACCGCCCGCCTTAAGAAAGGCAAGATCGGTAGGAACAAAACCCAGCAACACGTGGTCCATGACGGAGTTCGTAAATGCAAAGATTTCGTCAACGGTGGCATCGGGATGAGCCTCAATATACTTGGCGGTCTCGACGACAACGAGCGACTGGCCTACCGAGACAAAGCGCGTGTCCATGGAGTAGACGTAATCGCGACCCTTGGCGGCGATCTTCGATGATTGATGCGAGCAGGTCGTGGCCTCGGAATATGCAAGATGCAGAATGGTCGCGTCGGGTTGCTCGGCATGGATGCGGTCGTACACATGCGCAAAATCTGCCGGCGCACAGCCGCTGGTCTTGGGCATCACGCCAAACTCGTTGCAGCGCGAATAAATCTCGAGCGGATCGATCGAGCCGTCCTCGACGGTCTCGTCACCAATCGTGACATGCATAGGCACGCGCACGATGCCGTAGCGCTCGCAGAGCTCTGGCGTCACATCCGAACCAGATTCAACCACGATTATGTACTTGCCCATTATTATCACGACCCATCTCGACGTTGGCTTTTTAATATGTGACACACGCCCGCCGTCCTGCTACAGAACGACCCCCAAGCGCCAAAGAGACGCCGCCCCTTGCACACAACAAAGGACAGCGTCTCCCTGGAAAAACTCCGTGCTAATCTGAGATTCTACACGGTTTATTACTAAGTGTTACTTACTCCGCAAACGGTCGCTATACGCGATAAACGGTAGTTCGCTGCGGCAACTGCGACACATTCCGCCCAGCAAGTCCAATCGTGCTCCACACACGGTTAATGCGCGAGGCGGTAGAAATTCATCGATGCCGCGCCCTCGGCGTGCAGCTCCATCGCCGGAACCGCCGGCGAATAGGTACGGCTCGTAAGTGCCGCCTCGCCGCCATTTGCAAAAATCTCGACCATCGTAGTGTCCGAAAGCACGCGCAGGTCGCGAAGCTCGCTGAGCTCAATCGACCTCTGGTCGCGCCCATAGCCTTCGTCACCCATGTCGAGGGTAAGCATCCCGTCTGCATAGCGCACAAAGACACCCTTGCGGATTTCGAGCTCGACCATCTTGGCGCCCTCGCAGGAAACCACAAGATCAAACAGGCGGCCCGGCTCCTCAACGGTTTCACCGCCTATCGCGCGAACGCAGTCACCGCGCATCCTCTCAATCTCGTGCGCCGGCCGCTGGCAGAGCTTACCATCGCGTATGCTCAGCTCTCGCGGCACCGTCAACGCGCACTGCCACCCGCGCGCCACCGTCGGGTTTTCTGCCGTCGCGTCGGGGCAACCCGACCATCCGATCATCAAACGCCGGCCTGCAGTATCCTCAAAGGACTGCGGAGCATAGAAATCAAAACCGGCATCGACCATCGGGGGCATGCCCTGCCCGACGATTTTAAAGCTCGGCGCCTCCCAATCGGCCTCGATGGAGAACCACACGCACTGATGCGGATTGCGGTAATGCCAACCATCGGCAGGCACACCCTGCGGACAGCAAACGAGAATAAGCTCGCCATCGAGCTCAAACAGATCGGGGCACTCCCACATAAAGCCAAACTTCTCGTCCAACTCAATGCGCGTCGCATAGCTCCAGTCCTCAAGATTGCGCGAGGTATAGACAAGCACGCACCCGCGATCGTCTTTCGTACGAGCGCCGAGAACCATGTAGTAGATACCGTCGTGTTCAAGGATCTTGGGGTCGCGCACGTGCGTACCGATATCGTCGGGGTAATCGACCGGCCCAACAGCTATGCGCTTCTCGCCCAATTCGTCGGGATTCTCGGCAACCATATGAATCTGGTTTTGCTCACGGCCCGTCAACACGTAGTCGTAATCATCGCGGTCAAAATGCTTAACGTTGCCGGTATAGAAGTAGTGAATCTTGCCATCACGTACAAAGGCAGAACCAGAATACGCTCCACTCGAATCCAAATCGGAATCGGGGAACAACACGGGGCCGCGATTCTCGTACGTCACAAAATCCTTTGTCGTCAGATGGTTCCAAAGCACTGGACCGCCATGCGCAGCATCGAACGGATCGTATTGATGATAGATGTGATACGTATCACCAATCTGAACCAAACCGTTGGGGTCGTTGAGCCAGCCAAGCTCAGGCTCCACATGGAACAAAAGCCTATCGGGGTCGGACGCGATGCGAGCCGCCGTCTCATCCTGTCCAGCTCGCCACTGCTCATAGTCCGCACGCATCACCTTGTTTTTTTGATTAAACATCGCCATTGACCTTCTCGTCTATGGGAAAGGACGCTCGACTCACACGAGCCGAACGCCCTTCCTCAAATGGACTTATCCTCAGATTACGCTGAACGGCTCAACTAGAAGCTGACATCGAAGCCAGCGCCAGCGCCCTCTTCATCAGTGGTCGGCACGCCCTTTGCCTTGTTGTAGGCAAAGATCAAGACGATCGGCACGATAAAGGCGATGAGATTGCCAGCCACATACCACATGAGCGTCTCGGGCGTGACGATGAGCAGGCCAAGCACGCCGGTCAGACCCTGACCGATGGCGCGCACCTCAAAGAGCTTCACGAAGGCACCGCCGCAGCCTGCACCGATGCAAGCGCAGATGAACGGGATGATCGAGTAGCGCATGTTTGCAGCGAAGATAGCGGGCTCGGAGATTCCGACCAGCGTCGGGATAAAGGACGACATGCAGATGTTGCGCTCTTTGGAATGCTTCTTATGAATGAGGTACATGCCGATGGCGCCGCCGCCCTGGGCGATAATGGAAACCGACCAGATGGCCTGGATGTAGTTGAAGCCAGTCGTGGCGACGAGGTTTGCCTCGATACCCTGGATGAACTGATGCGTACCGGTAACGACAAGCGGCTGCAGGAACGCGGCGAAGACAAAGGCACCAAAGACGCCCATCCTGTTGTACAGGATATCGATTACGCCGCCGAGGACGTCGCCGATCAGGTTGCCGAGCGGGCCGAACACGGTGAACAGGGCGACGTTAGCAAGAATCAGGGTAACGGTCGGGACAAAGACGAACGAAACGACCTCGGGGATGTACTTCTGGGCAATCTTTTCGACCTTGGCCATAAACCAGGCAGTCAGGATTGCAGGGAACACGCCGCCCTGGAAAGCAACCATGGGAATGGATAGCGGACCAAAGTTCCAGTACTCAGCACCCGTCGGGTCCATAACGAACGTGTTGCGGTTCATAAGGCTCGGGTGAACCATGACGATACCGACGAGGATGCCCAGGATCGGGTTACCGCCAAAACGCTTGACCGCGCTGTACATAACCAGGACAGGCAGGTAGTCGAACGTGGTGGCGATAATGGCAAAGAAGCTTGCGAGGTTCTTGAGGAACTCGCTGTGATCGGCGAGGCTGCCTTCCATGCCAAAGAGGCCGTTGGCAACGATCAGCGACTTAAGGCCGATGATGATTGCAGCGCCGACGAAGGCAGGAATGATGGGGATAAAGATATCCGAGAATACCTTGAGGACCGAGAAGAACTTGCCCTTCTTGTCCGCCTCGGCGCCCTTGACCTCGGAAGCACTAATCTCCTTAACGCCCGTCAGAGCCATAAACTCATCGTAAACCTTGTTGACGGTACCGGTACCGAAGATGATCATGAGCTGGCCGCTGTTGTACAGCACGCCCTTGACGCCATCGATGTTCTCGAGCTCGGCCTTGTTGTATTTGCTCGTATCCTTGAGCACCAGACGCAGACGGGTCACGCAATGCGTGGCGCCCTCGATGTTCTCCAGTCCGCCGACGTTGTCGACGACTTGCTGGGACACTGCCTTGTAGTCCATGTTCCTCTCCATTCCTTTTCTAAATCATAAAACGGTTCGTTGCCGCTACAGAGACGCGATCGTTGCGTTTGCGCACTTGAGCGCACCGTCGGTGACGGTAAGCGCCACACCCTGGCCCTGCTTGTTGCAGAAGCGAGCGTTGAGCGCAACATCATCGACAAAGATGGTCGCGATGTCGTCGTCGACGACCAGACGCACATGGTGAGTGCCCTCGCCCTTAAAGAACAACGGACGCTCGAGGCCCATGTTGTTGACCTGGAACCACGGATACTGGGGGGCCGCCGTAAACTCGAGTTTGCCCTCACGCAGGTTGGCGCGGAACTCATAGGCAAGACCGGACTCGGCGTCCTCGGCAAGCTTCACCGAGAAGCCGGCAGCGTCACCGGCGAGCTCGATGTCGGCGTCGAGCATATAGGTAGAACCGGCATCCGCGGCGAGCACCTGCTCGACCTTGCCCGACTCGCACGAAAGCTCAAAGGCCTCGACTGCCTTAGCCTCGCCAAAGGCGCCAAGCATGCTGTCGGGAAGCTTGGTGCCGAGCGTTCCGTCGGCACGCTGAACGATCTCGAGAGGCATAAAAGTGCCACCCCACAGGTAAGAGCTGGGGTCGCCGCCCTCGTCGCGCGTAGGAACCCAACCAAAGAGAACGCGGCGCTCGCCGTCAAATGCGGTACGTGCAGCATAGTACGCGCGGCCATCGAAGGAATCGTCCGCAGGAGTGATCCAAGGACCGTTGATAGAGCGAGACATGCGGTAACGGGTCTTGTTGCCATCACTGTACTCAGAGAACACCAGATACCACCAGTCGCCCATCTTAAAGAGATCAGGCATCTCGAACATGGTGTACAGGCCCGGATTCCACCAGTCACCCTGGAACTCCCAGGTATCCAGGTCCTTGGAGGTGAACTTGACCAGACGACCGGTCATCAGACGCTTGTCCTCGCCCACACGCGTGCCGAGGATGAGCATGTACTCTTCGTTTTCCTCATCCCAAAGAACAAAGGGATCGCGCCAGTTGCGGTCATCGTAACCCTCCTGGGGCGGAAGCAGCGTCTCGGCGATGTTCTTCTCCCACTTGACGGCGTCGTCACTCGTTGCGTGAAGAAGAACCTGCTTCATCAAGCGCGCGCGGACCTTATCGCGATTGCAACCAGTGTAGAGCGCATGGTACTTGTCGCCCACCTTAAACACTGTGCCGGCATAAACATACTGGTCGACTTCCTCGTCGCCGCCACGCTCAAGGCTCTCGCCAAAGTCCTTGTAGTTGACGAAATCCTTGGTCGTCGCGAGTGCCCAGCCAAACGGCTCTCCGAAAGGTCCGGGGTTACGCGTGTCACGCTGATGATAGAGATAGAACGTGCCGTCCTCGCCGTACGGCATGATGTCGCCTACCCAAATTCCCTCAGGCTGGTAATACACCTTGTGCATCCGAGACTTCCTTTCCCACAAGATACTAACTCGGTACAACTGCAAGATATGTCAATCGTTTTCATATGTCAAACGTTTTCACATCAATACGTCTTTTCGCAGTTCCAGTCGTCGGCAAACGGTTGACATATGCCGGCGAACGGTCATCAGAGGCGTTTGAGGAATTCTTTTGGCACGGGATGAACTACGCGGTTTTGCCCTCAATGAGTTCAACGGGGAGCTTGATATTCGATTCAGGATTATCGCCGTTAACAAGAGCGATGATGGATTGCGCCGCGAGCTCTCCGATGCGATCGATATCTTGGCGTACGGTTGTTAAGTCAGGCATAAACGTCATAGTGCGGCGGGCACCATCCGCGCCCACGACCTTAATATCGTCCGGAGCGCTCAAGCCGCGCTGCTTCATAATGTTGAGACAGATGGCCGCCATCGTGTCGTCTCCCGCAAAGATGCCGTCAATATCGGGGTTCTCATCGAGGATCTTCGCAACGACCGCGCTCTTTTCGTCGTCGGGCTTAACGAACTCGACCTCACGGACAAGCGCGGGCAAACCGGCCTGCTCAACAACATCGAGGTAGGCATCGGTACGCTTATTGGCAGGCATGCGCATGCGGCTATTGCTGCGCAGGCACAGGATGCGTGAACACCCGTCATCGATCAGGCGACGCGTGGCAAGTTCGCCGATGCTATAGCTGTCGCTCGCAATCTGAACAGAGGCCTCGCCAAGGTCGCAGTCGATACCAACCAGGCTCAAGCCCATCTCGGCATATGCCTCAGCACCGATATTGAGGGAGTTGACGATGACGCCGTCGACCATATTGCGGCGGAGCATGTCAATATAGGAACGCTCAAGATCGGGTCGATTGGCGCTGTTGCACAGCAACATCTTAAAGCCGTTTTCCGCCAACGTGCGCTCGACCGCCTGCACAACCTGAGCATGGAACGGGCTGCTCACAAAGGGAACGATCATGCCGATAAGGTTCAGGCGACCGTTGAGCATGGCACGGGCGATATCGTTGGGCGTATAGTTGATGCGCTCCATCGCGGCATGGACCTTATCGCGGGTTTCTTGGCTAATATAGCCGCGATTATTAAGCACGCGAGATACCGTAGTGGGCGAAACCCCCGCCACCGCTGCAACTTCCTTGATGCCAGGCTTAGCAGAATCCTTAGAACGAGCGCCCTCGCGAGCCATAGCACCCTCCCCCATCAACAACATGTCATACGTTTACATACGAACAAAGCATACCCCAACAACAGCGGGAAGACGGTAACAGCACAAGTAAGTAAACGACTCATCCAAATAATTAGGAGAGTTCCGCCTAAAGGGCGACTACACAGGACCCCCGCCGGGCCGCTTTGGGTTACTTTCCAAAACATTCCGCAGGACGCAAAGGGCTCCGCCGCGCGAAGCGAGCAGCGGAGCCCTTTGCATGTCCGAGGACGTTTTGGAAAGTAACCCAAAGCGGCCCGGCGATCCTGCGGGAGTTGAGTCCCTTTAGAACTTGTCGTGGAAGGTACGCGCAATGACCTCGTCCTGCTGCTCCTTGGTGAGCGTGTGGAAGTTCACGGCGTAGCCGGAAACGCGGATGGTCAGCTGCGGGTACTTCTCGGGGTGAGCCTGAGCGTCGAGCAGCGTCTCACGGTTGAAGACGTTGATGTTCAGGTGGTGGCCACCCTTCTCGGCGTAAGCGTCGAGCATGTGGACCAGGTTATCGGCCTGAGTCTCGGAAACTTCAGAAACCTTCATAATGTGTCTCCTTCGATTAATAGGCGCCGGCCGAAACCGGCGCACTAATCAGTAATCGTTATTGTTAGTATAGCACTAACAATAGTTACTCGCCCAGCTGATCAAGGTCGATATCGCCAAAGAACACCTGGTCCTCCTTGCCGAGCGCACTCGGGATGATGGAGAAGGTGTTGGAGATGCCGTCCTGAGCATCGCGGAACGGGAGCTTGGAAACCGAAGACAGCGAAGCGATGGCGCCGTGGCTATCGCGCTTGTGCATGGGGTTAGCACCCGGGGCGAACGGCTGGCCAGCCTTGCGGCCGTCGGGCGTGGAGCCGGTCTTCTTACCGTACACGACGTTGGAGGTAATGGTCAGAACCGAGGTCGTGGGCACGGAGTTGCGGTAGGTGTCGTTCATGCGGATGTACTCCATGAACTGGTGCACAACGTCGTGAGCGATCTGGTCGACGCGGTCGTCGTCGTTACCGTACTTGGGGAACTCGCCCTCGGTCTCGAAGTCGACGATGATGCCGTTCTCGTCACGGACAGGGTGGACCTTGGCGTACTTGATGGCGGACAGGGAGTCAGCCACGACGGAAAGGCCAGCGATGCCCGTAGCGAACCAGCGGTGCACGTGCTTGTCGTGCAGAGCCATCTGAATGCGCTCGTAGCAATACTTATCGTGCATGTAGTGAATGATGTTCAGAGAGTTGACGTACACGCCAGCGAGCCACTTCATCATGTCGTTGTACTTGGCCACAACGTCGTCGTAATCGAGCGTATCGCCCTCGACGGCGCGATACTTGGGGCCGACCTGCTTCTTGGAGACCTCGTCAACACCGCCGTTGAGTGCGTAGAGCAGGCACTTGGCAAGGTTGGCGCGGGCGCCGAAGAACTGCATCTCCTTGCCGATGCGCATGGAGGACACGCAGCAGGCAATGCCGTAGTCGTCACCGTGATAAACGCGCATGAGGTCGTCGTTCTCGTACTGGATCGAGGAGCTGGCGACAGAAGTCTTGGCGCAGAACTTCTTGAAGTTCTCGGGCAGACGGGTCGACCACAGAACGGTCATGTTGGGCTCGGGGCTGGTGCCCATGTTCTCGAGCGTGTGCAGGTAGCGGTAGCTCATCTTGGTAACAAGCGTACGGCCGTCAACACCCATGCCGCCGATGGACTCGGTGACCCACTGCGGATCGCCGGTGAACAGGGCCTGGTACTCGGGGGTACGGGCGAACTTGACCATGCGGAGCTTCATGATGAAGTGATCCACGAACTCCTGGATCTGCTCCTCGGTGAAGGTGCCGTTGGCAAGGTCGCGCTCAGCGTAGATGTCGATGAACGTAGAGGTACGGCCGATGGACATGGCAGCGCCATTCTGCTCCTTGACGGCAGCGAGGTAGGCGAAGTACATCCACTGGATGGCCTCCTGCGTGTTGGTAGCAGGGTTGGAAATATCGAAACCATAGGTCTCGGCCATCATCTTGAGCTCGCCGAGGGCGCGGATCTGCTCCTGCAGCTCCTCGCGATCGCGGATGTTGTCGGCGGTCATGACCGTCGGAGTGGAAGCCTTCTGGGCCTCCTTGTCCTTGATCAGGTAGTCGACGCCGTACAGGGCAACACGACGGTAGTCGCCGATGATGCGGCCGCGGCCATAGCCATCGGGCAGACCGGTGATGATGTGAGCCGAGCGGCAAGCACGCATCTCGGGGGTGTAAACATCGAAGACGCCAGCGTTGTGGGTCTTGCGCTCGAAGGTGTAGCGCTCGACAACGTTCTCGTCGACCTTGTAGCCGTGCTGGCTGGCAGCCTGGCAAGCGATGCGGATACCACCGTTGACGTGCAGCGCGCGCTTGAGCGGCTTGTCGGTCTGGAGGCCAACAATGGTCTCCTTGTCGCGATGGGCATTATCGATGTAGCCAGCGGGGTGGCTCACGATACCCGTGACGGTCTTGGTGTCCATATCGAGGACGCCGCCCTGCTCGCGCTCCTTGAGCAGCAGGTCGAGAACCTCGCCCCACAGCTCCTTGGTACGCTCGGTCGGACCGACGAGGAACGACTCGTCGCCCTCATAGGGGGTGTAGTTCTTCTGGATGAAGTCTCGGACGTCAACCTCTCCCGTCCAGATGCCTTCCTTGAAGCCTTCCCATGCCTCCTGCATTGTGTAACCACGCTCCTAGTTACGTGTAATGCGGCGCTCTCTCACACCGCTGCTTATTGAATTCTTGAATTTTCGGCTTGCACTACCGGCTTCTTCCGTTCTTCGCCACATGTTGGTGCAGGGAAAAACGTTTGTCCACCTTGGAACTGCAACCCTAAACCCAAGATTTCACCCGTCTGTGAAGGATAACATAGCCACCCCCTTCATCAGGGCTGTTATATGTTTCTTTTTTTATACCATTAGGGCGTTTTTAACAAATCCGCAGGAAATGCGAGCGCGAGCAACTACCGTTCACCGATTTGTTTGGTATTTTTCCTTGCCTTTGTACGACGTTCGCTCTAGCTGTTATGCCAGCTTTAGCAGAGTAAAGTGCCTCTGAGTAGGCTTTGGGACATGCCTTACGATCTACCCCTTACTTTGCTGATACCGACGGTGTACGGAGGTCGCCTAAAGGTTGTTTTCTAGGCATGACCCAAAATCTACCGTATAGGGTGCGCGTGCAAGGGTATCATCTTTCACCGAAAATAGTTTCTAGTGTTAGGGGTTTTCGGTGGAAGATACCGATTTCCATGAGCTTGGACGTCAGCTCCTTACTGAGTTTGGCGGCATTCACCAGCGCGTTTCGCGCTTTGTGGACAAAGCTCTCAGCGGCGAGATGGCCGTCATGCGCGCCCTCATGCTCGCTGGCGGTTCGCTCACGCCGAGCGAACTCGCCGATCGTGCCTGGGTCTCGAGCGCCCGCATCGCCAATATCTTGCGCGCCCTCGAGGCCAAGGGTTGGATTGAGCGCGAGCACTCAAAGACCGACCGTCGTCGCGTACACGTCATAGTGACCGACAAGGGATTCCAGGATCTCGAAATCAAACGCCGGGAATTCGAGGAGCGCACCGCGGCTTTCCTCGAGCAGCTCGGCGAAACAGATACCCAAGAGATGGTGCGCCTTCTAAGACGTGCCAACGAAATTATCGACCGCAATCAAGAAAGGAGAGATGCCGAGTGAGGATTCTCAAGCTCTTTAAAAAGCATGTCCTGGCACTGTTCGCAGCTATCGTACTTATCGTAATCAGCTGCAACGCCGACCTGGCGCTGCCTACCTATATGAGCGACATCGTCGACGTGGGCGTGCAGCAAGGCGGCATCGCCTCGCCCGTGCCCGACACCATTCGCGCCGAATCGCTCGACGACCTCGAACTCTTTATGCGCGCCAAGGACGCCAAAGCTGTGGAGGCCGTGTTTGGCAAGGCAGACAAGAACGGCATTCGAACGTACAAGGGCACCGAGGAAGAGCGTGCCGATGGAGGCAAGATTGCCGACATTATGAGCCTGCCCGAGACTGTCGTCCTTTCGCTCAACCAGGGCATTGACGCCAACTCCATGGGCGACATGATGGGCTCGTCCAGCGAGAAAGACAACAACGCTGCCCAGACCATGCCCACACCCGAGCAAATGGCAGCGATGACGCCCGAGCAGCTCGCCGAGATGCAGCAGAAGGCCGCGGCGGCGCAGAACATGCAAAAGCAGATTGATGCCGACGGCGGTAAGATCACCATGAAGAGCCTGCGCCTGGGTGTCGAGGGCGGTCTGGTAGACCAAAGCAAGCTCGTCGAGGGCGCCAACCAAATGGCGGACAAAATGGGCTCCATGTCGGGCTCCATCGTGACCCAACGTGCCGTGAGCTATGTACAGGACGAGTACAAGGCACAGGGCATCGACCCCGCCGACGTGCAGAACGCCTACCTGAGCCGCATGGCGACCACGATGTTTGGGCTGTGCCTGGTGTCGCTCGTCGCCACCATCCTGACCGGTGCCGTGGCTTCGCGCACCGCCTGCTCCATCGCCCGCGACCTGCGCCGCGAGACCTTCAACAAGGTTATGCACTTCTCGCCGGCCGAGGTGGGCAAATTTAGCCAGGCCTCGCTCATCACCCGCTGCACCAACGACATTCAGCAGATCCAGATGGCCGCAACCCTATTTATCCGTATGTGCCTGATGGCCCCCGTCATGGGCATCGTCGCCGTCATGCGCGTCCTTGCCAACCACACCGGCCTAGAGTGGACCATCGCTGTGGCCATCATCGCGGTTTCGGCCGTCGTCGGCGTGCTCATGGGTCTCACCATGCCCAAGTTCAAAAAGATGCAGAGCTTTGTGGACCGCGTGAACCTTACCGCCCGCGAGCTGCTCGACGGCCTTATGCCCATCCGTTCGTTCAACCGCGAGGAACATGAGCTCGAGCGTTTTGACAAGGCTTCGCTCGACCTGATGACCACGCAGCTCTACACCAACCGTGCCATGAGCTTTATGATGCCGCTCATGATGCTCGTCATGAACTGCATCACCGTGCTTATCGTCTGGTTTGGCGCGCAGGGCGTGTCCGACGGCGTGATGCAGGTCGGCAACATGATGGCGTTTATCTCCTACACCATGCAGATCGTCATGGCGTTTATGATCCTCACCATGGTTTCGGTTATCCTGCCCCGCGCCGAGGTCGCAGCCGAGCGCGTGGAAGAGGTCATCACCTGCCCCACGAGCATCAACGACCCCGCCTCGCCCAAACTGCCCGCGGCCAGCGCGCCGCGCGGTGAGCTCACCTTCCGCGACGTGAGCTTCCAGTATCCCGATGCCCGCGCCGATGTCATCAGCGGCGTGAACTTCACCACGCATGCCGGTCAGATGCTCGGCATCATTGGCTCCACGGGCTCGGGCAAGTCCACGCTCGTGCAGCTGATTCCGCGCCTGTACGACGTCACGGGCGGCAGCATTTCGCTCGACGGCATCGACGTGCGCGACATGACCCTTTCCGAGCTGCGCCGCCGCATTGGTTACATCCCGCAGCAGGGGCGTCTGTTCTCGGGCACCGTCGAGAGCAACCTCAAGTTTGCCGGCGACATGGTGAGCGATGATGACATGCGCCAGGCAGCACGCGTCGCCCAGGCGGAGGACTTTATCGCCGAGCGCGAGGACGGGTACGACTCCCCCATTAGCCAGGGCGGCTCCAATGTCTCGGGCGGTCAGCGTCAGCGCCTGGCCATCGCCCGCGCCTTGGCCAAGAAGCCCGAGGTCGTGGTTTTCGATGATTCGTTTAGCGCGCTCGACTACAAGACCGACGCGCGCCTGCGCGAGGAGCTCGCCAAAAACGTCACCGACGCCGCACTCGTGGTCGTGGCCCAGCGCATCGCGACCATCATGCACGCCGACCAGATCATCGTGCTCGACGACGGCCACGTGGTGGGCACCGGTACGCACGAGGAGCTGCTGCGCAGCTGCCCGGCGTACCTGGAGATCGCACAGTCGCAGCTTTCCGCCGAGGAGCTGGGGCTTACCCAAGAAGAAATTGCAGCCGTCATGGAAGGAGGCGAGCGCTAATGGCAGACGAGACCAAGACTCAGATTCCCAAGCCCACCCGCCAGCGTGGTCCCATGGGCCGCATGGGCGGCATGCGTCGCGGCGAAAAGGCCAAGGACTTTAAGGGCACCATGAGGCAACTGCTCGGGTATATCGGCCAGCACAAGATTGCCGTGTTTGCCGCCGTCGCCTTTGCCGTGTGCTCGGTCATCTTTAACATTGTGGGGCCCAAGGTGCTCGGCCAGGTTACCACCAAACTGTTCGAGGGCTTGGTTGCCAAGGTCAACGGCACCGGCGATGTCGACTTTGCCTGGATCGCCAAGACGCTCGGCTTTTTGCTCTGTCTGTATCTGGCGAGCTCTGCCTGCAGCCTGATCCAAGGCTGGCTCATGACCGGCGTCACGCAAAAGATTTGTTATCGCATGCGCAAGGAGATCGCCGCCAAGATCGCTGTCGTTCCGATGAGTTACTTCAACGGCCACAGCAAGGGCGACGTACTCAGCCGCATCACCAACGACGTCGATACGCTGGGTCAGTCGCTCAACCAGAGCGTGACGCAGCTCATAACCTCGGTGACGCAGATTATCGGCGTGCTCGTCATGATGCTTTCGATCAGTCTGCCGCTTACCGGCGTCACCGTGCTCACGCTGCCGGCCGCCGCGATTATCCTGATGGTGATGATTCACTTCTCGCAGCCGTACTTCCGCGAGCAGCAGCAGGTCCTGGGCACCGTCAACGGCATTATCGAGGAGGATTTTGCCGGCCAGAACGTCATTCAGGTGTTCGACCGCGCCGAGGCTTCGATCGAGGAGTTCGACCGTCAAAACGACCGCCTCTTTATTAGTGGCTGGCGCTCGCAGTTCCTGTCGGGCCTGATGATGCCGCTTATGAGCTTGGTGGGCAACATGGGCTACGTGGGCGTCGTCGTGGTGGGTGCGCAGCTCGCGCTGACCGGCAATGCCACGCCCGGCGACATCCAGAGCTTTATCCAGTACGTTCGCAACTTTACGCAGCCCGTGCAGCAGCTGGGCAACGTGAGCAACACGATGCAGTCGATGGCCGCCGCCACCGAGCGCGTGTTTGAGTTCCTGGCCGCGCCCGAAGAGGAGCAGAAGGCCGACGCGCAGATTCCCGAAAAGCGCCCCGGCCACGTGGAGTTTGACCATGTCAAGTTTGGCTACACGCCCGACAAGACCATCATCCACGACTTTAGCTGCGAGGCGCAGCCCGGCCAGACCATCGCCATCGTCGGTCCCACCGGCGCTGGCAAGACCACGCTCATCAAGCTGCTGCAGCGCTTCTACGATGTGGACGGCGGTTCGCTGCGCGTCGAGGGCATCGACGTGCGCGACTGGGACCGCGCGGCACTTCGCGGCGAGTTTGCCATGGTGCTGCAGGATACCTGGCTGTTTAACGGCACGATCCGCGAGAACATCCGCTACGGACGCCCCGATGCAAGCGATGCCGAGGTCGAAGCCGCTGCACGTGCCGCACGCTGCGACCACTTTATCCATACGCTCGCCGGCGGTTACGACTTTATGATCAACGAGGAGGGCACTAACCTGTCGCAGGGTCAGCGCCAGCTCGTGACCATCGCCCGCGCCATTTTGGCCGACCGCCCGGCGCTGATTCTGGACGAGGCAACCTCCAACGTTGACACTCGTACCGAGGAGCTTATTCAGCGTGCCATGGATGCGCTGATGCAGGGCCGTACCAGCTTTGTCATCGCGCACCGCCTGTCCACGATCCGCAACGCCGACGTGATCTTGGTAATTCGCGATGGCGATATCGTCGAGAAGGGCACGCACGACGAGTTGCTCGCCCAGGGCGGCTTCTACGCCGATCTGTACAACTCGCAGTTCGACGAGGCGGCGTAAATTCTGCCGCAGGGAACGAATAACGCCCGAGAACGGGGGCGCAGGACAACCTGCGCCCCCGTTTTTGTTCTACGGCCCTTGAGCCGCCTCCCCTGGGACCTGATTGACAGCCCCTTCGAAGCCCTGTGGGCAAAAAATGGCAAATATGAGTACTGTTACCTTTTTGGTAACAGCCAAAACCGCCTCAAACGACCTCCTTGCGGCCTCTATACGCCTTCAAATTAATCAAAACGCCCGTTAGCGGGCTTCTGTGTGCCAACGTTAATGAACATATTTTTCACTTTGTCTATTATCTTGCTAGACTGATATGTTACTAGGTTAGCAACCGTACTCATATTTGGCATTTTTTGCCCACGGGGTGTTTCCTGGGGAACCGACAACAGCCTTAGGGTCGCGCGCGGCGCCACTCCCTCCCCGACATCCGCCGACGTTTACCCATATAAAACCTGCCAAAATAAACCTGTCCCTTTTGGCAGGTTTCGTGGCGGCGAGGGGTTGCACTTTAGCGTGCGACAGCGGATAATGCCGAGCACTCGACAATACGCTTATTGCTCTTTCTATAGATTGAGGAGGCCCCTATGGCCATGGAATTCAAACGCAGGCTGCCGATCCCCATGGAGATCCGCGAGGAAATGCCGCTTTCTGCCGAGCTTACCGCCAAAAAGCAGGCATTTGACGCCGAGGTCGCCAAAGTCTTTACCGGCGAGGACGCACGCAAGGTGCTCATCATCGGCCCGTGCTCTGCCGACCGCGAGGATTCGGTGCTTGAGTACATGAACCGACTGGCCAAGACCGCCGAGGAGGTCAAGGACAAGCTCATCATCATTCCGCGCGTCTACACCAACAAGCCGCGCACCAAGGGCACCGGTTACAAGGGTCTTCTGCACAACCCCAACCCCGAGGCTCCCGACGACCTGCTCGAGGGCGTCAAGGCCATCCGCCATATGCACCTACGCGTTATTGAGGAAACGGGCTTCTTCACCGCCGACGAGATGCTCTATCCATCCAACTACCAGTACCTCGTTGACCTGCTGAGCTATGTTGCCGTGGGCGCACGCTCGGTCGAAAACCAGGAGCATCGCCTGGTGTCGAGCGGCATTTCGGTACCCGTCGGCATGAAGAATCCCACTGCCGGTTCCACCACCGTCATGCTCAACTCCATTTACGCCGCGCAGGCACACCAGAGCTTTATCTTCCGCAACTGGGAGGTTGAGTGCGACGGCAACCCACTCGCACACGCCGTCATGCGTGGCTACATTGGTCTCGACGGTCGCACCTACCCCAACTACCACTACGAGCACCTCGAGCGTCTGGCCGAGCGCTATACCGAGCACGCCGGCTATGCCAATCCGGCAGCGGTCATCGACTGCAACCACGACAACTCGGGCAAGCGTCCGTTGGAGCAGTATCGCATTTGCAAGGAGGTGCTCGACAGCTGCCGCCGCAACGAGTCCATCTCCAAGCTGGTCAAGGGCTTTATGATCGAGTCCTACCTGGAGGACGGCAACCAGCCGGTCGACGGCGGTGTCTTTGGCAAGTCGATCACCGACCCGTGCCTGGGCTGGGAAAAGACCGACTACCTCATCCACGAGATCGCGGAGCGGATTTAGTTACGCGGTTTTACCAAACCGCGTAACGGCTCGACGCTGCAAACCCGCCAGGGCGGCAATCTGCCTTTCAACTTCGGCGGCATGATCAAAAGATCAATGCCGCCTCGTTTCAAGGCACCTTGCTCGCTCTGGCGGGCTTTCGCTGTCGTTTTTCTACCAGCGTCGTTGCCAAAGCTGGCACTTGGAGACGCTCCTTTTGCGGTAGTCATTGGGAACATTCTTGTTTGATCAGTCGTTTAAGAACGTCCCCAACGACTACCCCTCGCGTATCGTATGCGCGCCGGGCTTCGGGGGCCAAGCGCACTCTGTTAAACATGCCCTCGGGTCGCACGTTTCCCTTCGAATCGATCATACAAGCCCCCAATCTGTTTGGTTTCCCCAGATTGTGAGCCCGCACACCCGAGCCGCACGGCCCGCCGTTCAGTTGAAACCACCTGCCAAAAAGGGACAGGTTTATTTTGGCAGGTTTTATCTGGGCAAACGTCCAAACCGACGTAAGGGAGTTGCCTTCCCTCGTGGCGGTCTTCTAGCAGAAAAACCAAGTGAGTAGGCTTTTTGCAGAAGGCCGAGCACGCCCTAAAACGCCACAGCTCTAACCTGCGGTTTCATCGATCATTTGTCGCGATGTGCTCGGCAGGTTCAAAAAAGCCTACTCACTTGTATCTGAGACGCACCAGATTGGCAAAAACCGCCGCGAAAGGGCCCCTGGTCCTTCGCGGCGGTCATACGCCTCTAATTTTGCGACGGTTTTGCCCGCTTGTTACTCGCTGTAGCGGGTGGCGATGGCGGCTCGCACCATGCCGGTGCTCATGAGGTAGGTCACCAGGAAGTAGCCACCGTATGCTGCCAGGAAGATTGCACAGGTGAGGCCCACGGTGCCGCCGATGCTCATATTTCCGAAAATGCTCACCAGCTCGATGATCACCTTAAGTGCCACAAAGGAGTGCGCCAGGCCCACCGCCAGCGGGAACAGGAAGAATACCGCTTGCTGCGCCATCACCGAATGACGAATCTGGCGGTCGTCGCAGCCGATCTGTGCCAGCACACGATAGCTGCGGCTGCCGTCGGCCACGTTGGAGAGTTGCTGGATCGACAGAATCGCCGCGCATGCAACGACCAATACAAAGCCGATGTAGATGGCTAGGTAGCTAATAAGACCGTTCATTTGCGCTGCTTGCGTGTACATCTCGGAGCGTGTGATGAAGGTTCCCCACGACCCCGGCTCCTTGCCGTCAACGAGCAGATTGTCGAGCACAGTGTATTTAATACTCTCGTCTGCCTCGGTCGTATCCATCCCCTGTTTGTAGTTAACGAGCAGGCTACTGGAATACGGCTGCAGATTAAGTTGGGACAACAGCTCGTCGGCAACGACGACGGTACCCGGATTACTGCCCATCGCCGAGTTGGCGATGGCCGCCGTATCTTCGTCCGACTTATCGGCTGCGGGCTTGAGTGTATGCCCGCCCAAGGTGAGGGTATGGCCGCCGGCCATGTATTTGGTGTACAGGTCGACCAGCTCGCCGCCCATATCACACGTGAGCAGATACTGGTCGTGACCGATGTGCACCGGCTCCTCGCCCATCATCTGGCGCAGTTTGTTGTACTGGCTCGCCGGCGTCACAAACAGACCCATCGCATCGGCATTGCTACCCCCGAACGCCTTGGGAAGCTTTTCGCCCATGATCTTGCACATCTCACTTGGGGTCACCGAAGGATTCGAGCCGCCAACCGGGTAACTCAGATACGAATCGATCTGCACATGCTCACCGGCAACATCGGCGATATTGACCTTCTTGCCGGTCTCGTCGTTGTTGTCCGCCGACTTGCCCTTAATGCCGTCTGCAACGTTATCGGAATCGATACGATCGCCGTGCCATGGATCGCCGTGCCATGCGGGGTACAAATCGACCGTTGTATCGGCCAGCACCATGCGATCGGCTTCAGACGGATTGATGTACTCTTTGTAGTAGTCAAGCGTATCGGGCGTGTAATAGACATACGTCTGAGACACGTCAACAGGGTTATAGCGCTCCAGGTTCTCGTTCATCACGTTGGCAATCGACATACCGCACGTCACCGAGGTGATGGCCAAAAACAGGAGCATCGCGATGACGCCCATCGAAAAGCACACCGTGTTGACCTTGGCCGCAAGCTGGCGCACGGTAAACATGTTGAGGCCGCGCCAATACACGCCGCGCAGGCTCTGCAGCAGCTTGATGAGCATGCCTGAGAGTCCCCAGAACAGGGCAAAGGTGCCCACGGTAACCATAGCGGTCGTAATACCAAACTGGTTCATGGCCTCTTGCGGCTTGCTGTCCGTCGCGGTTAGCGGGAACCCATCACGTAGCAGACGGTAATAGGCCACGCCCACAAGCGCCACGCCCACGGCAAAGATGGCAATCGCAATCCAGGGGTTGCGTGTCTTGATGCTCTCGTTGCGACGCTCGGCACCCATAAGCTCGATAAGTTTGGTACGACGCACGGCGCGAAGGTTCAGCAGTAGCGTGAGCACAAACATCACGAGCATGCAGACAAGGGTCAGGTTGAACGCATGCACCGAGAAAAAGAAGTGGAAATTGGCGATCTGCGTCTTAAAGAGCGAGGCCGTAAAGAATGTCATGAGCTGGGAGAGTCCCACACCCAGCACAATGCCGGCGACAAAGGCCACGACCGAGACAATCACCGTCTCGAGCGCCATGATCGTGGCGACGCGTCCGCGCCCCATGCCGAGCACCTGGTACAGGCCAAACTCCTTCTTGCGGCGTTTCATGATGAAGTTATTGGCATACACCATTAAAAAGGCCATGACACCGGCCAAAAAGTACGTCAGGTTGCCGAGCATGCTGCCCATAACCTGCGCCAAGCCCTTTTCATCGATGCCGGCGATGTCGACCTGCATCGAGATGGTGTTAAAGGCATAGAAGACCGTGACGCCCAGGGTGAGCGTCAAAAGGTAGACGAGGTAGTCGCGGCCGGCGCGGCGGACGTTGCCCCAAGCGAGTTTACAGAGCATCGGAGCCCTCACCGCCCATCATGGCAACGACCTCCATAATGCGGTCGAAGAACTCTCGGCGGTCGGTGTCGCCGCGGCGCAGCTCGGTGAAGATCTTGCCGTCGCGGATAAACAGCACACGGCTCGTGTAGCTGGCGGCAAAGCTGTCGTGCGTGACCATGAGCACGGTAGCGCGTAGGCGGCGGTTAAGGGCCTCCAGGCTCTCGAGCAGCAGGCGAGCGCTCTTGGAATCGAGGGCGCCGGTGGGCTCGTCGGCCATGATCATGGTGGGGTCGGTGACGAGCGCGCGAGCCGCGGCAACGCGCTGCTGCTGACCGCCGGACATCTGGTAGGGGTACTTGTCGAGCACCTGACTGATGGACAGGCGCGCTGCCACATCCTGCACGCGGGTCGAGATCTCTGCCGAGTTTGTGCGGGCGATGGTGAGCGGCAGGGCGATATTCTCGCGAGCCGTGAGCGTATCGAGCAGGTTAGAATCCTGGAAGATAAAGCCGAGCTCCTCGCGGCGGAACTGCGAAAGCTTAGCCTGTTTCATGCGGGTTACGTCCTGCCCGTTGATGCGGATCGTGCCGCTCGTGGCGCTATCGATGGTCGACACGCAGTTGAGCAGCGTCGACTTGCCCGAGCCCGAGGCGCCCATGATGCCCACGAATTCGCCGCGGTTGACGGTAAAGTTGACGTCGTTGAGCGCGCGGGTCACGTTGCCCAACGCTCCATATACCTTTTCGAGATGTGCGACCTCCAGTACCGGGGTCGCCATGTGCGTGGTTTGCATACCGAGTCCTTTCTTGCGATTAGTCTACGGCATCTATAGTCGCAAGAAGCCGAGTCGGCTACCATCGATATGGCTTACGCTTGCCTTACCGTTGTGTAAGGTAGGGGTAGTCTTTTTGGGACGGGGCTTTTTTAGCTACCCCATCCGAAGCCTTCGAAGCATGAGGCCGCATTTGACATAGGGCAGCTAAAAAAGCCCCGTCCCAAAAAGACTACCCTGCCACTTGTTGATGTTGAGAGAGGACTCCTGTTGAAGACTGTTCATGTTGCCGCTGGGATCATTCGCAAGGAAGGATCCGATGAGTTACTTGCCGTGCAGCGCGGCTATGGCAACATGCAGGGACTTTGGGAGTTCCCCGGTGGCAAGCTCATGCGCGGCGAGACACCCGAAGACGCCGTGCGACGCGAGCTTATGGAAGAGCTGCAGGTAAAAGTCACCAACCTGCGCGATTTTTACACCGTTGAGTACGACTACCCCGATTTTCATCTCTCAATGGAGTGCTACTACTGCTCGCTGGCCAAAGAGTCCGGCAAGCCCCAAAAGCACGACCGCCAGCTCGATATCCGCTGGATTCCACGCACCTCGCTTGCCACCGTTAAGTGGATGCCTGCCGACAAAGGGCTTATCGATGCGCTGATTGAGTTGAAGGAAGACCGGCTCGAGGCAAGCGACACTGCCAACGACGCCGAGGCCACCATGACCGATGAGCCCGCTTCCAAGCCCAAGCGCGCACCTAAGCGCCGCAGCAAGAAGCGCCCCAAGCCCGGTCTGCTCGACGGCATCGATACCTCGGACCTTTCCGCCGACGAGCGCGAACTGGTCCGCCGTCGCGCCGCTATAAAAAAGTCCATGAAGGGCAACAAGCGTGCCAACACCAAGCCCGAGCTGCTCGTACGTCAGCGCCTGCGCGCCGCGGGCCTTACGGGATACCGTCTGGAATGGAAGGTGCCCGGAAAACCCGACATCGCCTTCCCCGGCCGCAAGATCGCCATCTTCGTCAACGGCTGCTTTTGGCATCGCTGCCCTAAGTGCAATCCGAGCCAGCCCAAGCGCAATGTTGAGTTTTGGGAGGCAAAGTTCCGCCGCAACGTCGAGCGCGACCGCGCTGCCGTGGCAGCACTCACTCAAATGGGCTGGACACCCATAACCATCTGGGAATGCGAGCTCAAAAAAGACCGCATCGACGCCACGATGGAAAAGGTCATCGAGCAGGTGCGCGCCGCAGAGCTGCAGCGCTAACAGCGAGCATTCACACGCTCCGCACGTCCGCGCCACATCCACGTCACAAACCTTAGAAAGCCCTTAAGCCCATAACCTTTCAAGAGTGTTACTCGATACCTCTGACCTGCAGTTTCATCGTAACACCAAACCAGGTTAAGCCTTTCTTTAGCGCTTCTTTGCGGCAGCCGCGGCATAATACTGCCAACGCACGGGACCTAGCAGCACACCCCGAGCGCAATCTTTTGGTGGACATCGAGGAGGCCGCATAAGCATGCATTCTTCTAATGACGCAGCACTGCGGCCATCCCTAAAACATGCAGACCTTTTCTCCTTCCCCCCGACACAGAGAGACAGCCTCCTCGACTCCCCCACCACAAAAGCCAAACGCTCTGCAGACCAACACCTAAACCTGCAGACATCCTTCGAAAAACTCCAAGCCTCACTAGACCAGGCATTCCCCAACCAAGCCCGGGCATACTAACCCCTCATCAACAAAGAAGCCCTGACGCCCCACCCATTTCCGCCCCAACGCCACAAGGGCGATCGAGCAGGACGGCTTGGGCGGGTCCCCGTACTTAGTTTCCAAAATCATTCCGCAGCGCGAAGGCCCCCGTTGCCAACGCTTCGTAGAAGCGAGGCAACGGGGGCCTTCATGCGCGAGGACGTTTTGGAAACTAAGTACGGGGACCCGCCCAAGCCGTCCGGTGGGATCAGAGTACCCTTGCTGTTACTCTGCTTTGCCCACAGAGTTGAGGTTGGTCATGCGGATCTTAACCAGCTCGGTGATCTCACGCATGCCCTCCTTGGCCGGCTTCTTGGGATCGAAGCAGGCGGGGTTCTCGGCCATATAGGCCATGAAGCCCTTGGTGTAGGCCTGACGCAGCTCGGTGGCGTAGTTAACCTTGCAGATGCCGTTCTTCACAGCCTCGGCAACCTGCTCATCGGGCACACCGGAGGTGCCGTGCAGAACCAGCGGCACGTCGACGGCGTCGCGGATGGCCTTGACCACGGACTGCTCGATGTGCGGATCGCTCGTGTACACGCCGTGGCTGGTGCCAACGCCAATGGCCAGCGAGGTGCAGCCGGTACGCTCGACGAACTCCTTGGCCTCGGCCGGATCGGTGTAGGGGCTCTCGCCCTCAACCGCGGGACCGTCGTCCTCCTTGCCGCCAACCTTACCGAGCTCGGCCTCGACGGGCACGCCCATGGCGCGGCCAGCGTCGGCGACGGACTTGGTCAGAGCGATATTGTCCTCGAAGGACTCGTGCGAGCCGTCGATCATGACAGAGGTGTAGCCGGTGCGGAAAGCCTGCATGCAGCGGTCATAGCCATCGCCGTGATCGAGGTGCAGAGCGACGGGCACGGAAGCGCGCTCGGCGGCAGCCTTGACCATGCCGTAGAAGTAGTCCAGACCAGCGGTCTTGATGGTGCCCGGGGTGGTCTGCATGATGACGGGGGACTTGGTCTCCTCGGCAGCGGCCAGAACGGCCATAACAAACTCGAGGTTCTCGACGTTGAACGCGCCGACGGCGTAGTGGCCGGCCTGAGCGTCCTTGAGCATCTTTTCGGTGGTAACAAGTGCCATGAGCGTTTGCTCCTCTCCCTCGCCCGCATCTGGACATCGGGCGTAGTTGTTCACAAGGCGTTTTACCTTGCGTTTTACTGCGCTCATTGTATGAAATTCAGCGGCTTTGCACGTGCGAGATATTGAGCCCATGCAGGTCAATACAGTCGTTTTTGAAAAGCAAACGGAAGGAATTGAAGCCGAGTGGGCGTGTTCGATATTGAATTTTGAGCGTTCAGCGTCTTTCTTTTATAGAAAAGATAAGTAATCGAAAGGTGTTTTCTTACTCAAAAAGAAAATGAACGAAAATAGAGTCAACACAATTCCTGCAAATTTAGCCGAGAATGGAGCAAACATGGCCCAAGCTACCAGCCGCGCTTTTGCCGACGAACGCCGTACCGCCATTTTGGAAATGCTCGATCATAATGCCTCGGTGCAGGTAGCAGAAATCGCCCAGACCTTTGGCGTGTCCTCCGTTACCGCCCGCGCCGACCTGGACGCGCTCGCCGAAGCAGGCAAGCTGCGCCGCACGCATGGTGGTGCCGTATCGCTCCACAAACGCCTGACCGTTTCCACGCAGGATCGCCGCATCAATGTCAACGTCGCCGCCAAGCAGGCCATCGCGCAAAGCGCCATCGGGCTCGTCAATGACGGCGACACGCTGCTCGTCGACTCGGGCACCACGGCGCTCGAGTTCGTCCGGCTCCTCGGTCAGCGCGACGGTATCACCGTCATCACGGCAGACATTACCATTGCCGATTACATCGACGAGAGCATGCCCTCGGTCGATGTCGTCATGCTGGGCGGGGCACTGCGCAAAGGTCATCGCTATCTGTACGGTCCACTCACCATGCAGGCGCTCCAAATGGTCCATGCCGATCTGGCCGTCATGTGCCCCGGCGCCTTTGTCTCCAGCTGCGGCTTTACGACCGACTTTCCCCAGATGGCCGAGACTAAAACGGCTATGATCGCCGCGGCCCATCAAAGCGTCGCCCTCATGGACGCCAGCAAGGTTAACGGACGCGGCATGTACCGCTTTGCCGAGCTGACCGATGTCGACACCATCGTGATGGACCGTGATCCCGATCATGCCGTCGCCACCTCAATCGCCGAAGCCACCGACAGCGCACGTCCAGCCCTCATCATCGCCGGCGCTTAAACAAAAACCACCACAAAGGTGCCTGTCCCCTTTGTGGTGGTTGTGATGGTTGAGCGTCAAAAGTGAACGTGTCGCTACTTGGACAGCTCGTCGGCGAGGGCCTCGATCTGAGCGCGCGAGGCTTCGTTGAGCGAGCCCAGCACAGTCACCTTATTCTGCGTCAGGGTGATGTCCTTCATACCCTCGAGCTCCTTGGTCATAACCTTGGCGGCAGCGGGCGCCCAGGAACCGGACTCGACAAGCGCCACGGTACGGTTCTGGTAGGCATGCTCGGCGAGCGTGTGGATAAAGGTGCTCATGCACGGGAAGATCTCGCCCTGATAGGTAATGGAGGCGAGCACCAGACGGTCGTAGCGGAACGCATCCTCAACGGCCTCGGCCATATCATCGCGAGCCAGGTCAAAGACGGAAACCTTCTGGCCGCGAGCCTCAAGCGCAGATGCGAGCTCCTCGACGGCAGCCTTCAGATGGCCATACACGCTCGCATAGGCGATCGTGATGCCCTCGTCCTCGGGCTGATAGCTCGACCAGGTGTTATAGGTGTCGAGGTAGTAGCCCAGGTTCTCGGTCAGCACGGGGCCGTGGAGCGGGCAGATGATCTGAATGTCCAGGTCGGCGGCCTTCTTGAGGACGGCCTGCACGAACTTGCCGAACTTACCGACGATGCCAAAGTAGTAGCGGCGAGCCTCGCAAGCCCACCCTTCCGGATCCTCGATGTCGTTGGCGCCAAACTTGCCAAAGCCGTCGGCACTAAAGAGCACCTTGTCGGTGGACTCGTAGGAGAAGATCACCTCGGGCCAGTGAACGTTGGGGGCGCCGATAAAGGTCAGGCTGTGGCCGCCCAGATCGAGCACATCGCCCTCTTTGACGACCATTTTGCGCTCGGGGTAGTCGGTGCCAAAGTAGTTGACCATCATGCGGAAAGCACCCATGCTGGCCACGATCTGCGCCTGGGGATAGCGCTCCATAAAGGCAGCGATACCGGCGGAGTGATCGGGCTCCATGTGATGGACGACCAGGTAGTCGGGCGTACGGCCATCGAGCACGGCCTCGAGGTTGCCGAGCCACTCGTCAACAAAACCGCCGTCGACGGAATCGGCGACAGCGATCTTGTCGCCCAAGATAACATAGCTGTTGTATGCCATACCGTTCTCGGACACATCGTACTGGCCCTCGAACAGGTCAATGTCGTGATCGTCGACACCGATGTAGCGGATATCCTTGGTGATCTCCATCAGGCAAAGCCTCCTAGATAGACAAAAGAACCCGTCTATCATAACACTCGTCTTCATAGACACGGCTATCTGCCAGCATCCTTATCGATTGTTATTGAGGCGGAATATACCGCCGTTGACCTGCAAAAACTATGCGCGCAGTATCGCCGTGCTATGTCGAATAATGAGCTGGCCGGGAATACGGATGGCAACGGTTTTGCCCGCCGTACCCGCCTCGGGAACCGCATGCTCAAACACCTCGCGTCCGCGCTGATGTAGATCGAATCGCACGGTCGTGAGCTCGTTGTGTGCTACAAAATCATCGAGCGAATCATCGACACCCACCACGCTCACGTCCTCGGGCACGCGCAACCCGCTATCGCGCAGCGCTGCAATTGCGCCATTTGCCATCTGGTCGTTTGCCGCGTAAATCGCCGTCATGGTGTGATCGTGCTCGGCCAGGTACCTGCCGGCCTCGTAGCCGCTGTTGGCAGACCAGTCGCCCTCGAGCGGCTCTGCCGGCTCGATGTGTTTACGCTCGAGTGCATCCTGCCAACCGGCGCGACGAAATTGCTCGTCGACCGAGAACGACGGGCCGCCAATATAGCGAATCTGCTCGTGTCCTAGCTCAAACAGGTGATCCATAAGCAATAGCGAGCAGCCGTAATGATCGGAGTCGACCGTGGTCACCCGCGGGTGCGCGTACATGGTAACGATGACCGTGCCAATGCCCGGCAGTGGATCAAACGTCTCAAAATCGGGCGCCATGCGGCTCATGCCGATGATGATGCCGTCCACCGGCAATGCGGCCATACGACGCGTGGCCTCGGCAAGCGAAAACTCCTCGGTCTTGGACATCTCGACCAGCGTGATGGCGCAATTATGCTCGCGAGCAGCGCTGGCGATGCCGTCAATCATTGAGAGGTTGCCAAACTTGGTGACATCGTTGACGCATAGGCCAACCGAATGGTATCGACCGTCGCGCAGCGAGCGACCGGCATAACTCGGACGAAAGCCGAGCTCTTGCATAGCGGACTGCACGCGCTGGCGCGTCTGCTCGTTAACGTTGGGCAAGCCGTTGGCGACGCGCGAAACCGTCTGCTGCGAAACGCCAGCAGCGCGGGCGACGTCGGCCATGGAGACCGGACGCGTACCTGTATCGTTGGACGGGCGCCTTGCCACAGGATCACCTTCACCCTTGCGAGATCTGAATAGCGTGAATGCCGGCCCGGGCAGGAGTTTAGCCCGCGCCGAGGCCCGCTATCGTCGGACGCATGTTAACGTACTCTACTTTTTCAATCCGCATCTCTTCTGCTTTATAAGTCCATACGGCAATACCGTTCACGGCTGAATTTCTACCGATTACCAGATTCTCAAAAAGTGACAAGAGTTGTGTTATGAGTACGTTAACATAGCCCGTAACGTGCGGCATCGTGAACACTTGGTTCATGCCGCTTCAAGTTGTTAACGTACTCATAACGGCGCAAAACTTACCCGTACGCGCCAAGGAAAGGACTCCCATGACCACCCCCGACGAAAAGACATTCGCCACGCTCACCAAGCTGTTTGAGGAGGAGTTTGGGGCCATCGGCGATCGCCAGGTGCTCTATGTGCACGCGCCCGGCCGCTCCGAGATCAGTGGCAACCACACCGACCACGAGGGCGGCCACGTCATCGCCGGCTCGCTCGATGTCGCTGTCGACGGCATCGCCGTGGCAACCGACTCCAACAAGGTCCGCGTCGCCGACGAGGGCTATCCCACGTTTGAGATCACGCTCGACACGCTGGGTATTCAAGAGTCCGAGAAGGGCACGTCTGCGAGCCTCGTCCGCGGCATGGCCCACGAAATCGCTGCTCTGGGCGTTGAGCCCCAGGGCTTCGACTTCGCCTTCACCTGCTCTGTCCCCTCGGGCGGCGGCCTTTCGAGCTCTGCTGCTGTCGAGGCGGCATACGGTCGCGCCATGGAGACGCTCTGGGGCGCACCCGCCATCGAGCCCGTCGCGCTCGCCCAGATGAGCCAGCGCACCGAGAACAACTACTATGGCAAGCCCTGCGGTCTGATGGACCAGGCCGCTGTGTGCCTGGGCGGCCTTGCCTACATGGACTTTGAGGACCAGGCTCAGCCTAAAACCCAGAAGCTCGAACTCAACTTTGAGGATCACGGCTATGCGCTCGTGCTCGTTAAGGTTGGTGCCGACCACGTGGCCGCCACCGACGATTACGCTGCCGTTCCGCGCGAGATGCAAGACGTCGCCGCCGAGTTTGGCAAGGTACGCCTGTGCGAGGTCGATGTTGCCGATTTTGACGCCAAGCTCCCCGAGCTGCGTGCCAAACTGGGCGACCGTGCCTGCCTGCGCGCCGTTCACTACTGGTACGAAAACGGCCTGGTCGACAAGCGCTGGGCAGCGCTCAACGCCGGCGACATCGATCAGTTCCTGGTCCTGACGCGCGAGTCCGGCGCCAGCTCTGCCATGTACCTGCAGAATGTCGTTGCCAAGCTGGGCTCCGAGCAGCCCTCGATGTATGCCCTGGCACTGGCCGAGCACGTGCTCGACGGCCGAGGCGCCGTCCGTATCCACGGTGGCGGCTTTGGTGGTACCATCCAGGCCTTCGTGCCGCTCGACCTGGTCGACACCTTTATCACCAAGATGAACGGCTGGCTGGGCGAGGGCTCTGCCCGCCACTACGCAATTTCTGACAAGGGGGCTTACGCGGCATGGCTGTAATGACTGATGTGCGCGAGGCCGCGCAGGGCCTCATCGAATATGCCATCCACCGATCGATGATCGGACAGGACGATCGCATCTGGGCATACAACACCATTCTGGAGTGCATCGGCGCCACAGGCCCCGCACTCGACATGACCTGGGCGCTCAAGACCGAGAAGATTTCGCTCGTGCACCCCGATACACTCCCCGACTTTGACCTGGAGGGCACGCTTGCCGTACTTGCCGAGGCTGCCGTTGCCAACGGCGCCGCCGAGGACACGGCATCGGGCCGCGATCGCATCGCCATGCGCATCATGGGCGTGCTGATGCCGAGGCCTTCGGTTGTAAACGAGGAGTTCAACGGCCGCATGGGCGTCAACGAGCCCCGCGCCGCGACCGACTGGTTCTACGGTCTGTGCTGTGACGCCGGTTACGTGCGCCGCGCCGCCATCGCGCGCAACATCAAATGGAGCACTTCCACCAACTGGGGCGACCTGGAGATCACTATCAACCTGTCAAAGCCCGAGAAGGACCCGCGCGATATTGCCGCGGCCGGTGCCGCCAAAAACACGGGCGAGAAGTATCCCGCCTGCCAGCTCTGCATCGAAAACGAGGGCTATCCCGGACGCTCCGCTGCAGCCGACGGCGGCGCCCATCCCGCCCGCCAGAATCTGCGCGTTATCCCCATTGAGCTCGACAGCGAGCGCTGGGGCTTCCAGTACAGCCCGTACGCGTACTTTAACGAGCACTGCATTGCCATGAGCTCCGAGCATCGTCCGATGCACGTCGACCGCAAGGGCCTGACCTGCCTGCTCGACTTTGTCGACCTGTTCCCGCACTACTTCATCGGCTCCAACGCCGACCTGCCCATCGTGGGCGGCTCGATTCTGTCGCACGACCACTTCCAGGGCGGCGCACACGAGTTCCCCATGATGCATGCCGCCGAGGTCTCGCAGTTTAGCGTGCCCGGATTTGACCAGGTCAGCGGCACCGTGCTGCAGTGGCCGCTCTCGGTGCTGCGCCTGCGCTCGCACGACCGCGCCCAGCTGCTCGACGCCGCCGAGAAGATTATCCTCGCCTGGCGCGAGTGGACCGATGAGTCGGTGGGCGTCATCGCGCACACAGCCGACGGCGTGGCGCACAACACCGTGACGCCCGTCATCCGCCGCGTCGACTCCCGCGGCAATGCCGGCGGCGAGATCTACGAGGCCTACCTGGCGCTTCGCTGCAACATCACGACCGACGAGCATCCGCTGGGCGTATTCCACCCGCATGCCGAGTATCACCATATTAAAAAGGAGAACATCGGCCTGATCGAGGTCATGGGCCTGGCCATTTTGCCGCCGCGCTTGGTTCCCGAGCTTGGCGCTGTCCGTGAGCATCTGCTGGCAGCCAAGGTCGATGCCAGCTACGATCTTGCCGGTGCGCTCGAGGTCGATGATCTTTGTCGCAGCCATGCCGCGTGGGCCGAGGACGTCTTTGCTCGCCGCGCCGACGAGCTTACGGCCGACAACGCCATCGATATCCTGCACGAGGAGGTCGGCGTGGTGTTTGGCCACGTGCTCGACAACGCCGGCGTCTTTAAGTGGGACGAGGCGGGACGCGCCGCCCAGCAGCGCTTTATCGACTCGCTGTAGCACGCGAGCTCGAACGCACGCACTTAACAAATAGCGCCTACACGACCGCGGCGCCC
>UQIC01000006.1 GCA_900540985.1 uncultured Collinsella sp.
TCCGCACATGTGCGGATGAATGTGGGAGGTGTTCGGATAAAGTCGATAATCAAGGCTTTTCTGGGATTTTTCTCGTGCTCACCTTCTACTTTGCCTTCTTCAGGTATAAGAAGGTATGGCTGGTTCTCTCCGCCCTATTCTGCATCCTTACTTTCAAGAGGCTTGCAATCGTCGCCGTTCTATTTGCTCTCGTTGTCAGCTTCATCGCGCCTAGGCTCATGAAGATCAAGGTCCCCCGTGGCGCTATAGTTGCCCTAAAGGTCTGCACAGTTCTGGGTGCCTTCCTTTGGACTTGGATGCTACTTCCTGAGCAGCAGTATCTTTTTATTCATCTGTTCGGTGACACGCAGTCGCACTTCTCCATGGGCAGAAGCGATGTGCTTGGTTACTTTTTAAGTTCGGGCTTCGAGAGTTATGGGTACGGCTCCGCCAATGAAGTGGCTAAGGCGGTTTTCGCCGCTCCGTTTGAGATGGACCTAACAAAGATCGCTTTCGAGCTTACCCCGCTGGTCATGGTTCTGTTCGTGTGGCTTTTCTGGGATGTCGCGGGAGATTCCCTCTGGGGCGTCGTCATCATTGGCTACTTCATGATTAACATGATTACCTCGGATTCGTTGACTTCAAACTTTTGTCTCACACTTGCTTACATGACCTGTGGGCTTGTCACGCAGACTTTTGAGCATACAGGGAAATACATGCTGGAGGTTTCTGATAATGCCTTCTAATGGAACGACTACAACGGTTGCGCCTTCCTCCGGCGTGACTATTACCGTCTGCGTGCCCGTCTACAACGTTGAGCGTTATCTTTGTGAGTGCCTAGACTCCATCTTCTCCCAGAACTACGCCGACTTCGACGTTGTCTTGGTCGATGACGGCTCTACCGACAGCAGCGGTGCTATTTGCGATGAATATGCCGCGCGCTATCCGCAGCAGGCCCTCGTTTTCCATAAGGACAACGAGGGCCTGCTGCTCGCGCGCCGCGACGGCTTTGCGCTTGCAGCAGGCGACTACGTTATGTGCGTGGATTCCGACGATGCGCTTGTCCCCGGGGCCCTCGCTTTAGTTGCCGCTACGGCGGCAAAGACGGGTGCGGATGTTGTGCGCTTCGGTTTTACACGGGAGGAGAGCGAGGCCGTACCCGTTGAGTCATCTATCCCTTTCAAACTTTATTCCGCCGAGGAGAAGCCTTCGATATTAAGCGCCCTGTGCCGCTCGACCAGTGGTTCAGAGAACCCGATGTGTTTCAAGGCCATTCGTCGGTCGTGTGTCGGAGTCGATGTGGACTTCTCGAAATTCAAAGGTCTCACGTTTGCTGAGGACTTTCTGCAGACCCTTACCGTATATGATCGCGCTCAGACGTTCTGCTTCATCAATGCCTCTCTTTATTACTATCGCCCAGGTTCCGGAATTACTAGAGCATATGATCCGCATTTCTACTGCGATGTTTGCCGATGTCTCGACGTGGGCGAAGGCTACGCGCGTCGCTGGGAGCGCGAGTACGGCTGTAACGATCTCATGGTCGGTCTCGCCGCTTGCAGGCTTGACTCCGGCGCGCAATATGCGGAATGGATGGCGTCGCAGGGCAATACGGTGGGTCTTGATGACCTCCTCGCCTCTCGTGACTTTGTGCGTTGCCTGACGACATCAGGTGCGGGTAAGTTACTTCGATTTGACCGACGTCTGGTCCTATGGGCATTGAGATGGCGGGCATACCCAATTATAGCTAGCATCGCTATGGCCAGGGCGGCTAAAGCGAGAAGATAGACTGTGTCATGTCAGTTCATTTGAAGACATGCCGCGACATAAGCCTTTTGAATTGGATTTAAAATTGACAAACATTTTTTCAACCGAGGAGCGGGGAGGTATCGCCGGCAACCTGGCATACGCCGTTGTAGCTCAGGGAATAGGCCTGCTCTCGAGCATTCTGACGTCCCTGGTGCTTCCCAAGTTATTGGGCGTGGAGGACTACGCGTACTGGCAGCTGTTCTTGCTGTACTCATCGTACTCTGGGTTTGCCCTGCTTGGACTCAATGACGGCATTTACCTGCGTCTCGGCGGAAAGCGCTACTCGGAGGTCAATCACGGGGAGTTGAAGGCGCAGCAGTGTGTCGTCGCAGCCTCGCAGCTGTTAGTTGCTGCCTGTTGCCTGGCCGCCGTCCTCGCCGCTGGTTTCGAACCATACCGGTCCCTCGTGCTCGCGCTGTGCGTTTTTTTCGGATTGCTCACAAACCTGACCCAGTGTCTGCGCTATGTGTTCCAATGCACGAACCTAACGCGTATCTCATCACTCGCCGACCTATTCTCCAAGGGACTTTTCGTCGCGTTCATGATGACGGTTCTCCTCGCGGGCGTTGACTCATCGCTGCCGTTTATCTTGGGCTACATAGCCTGCCAGGCGTTGGCGTTTCTGTATGTACTCATCTGCGCTAGGAGCACCCTACGCAGCAAGGCGGCGTTCAAGGGCGTGCTGCGCACATGCGCCGCCGACGTACGGGCAGGTCTGAAAGTCATGGTAGCCTACTACGCCGACTCGCTGATTGTTGGCTTCACTCGTATGTTGACAGACTGGCAACTGGGGCTTACGGCCTTTGGCAAGTTGTCACTGTCTTTCTCGTTGACGAACTTCGTTCTGGGTTTTATCGGGCAAGTGTCAATGGTGGCGTTCCCCGTGCTCAAGCGTTTGGACGCCGAGGGGCGGAGGGAGAAGTACCTTGCCATTAGGCTGCTGCTGCACACGGCTCTTCCCTGTGCGTACCTTCTCTATGTGCCTGCGAAACTGGTGCTGGGGCTGTGGCTTCCGGCATACAGCAAGAGCCTAGTTTACCTGGCTCTTACTATGCCTCTGTGTGTCTATAGCTGCAAGGCGAACCTGCTGTTCAATACCTACCTTAAGATGGGGCGACGCGAGGGAACACTGTGCACGGTGAACGTTGCTGCCATGATCTTGAACGCGGTGCTGGCCCTTGCGAGCATCGTTGGCTTGGCGAGTGTGGAGCTGGCGACATGCGGGATTGTGGCCTCGGTGGCGCTGCGCGACCTTGCTTTTGAGTTAATCATATCGCGCAGGTTTGGAGATCCCGTGGTGCACTTCTGTGTTTCGGAGGCCTTGATTACTGCAGGGTTCATGACGGCGTCGTGGTTTTTGGGCGCGTGGAGCTGGCCTGTGGTGCTGCTGATGCTGGTCGCATACCTATGGTGCGATAGAGACGGCGTAAGGCTGGTTATAACGGGGGCGAGAAAGAGGCTCGGGCGTGGGTGAGTTTGCGATGACCAAGAAGCGGGAGCTTGAACTCACGGGACCCGTGAAGGCGCTGGCGATGCTCGTCATTGTCTTGTTTCATGCATGCGCTATCTACGGCGGGGTCTGGTTCGGCGAGCCCGCTACGCCGTGCCCCGCGCTGGGCGTATTTGTTCAGTGGCTCTCCACCATGCATGTGCCACTGTTTCTTCTTGTCTCCGGCTACATTTGGGCGTACATCAAAATGGAGACGGACAAATATGACGATGCGTGCGTAGTTCTCAAGAAGAAAGCCAAACGCCTGCTCGTGCCTTACCTCTTTGCGGGCGTCGTGTGGGCGGGTCCTGTCTACTGTTTCTTTTATGGTCCTGTCTCGACTGTCGAGTCGTTTGTTCTCGGCAATAACCCCTCGCAGCTGTGGTTCCTGCTGGCGTTGTTCTGGATGTTCGTGTTCGTCGAACTGATGTGGCGCATTAGGCCAGCCTTGTTGTGTAAATGGCCGACGCTGTTAGCATCGGCCATTGTTTCTTACATCTTCGCACGCGCCGTGTACACGGCGCCTCTCGACCTGTTTCAAGTGGCACGGGCCTTCGACTACTTCCCGTGTTTCCTACTTGGCGCGTTGCTGAGACAGACCGACACGTCTCGCTTCTGGCGAATAAAGCCCGCAGCGCTATTCGCAGCCGATGTCGCACTGTTCGTGGCGTGGTACGTCTGCAGCGCCTCGGGGGGGGCTCTCGGGGCGGCCTCGAAAGTCCTACTGTTTATTTTGAGGCTTGTGGGTCCGCTTGTACTCCTATCGATCTTCGGACACGCCGAGTGGCTGATAGACAAGGTTCACGGAAGCCTATTCGAGAAACACAGCTTCGGAGTGTACCTGTTTCACCAGCAGGTTGACTGGATTCTGCTGAGCCTCATCAACGTACCTGGTGTTCCGCCTTTGGCGATAGTTGTGACGCTGTTTTTCATATCCCTCACTGTGAGTTTGGCGATTAGCACCTTAATCAAGCGATGGAAGGTAACGGCCAAACTGCTCTGAGACGTTGCGGTAGATAAGAGGCTCTCGTACCTAATTCGTTATTCGGTATAGACAGCATTCATTTTTGCGATAACCGCCTTACTCTTGCCTCGTACTTTGGTCCCTTGGACGCGATCGGCATATCTCATAGGGCGTCGGTGATTTCGGGTATATAGGATTCGAGAACGCTAGCAATGAAATGCAGCTTACGGTTTTTCTGTTTCCTCGGATTCTATTTGCTTCAGCGCCTTTAGAAGGCAATTGCCAATGAGTCATGCGCATGATGCAGCAGGTCCTTCTGGGGCTTGCTGCATCATTCGGTTTACACCGGCGTCGAACTCGACGCCGAAGGCGCGCTGCCGATCGCGTCGGAAGTGTTGGTGTAAGGTGACGCCCTTGCTTCCGCTTAACGAAGATCGGCCCTCGTTCTAGATTCGGAAATCACCACAACAGCTGTTTCTAGGAAAGGAAGAATACCGCTACGCAAATCTTCTTTGACTCGACGCTGGACATGCTCGCCATGCCCTGGTTCGACGGCGGCGCCATCAACATGCTCGACCTGCTCAGGCGCCTTGCCGAGCAAGTAATGTACGATTGCTAACCATTGTCGGAGGTCTAATTATGACTGCAGACCCAAGCGTGAATATACCTGTTGAGTCCGACTCTCTATCTGCCCAGATCACTTCAGCTCTCTCAAGACATCCGGCGCTTTATTATTCCACCAAGCTTGAGAACTCTCACATTCCGGCTCATCGTGACATGAAAAGCTTCTTTGGCGACCCATTTACCGATACGTTTAATGCCTATAACGTTGCTTTATTTGATTCAGTTCGCGAGATGATTCGCTACGAAAAATCTCTTTCTGTCTGGAGCACCATTGTCACAGACATTGACTCTGAAGTAGTCAGAGACACCCTCATTATGGATTACATCTATCCCGTCTTTAGATTCTTGTCAGATATCCCAAATGTCTTTAAGGACCAGCTCGTTCGCGCGTGCGTTAAGCTAGCGACTATCTCTAAGGGCGATTATTCTTTAGTGCTGATTAATACCGTCAATGATGGAGCGCCCCGGTGCAACTGGTTTAAAAAGCTGCAATATAGTTGTTCCGATTCTGCTCTTGGAAACCAACTCATCGCCATTGTTAATGAGGACCTATTTGAACATCCAGATGCCAAGCATTTTAGAGAGCTTCATGGCCATTTGGCTCATGACCTTACTCCCACGTTGGTTTCTGGCGTAAACCAGGGCTATTCAGTTGGCGATGCCGTTTCTGTCCAAGCTTATACTCCTCCGATCGATTTGCCCAATGAGCTTGCTATTATTGATCGGCATCGGCTAAGAATCCAAAACGCCTATGCGCTATTTGGCAACTACGCTACTGAATTGCAACGTAACTACAATAGCTTGTAGTCATTAGAGAAACACGGCTGATCGCTGACTTCATTGACCACATCCTTAAATTGGTGATTCAGGCTTTGGACAATCGTATGCAGCGGCGAAAGGAGGCGAAGTTGGGTGCTTCACCGTTAGTTTTCTAAGGCTGCAGGCGATTCAAAAAGAGCGTAAAGAACTAGGCATTTTCGACCTTGATGCGCCCCTGTCTTTTTATGCCCTCGACGTGTCCGGGAAGAAATACAAGATACATGCCGGTGCAACGCCAAATTCCTTTCTAGAAGAAGCAACTACGAAGATGACAAGGATATCTTCTCTAACAGGAGAGCCGGTTCGGGATAAAGACCAGTAGAACCTCGTCCGCAAGGACTTCGTCGTGGACGAGGTGCCGCAAATCGTGAGGGACCGCGTCTACGAGGGCAAGTCGAAGCCGGTTGTGGGCGTGTGCCGCCCGACGATGAAGTCCAACTCCGACAACTTCCGCGCGAGCTCCATCCAGGGCGTCATGAAGTGCGTGAAGGCCAAGGGCGTGCCCGTGGTGGTCTACGAGCCCACGCTGTACACGGTAGTATGTTGTTCAACTAAAGCAGTTTCTCGGTTCGTTCATTTGAAACCGTTCGCCCATATCACTGGAGACAACTATGAGAAATTATTACCAGATCAAGACCGTTGCTTCAGCCCCTCCAAAAAGGCTTATTGCAGTTGGAAAGCTCGCCAGTGTTATTGGCCTCCTAATTACACTCGGGGGTCCATTCTTGGCTTGGCTGCTTAGCGTTGGCGTAAATCGTGTGCCGTCTTTTCCGTTTGTATTTCTTGGGTTGTTTTTGTTTATCGATGGCCTGGTGTTGGTCTCGACCGCGTCGAGGCAGCAAAAGGAGCTGATGAGTTTGCGTCAATCTCTCCTAGAAGATGATTCGCAGTTTACTGCAAGCGCTGAAGAGTTCATGTCTCAGCGAAAGGCTCTGGTACAACAAGGTGAGGTTACAGGCATATTCATCGTTCATAATGCAACCAAAGATCTGTATTACGTAGGCCAAAGCGCAAAGGCGATTGACCGTGCAGCCTTACAGTTTCTTGGAAGAGGTAATTGCGATGTGTACGCTGACTTCAAGTACGGCGATGCGTTCAATGTGCGTATAGTTCCACTTTCTACAAGCGGCTATGAGAGCCTCAATGAGTTAAAGCGCACGGCAATAAAGGCGCTTGAGGCCTCTGGCGACGTGCTTTACTGAGGATGGGTCGCCTTTCCCGCTAAATGCGTCTTATGGTGATTCTACTGTGACTAATTGGCTCGAGGAAGTCGTGTCTGTCGCTTGTGCCTAAACAGCAACGATAGGGAAGGCCATAAAAGGGTGTTGCGCTATATGCTTAATAACGGGCTGATTAGGAAAACAATGAGCGGCAAACTGTACGACATCTAGTTCAAATACACTCGCAAACCTATGCGGGAAAGCACAAGGGGAGCGGCTTTACCGGAGTGAGCAAACACCTACTAGTGCCCCACGTATGACTCGACACCACCCGACCCTCCTTTCACCGACTGGCAAAACGATTTACACCTAATTATGGGAGTCGATCGCGGGCTTTTACGTTGCCCGTTATCTGATCACGCTACACTAATAAATGCTGCTACCAGGGCATTTCCTGTTGCGGCTTCTATTGGCTCCTGCGAAGATCGGAGCGGTTATGTTTGCTGCCGCGTTCCACACTAGCCGTCACTACATCCTGTTTACTGCTATGGCCTGCCTATGCGTTTTGCTGGGCGGGCCTTCTTATGCCGCGGGTGCGGAGAGCCTCATCATTGCAGGCGCGACGTACTACGAGCCGGGCGTCTCGGGCCCCGGTTGGGCTTGGACCGATGCCGACCACCTGGAGCTTAGCGGCTTTTCTGGCGAGGCCATCGGCGCCGATGGAGACCTGGTGGTAACCCTGACCGGGCAAAACTCCGTAAAGGAGATGCAATCGTCCATCGTGGACATTTCGCAGTGCGGTCTGGAGGTGTGGGGCAACCTGACGCTTCGCGGCACCGGGTCGCTAACGGCCACGGGATCGCAGTGCGGGATTCACGCGTTTCAGGCATTGGTGGTTGACGGCTGCACCGTCAATGCCCAGGCCGACGGGGCCGGCCTTGAGGACGAGGTCGTGGCCGGCCTGGTCGCGGGTCGTCTTGTCGTCCGCGGTGGCGGGCGCGTTGTCGCTGCGGGCGCGGGCTCCGGAGCGGGCGTGCAAGCTTACGGCGCGTACCTGCTAGACGAGGATCCCGGCGATGACGTGCCCTTTGGAACGCTTGCCGTCGATGCCTCGTGGCTAGACGCGACCGGCGCCGACGGCGGCGTTGGCTGCCTGGACGGTTCGCTTACGTCCGCGCGCTTTGTGGCGCCCTCCGGTGGTGCCTTTGGGGCTAGAGGCGTGTTGGATGCCGGCGGGGCTGTGGCCACGCATGTGGTGATCGAGCCCGAGGGCGCCACGCCGCCGGCAGGGGAGACAGACGGGCGCGATGTGCCGAGTGATGGTGGCGAGCCTGCCTCCGGCGCCGATCAAGCTGCGGGGGAGTCTGGTTCGGGAACTGCAGCGCGCCCAGAGGTCAAGCCCGCGGCTGCGACAACAACGACCACCACGGTGACTAAGACTTCGGTTACCAAGACCGCTAAGCCCAAGGCTGCTACCACGACAACCGCCTCGCTCCCCAAGACTGGCGACAACTGCTGGATCGTCGCCTCCGTGACGCTATTCCTTTTTGGCATAACGCTCCTAGGCGTCGTGAATCGCTGCTGTAACGTCCAATAAGTCTTTTGCTGACAACGTTTTGAATCTGAGCTTTCGGCTGACTCTTAAAGCCAGTGCAAACGGTTGGCATCTGCTAAAACCGTTTTTGCTCTCAGTCTTTTGTGAAAGTACGCATGACGAATTCATGTCCGCTCGCTATGAAACAATTTGTCGTGTAATTAGAAGTGATTTCATCGAGGGTTAACTCGACATATCTTTAAATTGGGTACATAATCAGCCAATTTAAAGTCTAGTGGATTAGTTTTGCCAACTGAGAGGAGAGCGAAAATGGAAGCGCTGAACGTTGCAAACTACATCATTGATAATTGGAGCGACAAGTTCGAGATCACAAATCTTAAGCTGAATAAGCTCGTCTATTATTCGCAAGTCGAATCGTTGCGCAAATGCAATCATCCGCTTTTCGATGACATTATTGAGGCTTGGCAGTATGGTCCAGTTGAACCTGTGGTCTATCATACGTTCTCCTCGTATGGCCGAAACTGCATTCGCAAATCGACTGGCTCAGCGATACTTGACGAGACGTCTAAAAACCTCATCGATTCTGTGATGAATAGACTTGGCATGCTCTCTGCATTTGATTTGGTCACCTTGTCACACAAGCCAGATGGGGCATGGGCGAGTGTATATTCGCCGAACATGGATAACCCCATCACTCCGGAGGCAATTCTTGCGTCTAATGATGGTTTAGACAATAACGACGTCGTAACAATCGATCAGGCCGTGCAATCGACAATTGCAGCCATGCCCAATGCGCTGAGGCTTTTGGAGAACTCCTAATGTCCACCACGATGGGGCAAGCGCCTTCTTTCGATCCCCTTGTATTTGATGACGAGGAAGCGATAGAGGCGCTTGTCTCTTCTGTAATGCAGCTGCATGAAGGCTTGCTTGCGTTTGGAAAATGCTACACAACCTGTATGACGGGCGACGGGGCCACCCTTATACTTGGTCGAATTGAATCTGTTCTATCAAACGCATTTTGCACCATCTTTGGGCAATCCCCGATTGATAGATTTTCGGACATATTCGACCAGGCAAGCTATATTGCGGAACACATGGTAAAGGACCACATCTTTGAGGATGGAAACAAGAGGACTAGCCTAGTTTTCGCCTTTGCCATTATTAGAGTGAGAAACGTATCGGTGGACTTTTCCGATAACCCAAATCCTGAAGATAACCCCTACTATGAATGGATTCAGGACCTTGTCTCCGGAAAACGCACGCGCGAAGAGCTCGCAGGCGAGCTGCGAAGGAACAGCAAGCCTACGAGGCCTTAGAGACTTCTTGGCTTGATTCTGGGTACCGCAAATCGCTTCGATGCACGATCCATCGCTACTGGCTGAATTAACTATCGTTCGCACGTAGCGAGCAAAAATCAGAAAGCGATATCGTCACCAACCCGCCGGAGCACATGCATCCGCCCTTCCGCAAAAGCATCGAGCAAGATGAAGTGCGCATCTATGAAGCATTGTAAGCAGGACGAGGAGCTTGCGAACACCGGCACGCGGCCGTTTCCTACCAAAGCTCCCAACCCGGAGACCCTCGAGGCAATCCGCGAAGGCGATGCGTTTCTTGCGACGGGGAAGTCCGGTCGCTTCGACAACGGCGCTGATCTTATTAATGCGGCTCTAAAAGCTCCTGAAGTGTGAGATAGTTCAATCCCTAATGAAACAACCATTCCAGAAGTTCAGGTCTTATTGGAATAATTCAATTCACATCACATTGCGCTTGAGCAGTTATCTATACTCAAATTCAATCATTAAGGAGGCGGCTATGCTTTGGAGCTATGTTCAGCTTGACGACGGTACTCAATTTGCCTATTCAGAAACAAGAGAAGACGGAACTGTCCGCGTAGCTGTTGAGCGTCCGGTCGACTTTGGCTTTGACCACGCAGAATGTTTCTTACCCGCGGTTGAATGGTTCAACGTCGAAGGGTTTTCTGCTGACGATCTGAATTTCTTGACTGAGTTCGTTAGAACAAACGCCCCGTTTATCTTCGAGCTCGCAGAACGCCAAAAAGCCGGACCGGCGGTGGCATAATGCCTCGGATTCTTATATTTGGACAGTATGTTCTTTTCTTTTGGATTGCCGAAAACGGAGAACCAGTTCACATCCACGTAGGAGTAAAAAGAGCAGCTGCCAATTCGACTAAGTTCTGGCTAACCAAAGACGGTGGCTGCAGACTTGCCAACAATGAAAGCAAGATTCCAGCTAAGGATCTCAGAGACCTTTCGAAACTAATTACCATGAACCATCGATACATCTGCGACAAGTGGCGTGAAATCTTTGGCAACGACTCCCTGACGTTCTATTGCTAAACTGCCTGCCTATGAGTTTTGCTGGGTGGCAACGATGAAATCGCAACGATTGACCTGACCGTTCAATCGACAATTGCAGCCATGCCTAATGCATTGAGGCTTTTGAAGAACTCCTAATGTCTCACAAAATGAGGCAACCGGCCCGCGCATACAGTGAGATGTATCTCGAGGACGCTATGAGAACGCTGGGCGAGGCAGTCGATTTCGCCCTCTGTGACCAGGGGTTGAATCCGGCGGAACTGACGGCAATTCTTTCGAACTCTCTAGAGATGAGGCAATTTGAGCGCGGTATGCCGCGCGTCATCTGCGGCATGTCGGGCGGCGAGTTCGCGCGTGAAATTATCGGGGGTTAAACTTCGCGCCATACAGCTCTACGAGCAAAACCAACTCGACCTGCGCTGCGCCTCGGTTTCCTCGGTATTGGCGCTCGCAAACACCCTGGGCTGCGCCATCGAAGACCTCGTCTGGCAACCGATCGCACTGGAAGAATAGGGCTGGCGAGGTACGCACCTCGCCAGCCCTTCATTGCTATGATCTTCCGAGCCATTTTTTCATGACAAGATTTCTAAAGGAAGTGGGAGCATCGCAATCTTTGTGATCAGTATCGCGCTCCCTTAACTTCGCTGCGTATTTGCTGTTGGAATTTAGAAAGACATCCCAGTATTTCGCCCATGACACAAAGTAGTGCCAGCGAGGATCAACCTTCTTGCCGACTTCATTCCACAATTGTTCAGGCACATAAGGGTCAAACGGCTTAACGCTTACGGTAAACGGCCCGTCGCTCATTGGTAACGTAATGTCAAAGTAGTTATCTTTTACGTCTTTAACAGCGTCGGGATCAATGCCCAACTCTTCGATGAGAGCCATATAGAAGGCAAAGCAATCGGAGTCGTCATCGGCGCCGTCGTCATTGGCGTTCTTGTCATCGGCGTTATCGCCACTATTGATATGGCTAATAAAACACTTGGCGAGCTTGTAGGTATCATTGTTATGCGTATTCTCACTGGCCAGCTTATTTACTAAATCATCTAGTGCCTCTGCTCCAAATTCGCAAGCCCAAGAGTCAAGATCGAGGAGAGTTTTGACCCTCTCCATTTCCTCTTTGCGGCTATCGAAATAATATGTGCGGCCATTCTTGCTAGCCGTTTTCTGATCAGAACCCATAGTTACGTCCTTTCTCGAAGAGGCCCTGCGGAAATAACAGGGTGAGACATGTGGTCAACGAATTAAATTACGCTTCAAATTGTTGCACAGCGTACGGACAACAATGCTCGACATATCTATCGTCACCGAGACCTCGTGGATTAAACGATGAAAGGTGGTTAAGCTGCGCTTTAGTTTGCTGACCGGGTTGAAACGGCGCGACTTGCTCCCACGAATTTAAAATCGGGGGCAAAAAGTTCTTGGTAAACCACGCGCGGCTATGATAGTATCTCTTTTGCCGAAAGGCGACGGGCGATTGGCTCAGGGGTAGAGCATATCCTTCACACGGATGGGGTCACAAGTTCGAATCTTGTATCGCCCACCATCTAAAGCGCTGGTCAGAGGTGTTAAGCCTCTGGCCTTTTTCTTTTTGACACCATGATCGAAGCGAAGTTACCTAAGGCGTTATATGTTACGCAGTTCACATTAGGTGTCGTCATTGCGCGTTTTGAAAAGTGCATCTGCGTTCATTCATTGAATTCTCCGCGCAATCTACGCGCAATTGTGGAGACAGAGTCCACTGGCTCACAGCTCGTACCAGCACGTTCATGACTATGACGGCTTTTCAACAGATTGCGTCAAGCTTTTGGTCAGTGTTTGGTCAGCTACCCGTACTTACCCGCATGATGCGCCAGTAGATAATCGACCTTACCCGCAATCCGCACGGCCCGCGGCCGAAACCAGGGGAGGCCCACATGGACGAGATCGTCTGCGCAAACACCGCATTCCGCTACTGGCGCTGCCCGCCCCAAGTACGCGACCTCTACCCGCGACTGCCCAGTTCCGATGACGGCTGGCGAGCCCTATCCCAAGCCCCTTTCGTAACCGACATCCTCAAGACCCCGATTATCACTGTTGCATCGCCAGGTTGTTGCAATCACCACTCGGGATTGCGCTCCACTATTCGCTGGGAAGGGGCATCTGATGCCGGCACAACAATCGACACTCATTTAGGCTTTAGTGTCACCAATCCGCTTAACACGTTATTTACTATGACACGCTTTATATCCCAAATAAATCTCGTACTGGCTATGTACGAACTATGCGGCTGGTTTTCTGTTTTCGAGCCGACTCCCGCTGTCGAAATGCAGTTAAAAATGGCGGTAGAGGTGAATCGCAATTCCAACACGCAGGATCTGTTCGAACTTGGAGAAGGCGAAGACGATGTTCCTTGGAAACGAGTTTATGCCCGCGCAACGGTAAAGGCCCCAGATAACGAAGGCCAAACGAACAAGCGTAAGGATGGAAGAGAGGTTACGAAACTCAAAGGTACTTCTCTTTGGATGAGAAAGCCGCTCATCGAACTGAGCGACCTGCATCGATTCGCCGACAAGGTCAAAGGTCAAATGTGGGGAAAGCAGTTTTATGATGCCGCCCAGCAGGTTATCGGCATTGCTGCGTCTCCGCTCGAGGTCGCGGGGGTCCTGCTTCTAAGTCGTTCTCGACGTCTAGGTGGTGCGGGATTCAGCTACGTGTACCTCAACGATTTAACCCCTCTATCCTTGGCAGCCCAAAACATCGCAGGTCAAAAGGTTTGCTACGGAGACATCGTGATTGTAAACCCAGTCCTAATGAAGGCGGTAATTATCGAGATCCAAGGTGAAGTCATCCATGGATCAGGCGCGGTGCTTGAGCACGATGCGGAGCGCATGACTGCGCTCCAGAGCATGGGTTTTGACGTGTTCCTGGTAACCCACGATATGCTTAACGACAAAGCGCAGCTAGACACCATAGTCAAAAGCGTCTGCAGTCGCTTGGGGATTCGATATAAAGCCAAATCCGAGGCAATGAAGTGCGCCGAGACGCGACTGCGCGCAAGTGTATTGTGCAACTGGTTGGAAATCGGAAATTAGCCGGCGATAAGGCGCTAGAACAACCTAGTTTGCCTGCTAGTGAATTAGTGACATCTTAAAACTATGCCGGTTTACGGGGCCTGACCCGGACCGGCCGTCCATACCCTGCATTTCACGGAATCCGCAAGTCGTCTACCTGCGGTTTTGGTTTTACCGATTACGTCATGCCCGGGGGTTGCCGGCCTGGCCCCGTAAACCGGCATAGTTTTGGAATCGCCGGGCGGGCGGGAGCGCGATCGGCCCCGATAGCGGGCCCTGCGCCGGCGGGATAGCCATTGAGAGGATGGCGGCCCGCGCCGCGAAAGCTAAAGACTGCGGACGACGGAACTCGAGATGTCCCAAGGGCGCTGGAGGGGAGGACGGCGGCAACGCCGCCGCCCGCGGGGCGCGTCCCCGCGGGCGGAAAGGGTATCGAAGGGCTTCGCGGCTTGTTCCCGCGCCTGCATCCGCGGCCGGGCTGCGCCCCCGCGCCGCCGTCCGCAGAAGTTTTTCCAAAATTGTCCTTGCATCGCCGTCCTAGTTCCCGTATAGTACTTGTTCGCACGGGGGCGTAGCTCAGCTGGGAGAGCGCTTGACTGGCAGTCAAGAGGTCAGGGGTTCGATCCCCCTCGTCTCCACCCGAGCATTGAATGAGGCTCCAACGCAAGTTGGGGCCTTTTTTCATATAGGCACACAAGGTCAAAGGCGGCACCATGATCCTCCTGGTCGACAAGATCGAAAAAAGCTTCGGCGCGCGCGTCCTCTTTAGCGGCGCGTCCTTCCAGATCAACCCCGGCGAGCGCTTCGCGCTCGTGGGTCCCAACGGCGCCGGCAAAACCACCATGCTCAAGATCATCATGGGCATCGACAGCCCCGACGCCGGCCAAGTCCAGTACGCCAAGGACTGCCAGGTAGGCTATCTCGAGCAGGAAACCAACCTGGAGCAAAAGGACACCACCATCCTTGCCGAGGTCATGGCCGCCGCCAAGGAAATCCGCCGTATGGGCGAGCGCGCCAACGAGCTGCAGGCCCAGATCACCGAGCTCTCTGAGCAGGGCAAGGACGTCGACGCACTCCTTAACGAGTACGGCCAGGTCCAGGACCGCTTTGAGCACCTGGGCGGCTACGAGCTCGAGAGCAACGCCCGAAAGATCCTGTCCGGCCTGGGTTTTAAGGTCACCGACTTTGAGCGCCCGTGCTCCGAGTTCTCTGGCGGCTGGCAGATGCGCATCGCACTGGCCAAGCTTTTCCTGCGCCACCCCGACCTGCTGCTTCTGGACGAGCCCACCAACCACCTGGACCTCGAAAGTGTCCAATGGCTGCGCGGCTTTATCGCCAACTACGACGGCGCCGTGCTCATCGTCAGCCACGACCGCGCCTTCATGGACGCCTGCGTCGACCACGTGGCCGCACTCGAGAACCGCCGCGTGACCACCTACACCGGCAACTACAGCAGCTACCTTAAGCAGCGCGAGGACAACCTGGAGCAGATGCGCGCCAAGCGTGCCGCGCAGGAGCGCGACATCGCCCACATGCAGGTCTTCGTCGATAAGTTCCGTTACAAGCCCACCAAGGCCGCCCAGGCCCAGGAGCGCATCCGCAAGATCGAACAGATCAAAAAGGAGCTCGTCATCCTGCCTGAGGGCCACAAGCACATCGACTTTAAGTTCCCCGATCCGCCTCGCTCCGGCGATATGGTCGTGGGCCTGGAGGGCGTCTCCAAGTCCTACGGCGACAAGCACATCTACAGAGACATCGACCTCAAGCTCTACCGTGGCGAGCATGTGGCGCTCGTCGGCCCCAACGGCGCCGGCAAGTCCACCCTCATGAAGATCATCGCCGGCCTGGAGCCGCCCACTACCGGCACGCGCGACCTGGGCACCAACGTGGGCGTGGCCTATTACGCCCAGCACGCGCTCGAGGGCATGACCGAGTCCAACACTGTCCTGCAAGAGATCGACACCGTTACGCCCAAGTGGACCGTGCCGCAGCAGCGCAGCCTGCTGGGCGCCTTCCTGTTTAGCGACAACGATTCCATCGAAAAGCAGGTCCGCGTCCTCTCCGGCGGTGAAAAGGCGCGTCTGGCCCTGGCTAAGATGCTCGTGGCCCCTGAGGCACTCCTGTGCCTGGACGAGCCCACCAACCATCTGGACATCGACTCGGTGGACATGCTCGAGAACGCCCTGCAAAACTTCCCCGGCACCATCGTGCTGATCAGCCACGACGAGCACCTGGTTCGTGCCGTGGCCAACCGCGTGATCGACATCCGCGACGGTAAGGTCACGGTCTATGACGGCGACTACGATTACTACCTCTACAAACGCGAGGACCTCGCGGCCCGCGCCGCCGCCGAGGCAGCTGGGGAGAGCACACCGGCCGCGACCAAGGCAGCCAAGCCGACCAGTTCCACCCAGCCCAGCGTCGCCGCCCCCAAGCCGGCCGAGGGCAAAAAGACCAAGGAGCAAAAGCGCGCCGAGGCCCAGGCCCGCGCCGCACTCAACAAAAAGCTCAAGGGCGTGCGCAACCAGCTTAAGAAGATCGAGGCGGAGCTCGACAAAAAGCGTGCCCGCTATGACGAGCTTATGGAATTGATGGCAAGCGAAGAGCTTTATGCCGATCAGGACAAGTTCAACGCCGCGCTGGGGGAATATAACGGGCTTAAGCAAGAGCTGCCCAAGCTCGAGGACGAATGGCTCGAGCTTTCCACCCAGATCGAAGAGGAGACCGCGCGTGAACTCTCGTAAGGCCGCTGCCGTGGCGATGAGCATCATCGCCATTGCGTGCCGCATCTGCGGCATCTTTATGAGCGCGATGACCGTGCTGCTGTGCTTTAGCGGCCTGACCGCCAAGCTGCAGATCGTCGGCTTTATTGTCGAGCTTTCGCGCGCGCTGCCGAGTGCCATCGCCGGCTACGGCGTTATCACCTCGCCCTTTGGCGGCGTGTTCCGCTTGGATTACGCCATCGTGGCCGTCATCCTGTTTGTGGCCGACTACCTGCTCGCGCGCGCCTCGCGCCGCGTCCGCTAGGGGAGTGCCATGTCCAACAGCTACTTCATGAATCTGCTCGCCAGCGCCGTCGCCGTCATCGTAGGTATTGTTATCCACGAGAGCGCGCACGCCGCCGCTGCCTGGGCGCTCGGCGACAAGACGGCCCGCTCCCGTGGCCGCGTCTCGCTCAATCCGCTCAACCACATCGACCCGTTTGGCACCGTCCTCCTGCCGCTGCTGATGCTCGCGGCCGGCGGCCCGGTATTCGCCTTCGCCAAGCCCGTGCCCGTCTACCTCAACAACCTCAAGCACCCCAAGCGCGACGAGGTCCTGGTGAGCGCGGCCGGTCCCGCATCGAATATCGCACTCGCGTGCCTGGCCGCAGCCCTCATGCACCTGGCCTATGGCAACCTCTACGCCAGCATGTCTTTTGGCGTGGCGTCGCAAATCATGAACTTTGGCACTGCCTTTATCGTGGTCAACCTGTCGCTCGCGTTTTTTAACCTCATTCCGATTCCGCCGCTTGACGGCTCGTCTATCATCGTGCCGTTCCTCAAAGGTAAAGCGCTCACCAACTACTACCACCTGCAGCAATACGCCATGCCCATACTCATCATCGTGCTGTATCTGCTGCCCATGTGGACCGGCATCGATGTGATTGGCCGCTATTTCGACGTTACCGTGTATCCGTTGGCTGAGTGGCTGCTCAACTTCGCAATCGCCGGCATCTAGGGTAAACTTACAGGTCGACCGCGCAAAACGGTCGCAACATGCACCCAAACCGCGCCGCGAAGGCGCCGTCAAAGGAGGTCGAAGATGTCGTATCGCGTGTCGACGCAGGTCTACAGCGGACCGTTCGACCTGCTGCTGCAGCTGGTAACCCGCCAAAAAGTTGATATCGGTGCCATCTCGATCAGCGAGGTGGCCGAACAATACCTGGCCGAGGCCGAGCGCATCGAGGCGCTGGACCTGGACGTGGCGAGCGACTTTTTGCTGGTCGCGGCAACCCTATTGGACATCAAGGCCGCCTCTCTGGTGCCGCAGGAGACCCCGCGCAAAGTCGATGACGACGATGACGAGTTCGACGAAGACCTCGAGGAGCTCAGCACGCTCGACGGCGACGCCCTGCGCGAGGTCCTGATCCAGCGTCTAATCGCCTACAAGCAGTTTAAGGGCGCGGCTGCGGCCCTTGGCGCGCGTATGCAGGCCGAAAGCCGCATGCACCCGCGCGTTGCCGGCCCCGACCCCGAGTTTTTGGGCCTCATGCCCGACTACTTGGCTGGCATTACCCTGCGCGGCCTGGCCGTCATCTGTGCCGACCTGGACGGCAAGCGCCAGACCTTCCTGCTGGAGGCCGAGCATGTGGCGCCGCATCGCGTGCCGCTCGACCTGACGGTGGCCTCGGTCGACCGCTTTACCATGGCGCACCAAACCTGTACCTTCCGCGAGCTGTTGGACGGCGATGCCACCACCGAGCAGCTCGTCGTCACCTTCCTGGCCATGCTCGAACTTGCCAAGCGCGGCTCGCTCACGCTGAGCCAGGACGAGATCTTCGGAACCATTCAAATCAACCGAGTCGAGGGAGCCGAGGCATACGTGCCCGGCGAGGGCCCCGAGCTCACCGAATAGGAGCCGCAACCATGTCAACCCTTTCCACGCTGGAGGCAAACAGCCTCAAAGGCGCCCTCGAGGCGCTGCTGCTGGTGTCGAGCGACCCGGTGAGTGCGCCCGCGCTGGCCGGCGCACTGGATATCGCCCCGGGCGAGTGCGCGTCGCTGCTCGCCGAGCTCAAGGTTGAGTACGAGGAGGCCAACCGCGGCTTTCAGCTGCGCGAGGTCGCCGGCGGCTGGCGCCTGTTCACGCACCCCGCTTACCACGACGTGGTCGAGGCCTATGTGTTGAGCTGGGACACGCAAAAGCTGTCCCAGGCGGCGCTCGAAACCCTGGCCGTTATCGCATACCACCAGCCCGTAACGCGCGAGGTGGTCAAGGGCATCCGCGGCGTCAACTCAGACGGCGTCATCGCGTCGCTCGTGGACAAGGGTCTGGTGCGCGAGCTCGGCCGCGACCCCCAGCGCGGTCAGGCCATCATCTATGGCACGACTAACGCCTTCTTGGAAAAGTTCGGTCTGCGCTCCACCCGCGACCTGCCCGACCTGGAGCAGTTTGCCCCCGACGAGCAGTCGCGCCAGTTTATCCGCGAGCGTCTGAGCGGCCGCAGTATTCAGTCCACGCTCGAGGAGCAGGCCGAGGACTTGGACGAAGAGCGCGAACTGCTCGATACCGATGTTGATGATGTCGAGGCGGTCGGCGGCGAGGAAATCATAGCCACCGGCGACACTGCGGAGGATACGCATGACGAGGACTAACGAAGCGGGGGAGACACGCATCGTGGACACCGCAGTGTCCGCAGGCGACGCCCGGCCCGTCTACCCGCACACCATGCGCCTGCAGCGCTTTTTGGCGCGCGCGGGCGTGGCGAGCCGCCGCGGCTCGGAGGACCTGATGACCGCTGGCCGCGTGACCGTCAACGGCCAGGTCGCAACCGAGCTGGGCACCAAGGTCGATGTCGACCGCGACCACATCGAGGTCGACGGCATGCCCGTCAAGCTCAACCAGGGCGCCGTGTACCTGATGCTCTACAAGCCGACCGGCTACCTCACCACCATGAGCGACCCGCAGGAGCGTCCCTGCGTGGCCGACCTTGTTCCGCGTGACCGTTTTCCGGGCCTGTTCCCGGTGGGCCGCTTGGACCGCGATACCACGGGCCTTTTGCTCTTTACCACCGACGGCGACCTGTCGCAAGACCTGCTGCATCCCAGCAAGCACGTCTACAAGACCTACCAGGCGCTCGTGGACGGCCGCCTCACCGGCCGCGATCTCACGCCGCTCCGCCGCGGCATCGAGCTTGATGACGGCCTATGTCAGCCGGCCATCTGCCGTATCATCACCGCGCACGAGGCCGAGGCCGTGGCGCCCCAAGGCGTCAAGCCCGGTACCACCGCCGTGGAGGTCATCATCCGCGAAGGCCGCAAGAACCAGGTCAAGCGCATGCTGAGCAAGATCCACCACCCGGTGATCCGCCTGCACCGCTGCAACTTTGCCGGCCTGGAGCTCAAGGACGTGGCCAAGGGCTCGTGGCGCGAGCTCACCGACCGCGAGGTGCAGATCCTCAAGGCCGGCGGCATCCCGCCCAAGCAGGCGAGCGCCAAGCGCAACGGCGGCAAGCCCCAAGACACGCCCGCCAGCCGCACGCGTCACTACGGCAGCCACGGCTCCGCACCCAAGCGCAACACCTACCGCGAGCGCTACACAGGCTAGACAACCCGCCGCGCCCCAGCGCCCGCGAACCATACCAGCACGTCAACCATCGAAAGGAAGCATTGCATGATCGTCGCCATCGACGGCCCCGCCGGTTCCGGCAAGTCCACCATCGCCAAGGAGATCGCCCGCCAGCTGGGCTTTAACAAGCTCGACACGGGCGCCATGTATCGCGCCGTCACCTTCGCCGCGCTCGACCGCGGCATCGATCTGGACGACGAGGCGGCCATCGACGCCCTCGCCGAGAAGATCGAGATTCGCTTTACCAACGGCACCGGCGAGGATACGCGCCTGACCATTGATGGCCAGGACGCTTCGGCCGCCATTCGTACCCCGCAAGTCGACGCTAACGTGTCCAAGGTCTCGGCCTACCCGGGCGTGCGCGCCGCCATGCTCATTCACCAGCGCCGCGCCGCCGAGGACCGCGATATCGTGGCCGAGGGTCGCGACATCGGAACCGTCGTGTTCCCTAACGCGCAGGTCAAGGTCTTCCTGACCGCCGACCCGCGCGAGCGCGCCCGCCGCCGCGTGCTGCAGCGTCACCAAAACGACGCCCAGCCGCTCACGCCCGCGCAACTCGAGGCCGAGGTCGACGAGACCCTCGACGCCCTTAAGCAGCGCGACAAGCTTGACAGCAGCCGCGAGGTCGCCCCGCTCTTGCCCGCCGAAGACGCCGTGCACGTCGACTCCACCGCCCACACCATCGACGAGGTCGTCCGCATTATCGAGGACCTCATCAACCAAAGGAGGTAGCCCATGCGCCTGTTTAAGCAGACGCCCGAGGATTATTACAACGCTCCTTATGCAGAGTTCCCAGCGCTCATCCGCGGCACCGTCGTCGTAGTCATGGCCATCCTTTGGGCCTTCTCCAAGCTCATGTGGCGTTGGAAGGTCGAGGATGCCGATCTTCTGTTTGAGCGCCAGGAAGGCCGCGGCAGCGTGGTCATCTGCAACCACACCTCGATGGCCGAGCTCTTGGCCGTGGAGACGGCGCTGTTCTTTGGGGGCCGCCGCATTCGTCCCATCTTTAAGTCAGAGTTCGCTAAGAGCAAGATCGTGCGCTGGGCCTTTAGCCGCGTTGGCGGCATCCCCGTGGAGCGTGGTACTGCCGATATGAAGTGCCTGCGCGCCGCCCAGCATGCGCTGCAGCGCGGCGAGGACGTCCTGATCTTCCCCGAGGGCACGCGCATCCGCTCGCGCGAGATCAAGCCCGAGGTCCACGGCGGTTTTGCGCTCATCGCTCAGATGGGCAAGGCGCCCGTTAACCCGCTCGCCATCTGCGGCTGGTCCGACATCACGCCCTCGGGCAAAAAGATCATGCGTCCCAAGAAGTGCTGGATCCGCGCCGGCAAGGCCGTCTCGCTTTCCGACGCACCGGCCGGGCTCAAGCGCACGGAGCGCCTGGAATGGCTTGAGTCCGAGGCCATGAACCGCGTCTACACCATGCGAGACGATCTATGCGACGAGCATCCGGGCAGGTTCTAGCCATGAGCGAGAACGTGACGAACACCGCCGCGACTGCGTCTGACCAGGCAAACGCGCCCACCATCGAGATCGCTGCCCACGCCGGCACTTGCTACGGCGTACAGCGTGCGCTCGATATGGCGCTGGCCGCCGCGCCGCAGGCAGGGGAGTGCACTCATGTCCATACCTTGGGTCCGCTCATCCATAACCCCATCGTGGTACGCGAGCTCGCTGAGGCAGGCGTTGGCTTGGCCGAAACCCTGGACGACGCCGCAACTGGCACCGTGATCATCCGCGCCCACGGCGTGGTGCCGCAGGTCATCGATGCCGCTCGTGAACGCGGCCACAACGTGGTCGACGCCACCTGCCCCTACGTGAAGAAGGTCCATATGGCAGCCGAGCGCCTGGTGCGCGAGGGCTACCGCGTGGTGGTCGTAGGCGAGCCGGGGCATCCCGAGGTCGAGGGTATTCTGGGCCACGCCGGCAATGATGCGCAGGTCGTGAGCTGTGCCGCCGACGCCAACGCTTTGTCGCTCAAGGGCAAGGTGGGTCTGGTTGTGCAGACCACCCAGACCGCGCAGAACCTCGCCGAGGTCGTGGCTGCCATCACCCCGCGCGTGCAGGAGCTGCGCGTGATCAACACCATCTGCGCCGCCACGAGCGAGCGCCAGCAGGCAGCCGCATCACTTGCCAAACGCTGTGATTGCATGGTCGTCGTGGGTGGCAAGAACTCGGGCAACACCCGCCGCCTGGCTCAGATTTGCGCAGACGCCTGCGAGCACACGCATCACATCGAGGAAGCTTCCGAGCTCCAGGCCGCGTGGTTTACCGACGCCCACCACATCGGCATCACCGCCGGAGCCTCCACCCCGCAAGAACACATCGAACGAGCCGTCGCTCGCATCAAGGAGCTTTACCACTAATCATGAACCAGACCGTACCCGCATACGCCGCTGAGGTGGCCGATTACGGGCGCAGCCGCGACCCCGAGCCGGGTGAGGGCGCGCTCGTAAAGAACGTGCATCCCGAATCGCCCGCGTGGGATGTGGGTATCGAGCCGGGCATGCGCGTGCTCACGGTCAACGGTGAGCAGCTGACCGATATGATCGTGTGGCTCTGGGAGGCCGACGACGACACCGTCGAGCTGGAGGTATTCGACCCGCGCGACGGTACCGTCACCCCCGTCGAGCTCGACCGCTTTCCCGGCGAGGATTGGGGTTTGGAGTTCGATGGTCCCATCTTCGACGGCATGCGTACCTGCGTAAACGCCTGCGTGTTCTGCTTTATGACCATGCTGCCCAAGGGCGGCCGCTCAACGCTCTATATTCGCGACGACGACTACCGCCTGAGCTTTTTGCAGGGCAACTTCGTCACGCTCACGAACCTCACCGACGAGGACGTGCAAAACGTCATCCAACGCAACATGAGCCCCATGAACGTGTCGGTCCATGCCGTGAGCCCCGACGTCCGCCGTCGTATGATGGGCCGCAACGCCCAGCGCGGCATGGACGTACTCGAGGCCATCATGGCCGCCGGCATCGAGATTCACGCGCAGATCGTGTTGTGCCCCGGCATGAACGACGGCGAGGAGCTGGAAAAGACCCTGCGCTTTTGCGAGGAGCACGAGCAAATCACAAGCCTGGGCATTGTGCCGCTCGGTTTTACCAAGCATCAGAACCGCTTTAGCTGGTCATACAGCGACAAGCCCGAACTGGCGCGCGAGACCATTGCCATGATCCGTCCCTACCAGGACCGCGCCTATGAGCGCTTTGGCCGCCACACCTTCCAGATGAGCGACGAGTTCTATCTGGACGCCGGCATCGATCCTCCCGAGGCAGACTTTTACGACGGTTACCCGCAGTACTACGACGGCATCGGCATGATCCGCTCGTATCTGGACGAGACCGACGACGTGCTGGCTTCCGATGCCGAGCGACTGGCCCGCGTCCGCGAGGCCATCGTCGAGCGCAACCAGCAGCTGCTGTGCCTCTCGGGCGCCAGCGCACGCGACACGGTGGCCCGCTTTGTGGAGTCGCCCCAGGGACTCGCCGGCACTGTCACGGCCATCAAGAACCGCTACTTTGGCGGCAACGTGGACGTAACCGGCCTCATCGTCGCGTGTGACATTCTTGAGCAGCTGCCCCAAGACCTGTCGGGGGTTATGCTCTTTGTGCCTAAGCTCATGTTCAACGCTGACGGCATGACGCTTGACGAGTATCATCGTGACGATTTACTCGCAAGCCTTACCAGTCGCGGCGCCGAGGTTCATGTGGTGTCGACCATGCCGCATGAGCTGCTCGATACCCTGGAGCGCATCCTTGGCATTGTGCCCGCAGACTCTAACACTTCCGCTGACCCTACCCATTAAAGGAGAGCAGATGAAACCTATCGTCGCCGTCGTCGGACGCCCCAACGTGGGCAAGTCCACGCTCGTTAACCGCCTGGCCCAGACCTCGGACGCCATCGTCCACGAGTCCCGCGGCGTCACGCGCGACCGCTCGTATCACACGGCCGATTGGAACGGCCGCGAGTTCACCATCGTCGACACGGGCGGCATCGAGCCGCTCAAGAGCGATGACGTCTTTGCCACGTCCATCCGCGACCAGGCCCTCGCCGCCGCCGAGGAAGCCGCTGTCATCCTGTTTGTGGTCGACGGCCGCACCGGCGTCACCGAGGAGGACGAGTCGGTCGCCCGCATGCTCAAGCGCTGCGACAAGCCGGTCTTTCTGCTGGTGAACAAGCTCGACAACCCCGATCGCGAGAACGACAGCATCTGGGAGTTCTATTCGCTTGGCATCGGTGAGCCCACGCCGCTCTCGGCCCTGCATGGTCATGGCACGGGCGACCTGCTCGACGATATCGTGGCCCTACTTCCGGAGGAAGAGGACGAGGTCGCCGATGAGTTCCCCGACGCGCTGAACGTCGCCATCATCGGCCGCCCCAACGCCGGTAAGTCCTCGCTGTTCAACCGCATCCTGGGCGCCGACCGCTCCATCGTGTCCAACATTGCCGGCACCACGCGCGACGCCATCGACACGGTCGTGGAGCGCAACGGCAAGCACTACCGCATGGTCGACACCGCGGGCATTCGCAAGAAGAGCACCGTGTACGAGAACATCGAGTACTACTCCATGGTTCGCGGCCTGCGCGCCATCGACCGCGCCGACGTGGCGCTGCTCGTCGTCGACGCCTCCGTGGGCGTTACCGAGCAGGACCAGAAGGTCATGGGTCTTGCCATCGAGCGCGGATGCGCCATCGTTGTGCTGCTCAACAAGTGGGATCTGCTCGACGACGACCGTAAGCGCGAGGCCTGCATGGAGACCATCGACCGCCGTCTGGGCGTCATGGCTCCCTGGGCCCAGTACCTGCGCATCTCTGCCCTGACCGGCCGCAGCGTCGAGAAGATCTGGGCGATGGTCGACGCCGCCGAGAAGACGCGCTCGCAAAAGATCAGCACCTCGCGCCTCAACACGTTCCTCACCGACCTGCGCGAGTTCGGTCATACCGTGGTGGACGGCAAACGCCGCCTGCGCATGCACTACGTGACCCAGACGGGCGTCAACCCGCCGACGTTCACGTTCTTCGTCAACCACAGCGATCTGGTCAACGACACCTATCAGCGCTACATCGAGAACCGCATGCGCTCGACCTTCGACTTTGCCGGCACACCCATTCGACTCTTCTTTAGGAAGAAGGAGCAAAAGGATGCATAATCCGATTCTGCTGACCGCCATCTGCGCCGTGGTCTCGTTCTTTATCGGGGCGATTCCATTTGGCCTGATCCTGGGCCGCGTGTTCAACCACACCGACATTCGCAAGGCGGGCTCCGGCAACATCGGCACCACCAACGCCCTGCGTGTGGCCGGTCCCAAGGTGGCCGCACTCACGCTGCTGCTCGACTGCCTTAAAGGCGCCATCTGCGTTGTCATTGCCCGTCCGCTCATCGCGAGCGTGGGCTATGGATTTCCGCCGAACATCATGGCGCCCGGAGCCCCCGGCGACTGGATGCTCGGCGTCATCTGTCTGGCGGCCGTGTGGGGCCACATCTTCTCGCCTTACCTTAACTTCCACGGCGGCAAGGGTATCGCGGTTGGTCTGGGCGTCATCCTCGCTTGGTACTGGCCTATTGGCCTGTCGCTGCTGGGCATGTTTATCGTGGCCGTCGCCATCACCAAGTATGTGTCGGTGGGCTCGCTCGCCGCTGCCATCGGTCTTCCTATCGCTGCTTGCGCGGTCTTTCCGTACAGCAGCCTGGTCCTCAAGTTCTGCATGGCGATGATCGGTATCACCGTGGTGTGGGCCCATCGCGCGAACATCAAAAAGCTCATGACGGGTAAGGAGTCCAAGCTCTCGTTTACCAAGCGCGTCACCGAGCCCGACGATAAGTAGGAGAGAGTCATGAATGTTGCGCTGATTGGCTCCGGCTCCTGGGGAACCGCCGTCGCCGGCCTTGCCGCCGCTCGAGCCGAGCGCGTGACCATGTGGGCCCATAGCGAGCAGACGGCCGCCGGTATCAATGGCGAGCACCGCAACCCCCGCTACCTTGTGGGCTACGAGCTGCCCGGCAACGTCGTCGCCACCACGGACCTGGTGCAGGCACTCGACGGCGCCGAGGCCATCATCTTTGCCGTGCCTTCGACGCACCTGCGCGACGTCTGCCACCAGGCGGCGCCGTTCATCGCGGACAAGACGCCGGTACTGTGCCTCACCAAGGGCATCGAGCCCGAGTCCGGACTGCTCATGAGCGAGGTCATTGCCAGCGAGATCGGCAATGAGGCGCGCGTGGCGGCGCTCTCGGGCCCCAACCATGCCGAGGAGATCTGCCGCGGCGGACTTTCTGCCGCCGTCATCGCCAGTGAAGACCCGCAGATAGGGGAGACCTTTAAGGAGCTGCTGCTGTCCACGACCTTCCGCATCTACCTGTCGCAGGATATGACCGGCGTCGAGGTTTGCGGCGCCATGAAAAATGTCATCGCCATCGTGTGTGGCATCTCCGCCGGTACCGGTGCGGGCGATAACACGCTCGCCCTTATCATGACGCGCGGCCTGGCCGAGATCAGCCGTCTGGTGCACGCCCGCGGCGGTCAAGCTATGACCTGCATGGGACTTGCCGGCATGGGAGACCTCGTTGCCACCTGTACCTCGGAGCATTCGCGCAACCGCACCTTTGGCTACGAGTTTGCCCACGGCGTTTCGCTCGACGAGTACCAGACGCGCACGCATATGGTTGTCGAGGGCGCCGTCGCGGCCCGCAGCGTCAGCGAACTTGCCCGTTCACTGGGCGTAGACATTCCGCTCACCTTTGCCGTGGAGCAAACGCTCTACAACGGTGTTACTTTGGATAGGGCACTCGAGATTCTTACCGACCGCGTCCCCTCTCAAGAGTTCTACGGACTCACCGACTAGCGCAGAAAGGCTACTACCATGGGTTCCATCAAAATCGCTCCGTCCGTCCTTTCGGCCGACATGGCCAACCTCACGGGCGAGCTCGACAAGATCGCCGGTGCCGACTACGTGCACTTCGACGTTATGGACGGTCACTTTACCGGCAACCTCACCTTTGGCGTCGACATCCTTAAGGCCGTCAAGCGCTCTACCGATGTACCGGTCGACGCGCACCTGATGGTGTCGAACCCCGACGAGACAGTCGATTGGTATGCCGACGCCGGTGCCGACATGATCACCGTGCACTACGAAGCTTCCACGCACCTGCACCGCACGCTCACCCATCTGCAGCAGCGCGGCGTCAAGGCTGGCGTGGTGCTCAACCCCGCCACCCCCGTGTGCGTACTCGAGAGCATCATCGACGTCGTCGATATGGTGCTGCTCATGAGCGTGAACCCGGGCTTTGGCGGCCAGAGCTTTATCCCGGGCACTCTGCATAAGCTCCACGAACTCAAAGCCATGTGTGAGCGCCACGGCGTTTCGCCCCTCATCGAGGTCGACGGCGGCATTTCTTCCAAGAACATTGCCGAGGTCGTCAAGGCCGGCGCCAACGTCCTCGTGGCCGGCTCCGCTGTTTTTAAGTCCGAAGATCCCGCCGCCGAGGTTGCGCTGCTGCAGAAGCTGGGCAACGAGGCTGCACAGGAGGCATAAACCCTTATGACCGCAGGTCAAAACCGCATACCCGTGAATCTTGACTATGCCGCCTCGACGCCCATGCGCGCCGAGGCGCTCCTTGCGCAGCGCGAGTACGACGACAGCGAGCTTGCCGGCGTCAACCCCAACTCGCTGCATTCGCTCGGCCGCAAGGCCGCTGCGCGCCTAGAAATGGCGCGTCGCGAGATTGCCCGCAGCTTTGGCGCACGCGTCCGCCCGTCCGAGATCGTCCTGACCAACGGCGGCACCGAAGCCAACCAACTGGCGCTCCTCGGTCTTGCCGAGGGCGCTCGTCAGCGCGACCGCAAACGCGATCGCGTAATCGTTTCGGCCATCGAGCACGATTCGATTCTGGATAACCTGCCGCTGCTGCGTGCCGCCGGCTTTACCGTCGACCTGGTGCAGCCCTGCCGCGCTGGCTACATAGAGCCCGCCACGCTTGTCGAGCTGCTAGGCGACGACGTGGCGCTCGTGAGCATTATGGTCGCCAACAACGAGACCGGCGTAGTACAGCCCATCCGCGAGCTCGCCGCCGCTGCACATGCCGCCGGCGCTTTGTTCCATACCGATGCCATCCAGGGCTATCTGCACATTCCGCTCGATGCCGCCGAGCTGAGCGTCGATGCCATGTCTGTTGCTGCGCACAAAATTGGCGGTCCTGTGGCGTCCGGCGCGCTCTACGTTAAGACCCGCACGCCACTGCGCCCCCGCATCTTTGGCGGCGGACAGGAGGCCGGACGTCGCGCCGGCACGCAGGACCTACGCACGCAGCTGGCCTTTGCCGCTGCCGCCCGCACGCTGGCGCCCCAAGTGGCTCAGGAGCGTGCGACGCTGCAAACCCTTTCCGACAAGCTCTACGCCACGCTTACGGCCCACCCTCGCATTCACGCCACCATGGGCGACTATGCGCATGCCGACCGTCTGCCCGGCATGGTATCGATCTACATTGATGGCATGGACTCCGAGGAGCTCATCGTCAAGCTCGACGCCGCCGGCTTTGAGATATCGGCCGGTTCCGCCTGCTCGAGCGGCAGCATGGACCCGAGCCATGTTCTCAGCGCCATGGGCATTGGTCGCGAGCAGGCCCTGGGTGCACTGCGCATCTCCTTCGATGACCGTGTGAATCCGGACGATCTGGACGAGTTTGCCCAGACGCTGCTCTCGATCGTGGGCGCCGCATGATCGTCGCCGAGCTTGAACGTGCGCTGCTGGCGCGCTACCCCAAGATGGACGCCGAGGGCTGGGATCATGTTGGGCTATCTGTGGGAGATCCCGCTGCTGAGATCACCGGTGTTGCCTGCGCACTCGATGCGACCGAAGCTAATGTTCGCCGCGCACAAGATGCCGGTGCCAACGTGCTGCTGACGCATCACCCCGTCTATGTCAAGGCGCCCGAGGCGTTTTGTCCGGCGGATGCGTCACGCCCCCAGTGCAGCGCTGCGCTGTACGAGGCAGCTCGTTGCGGCGTGAGCATTATTTCGCTCCACACCAACCTGGACCGTTCGCACGAAGCGCGCGTTTGCCTGAGTGAGTTGCTGGGCGCTGAGCCCATGAGCTCGCTGGAGCATGTGGACGACCCCGAGGCAACCGGCCTGGGCGCGCTTGCAACGCTCAACGACCCGTGCACGCTGCGCGATCTTGCCACCCGTGCTGCCACGGCCTTCGGCAGCGACCCGCGTGTGTGGGGCGAAGCCGATCGCCCGTGCCGCACCGTCGCCATTTTGGGCGGCTCCCTGGGCGACTTTGGAGAGCTTGCCATCGCCGCGGGCGCGGACGTTGTCGTGACGGGCGAGGCGGGATACCACGTGGCGCAAGACCTTGCCTTGCGCGGGCTGTCGGTGATCTTGCTCGGCCACGACCGCTCCGAGGAGCCGTTCGTTGATATATTGATGAACTCTGCAGTTGACGCCGGGGTCGACCCCCGTCATGCGATTAAAATACTGAACCCTTGCCAATGGTGGACTGTGACAAAAGGAGAGAACTTATGAGCGCCGGCGCTACGCTACTCAAGCTGCAACAGATCGATTTGGAGCTCGCCCGCAACAAGAGCGAACTTGCCAATATGCCGGAGCTCAAGGAGCTCGCTTCCAAGCGCAAGACCTATGTGAAACTCAAGTCCGAGATGACCAAGCTCTACGCCCAGCGCAAGGATCTGGACATTGAGCTCGACGATCTCAACACCACCGAGATTCAGACCAACAACGCCATCGAAGCTGCCAAGAAGCGCCATGTCGACGGCTCCGACTACCGCGAGGTTCAGGACCTGGAGAATGAACTCGCAACCCTGGCCAAGCGTCTGGACAAGATTGAGCACACCCGCAAGGATGTCGTCATCGCCCATAAGGAGGCGCTTGACCGCGAGGCCCGCGCGCAGGCAATCATCGCCAAGTTCGAGGAGGGCGTGAAGGCCGATACCAAGGCCGCCCGCGCCAAGGCTGCCGACCTGCAGGCTCAGATTGACGCCGCCACTAAGGAGCGCACCGCGCTTGCTGCCACGCTGCCGGCCGACGTGCTCACCGACTACGAGCGTCTGCTCAAGCAGTTCCGCGGCCTGGCCGTCGAGACCATCCAGGGCAACATCCCCACGGTCTGCCACACCGCGCTGCAGGCATCGTCCATGAGCGACCTTAACCACGACGGTAGCGAGATTACGCACTGCCCGTACTGCCACCGTCTCCTGGTGCTCCCGAGCAAGGAAGCTTAAACGATGGCGGCATCCAACAATTCAATGCAACTTGAGGGAAAAACGATCCTGCTGGGCATTACCGGCGGGATCGCCACCTATAAGTCGTGCAATATCGTGCGCCTGCTGCAAAAGCGCGGTGCGCGCGTCAAGGTCGTTATGAGCGAGCATGCAACGGAGTTCGTGGGGCCACTTACCTTCCGTGCGCTCACCAACGAGCCCGTTGCCGTGGGCCTATTCGACGATCCCTCCGACCCCATCCACCACATTTCGCTGGCGCAGGAGCCCGATCTGGTGGTCGTGGTGCCCGCGACGGCCAATATCATCGCCAAGATGGCCAACGGCATCGCCGATGACCTCATTTCCACTACGCTGCTTGCGACGCCGCGACCCATCGTGATCGCGCCCGCTATGAACAACGGCATGTGGAAGGCACCGGCGACGCAGGCCAATATGACCACGCTGCGCGACCGCGGCGTGCATGTGGTGGGCCCGGGCAGCGGCTACCTTGCCTGTGGCGACGTGGACACGGGACGCATGAGCGAGCCTGAGGACATCGTCGAGACTGTCTGTGAGGTGCTCAACCCCGCGCCTCAGGACCTGGAAGGTAAGTGCATCGTGATTACCGCCGGCCCCACGCACGAGCCGATCGATCCGGTGCGATTCATTGGTAACCGCTCTTCGGGCAAGATGGGCGTCGCCCTGGCGGGGGAGGCCGCACGCCGCGGTGCCAAAGTCACGCTCGTGTTGGGACCGACATCGCTCGATGTTCCCCGCGGCGTGGAGAGCGTGCGTGTGCAGACCGCCGCAGAGATGCTCCAGGCGGCCCTGAGCGCCTTCCAGACGGCCGACGCGGCAATTTGTGCGGCCGCCGTCGCCGACTACACCCCCGCGGCCCCTGCCGACCATAAGCTCAAAAAGGCCAACGAGCGCCTGGATCGAATCGAGCTCGTCGAGACCGTTGACATCTTAGCCGAGCTTTCGCGTCAGAAGGGCGAGCGGTGCGTGATCGGCTTTGCGGCCGAGACCGACAATGTTGTCGAGTACGCCGAACGCAAATTGGCCCGTAAGGGCTGCGATGCCATTATCGCCAACGATGTCTCACGCGCCGATTCGGGCTTTGGAACCGATACGAACAAGGCCTGGATCGTGAGTAAGGCGGGTACGCAAGAACTTTCTGTGCTAACAAAACCCCAGCTCGCAGATACAATTTTGGACTTGCTTCAAAATTTGTAAAAAAGTTCTTGCACAAGGCTAAAGTTTCGGGTTAATATACTCCCTGTTGCGAGCGAGAGCAGAGCAACAAACAAAAGCTTCGGGACGTGGCGCAGCTTGGTAGCGCACTTGACTGGGGGTCAAGGGGTCGCTGGTTCGAATCCAGTCGTCCCGACCAGAAGTTTGCAGGTCAGGCACCTAGTGCCTGACCTTTTTTGTTTTAAGCAATTGCTTAATTTTGATTAATCAACAGGGTGCCAAAAATCTACCTACGCGATAATCGCTTTTTGCGGCTACTTGCGCGTTTTGCACGCGCTTGAGCCGATTTATTAACGCGACATGAATCTACATACGCGTAGCTGGTATACAGCCGAGTACAGGCTGTATTTATCGCGGCGATTTACACAGATATAGCGACTGTAACGAACAAGCGTGTCGCTGTATTTATCCCAGTAGTTCACTTGATCGATGGACAAGTGGGCTGTCACGACGAAACGCCAAGCAGGATGGGCTCTATACGAGGACGCCGCAAGGGTAATGGTGGGGGAGTGTGACATACACTCTGAGAGCCGATTTATGACCCCATTTTTCTTCAAACCGACTACCACTGCCATGAACCTCAAATTGTTCGAGCAATCGCCAAAAGAAAAGCCCGCACGTAATTGTGCGGACTTTGCGCTACACAAGCCTAGAAGATAGGCTAGAAGCACCAAGCGGGGAACAGCCAGAGGGTGCCCGACGCTTCGGAGGCGGCACAGTCACCGTTCCACTGGACATAATGAAATGACATGGAGTAGCCCGTGCTCGCGGAGCGAGTCCAGCAACTATAGCCCGACGCAGCGACGGAATAGTTCCGCAATGTTACGCCCTTGGAGGCGTAATACTCGTATTGGGAGCCGTCGGATTGGAGGTGGCCATTGGACCAGAAGTTTCCGTAGACTTCAGTCGCCGAGAGCAGAAAGACCTTGTCGGTCGTCGCCGATGGCGTGCCGCCGACCTGGTTATCGGTCATCTTCGTGACGGACTTCACCTTGGACTGGAGCTCGGAGGGCAAAAGCGCCCAGAGGTCTCCGGTATTGAGACGGTCGCGTAGGTCGGACTTCTCCCATCCACCGACTGACGTTTTCGTGGCGTTCATTCGCTGCTGGTCTAGGGCATCGTTGGCCGCCTCGAACGTAAGCCCCGCCTTGCCTGAGCCATCAGCAAAATCATCGTGGTTGATGCCGACAATGCGGTACTCCATCGTCTTGCCATTGGTCAACTTGACGGAGAACTTCGTCCCTGCATCCATCGCAACCTTAGCTTTCGCGTAGGCGGGCGACGCCTCGCCCTTGGCGGCGATGTCCTCGGCCACGGCCTTCTGCTCGTCGAGCGTCCAGTCCTTCGCGTCCTTGGCGATTGCCGCCTGGACGGTCGCTGAATCGGCCCCGGTTGAACCGCCGCCGGACGCGCCACCGCCCTCGGCGCCGCCGGTCGTCCCGCTGTTCACCGTGTTGCCGACCAGGTTGAACTGGTTTCGGATGGCTCCGGCCACGCCGGGTCCCGCGAACACGATGACCAGGCCGATGACGGCAATGATCAGGACGTACTCGATAATTGATTGCCCTCGGAAGCGGGTCGTTTCAGGAGCGACCCCCCCCCGAAGGTTAATTGCCGCTGCATGCATATACGGCTCCCTTCACTCGGGGTTTGCAATACGAGCCGAGCGTAGGGCTATTCCAAGTATTTGCAACGGTCTTGCCGCTGCGGCAACGATGACGGCAGGGGAGAAAGTCATGCGCTATTAGCGCGGCTATAACGTCCGCTTCGAATGCCGACCGTATTCATATCGAGGCAGCCATTTCATACCTTCAGAAAGACAACTGAAAGCCGCAAAAAAGCGGGACCCGGCTATAAGCCGAACCCCGCCCAAGAGAAGCCTTTAGAGCCGAGACAGACAACGCGTGTGGACAATCACTCAGCCTCCACCGCCATGCGCACGACCTCTTCCATCGGGTAGCGAGTGCCGCCGTCCCCGTCCAAAGCCTCGTTGTAGGCCTCGATGTCCGCCATGTCCTCAGCCTTCTCGAACGCGGCCCTTCTCACGAACTCGGAAAAGGTCATGCCCGTGGCGTCCGCATGGCCCTGAATCAAGGCCATTTCGCCCTCATCGAACTTGACCGCGATCTCGCGCATCGCCATGGTCGCTCCCGTAAACGCCGTCATCGAAGTGAATCCATTATCCACCCACCGTATACGCCCCGAGCTCGAAACACCAAGCAGGATGGACTCTATACGAGGACGCAGCAGAGGTAATGGCGGGGGAGTGCGGCAGGCGCTCTGAGAGCCGCTGTATGACCCCATTTCTCTTCAATCCGACTACCCGTGCCATGAACCTGAAGCCGTTCGTTCGGTCGCCAAAAGAAAGCACGCGCGGGGTAACGCGGGCTTTGCGCTAGACAAGCTAGAAGCACCAGGCGGGGGAGACGCAAAACCAACCCGGCGCGGAGTTGCTGTCCGACGGATTGCCGCTGCTGTCGACATGGAGGAAGCCCTTCGAGGCGTTCGGAAACACCGAACGCTCCCACCAACCGCTGCCAATGGCAATGGCAGAGTTGGGATTATAGTTCTCCGTCACCTTGCCTTTGAAGGCCTCGTACTGGGTGCCCTCGGAGGAAGTCCAGGGATAGGATGCCCAATAGGAGGTGGGGGGCGATCTCAGAGTAGCTGAGCAGGAACAGCTTGTCCGAGGTAGCCGTCACGGCGGCGTTCTTGTTCTCATCACCGCCCCCGACATTGTTCGATAGCTTTTTGACGGCCTTCACCTTGGACTGGAAATCGGAGGGCATCAGATTCCAGATCTTGCCGGAGTTCATTTTCTGACGGAGTTCAGACTTCTCCCAACCGCCGGCGTTGGTGTCAATCGCGTTCATGGGGGACCAAATGCCCGTCGTGGTGGTGAGGAACGTGAGGCCCGCCTTGCCGGATCCGCCTGCAGGGTCATCATGATTGATGCCGATAATGCGGTAAGTCAGCGTCTTGCCATCGGTGAGCTTCATCGAGAACTCGGTGCCGGCATCCATCGCGGCCTTCGCCTTGGCGTAGGCGGGCGACGCCTCGCCCTTGGCGGCGATGTCCTCGGCAACTGCCTTCTGCTCACCGAGGGTCCAGTCCTTCGCGTGTCCTTCGCGTCCTTGGCGAGCGCCGCCTGGACGGTCGCGGAACCCGCGCCGTTACCGCTGCCGGAACCGCTAGGTTCCCAAGTCCCACCTGCTGTCCCGTTTACCAATACTCCCGCCACCGTGTTGAACTGGTTCCTGATTGCCGACGAGACCCAAGGGCCGGCTATCATCACAACCAGGACGATAATCGCGATGACCAGAACGTACTCGATGGCTCCTTGGCCTCGGAGGCGGGTATTCCTAGGAGATACCCACCCCCCCCCGAAGGTTAATTGCCGCTGCATGCATATGCGACACTCCCTTCGCATGGGGATTGATATTGCATGCAGAGCGTACGTTAAAGCGAACCGACTAGCCCGTAACGTGCCGCTGAGGCAACGGCGGCACGGGTGCCCGCGCCACATAAACTGCTTGCCGTTTTGTTTCTTCAGACCTACTGCCACGCCTTCGGGAGGATAACGCCGGGGGCGCAGTGATTGAAGTCACTATGATTGGCATAGGTTGGGACATTCCAATCGGAACAGTCGAGGTTTAGATTTTTGCAATAGCTAAACATGCCGAGCATATCCATAACATCTGAGGTCTTCCACCCTGGTCCAAATTTCACGCTTTTCAGCGAACTGTCGGTGGAAAAAAGGAGACGTAAATCGCCGGCTTTCCGCGTCGACCATCCGGAGATGTCAATCTCCTCGACCTTGTAAAGGTTTTTGAGCGCCGAGTCGAATTCGACGACCGAGGACGTATCCCAGCTTGAAATACTGAAGGAAGTCGCATTGCCGCAATACGCGAATGCGTGCTGCAGATTTGTGCAGTTCGACATGTCGAACTTTGCCAGATCAAAGCTCTTACAGTTCTCCATGTACTGAAAGCAAAATGCCAACGAGTGGATTTCTATGCCATCGTCAATGGCCTTTACGGCCACGATATTATTTCTGTTAGGCCACCAGGGGGCAGTCGTCTTGCCGTCGTTTCCCACGGTCGCGGTGGCGTATCCATTTTCGAACCCCGTATACACCGCCGTCACGCGGCGGCTGTTGAGCATGTCACCGACTCTGGGGACCCCGCGGCGCTTGTAGAACATAAGGCTGTGGTCGTCCTCCGAGTACACGGCGAACGCTATCCCGTGAACGGGGTCCACGATGTCGGCGTCGGTCAACGACCCGTTGCCGCCGCCCGTGCCGCCCGACTCCCAGCTCCCCTTTGAGATTCCGTTGCCGAGCGTCCCCGCCACCGTGTTGAACTGGTTTGTGATCGCCGACGAGACCCACGGTCCCGCGATTAGCACCACCAGGACGATGATCGCGATGATCAGTACGTACTCGACAGTCGACTGCCCCTTCGGGCGGCGGGTAAATCTGGGAGATACCCCCCCCCGAAAGGAATTTCCGCTGCATGCATGTGCGGCTCCTCTCGGATTGCTTTGGCTGATGCTGCAGAGGATAGACGCGATTACTAAGGATGAGTCAACAATGCCGCAGCGGCATTCACACTAAGAGGGTAAGGCGTTCGGAGTGACATCCCGTTCCAAAACGTATACTTGATTTAAGGCGGAGTGGAATGTGGGCGCGCAAGGAGATGCGGAATCGATGAGAGCCTCAAAAAAACTACTGCAGTGTTATCATCTTTCATCCTCTCTATTCTTCCATTTCTGATTCTATGGGCGGCTTGGTCAGTCCTCCCTGATACAATTCCCGCTCATTGGAGTGGGGGTGTGGTTGATCGATGGGGTAATAAGCTTGAATTGCTGGTTGTTCCGCTGTTTTCTCTGATTGGTTCTATTGCAATTTCTGTGTACCTTATTGTTTCCACGCGGCGAAGAGAGTTCGCGGATTTCTCTGCTCGAATGCGACGGGACTTTGTTGCGTGCTATATTTCTAGTCTTCTTTTATCGACAACCTGCTCAGTGATAATTGCCGTTTGGGTTCAGTTGATTCTTACGCAAAGCACTGCGGTTGATGGGGGACTTGGACTATCGATCCTGTATTCCCTTCCCGGGCTATATGTGATCTTGTGCACTTTGCCGCCTTTTTATGCGAGCGGCGAGAGCAAAAAGGCAGAGCGCCTGATAACAGTTCTTATTGGCTGCGCGGAGATTGTTCTTTGTGGAATAGTGCTTGAAGGTTCGGCTGCCTCTTATACGATGATTGGACTGATGATTCTGTTATGTGCGTTTGAGATTGTGTCACAGGTAAGGGATAGCCGGTCCTTATGAGTTGAATTACGCGCGTGCGGATATAAAGGTTGGCATGTTAAGCTGGTCGTTTTCTCGTTCTGGGACATTTGCAGTAGGATGAGTGGGACTAGGCGCGCTGCGGTGTGATGGTGACGGTTGAGACTTGTATCGCTGCAAATCCGCTGATGCACATTTTGCTATCGGGCTTGAAGGTGGGACCTACAGGTCTTTGTTTAGGATGTTCCGGTCGTCCAACACGTGTTGCACGGCTTTATATTGTTACGCTCGTTCGGCGCTCCGTTGGAGCATTTCCGGGTTTGTCGGCATCATGACTTGGCCAAGTGACACGCTTGCCGGGACGGTTGTAACGCCGCGCCGGTTCCGTGTGCTCCTTCGTTGTTGGCCTGTCCAGCCGGGGGCGGATTCGGCCTCATGTTGTGGCGCACGGCCTTCAGGGGCTTCCCCCTGGCGAGTTATGTTCGTCCGTATGGGTAAGGGTCGGGTTGAGCTGACAATCCCGTGTCGGAAGGGGCTTGCACCATGCGCGCGATGACAGAGATTGAGTGGCTGGACGGCCGTGTGACGAAGGTGCCGGAGCTCGCCCTGGGCGATGCGCTCGGCGAGAGCGTCCAGGCGGAGCTCGATTTCGGGTTCGACGACGTGTTGGAGGGCCTTTGGGTTGAGGTGCGCCATCATGAGCCGGATGAGGACTCGGACGGCGACCCGCGCGGGAGGGGCTGCGCACTGTACGCGGACTGCCGGTACAGCCTGGTCGAACCGTCGGACCTCGACCGTGTCTTCTGCATCCTTTACGAGGGGCAGCCGAGGGTCCAGCCGCGTCGCGGGGGAGCTCGTGAACCTTTCGCGGGCCTGCGCGTTGTCCTGCCTCATGCTCGGATCTCCCTACCCGCCAGGCGCCCTCGAGGCCCTGGCCGCGTGCGCTCGATACCTCTGCGGTCCGGCTTTCACGTCCGACCTCGCCGCCCGCGTCCGCGCGCGGACCCCATCCGGCCTCACGCGCTTGAATATCGAGCTGAGCCCAAACGATGACCCACACCCCATCGGTCTTCATGATGATGCCTCGATGAGCCAGCTCGGCCAGAGCTTTCGATACAGTCGGTTGAGTCGAACAGACTTTTTTTCGAGCTTGTCCTGACGCATGAAAAGACCTTTTGTAAGTTCTTTTCCGTTGGCATCCTTCCTATTAGGCCCTTTGGACGTCTGGAAGGAGCAAATCATGATCAGAATCGCAAGCTGGACGCGATTCTTCGCGACCGCAAATAATGAGTCGTAGGATGGCCTGTTGATTCCACTCAGGATCTCGCTCTTTGCAATCTCATCCTGTCGAACGTCAAGCGCCGCCTCCATCTCGCTAGGCGTCTCGGCCTGATCGGCAACCGATGGAGCGTCCGTGTCTAAAGGCCACGGGAGGCCACGGCCTTTTTGCGGTTTGTAGCTACTTGTACTCATGTTGATTCCTCCGGTGCGAGGCTATCCAACCCAATTGCCGACTGTGCCCATAATATGGTTGATTTCCGATCTCAGCCGAACACATTGAGGGGATAGGCCGTTCCCGCACCTAGCCGAATCCCCCCGCGGCCCCTCCCGGGGCCCGGGGGCGCCGTTTTCCCAGTTGAAGGAACGGTGGAGATGTGTTTCGATGGGTCCGGTGGCCATGCTCCACCCGCCGCCCGGCACCTCTTCCCAGACTCAGCCGGACGGTCGGTCCGTCTATTCCGTTTTTCCCTTTCAGGCTAGGACAGCGGGGCATCGCCCCTCTCTGCGCGCGCCCTCTCGGCGGGGCCGGCGGGGCCGACCTGTCGGTCTACGACGGGTTCCTGAAGGGGGCGGTCGCCGATGGCAGCTAGCGAGGAGCTGGCCCGCAGGGTCGTGGAGGCCGGGCGGTCGTGCTCGCTCACCACCGCCGTCCTGGAGGAGTGGTCGAGGCTCGGCACCCCGAAGCAGGTGGAGTACCTGGCGGGCTACCTCGAGGCGGAGAGGTCCAGCCGCGAGGCCTCGAAGCGCGCGACGCTGCTCAGGCGCTGCGCGCTGCCGGCGCCCAAGACCTTCGACGGCTACGACTGGTCGGCCGTGTCGTGGCCGGAGGGCATGGGGCGCGAGTCGCTGCTCGCGCTCGACTTCGTCGAGCGCAGGGAGGACCTCGTGCTCATGGGCGACGTCGGCACCGGCAAGACGCACATGGCGTCGGCCCTCTGCGCGCTGGCGTGCGAGAGGAGGCTCGAGGCGCGCTTCTTCACGGCGTCCTCGCTCGTGATGCGCCTGAGGCGCGCCCGCGACGACGGGAGGCTCGACCGGGAGGCCGCGCTCATCGGCAAGGCCCGCCTGCTCGTCATCGACGAGCTCGGGTTTCTCCCGCTCGACGCGGACGGGGCGAGGCTGCTCTTCCAGGTCTTCGCCGACGCATACGAGAGGCAGTCGGTGGTAATCACCACGAACCTGGAGTTCAGCAGGTGGGGGTCGGTGTTCGAGGACGACCAGATGGCCGCCGCCGTGATCGACCGCATCGTCCACCACGGGAGGCTCGTCCAGTTCCGCGGCGAGTCCTACCGCGTCCGCCATGCCCTCATGCAGGAGGGCTAGCCGCTCAAAAAGCGTGCGCGCTTCCGATGCTGCGACTGCTCAATTTCCGATGCTCTTTTTGCTCAAATCCTCTTGACGAAACACAGAATACGTGCGGGCGGCGCTTGCAGCCGATCGCACGGTACCGGCCGCACCCGTTGCAGCAGCGCGGCCACGCCGCCAGGCGCGGGCAGGCCGCCGACAGGTCGGCCGAGCCGTCGACGCGCTCGCCGCGCCTGGACTTCGGCGCCGTCACGAACCTGTGCGACGCCACCTCGGCGCTCACCGCCGAGGGCGACCTGCACAGCTCCCTGGCGATCTCCCTGCACGAGGCCCTGCGCTCCAGCATCCTCTGGACCGTGTCCCGCTCGTGCCTGGTGAGCCTGCCGTAGGCCCTCGGGGCCGCCTCCGCGGAACCCTTCTTCCTCTTTCCGGACCGGCCGTCCTCCGATCTCCCGGTGCCGGCCGGTCCGGCCCTCAGGGTATCGGGTTCCCACATTCATCCGCACATGTGCGGATGAATGTGGGAGGTGTTCGGATGAAGTTGATAATCAAGGCTTCGATAGCTAACGCAATTTGGTTTTTGAAATATGGACGAATTCCTCGTCAGGAGGGTAAAATGGTGCCGACGGCAGCCCAAGTTGTAGAGAGCTGGGCAGAGCCGTTGCTTAATGAAGTTGGGTCATCGTCTTAGCGACGGTGGCCTTTCTTTTTGGGCTTCGAACCCTGCTTGAGTGCCTTGGAAAGGACGACAAGGGCCGTGAGGAGCGAGACCATAGCAGTCAGGAGCTTCACGAGCTCAGTGAAATCGGTCATGGGCATCACCTCCCATCGGATGGAGGGCTCTGCCCGGCACGAGGGCTGCCGACAGCAAGGACGATTCTATCAGAGCGGCTGACTCCCGCCCGATTATTACCATCCCACCGCGCCTGTGCAAAAAAGAGGGCCGCCAAACAGCGACCCTCCAGCGAAAGTGCATGTTATTTAGGACAGTCAAATTCTTTGAAAAACAAATGGATGCTGTAGAATTACAAATAAGAGTCACCCGGAAGGAGCGATCGATGAAAAGCAAACGATTTGTCCTGAATGCACTTCTGGTAGTAGCAATATTGACGCTCTTCGTCTTTTCGTACTCATACATGAATCAGCCAAGATTTGGATATGCTTTATACGCTGTTTTTTCCGGCGAAACAACTTACAACGCTATAGGCTTCATTGACGCAATCTTTTTCTATGTAGTCGGCCCCGTATCAAGCGAACTGGTCGCTTATGTTGTCAGCTACAACCTGAATCAACAAAGCCAAACTCACTCAGCGACTTCGGCCAAACAAGGAATCAATCTCTTCGCAATAATGATAATTCTGCAAATTGCGACTGTGTTGATTATCGCCCTGACCGCAACAAACGTTTTGAAGTATGAGTTCGGATTCATCGCGAGCTGTCTCATGGCAATTGCCGCGGGTATAGCGGTTTCGTATACGACACCGGCAAAGAAGTAGATCAACTAACAGGGCCTATTTGGAATCCGAATCGTCCATGGAACCGTCGATGCCGGTTTTGGTGTCGTCATCCGTATTGGAATCGTCATCCTTGGGGCTTATAGGACACACATTTTGTCCTATAAGCCCCGATCAATTCATACTCCTCATCCTCGCCGAATTGCGAGTATGGCAGAATCGGCACTGGATGGCAGCGCGCTAGGCCGTGTTCGCGGAGTTACCCCCCCCCGTTTTTATCGTAACAGCTGATTCTAGGGACGCTTCAAAAAGTCAACCGAGAGTTTTGTCCCGTCAAGACGCCGAACGAGAATTACGTACCGCCAAGAGCCTCAAAACACGCCCCTCGCGGAACAGAATCCTCACTCGATTTCCATGCGGAGTAAAAACGTCAATCAATCATCCTCCGCAACGTCTATCCACCAAAAAGGCCGCCCCACGTGGAGCGGCCTTTGCTCGCAGCTTTTTACTGATAGTTACTCAAAAATTATTCCAACACATCCACAGAAGAGCAGCGAATCGTATTTTTCTTTCGGGAATCGAGAAAATAGCCTACCTTGACTTTAGACCCAACGCTCACGGGGCTATCGCTTACATAGCGCGTATGTTCTGAATCAACCAGAATGGTCAGACGATCAGACCCGTCGTTATATGGATCTTCGCTTTCGACCGACATGGTAAAATCGCCAGAGCTGTCAACGTTCAACACCAATCCGCTCACGAACCACAAATGTGAATAGTCACCTCCGCTATCTTTTTGGCAACGCTCCACTTTTAGAAATAGCGCAGAGAATGCGAACACGGCAACTGATATAGCGATGAAAACCTTAACGCCACTCCCCTTGCCATGAAATACAAATTTATTCGCCAAAGAAAAATACCCCTGCCTTATCCGTGTAATTAGCATAGTACTACGTTAACGTGCTCATGGCTGTGGGTTGGTTTAACCTACAGCCATGCTAAAGTTGCCAAAAGGGGGCACAAAGGCCAATACGTTTGCGCCATGCAGGCACAGCGACCTGGCATCGTATGCACCGGCGGGATCATCGCTGGCCCGCAAGGAGGGCATATCCACGCGCTCATGGTCGCCGGAGGCCTCGTGATGCAGCACGCGCCGGGCGGCGACTGGAAGCGCGTCGATTGGGACGTGCTTGCCGCCTGGCTCGACAGATACGGTTACAAGGTCGCTGATTGCGAGACGGAGACCCTTCCGACCGCCGACGCGGCGAGTGGGAACGCGAGGGTAAAAACGCATCGTCGCTGAACCAGTGAGTCAGTATTCTTTAGTTGGATGATGGATATTGAAATTGATTAGCGAGATAATGTGCATATCTCATAATGTATGCGTTGCACCATGAGAGAGGGGTCTGTCATGAGCTGGAAACCGAGAAAATGCGTTATCGCCGGTCTCGTGACAACCGGTCCTGACGGCGGCTTGTTTGCAACCGCAATGACATCGTACCGACTTTTCACTTGCATGTTCTGAAAGGCAGTTGCCATGTTGTCGCAAAACCAATCGAGATACTTGGCCACAATCGGCTTTGCCCTGCTTGCATTACTCTTTGCTAGCGACCTTTTGCTGAAACCGCCCAAGGAACTCGTTTCGCTTGCCATAGCCTGCATTTCCGCCCTTTACTTTACGGCAACCCTATTCGTCGGACTAAAGGAGAGAAAAAAAGGCGCAGTCGTTGCATCCGCCGTAGGCGTGATCATAGCCATTGCCTCATTCTTTATCTGACACATTGGTGATCTAGGGGCGATATCGTAGGAATACGACCGGGAGAGCCGGGACCAGATTGCCCGGGTTGCCCGGTCGGCTCGCGCGACGGCGCGGCGGTTCCACAGAAAGCTCTCCGGACTTCACGCCGTTTCTGATCGCATTGTAGACAGCCATCTCGTCTTCGCAGTCGGCGAGCACGCGGTGTGCGTCGTCGTTTTGGATGTACAGTAAATCTCGAAGGTCCTCCATGCACCAGCGTCCGAGATTTTGGCCATGCGCGTTGCGCGAGCTGATAAGTGTCGATTGCGATGTTGTAGTTAAAGTCCAGACCAAAGCCGTCCCAGGCAGAACGGCTTTGTTTCCTTGAATATCAACTTCATCCGGACACTTCCCGCATTCATCCGTGTGTGTACGGATGAATGCGGAGTCCGATACCCCGGCGGCCTGATCGGCAGACCGCCGGGAACTCTCACTACTCGATAAAAGCCGGCACTCGGTTAGTCCTGCGCATCTTGAAATCGCCAGTCTCGTGGGAGACGTAGAGAATGCCGTCCATCCCATCTCGTGATGCATACGACAGGTGAACTGAACCGCAATCCGATCCATCATTGTCGAGAAGATCAAACGAATTCGGGTCGCTCGTTGCGGCCAAACGACCACTCAGACAAGAGCCATCGTCATTACAGATTTGCCATTCCATATTTTCGCCTGCAAGAATCGCCATAGACGGCCTGGTCGCGCCATCGTTGACATACATCCCGTCTATACCAAAACCGTTTTCAGCGCCATCGATGAACGACTGCTCGGACCTAAACCTCGCAAATGATGCACAAAGCACCATTGCAAGACAAAGTGCAAAGCCAACAATAACGATCTTTACGTAGCTCTTGGCCGTCATGCCATCCCTCTTTTCGCTTGCCTAAAGAAATGCGGAAGAAGCTGTTCGTCGCGGCTTGTTTGTAGGCCCTTCTGCCCCGGTTCGGTTACTTAGGTTACCTGAGAGATCCTTTTAATGATTGTTACCCATATACGTAATATGAATTTCGGACATATCAAAATTAATCAATGGTTGCGGGAGTTTCCGACCTCAGTGAAATGCCATCCTATATCCACAGAATCAGTCTGGCTGACATGTGCCAATGGCCGCTAACGGCACTTGGTCGGCAACGGTCTTAGCCCATCGGCCCCAACAGTGTCTCCTTCTGTCGCGCCGAGGGCCAGACGCACAGCGGTGGCGCCGTGCCGCGGCAGCTGGACGACCGCGTCGTCGACCGTGGCGATTACACTCGCGACGACACACCTCGCTAGTTTGCCTCGCCCTATTGGCCCCAGCGCGTTGCAGTTCAATCAGCTGTTACAATTACCCACCCACAAAAAAGCCCATCTAGCAGGTGCTTTGCTGTTATAGAGTCCTGGAAAGAAAGGGCCGAACCGAAGTGTCTGGCCGGACGCCAATTGTCTGGGAACTGCTTCGGATTCGACCCTCTTTTACTTTCGCCCACTCGGTGGACTTCGGGTTTAATGCTTAGGGGCGGGGATTTAACAAAGTGAAATTTTAATGAAAAGAAATCCAGCTGCAGCAATTGCCATGGTGAGGGCTCGAATTGGCCATATAGATCTAAAATAGTCACGATACCTTCTCTTTTGCTGGAACGATATATCTATACAAGGTTGTGAGCGGAAAACAAAAATACGTCGATTGCTATTCGACAAACGGGTCTGGAATATTCTCAGGCATTTCGGGGCAGATTGATACACATGTACGAAAGGGAACCTATGTGGTGCGTTGGGTTGGAGCTGCTGCAGGCCCGATATGAATTACGGTCTTGCGCCCCGATGTCCAAATAGGTTTCTCTCTAGACAGGAAGTTGCTCATGGACACCATATATGACGGAGACGACTGGGTCGATCATTATAGTTGGCGACTAGTCGGCTCGGATGACAATGGGGATGTGGTGTTTGATGGACTATGCCCAAAGCATCTCCATCCTTTTGTCTCGTCGTTAATTGAGAGTTCCGCTCGTGTTTCCCCCTACAGCTCGGCATCGCTTCATGATACGGACGTTTTGAAGACCATAAGGGAATCAATTGACGAGGGCACGATGAGCGGCCCGCTGTTTTCTCGGCTTGTGGGGCTAGATGAGATTGGCTCGAAACGACTGCTTGCGGGCGAAAAAGTGGAACTCACTTATCGGTCGATGATTTCAATCCTGCGGCTATCCGATGTTCTTCGCAAATAAATGAGGCTTCCATGGCCATGTGGCAGCCTGTCTCACCTATGGGTGGGAGCCGAGTACTTTTCGGACGATTTGCTTGGCCTCGGCGTAGTCTTGGACGGGATCTGCCGGATCATCGCAATCCTCGACGAGATATTTCAAACCGGCACCTTCTTAAACGGCGGACGTGACGGCGGCCTTCCCTGAATTCTATAAAATCACGGCCTGACTTGGGCGGCGAATTGGCGGAGCTCGTCATCGTCCATATCGTCGAAGTGCGGCAACTACGCCAGCGCGGCCCTCTGCTCCATCAGGTACCTACCGCTCGGAGACTCGCGAATCGTCTGCAAGATGACCTCGGGGGCGATAGCTGGGAAATCCACGCCCTAGGGAGCGACAAAAGAGATGGATTCAGCTGTCCCTCCCATGTGTTGGGACCTCATTCAGGGCATCGGCTGCATCCGGCCTTTCGCATTCGCCGCCCGGCTCTTCGGTCCCGCCCGGCCGACGGGTTTCCCATCTACGGCAAAACGATCGCACTTATATGTATGCATTCCCGGATTGGGAATATGTTTCAGCCCACGCGAGCAAAGCCTCGGCGTACTCCGTGGCATCTCGGCTTTGCACCCTGCAATGCCGCGCAGCGGAGATACCACCTGAGACGGATGTCGATGCATCGAACCCGAGACCGGGCGCTGCGGCGGGAAGCCTCTCGCACGGACAATCTGCTCGATCTTGCCGCACCCGTCTTAAAAGGTTAGACAAACTTTTAATCGTACGACATCCGTCGAACAGTCGGGGGTACATACCACTACAGAAGGCCCATGGAACGGGGAGCAAGATGGTCGGCGACGGGTTCAAGGCACTCTCCGGCCCCACGCGCCGCCAGGGAGGGCGTCGGGAGGGAGGCCGTAATGGGTGAGAAGGGCGAGCGGCCGGAGCGGGTGTTCCCCGGCAGGACAGACCCGTGGTTCATAGCGGCCATGGTGATTGTGGCGGGCGGTTTATCCGCGGCTTGTATCGCGTGTTTCCTGAGCTCAAGTCCCGCGCTCCTATGGGGCTGGCTCGCGCTGGTGCCCGTCCCGGCCCTCGTGGCCCTGGCCGCCCTTCCCGTCCGCAGCAACCGCCTCGAGCTCTACGGCGACCGCCTCGTCGTCGTGTACGCTGGGACGCGTTCGGTGATACCCTACGCCCACGTGCGGGGCGTCCGGCGCACCAGGACGCTCTGGGCGGGGACGGCCAACTCGCTCGACCGCGTCTACATCGAGGCGCCCTACGACGGTGACGCCATCGTCTCGGTGACCGACAACGATACCCTCGTGGCGGAGCTGGGGCACAGGTGCGGCCTCGGGCCATACTCCCATTTTTGAGAGAGGTGCCGCCGGGCCCCCCGAAAGCCGTCTGCATTTGCAGGCCTTTATTCGAAATCGGGCGGCGCGGCTGAAAATCCCCGGCCTGAACCGCGAGGCCGCACCTGCATTCTCGCTGACTCTTTGCGTAAACATAAAAAGAAGGGCACGGGCGTCCGCGTTCGCGGAAACCCGTGCCACATTTGCACCACCGAGATGACCGAGTAGAATATATCTGAACGCGATTCCACATTCCCGTACTTGCACTGCGGATTTGGTAAAGCGCATGTCTCAGCCTCTACTCGACCACGGCCGCCTCGGTCGGGATGGCCCCCAGCACTGCCGCGTACTCGGTGGGGTAGAGGCGGCTGATGGTCTGGACGTCTCGGATGAGGACGTTGCGGTCGTCGGGCTCGGAGATGCCGTAGCCGAACGCCTCGAGCGTCTCGATCGCCTCGCGGATCTTCTGCTGGAACATGGGGCCGGGGTCCACCCTCAGGCCGAGGTAGCCGCGCCACAGGCTCGGCGACACGCGCAGCATGTTCTGGATCTTGGACATCGGCTCGATGTCGGCGTAGACGTTGAGCGTGACCATGGCGTCCTTGTGCCCGAGGATCGACTGCAGCGCCTTGATGTCGCCGCCGTGGCGGATCCACTGCGTCGCGAAGGTGTGGCGCAGGCCGTGGAACGTGATCAGCTCGTCGTTGGTGAGCATGAGGCCGTTGGTCTCCGAGAACGTCTTGAACGCCCTGCGGATGTAGCTGGTGGTGGCGAAGGAGCCGTCCGGCCGCGACACGACGTAGCTGTCCGCGAGGTCGCGCAGGCCGAGGGTCGACGCCTCCCGGAGCCTCTGCGAATCGATCTCGTGGATCTCCTTCAGGAAGGGGAGTAGGCCCACCGGGTCGATGGGGATCGTCCTCAGGTCGTGGTTCTTGGTGTCCTTGATGAAGGAGCCCCTTTCCTTGACGTAGGCCACGGAGTGCCTGACCGTGATGAGCCCCGACTCGAAGTCGACATCGCACCAGCGCAGGCCGCAGACCTCGCCGATGCGCATCCCGGTGTGCAGGGCAAGCACGACCGCCCTCCTGAAGGTCGAGTCCGGCATCATCGAGGTCACCGAGTTGAGCTTCGGCACGAGGTCGGAGCGCAGCGCGTTCCTGGGCCTGGCGATGACCCTGGGCGCGAGGGCGCCGTCGAACGGGTTCCTCCCGATCGTGTCGTTGCTCCTCTTCAGCAGGACGGCGTAGAGCCGCTTGCCGAGCTTGAAGGACTTGTTGAGCGTGTCGGGCGCCGTGCCCAGAGCGATCCTGCGCCTCGACCACGCGTTGACGTCGTCGGTCGTCACCTCGTTGACGGGGACGAGGCCGAGCTCGTCGCGCTCGATGTGCAGGGCGCTGTAGTGGTAGTCGTCGCGGGTCGTCGGGGTGATCCTGTTCATCTCCAGGCAGAAGTCGATGAACTTCTCGAGCGCCTCGGAGAGCGGCAGCGCGGCGTAGTCGTCCCGCTGTTCGGCGGGAAGCCCGGTGCCGACAGCGGTCCTCGTCTTCTCGACCTCGGCGAGCTCCAGCTCGACCTCCGACCTGAATTCCGCGAGGACGCGCATCGCCGCCGCCTTTCCCCGCGTGCTCTGCTTCAGGCAGGGCACGCCGGTGTTCTTGGTCCTCTGGACCTTCTTCCCGGTCATCTCGTCGGCCACCGTCACGACGGCCTGCCATTTGCCTTTGTTCTTCCTCACGCCGCCGGCTCCGCATACGCGTAAGGTTTTATTGCTGCATTTCTCGTTTTGCATGTCTGCTCCTAAATCCGCAGCTGATTAGAAACAGGCGGGCCCACCTGTGGGAACCCGGAACGGCGACGATTCGGGGCTCCTACCCCCGTTGATTAAATCACCGGCTGCACCGCGCTCCTCAAAGCCGATAATATGCTATCTGGACAGACCGCGCTGAGCTGGTAAAATTTATTTATGCGGAAATGCGCTACTTGCGCTATTTGAGCGTGTTTTAACAAAATAAGCACAGGTCAGGGTCATTCTGACCCCGCTGGGGGTCAAGGGGTCGCTGGTTCGAATCCAGTCATCCCGACCAGAAGTTTGCAGGTCAGGCACCTAGTGCCTGACCTTTTTTGTTTTTAATCACCATGATTATTTTGCTTAAAGCAACAACGTTCCCGCTCGATGTGATCACCGAATCAAAACGTGTACATCAGCCACCAAAATCGACATTTTTCGACATGTTTGGAGGCGGATGTACACGAATGCGAAATCCCCGTCGCCTAAAAGCACCTTCCACATGTCTGGACTCTCTATGCTTACGCTGGATAGACATCGCCGGAACGGGTATAGTATCGAAAGTTTTGTCGTTAACCAGCGGGGGAGTCCTGTGGGCATCAAAAAGAAGATCAAAAAGGAGCTTATCGGCACTTCCGATTACCCGTCGAATAAGATCTTTACGATCTCCAATTTCATCACCTTTACGCGCCTGGTCCTCACCCTGGTATTTCTGTACCTGTTTGTGACGGATAACAACCGCGTCATCGCCATCGTTATCTACGCCGTTGCCGCCTCCACCGACTGGATGGACGGTCAGATCGCCCGCATGACTAAGACGGTCTCGTGGCTCGGCAAGGTCATGGATCCCATTTGTGACCGTGCGCTGCTGTTCACCGGCGTGCTGGGACTGGTGGTTCGCGGAGAGCTGCCCATCTGGGTCTGCGTGCTCATTATTGGCCGCGACATCTATTTGGGCATCGGCACGCTTATCGTGCGCCATTATCACCGTCGCCCCATCGATGTCGTCTTCCCCGGAAAGATTGCCACAGCGCTGCTCATGACCGGCTTCTCGCTCATGCTACTCGGGTTCCCCGTTATTGACGGCCTGCATCTTTTGCCTTCAACCCTTACGGCCTTCCCAGGCCTCAACGGAAGCTCGGTGCCCCTCGGCATCTTCTTTGTGTACGGCGGCGTGATCTTCTCCATGCTCACGGCTGTCATCTACTCCATTAAGGGCGGAGCGGCCATTAAACAGGCTCTCATGCATCCCGAAGACGAGGACATCGACTTTCTGAACCCTGAAATCGAAGACTGATTCGTTGGGGTATGATTACGTACGGTTCATTATTTGCGGCACGTCCGCGATAAGTTAGGGGTTGTCATGGACAACATGGTTAACAATATGCCTCAGAATGATAAGACTGCTGACGCTACCTGCGTATTCCGCGTGCCTTCAAGCGACGTCACCGTTCCCGACCTCATGGCCAACGTGCGCATCACCGCCCCCGTTCTGTCCATCGTCAAGGGTCCGCAGACTGGTGCCGCCTTTGAGCTCGAGGATGACGTGACCACCATCGGCCGCGATCCCGCGAACGGCATCTTCCTCAATGACATGACCGTTTCGCGCAGCCACGCGCGCATTATTCGCGAGGGCCTCGGCGCTCGCATCGAGGACTTGGGCTCGCTCAATGGCACCTGGGTCGACGGTGCCATCGTCAATGCAGCCCCGCTGCACGACGGTTCTTCCGTCCAGATCGGTACGTTTACGCTCATCTACCACGAGAGCACGCCGGAGCGCATCGAAACCGGTGAGTAGGGCATGGCCGAACGCAACTATCTGAGTATCGGCCAAGTCGTCAACCTACTTCGAGGCGCATACCCCGATCTTTCGAACTCAAAAATTAGATTTCTAGAGGATGAGGGGCTCATTACCCCTCATCGTACGCCTAAGGGATACCGTCAGTACTCCAAGGAGGACGTTGATCGCCTGGAGGTCATCCTGCACTTGCAGAAGACCCGCTACATGCCGCTCAACGTGATTAAGCAGCGCTTGGAAAACGCCACGGACCTGTCAACGCTCGCTTACGAGGTGGGCTTGCTGTCCGATGTTCCGCTCAAGACGGAGCCCAAGGAGACTAAGCAAAAGCTGCATCCCATCGAGACCATTCCCGATATGCTGGGCGTCGAGATTTCGTTTATCCGCTCACTCGCCGAGAACGACCTCATTCGCATCATCAAGAGTCCGCAGAATCGCGAGCTTGTCGATGGTCGCGATTTCCCGATCATCCGCTACTGCTCCGAGCTGTCACGCTTCCATATCGAGCCGCGCAACCTGCGTCAGTACGTGTCTTCCGCCAACCGCGAGTCCTCGATGTTTGAGCAGGTGCTCGTGAGCATGCTCGGAATGGATACCTCCGATGACGAGCGCGACGCCAAGCTCGAGCGTGCGTTTAAGAAGCTTCACGACCTGACGGAAGGTGTGCACACTGCGCTGCTCAAGAACCGCGTTTTTGAGTCGCTCAACGCCGTGGTCGAGGACGCCGACATCGATGCACTCGATGAGGAAATTACTCGCTCCGAGTCCACCAAGGCCAAAAATGAAGAGACAGCCGCACCGGCTTCGCACGAGGATTCTCTCGTTAAGCCGCTCAAGGTCGTCGCCCCTTCGCAATCCGGCACCGCCACCGCGGGCAAATAACCGCTGCCGAAATTTCGGCAACCCATTGAAAGGTCATGTAATGTACGACTTCGAATCTCAAATCGTCGACATCCCCGACTATCCCGAGCCCGGAGTCATCTTTAAAGACATCACGCCGCTCTTTGGCAATCCCGAGGCGCTCAAAGCCATGACCGATGCCCTCGCCGAGCACTTTGCCGGCATGGGAATCACCAAGGTCGTGGGTCCCGAGGCTCGCGGCTTTATGGTTGGCGTACCGGTGGCTGTAGCCCTTGGCGCTGGCTTTGTTCCCGCACGTAAACCGGGCAAGCTGCCGCGCGAGACCGTAAGCCAGAGCTACGAGCTCGAGTACGGCACCGATTCAATTGAGATCCATGCCGACGCTATCAGCTCTAAAGATACCGTGTTGATTCTGGACGACTTGGTCGCGACGGGCGGAACCGTCGAGGCAACAGGTAAACTGGTGCGAGATATGGGCGCAAAGCTTATCGGTTACGGTTGTATCCTTGAGCTTGCGTTTCTCAACCCGCGCGAGAAGCTCACGCCGTCTGATGACGATGTGGAACTCTTTAGCCTGGTGACGGTGGACTAGCCGTTACCCTTAGTTACTGGAAAGGAAGCTACATGCGCACAGCAAACACGCACAAAAACATGGCACGCTGCGCTGCTACGGCAACCCTCGCTTGTGTTTTGGGCTTGGGCCTCGCGGCTCCTGCCTACGCCGATACCGCATCCGACCTTGCCGCTGCTCGTACTAAGCTCGAGCAGATCGGTACCCAAACCCAGCAGATTTACGATGAGCTCGCCACGCAGACGCAGGCACTCGATCAGACTGCTGGCGAGATCACGCAAAAGCAGCAGGAGATCGCCGATGGTCAGGCCAAGCTCTCAACCTATGTCGCCGGCGAGTACAAAACCGGTGGTCTGAGCCTGCTTCAGGTTCTGACGGGTGTCGATGACCTGAGCGATATGCTCAACCGTCTGTTCTACTACGGCAAAGTTTCCGACAAGCAGGCTCAGACCATTCAAGAGGTCAAGGAGCTTAAGCAGCAGCTCACCGATAAGCAGACCGAGCAGGAGAAGAACGTCGCCGCCACGCAAAAGAAGGTCGACGAGCTTAACGCTCAGCAGGCTGAAGCCCAGAACGTCGTAAACTCCCTGGATTCACAGCTGCAGGCCGAACTTGCCGCCGAGGCCGAGGCCAACGCCGCGCTGCAGGCCGGCATCAACGCCAGCACCGCCGAGAAGGCCACGGTGAGCAACGAGACTGCCGGTACGACCGAGAACACCAACAATGGTGGCCAGACCAGCAATAACAACAACCAGGGCGGCAACACTCCGGCTCCTACGCCGGCACCTGCTCCGACGCCGCAGCCTTCCACGCCCGCTCCGGCTCCGACGCCTTCTGCTCCGAGCCAGTCTGTTGATGGCGGTTCTGTTGTCTCGCGTGCATACAGTAAGCTTGGTTGCGCTTATTCCTGGGGCGGAATTGGCCCGAACAGCTTCGACTGCTCTGGTTTTGTTAGCTATTGCCTCACTGGTCGCTATTGCCGTCTGGGCACCACGGGTACCTTTATGGGCTGGACGCGTGTGTCCGATCCGCAGCCCGGTGACGTTGTGGTCAACTCGTACCACACCGGCATTTACATCGGTGGTGGTCAGATGATTCATGCTTCCGACTACAACACGGGTGTCATCATCAGCTCCGTTGCCGCCGGCATGAACAATAACTACATCTTCGTGCGCTATTAAGTCATCTTACACAGCGTGTGAATGTGGACCTCGTGGCTTTAAGTCGCGAGGTCCATTCTTTTTTCTCTAATCTTGTACGGCTATCTAGTATTCAAAACTAGATAGCCGTACATTCAATTTGCAAGATGGCTATAATTGAATGGGAACAATTAGAAAGGACCCTCTATGAGCTGGGCACTTATCTCCGATTCAAGCTGTAACCTCCGCGATTGGCAACCGACCGCGCCCCATACCACCTTTGCATTTGCGCCCCTCAAAATTCGAGTGGGGGAGCGTGAATTCGTCGATGACCTTTCGCTCGATGTGCATGAGCTCAACTGCGCTGTTCAGGCGGAGACGAACTCTTCTTCCAGCGCTTGTCCCAGCGTAGGGGAGTGGGCCGAGCTCTTCAAATTGGCAGACAAGACCATCTGCATGCCGATCTCTGAGGGCGTGTCGGGCAGCTACAACGCGGCAGCCACGGCTCGCGATATGGTTCTTGCCGATGAGCCCGACCGACAGATTCATCTAGTCAATTCACGCGCAGCTGGCGGCAAAATGGACCTCATTTTCTTGCTGTTTGACCGCTATCTTGCAAGCAATCCGGATGTCGCATTCGAGGACGCTTGCGCATACTTCGATAGCCTTGAGCAGAACAGCAAAATCCTCTTCAGCTTGTGCAATTACGAAAACCTCGCCAAAGCCGGACGTATCCCTAAGGCAGCCGGCGTCATTGCCAACAAGCTCAATATCCGCATTTTGGGCACGGCGAGTGAGGCCGGTAAAATCGAACTCGTGGGGCACACGCGTGGCGAAAAGAAAATGCACAACAAGATCATCGACACTATGGAAGCCGAGGGCTTTACAGGCGGTGAGGTCATCATCGATCACGTTGAGAACGAAGCTGGAGCCCAGGCGCTTACTGACCGCATAGTCGAGCATTGGCCCGGCTCCAAGACCATCATCATGCCCTGCAATGGCCTGGATTCCTATTACGCCGAGATGCACGGCCTCATCATCGGCTACGGCATGGGCGTAGCTTCGGGCCAATAAAGTCAAACCAAGCAAAAAAAATACGGGCGGGACAAAGCGACAGATGACTCTTTGTCCCGCCCGTTTTATACGTCGGCTAGCTATTAAACCCGTTGAACTTGAGATAGCTCATCAGGTACGCCTTCGAAACAAAGGACGATACGGCACTGCGCACAAGCAGCGACTCACGCGTTACCTGATGCGCCGTATCGGGAACCGGCGTCTGCTCGACAGAAAACGCCGAACGAATCGATGCCTCGAGCTGATCGACCACATAATCAAAGGCCGTCGGGGCATCGTAGCTTAAACGCTGAATATTAAAGAGTGCCTGCACCGCAGCAATAGGTAGCACCTGCTTAAAGATGCAGATAGCGATCAGGCGGGCAATCTGCTCGCGGCCATATTGCTTTTTGACCGGAGCAGGCACCAGACCGACCTTCACGTAGTTATTGATCATCGATGGCGTAATGATAGGCTGCTCAACGCAAATAGACAGCGGCTCCATCCACAGCGCAACATACTCAATGACCTGGTCGCGGTAGAGCGTCACATTGGGCAACTGGTCATAGCGCGGCAGACTCAACGTATTGAGTTTGCGCACGATATCGGACTGAATAAATGCATCGGGCAGCACAGTGGGCTGAATATCCTCAGGCTTAATGCTGACCGACGAATCGGACATCGGGATAACGCGTTTGGCGTGGTTCATAAGGATCCTCCGTTCATTAGCTATATTGTATTCTAGGTTATCTAGTTTTGCATACTATATAGCAGGAAAGTAAAAGTGGTTGGACAGCACATTGATGCACCGTCCAACCACTTTGTTTTAAAGATAGCAACCTTACATAAGATATATTATCGTACTTATCTGCGGAGAAACGCGTATGCGCTCGTTGCTGCTATGGCTCCGTCAGAAACCGCGGTCGCAACCTGACGTAAGCGCTTGGAACGGATATCGCCAGCAGCAAATAGACCTGGCGTGCGGGTCGCCATGGATTCATCAGTCAGAATGCCGCCATCAGGCGCCAGATTGACTAAATGCTCAACAAGCTCGGTATGGGGTTGCGTGCCGGCAAAGACAAAAATGCCAAACGAGCCAGGCTCAAATGACTCAGAATGAATTTCCCCGGATGCATTGTCCTTAAAGGCGATCGTCGTTGGCATCGCTTCACCAGAAAGTTCAACAATACTAGTTTGGTACCTAACTGTAATATTGTCCTTTTCGAGTACTTTCTGAACAACACCATCAGGCGCACGGAACTGATCGCGACGCAGGACGATGGTCACGCTGCTGGCAATGTCTGACAGGAACAGTGCCTCTTCGCATGCCGAATTGCCACCACCGATTACAAAGACCTGTTTGCCGCGGAAGAACATGCCGTCACATGTTGCGCAATATGAAACGCCACGACCGCGATAGGTATCCTCGCCAGCGAAACCTGCCGAACGCGGCGTGGCACCCATGCAAGCGATAACGCTCGAGGCAAGCGTATCGCCCATATCGTGATGCACCGTAAACAGCGCTGCATCGGCATCGTAATCGATACCCGTAACCATGCTCCATGTAACCTGCGCTCCCAGCCCCTCTGCATGTTGCTGAAAACGCTCGCCGAGTTCGGCGCCACTCAAGAGCGGAATGCCCGGATAGTTCTCGACTTCATTGGTCGTGGCGATCTGTCCACCCGACATGCCCTGCTCAATCACGGTCGTCGTCAGGTTGGCACGCGCAGCGTAAATGGCGGCAGCATAGCCCGCGGGGCCTCCACCGATAATCGCAACATCAATCGGCTGATCGGTAGTCATGAAGAATCCTCTCGTCGAAACGTTGTCGTTCTTTGCGCTCATACCCAAATTTACGTGAACATGACACTCATGCACTACAATGATAAATCGCGTAACAAAGCTGAAGGGGAGTTATCGATGGATCAAACGCAGACGAGCAATAGCGCTCCCCTGCCCATGCAAGCCACTCCCCAACCGGAGCAAATGACCGTTTCACCTACACAAAAACCCCTGGTAACCATTGTGCACGCATCGGTTGGATCGGGCCACAAAGCCGCCGCCAACGCGATTGCACAAGCATTTGACCTTATCCGCGGCACCAAGGGAATCCCTGAGAATATTGAAATTGAAGTGCTCGATATCCTTGATTTTGGACGTATTAAATTCGACGGCAATAAGACCGCGGCTTCTTTTACGGGAGCCACACGCCCCATTTACGACCTGACCTGGCGATATACGCTTACGGGACATCTTCTCTGGGGTGGCGGCACGGCATGGTCGCGAATTATGTTCCCCGCCTTCAACGAATATATTCGTCGTCGCAGGCCTATAGCCGTGGTCGCAACGCACATCACAGCAGCCAATGTCGCCGTGGGCGCCCGCGTAATTACGGGTATCGATTATCCGGTCATCTGCGTACCGACCGACTACGAAGTCGAAGGCTTTTGGCCCCACAAGGACACCGACCTATTCTGTGTAGCCAACGAGTTTATGGCCGAAACGCTGCGCCCGCGCAAGGTTCCCGAGTCAAAGATCCGCATAACGGGCATCCCCATCCGAGCCGGTTTCGATTCAGATTACAAACGCGAAGATGAGCTCAGCAAGTTCAATCTCCCCATAGACAAAACCGTCGTATTGGTGATGGCCGGCGCCAGTTTGCCCCAACCATACGTGCGTTTCCGTGCCGCGATGGACCACACGCTCCCCTTCTTACGCAGCTTTGAAGACATGCACTTTGTCTTTTTACCGGGCAAGGATAAGGAATACGCCGCCCGACTCAAGACGCTCTTCGACGCCATGAAGCTCGACAACGTCACGGTTCTGGACTACGTGGACGACATGGCGGCCCTCATGCACGGCTGCGACCTGGCAATCCTCAAATCGGGCGGACTCACGGTCACCGAGTGCCTATGCGCACATCTGCCGATGATCCTGCTGGGCAAATCATACGGTCAGGAAAAGGCCAACACCACGATGCTCACCGGCATGGGCGCCAGCATGCATGTCACCACCGCACGAGAACTCATCGTGACGCTTCGTCACCTGCACGACCACCCTGAGTCGCTCAAAGCGCTACTCATCAACGGCGAAGTCCTGCGCCGTCCACGCGCAGCCGAAGACATAGCCATCGCAACCATGGAGCTCGTAGGCAAACCCCAAAAGCGCAAACGAGCCTTCTGCCGCTTCTACTGGGGCGGAAAACCCGCTCATATCCGCTAGTCGAATGTCCGCCGCTCTGTCGGAGCCGCTCTTATATCATTCCATGCTCAAACATTCTCGCTTCGCTGCGAAACTGCGCGTGGAACGATATAAGGGCGGCTCCGACAGAGCGGCTGCGTTTACTTACTAGCAGCTACTTCGGTATCCCCTCCATTAGAACCTGCAAAGGTAAAACAGGAAAATATAAATACAGTAAGCCGATGCGACAAAGGGACAGCCCCTTTGTCGCATCGGCTTACTAGAAAAGTAAATATTGTTTCAAGCGAGTAGCCGCCCGCCCGGGGCTTACCTATATCGTTCCACGCGCAGTTTCGCAGCGAGCGAAGCGACGCGAGAATGTTTGAGCATGGAATGATATAGGTAAGCCCCGGGTGGGAGGGATACGAGCGCCCTAGGCGACGCCGCTGGAGCCGAAGCCTCCGTTGCCTCGATCGGTTTCGTCTAGTTCTTCTACTTCTATGAGGTTGACCGTGGGGACTTCTTGGATGACGAGTTGGGCTATGCGGTCGCCTTTGTTGATTTTGATGTTGTTGGAGGGATCCAGGTTGATGAGGATAACCTTGAGTTCTCCTCGGTAGTGGGCGTCGATGAGGCCCGGCGTGTTGACTATAGACAGGCCCTGCTTGATGGCGAGACCGCTGCGGGGCTGGACGAAGCCGGCGTAGCCATCGGGCAGGGCGATAGCCAGCCCAGTAGAGACCAGACGACGTTCGAAAGGCTTCAGGACGCAGTCCTCGTTGGAGCGCAGATCCAAGCCGGCATCGGTGGGATGGGCGTATTTGGGAAGCTCGACGGTGGGATCGAGACGCTTTATGTTGAGGGTAATGTTGGACATGGAATCACCTTAGCTTGTCGAGCTCTTGCAGAAACTCATCGACGTCTTTGAAATCGCGGTAGACCGAGGCAAAGCGGATGTACGCCACCTTGTCGATCTTGGCCAAGCGTTTGAGCACCATGTCACCCAACTCATGCGACGTGACGGCCGTCAGCGTGCGAGAGCGCAGCTCGACCTCGATGTCGTCGATAATCTCATTGAGCTTCTTAGTGTCGATATCACGCTTGATGGTGGCGCGCATCAAGCCGACGAGCAGCTTATTGCGATCGAACCGCTGCTTAGTTCCGTCCGACTTAATGACCTCAATTGGGTCTTCGCATCGCTCGAACGTTGTAAAGCGGTAGTTACACGAGCAACATTCGCGACGGCGCTTAATGGTGTTATTTGACTCCTGCATACGGGAATCAACGACGCGGGTATGTGCCTTGCCGCATTTAGGACAGCGCATGGTACCTCCTCTTAAACGATAACAAGGGTACCATGCGCAGCGCGATAATGATTACGAACGAGCAGGAACCTTAAGATGCGCACCGGCGGCGAGCGAACCATGCTCCAGATGATTGACGTTACGGATCATGTCGGAAGTCTCTTGCGTGGAAAGGCCTTCGATTGGATATTCCTCGGCAAGCGACCAAAGAGAATCGCCAGGCTGAACGCGAATGGTCTCGTAGGTAACATTGGAAACGGACTCGGCATACGCGGCGTGACGAGCGCTAAAGACCGATGTAGCGAGGACAAAGAAGAGCGTAAGCGCAACGGCAACGGCGACAATCGTCGGAACCTTCAGGGCAACGCGGGCCGGCGCGACTACAGCCTGCTGATTGCGAGCAGGCTTTACGGTCAAAGGCTGAAAGCCGGAGCGGCCACCCTGAACAACCGTAAAAGTGGGTTCCGCAGGCGTCTCGAGCTTAAGGGCGAGGTTTCCCTGGATCATATTCGTTGCGTTCATCATGTTCTCCTCTCGCGTGTTTTGCTGAGAACAGTTTTATCAAGCCGCGCGGACAAAAATGTCTAGCGCGAGAACGAATGTTCGGTTATTATTATCTTCGAACAGTTGTTCCTGTCAAGCAAAATTCGAACATTTGTTTGACATTGGTAGAGAGGATGCCCTGATGGCTCGCAAAATTACCAAGCGTCAGCAGCAAATTTACGACTTCATCAAGGAATATCAGCAGGAGAAGGGTTATCCGCCCAGCGTGCGCGAGATGGCTTCTGCCGTGGGCCTTTCCTCCCCCAGCACCGTGCATGCCCATCTATCTGCCCTGGAGGCGCGCGGGCTACTCAAGCGCGATGCCACCAAACCGCGCGCCCTGGAACTCTTTAACGAGGACGGTTCCTCTGTCTCAATTTCTAAATCTGACGAGCCCACCGCACCTCGCGGGACGGTCTCGCTACCGCTCGTTGGTCGAGTCGCGGCTGGGATCCCCATTCTGGCCGAACAGAATATCGAAGACACTTTTACTATCCCGACCGAAATCGCCACTGATCAGGGTTCCTTTATCCTTGAGGTGCATGGGAGCTCAATGATCAATGTCGGCATCTTCAATGGCGATTACATCATCGTCCGTGAACAAAAGAGTGCCATGAACGGCGAAATTGTCGTGGCCATGATTGATGGTTCAGCGACCGTCAAGACGTTCTACAAGGAGCAGGGACGCGTACGCCTGCAGCCTGAGAATGACACCATGGAGCCTATCTATGCAACAAATCCCGTTATCCTGGGCAAAGTCGTCGGCTTGATGCGCCGGTTCTCGTAATGCAAAAACGCATCACCATCTTTGATACCGTCCGCGGGTTTACGATGATTTCAATGGCAGGTTTTCACGCTTGCTACGATCTCGCCTACCTGTACGGCTGGGATATGCCCTGGTTTACTCAGACCGTCTTTCAAGACATCTGGCGCGCCAGCATCAGCTGGATATTTTTATTTATCGCGGGTTGGATGTGCACCCTTTCGCGCAACAATATCAAACGTGCCGCCAAATACGCCTTAGCAGCACTCGTCGTCTGGTTGGCAACAACACTTGTCTCAGTTGACGATTCTGTTAATTTTGGCATCATCTACTGCATGGCCGCATGTACCGGCATTGTGGCGTTGACCGATCCCGCCCTTAAGAAGATATCGGCGAGATGGGGCATGTCCCTATGCCTTGTGTTGTTTGCCCTCACCTGGAGCATCCCCAAAACGACCTACCCTGTCCCATACCTGGCATGGCTAGGATTTCCGAGCCCTGGGTTTGTCTCAGGTGATTACTACCCCATCATCCCGTTTATCTTTATGTATCTTGCAGGATACTTCGCCGCACATATAGCGCAGGGAATCGATAAGACCGCCCCAAGCTGGGCCTACGCCAATCCCGTCCCGGCGCTCGCCAGCCTTGGACGTCATACACTCCCCTTTTATCTGCTGCATCAGCCCATCATTCTGGGCATTTTGGAGCTCTTCTACTCGGTGCGATAACGCTTGAGCCGCGGCGCGATACGAGCCGGCAGCTTCGCAACAATACGAACGCCGCCCTCAAGATATTCCTCGTGCAAAAGGGTTCCCTGTTCATGCACCAGCGTGATGAGGGCGCCCTCGCGATACGGGATATCAGCGGAGAGCAACACATCGGTGGCAGCCGCCTCACGAGCAATACGGTCGACGAGATCGTCGAGTCCCTCGCCCGTCTGGGCCGAGAACAGCACGGCCTCGGGATAGCGACGACGGAAACTCAATCGATCAACGCTATCGAGAAGATCGATTTTATTGAACACCGTAAGCGTCAAACGCTCGCCGGCACCGATCTCGTCAAGAACGCGATCGACTGCCTCGAGCTGGCGCTCGTAGTCCTCGTCAGAGGCATCCACAACTTTAAGGATCAGATCGGCACCAAGAACCTCAGACAGCGTGGACTTAAAAGCATCAACGAGACCATGCGGTAGCTTTTGAATAAAGCCAACGGTATCGGTAATCGTCATGCCGCGACCGCCGGGCAGGCGATACGAACGCGTCGTCGGGTCGAGCGTAGCAAACAGCTTGTCCTGCGAAAGTACCGTAGAGCCGGTCAGGCGATTGAGCAACGTCGATTTACCGGCATTGGTATAACCGGCTAACGCGACGCGAAACGCCGGTGACTCAATGCGGCTCTTGGACTGGACATCGCGACGCTGTTCAACCTGCTTGAGCTCACGACGAAGCGCGGCAATCTTATTGCGAATCAAGCGACGGTCAACCTCGAGCTGGCTTTCACCCTGGCCAAAGCGCGAACCGATGCCGCCGCGCGTCTGTTCCTTGGCGAGATGACTCCACATGCCACGCAGACGGGGCAACAGATATTGAAGCTGTGCCAGCTGTACCTGTAGGCGCCCCTCACGCGTCTGAGCATGAAGGCCAAAGATATCCAAGATCAGTGCCGTACGATCGATAATCTTTACCGGCTCGCCCACGGCTTTCTCCAAATAGGATTGCTGCGAGGGCGTCAGGTCGTCGTCAAAAATAACGACATCGGCATCCATACGATGTACCAGGCCGCACAGCTCTTCAACCTTACCGGAACCGATAAACGATTTTGGATACGGCTTAACCAGACGCTGTGACAAACGCGCCACACACTGGGCGCCAGCCGTATGGGCCAGGCGCTCAAGCTCGTCAAGCGAACGATCGAGCGGCCACGCATTGTCGCGCCACTCAACACCAACTAATATGGCACGCTCGGGCTCGGGTGCCGTGGGAACAAGGGGGAAACGGGCCATTAGGCAGCCTCAATACGATGCAGGATGTCCTCAACGACCTCATCGATCGTAAACTCGTCCATATCGAACCACACGATACGGTCATCGCGCTTAAACCACGAAAGCTGACGCTTGGCATAACGACGCGAACGCATTTTAATGAGTTCGCGAGCCTCATCCATAGAAATCACGCCATTGAAAGCATCAATGATCTCTTTATAGCCAATTGCCTGCATCGAAGTCAGGGCATCTCCCAGCCCCTGGTCCATAAGACCGCGAACCTCATCAACAAGACCCTGTTCAAACATCAGATCGACACGCAGGTTAATGCGCTCGTAGAGCACCTCGCGATTACGCGTCAGACCAAACCATAGAGCATGATAATGCTCGCGCGGAACGCTAAACTGACTTTTTTGCTGTGCATAGGAGATACCATCATCATGCATCTCGAGCGCACGAATCACACGGCGCACGTTATGGGGATGAATAACAGCAGCCGATTCTGGGTCGCGCTCGGCAAGCAGGGCATGCAGTTCTTCCTCGCCAATACGCTCGGCAAGCTCCTGATAGCCCACACGGCGATCGTCCTCAAGTTCACCCGAGGGAAAGTCCATCTCATCGAGGGCGGCCTTGAGATACAGCCCCGTACCTCCGCAAAACACCGGTAGGCGGCCCTCGCCCAGCAAGCGCTCAACATGCGCGCGAGCGTCAGCCTGATAAAGCGCAGCAGAATATGCCACACCAGGCTCTACAATGTCGACGAGACGCAGCGGCGCCGTACACTCATCGGGCGTCATCTTTGCGGTACCGATGTCCATGCCGCGATAGATTTGCATCGCATCGCACGACAGCACTTCGGACGAAAGACGAGCGGCCAAACGGTCGGCAACATCACTCTTACCAACCGCCGTCGGACCGACGATCGCAACGGCGGAAAGACCTGCCCCGAAAGAAACCATTAGCGCGGCTCGCCCACAACGGAGCCGGACAAATACCAGGTCTTGGCAACGTCAACGTCAATATCAACGATCTTGCCAACAAGCTGATCGATGCTGTAACCCTCGGGGATAGGCGCATGCACGGTCTGATTCTTGGGACTCTTGCCCAGCAGGACCGCGTCGTTCTTTTTACTCGTTCCCTCAATGAGCGCCGGAACCACAGTATGAAGCTCACCCTGGTTATACTCGTGTGCCGTGGTCTCGATAACCTTAACCAGGCGGTTGAAACGCTCGAGAATAACCTCATGCGGCGTAGGATCGTCAATCTCTGCGGCCGGGGTACCGGCGCGCTTGGAATAAATGAAGGTATAGGCCTGGGCATAGCGAACCGTCTCGGCAAGCGAGAGCGTCTGCTCAAAGTCTTCTTCAGTCTCGCCCGGGAAGCCAACGATAATGTCAGTCGAGAGCGCGATATCGGGCATGCGATTGCGGATGCGATCGACCAGGCCCAGATAGTCCTCGCGTGTATAACGGCGATTCATCTCTTTGAGGATCCGTGTCGAACCTGACTGGACGGCCAGGTGCAGCTGCGGCATAACGGCAGGCGTCTCGGCCATGGCGTCGATGGTCTCGGGGAGAAGATCCTTGGGATGCGAAGACGTAAAGAAGATGCGCTCCACACCCGTATCGCCCACGGCACGCAGCAGATCGGCAAAACGCGGCTTGCCAAACAGATCGCGACCATATGAGTTAACGTTTTGGCCCAGCAGCGTAATCTCACGCACGCCCTGGCGCACCAAACCGGTCACCTCGTCGACAATCTCCTCGAAGGGGCGGCTCTTTTCGCGACCGCGCACGTACGGCACGATGCAATAGGTGCAGAAATTATTGCAGCCCGTCATGATGGGCACCCAGGCGTGATACTGGGTCTCGCGATGCCACGGCATGCTCATGGCATCCGTATCCTCATGCTCATTGGTGCGGATATGACGCTTGCCGTCAAGGAACGCCTCGGCAATGAGCTCGGCCACATGTGCGATAGAATGCGTGCCAAAGATGACATTGACGTTATCGACGTTGGTGAGCAGGCCCTCGCCATCACGCTGCGCAATGCAGCCGCCCACGGCAACCACACGCTTGCCCGAAGGCGAAGGCGGCAGGCTTTTGCAGGAATTGCACTGACCGTACAGGCGAGTATCGGCGGCCTCACGCACACAGCATGTCATGAAGACAACGATATCGGCATGCGCGGGATCGAGCGCCATGAGGCAGCCATACGAATCAAGCAGACCGCTCACACGCTCGGAGTCGTGCTGATTCATCTGGCAGCCAAAGGTGCGGATAAAGTAGGTTTTACCGGCAAGAATATCGCGTACGGAACGCTGGTCCATGTGCATAAGTCCTAACGATGGAAGGGAGGCGAATCGAGGCAAGCAGAAGCTATGCCACAGGCTTAACATCATCCATGACGACGTTATCCATAGCAGCTCGATTGATCTGGTGAACGTAGATAGAAAGGCGGATGGCCGTGCGCGACTCCCCGTTAATGAGGATGTCGGAGAACACGGGCGCGCAGGAAATATCAAAACCGGTTGGAATCAAAAAACCGCGCGCGATAGCCACGGCCTTAATGGCCTGGTTGACAGCACCAGCGCCGACACACTGGATGTTGACGGGCACACCATCCTTGACCATGCCGGCGATGGCGCCGGCAACGGACGCGGGCGATGATTTGCTTGATACCTTCAGGCAATCCATGAAGAAACTCCTGCGTTTAAAAGTACGTTTTAACTGCAATAACTGTATCGTACCGAGTGGACTCGGTAAAGGCACTATTCCTCTTTGGCAAGATCGAAAGTCACAGTGATTCGATCACGCGAAACACGAATCTTTGGGTCGCCGCAAAGGTTGAGATAGTACCGGGCGGCAAGATCATTAAAGTCGCGCTCCACAGCACGCGAAAACTGTGCCATGTCATCCTTGGCAATACGTAGCCCGCGACGATCCTTCGCGAGATCGACAGGAGCCGGCGCATGCGAGGACGAATCACGCTCGCGCAGCAGACGCGCGGTCACACCGCGAACGGGCTTAATCTGCCCTGCCAAAATACGATGGGCCGTGCGCTCGGACATCTCAAGACCCAAACCCGAACAGATACGGATAAAGTCCTCGGCATCAGAGGCAAGGCCTAAACGGTCGACAACCGGAAGCTCGCTCTCATCATCAATGAACAGGAGACGCGACGTATCGAGCCGACTGGACGCCTGAGCATAAAGGGTCGCGGCAATCTCAGACGGAGAACCAAGATAGACATCGCAACCACGCAACTCCTCGAGCGCAAACTCACAAGCAGCGCGAATAATATTATGCGGGCCGCGAGCACAGACATAACGTCCGTCCTCGTCCTTCACGGCCTGAGGCCAGCTGGACTGATCGGCGCGCTCACTGAGGCGGTCGGCCGCAACGCTCACCTTAAAGGCTGAACCAAGATCGACACCGGACGTGACCACACGAGCCTCGTCGGTGTTCTGCTTGATCGAAAACAATGCCATGCCACGACCGTGAACGCCCCAACGGTCCATCTTCATGCTCTCGAGCTTGGAGGTAACGCGGGCATCGAAGATTCGCTCTTGCATATCCTGCGGAACGCCAGAACCGTTATCCAGAAAGACAAGCGTGCGGACGCCATCTTCCTTGGTCGTAGCGAGATAGACTTTGTCGGCGCCAGCATCGCGAGCATTACGGAGCATTTCGATGACGATATCCTCGACATGCTGAATGTCGTGCTTTGCCTGGCGCCGCTCGGCCTCCGAAACGCGGAGGCGGACATAACCCTCGCCAAGGTTCTCCTCGACGCGAAGGTTGCCCTCCCCCGACATCGACGCGATAAATGAGATGAGCTCGTTCGCGTCGCTCATGTTATTTAGCGATATCGACAGCGCGGCTCTCGCGAATCACGACGACGCGCACCTGACCGGGATACTCCATCTCTTCCTCGATCTGATGGGCGATATCGTGAGCCAGGACCGTGGACTGGGCATCGGAGATCTTGTCCGGCTGAACCATGACGTGGACCTCGCGACCAGCCTGCATGGCATAGGTACGCTCGACGCCTTCATGGGAGTTGGCGATCTCCTCGAGCTTCTCGAGACGCTTGATGTAGTTCTCGGCAGACTCGCGACGGGCACCGGGGCGAGAAGCAGAGACAGCATCAGCGGCCTGTACCAGGACATCGAGCACCGTGTTAGGGTCGACATCAGCATGGTGAGCCTCGATAGCATGAACTATAACGGGCTTCTCGCCATAACGGCGGGCAAACTCGGCGCCGATGACGGCATGCGGGCCCTCAACGTCGTGGTCGATTGCCTTGCCCAGGTCGTGCAGCAGGCCGGCGCGCTTGGCGGTCACAACGTCAAATCCAAGCTCGGAAGCCATCACGCCGCACAGATCAGAGACCTCGAGGGAGTGCTGAAGAACGTTCTGGCCAAACGAGGTACGGTAGCGCAGGGCACCAAGGGTCTTGACGATCTCGGGGTGCAGGTCGTGGATGCCGGTATCGAAGGCAGCCTGCTCGCCAGCCTCGCGCACGCGCTGCTGAACCAGGTCGGCAGCCTTGTGATACATCTCCTCGATGCGGGCGGGGTGAATGCGGCCGTCGGCGATGAGGTTCTCGAGGGCAACACGGGCGGTCTCACGACGGACCGGGTCGAAGCTCGAAAGAACGACGGTCTCAGGCGTGTCGTCGATCACGAGGTTGACGCCGGAAACCTGCTCGAAGGTCCGGATGTTGCGACCCTCGCGACCGATGATACGGCCCTTGAGGTCATCAGAGGGAATGTGCACGGAGGTAACGGTGACCTCGGCTGTGTGGTCGGCAGCGCAGCGCTGAATCGCCAGGGACAGAATCTCCTGGGCGGTCTTGTGGCACTCGGCGCGAACCTGCTGCTCGGACTCGCGAATGATCGTGGCAGCCTCGTGGGTGACCTCGCCGCGAACCTTATCGAGGAGCTCCTTGTGGGCGTCCTCGCGGGTCAGGTCGGCGATACGCTCGAGCTCGGAGGTCTGCTTGGCGCAGAGCTCCTCGAGCTCGCGGGAGCGCTTCTCGACCTGACCGGCCTGGCTGGACAGCTGGTGCTCACGCTTGTCGAGAGCGTCGTTTCGGCGATCAAGGGACTCCTCGCGCTGCATCACACGGTTCTCGAGCGTACGAATCTCGCTCTTACGCTGCTTGTCCTCGGCCTCGGCGGCCTGCTTGTTCTTGATGATCTCCTCTTTAGCCTCGAGCAGAGCCTCTTTTTTGAGGGTCTCGGCCTGACGCTTAGCATCACCGATCAGGGACTCAGCCTGTGCGTGTGCCGACTGGATCTTTTCGTCGGCCTCGTGAAGACTACCCTGCTTGGCGGTGCGCATGTAGGCAATGGCGGCGATGGCACCCAAAACGATGCCAACGAGCGCTGCGATGATAGGCATGCTCACTCCTTTTTATGGATTCGTTACACAACAAAGCGAACCGTCCTTACGAACGGCTCGCGACATTTGAGTAATATGGGCGCAGCTTATGCGGGTCGGATACAGATAAACATATAAACAAACTCATCACAGATGAGCACATATCACAAAGCAAATGACAGTGTTTATCGTACGTTGAACCACAACAACTGTCAAATAAATGGCCCCGGCACGGCGGCTAAAACGCGGTGAACGGCAGGGTCACAAAACGCATACGCCTAAACCGCACATTCCTCGCGTTCGGCATCGAGACGTGCCTTAACGGCATCGGCGGCGATGTGATACGAGAAGCCCTTGCCCATCAAAAACCGAACCAGTTTTTCGAATCCGCGCGTCTCTGGAACACGCCGCTTGGCGAGCAGGGCTGACGCACGCGCCAAATCGTCTTCGACGGCAAAATAATCCTCGGGATAACCGGGAATGTCATCGAGCACGACATGACGGCGCTTGAGCTCGGTCTCGATTTTGCGCTGTCCCCAACCGCGCCGCTTGCGCTCCTCGATAAAGTACGAGCAAAAGCGGTTCTCGTCTAAAAAGTGATACTCGGTGGCGCGTTCGACGGCGAAATCGATCGCGGGCTGGTGAAAGCCGTAGCGAGCCAGCTTGTCACGGACCTCACCCGTCGCATGGTCGCGGCGCGATAGCATCTCGGTCACCATGGTAAGTGCACATTTACGCTCGATGAGCTGCACCGCCTCACGAAAGTTGTCCCAATCACAGGGAAGATCGGGGCGGTTTTTGACATACAGCCGCGCGACCCGCACGGGAATCCAAATAGACCGCTCAAAACCGCCCTCAAGCTCACAATCGATATGTGCGCAAGGCTTTTTGGACGCATACCCGCTCGAGAACGAGGAAGCCGCCTTCTTATCGGGAAAGACGGCCGTGGCCTCGGTCACCGTATACGACATGAGCGTAACCGCTACTCGTCGTCATCATCGAGCATGGCGGAACCATCGATGGCGTAAAGCTCGTCAAACTCCTCAGGCGCAGGCTGATCGGTCAGCTCGACCTCGGAAGGAGCATCGTCATCAAACTCAAGTCCGCAGGCAAGGCGGACCTTATGCTCAATCTCGTCAGCGCAATCGGGGTGGTCGCGCAGGAACGCCTTGGCGGCCTCGCGACCGTTGCCGAGCTTATCCTCGCCATAGGCAAACCAGGAGCCCATCTTCTTGCAGATGCCGCACTCGACAGCCATGTCCAGAATCGAGCCCTCCTTAGAGATGCCCGTACCGTACATGATGTCGAACTCAGCAGAACGGAACGGAGCTGCCACCTTGTTCTTAACGACCTTGGCGCGCACGCGGTTACCGATAACCTCGTCCTTAAGCTTAATGCTGTCGATACGGCGAATGTCGATACGCACCGAAGAGAAGAACTTAAGGGCGCGGCCGCCCGTCGTAGTCTCGGGGTTGCCGAACATGACGCCGATCTTCTCACGCAGCTGGTTAATGAAGATGCACGTCGTGTTGGACTTGGACAGCGAGCCGGCGAGCTTGCGGAGCGCCTGGCTCATCAGGCGAGCCTGAAGACCGACCGTAGTATCGCCGATTTCTCCCTCGATCTCGGCACGCGGGGTCAGCGCGGCGACGGAGTCGACGACGATGGCATCGATGGCGCCGGAACGCACGAGCATGTCAACGATTTCGAGCGCCTGCTCGCCCGTATCGGGCTGGGAAATGAGCACCTCGTCGATATCCACGCCGATGCGCGCGGCATACGTGGGATCAAGCGCGTGCTCGGCATCGATAAATGCCACAACGCCACCCATTGCCTGGGCCTCGGCCAGGATCTCGAGCGAAAGCGTCGTCTTACCGGAGGACTCAGGACCGTAAATCTCGACGATACGGCCGCGCGGCACGCCGCCGATACCCAGCGCGGCATCGAGGGCCAGGGCGCCCGTGGGAATGGCCTCGACCTCGAGCTCGGGGCCATCGTCGCCGTACCTCATGATGGAACCCTGGCCGAATTTCTTCTCGATCTCGGCCTTGGTGGTGGCGATCATCTCATCGCGCTCTTTACCCGTCGTGCGAGCATGAACGGTACGTACGGGACCTGAATTCTTGGCCATGAATAGCCCTCCTCTTAACAACCTGCATCGATAATAAACGAACGGCTGTTCGTGGTCAACCGTTCAGGCCAATCATATGCAGGCGGTCTTTCCAAAACCCAACCAAACGCCGATCAAACACTGACCAAATACTTGACCACAAAGGACCAAATATGAACAAGGCAGGCAAAAATACATCTACAACCAGCACAAACGCTAAATTTGTCAGAGGTCCCTATCTCCACAATTAAGGGGCCCTAAGGCCCCTTAAAACACGTCTATTCCATAGAGTTGAGCACCAGGGCAATGCGACCCAATGCCTCCGTGACCGCATGGGCACGAACACACGAACGGTCACCCTCATAGTGGCAGCGCACAGAGTCCACGACCGGCACGCCCCCATCGGCGGAACGATGCGCCCAGCCAATATAGAAAGTGCCCGCCGGATCGTCCTCAGTGCCACCGCCGGGGCCGGCATAACCTGTTGCGCTCACTGCAATATCGCTCTGGTACAGCTCCAGCGAACCCACCGCCATCTCGCGCGCGGTCTGATGCGACACCGCTGTATAGCGGTCGAGCGTCTCCTGCTCAACACCAAGAACACGATGCTTAATCTCATCGCAATAGGTCGCCGCACCGCCACGCAGCACCGCCGAGGCGCCCGGGATATCGGCAATCGTCGAGGCGATCATACCTGCCGTCAGCGACTCAGCCGTCGAAACCGTCACGCCCCGAGCGCTCGCGCGCTCGACAATATCACGCGCCAGCTCCTCGTTATGTGCGGAAATCTGCTCAAAAGAGTCCGTCATACCCACCAGGACCTAGACCGAAAAGACAATCTTGCGGCAGTTCCAGAAGTACTGGGCGCCCGAGATAACGGTCAGGACAACGGCAACGGCGTACAGGAAGCGCGACACCGAGTAGATGCCGAGCGTTAGCGCCACCGGGCCAAGGTGCAAGCCGGCCATAGCAAAAACGCACAGGTAACCGCAAATGGAGACCATCGTGGTTGCCGTCTTGTACTTGCCGAGCTTATCGGCCGCAACGACCACACCGGCCGCACTCGCGACCATGCGAAGGGCGCTCACCAGAAGCTCACGGAACAGGATAATGAACACGGACCACACGGTCACTGCGCCAAAATCCAAGAACAGCAGCAGGGCCGAGAACACCAGCAGCTTATCGGCGATGGGATCCAAGAACTTACCGAAGTCGGTGATCTCGTTGCGCGAACGCGCCAGATAACCGTCGACCTTATCGGTGCACGACAGGATCACATACAGAATGAAGGCAGCGGCAGCGAGCGGGCCGTCGAAGGTGCTCCAATCCGTACCGGCAACACTCGTGTGAGAAAGCGCCGACACGATCATGAACACCGGGATAAAGACGATGCGAACGCACGTCACGATGTTGGCGGGCGTCCAAACACTCGTCAGTTCCTTATTGCTCTCGTTTGACACGACGCTCTCCTACTCCACAACATGGCCGATAAGCTCATAGCAGAAGCTATCGGTAAACTCGACAGTCAGAATATCGCCCACGGACGCCTCGCTGGCGTCCAAGTGCACCGCGCCATCGGAATCGGGCGCCTGGAACCAGGCATGACCAATCAGCTCGGCGCCGTCCTCAGTCTCCTCGATACCGTCGACGATCACCTGGGCGCGCTCGCCCACATGTGCGGCGGTGGCGGCAAAACCGAGCGACTCGGCCAGGTCCATGGCCTCCTGGGCGCGCTCGAGCTTGACCTCTTCGTCGACCTGACCCTCCATCTTAGCGGCCAGGCTGCCCTCCTCCTGCGAGTAGGCAAAGACACTCGTGTAGTCAAAGCCGACGGTGTCCATAAAGTCGATAAGATCGCGGAACTCGTCGTCGGTCTCGGTCGGGAAGCCGACCATGGCCGTGGAACGAATCACGATGCCGGGGATGCGCTCGCGAAGGTCGCGGAACAGATCCTCGAGCTCCTGGCGCGAACCGGAGCGACGCATGGCCTTGAGAATGCGCGCGTCGCAGTGCTGCACGGGGATATCGATATAGGGCAGCACCTCGGGCGTATCGCGAATCGTCTCGATGAGTTCGTCAGTCATGCCCTCGGGCTGCAGATAGAGCACGCGGACCCAGACGTTGTGCGGGCGCACGGCCTCGGCGACGGCACGCAGCAGCTGCGCCAGATTGCGCGGCGAGCCATCGGCGACTTCCTCGTCGGCAAAGTCGGTACCCCAGATGCCCGTGTCCTGGCCGATCAGCACGATCTCGCGCACACCGCCGGCAACCAGGTCGCGCACCTCGGAGATGATGCTCTCGGCATTGCGCGAATGATAGCGGCCGCGGATGTAGGGAATCATGCAGAAGCTGCAGAAGCGGTTGCAGCCATCGGAAATCTTGACGTAGGCGACAGCACCCTCGACGGTACGTTTGACCTGCGGGATATAGGCTGCAATCTCGCGCTCGACACCCAGCACGCCATCGATGACCGCCACGATGCCGTCTTCCTCGTCGGCCTTCACAAAGGCAGCGACCTCGGGCAGCTCGTCAGGCAGGTCATCGCCATAGCGCGACGGCACGCAGCCGCACATGACGATAGGGCAAGAACGAACGCCGTCCTGAACCTCGTTGGCGAGCTCGAGCGTGGTCTCGATGCTCTCGGACGTTGCGGAGGCGAGGAACGAGCAAGTATTGACGATGGCGATATCGGCACCCTGCGGGTCGAATGCCTCCTCGTAGCCCGCGGCGGTCAAAAGAGAACGCATGCGGTCGGTGTCAACCTCGTTCTTAGCGCACCCGAGGGTGATGTAGAGCACGGAGCCCAACGGTGTATCCATGTTGGAGAGCGGTCCTTTCGATTGATATTAGCGGTAGTTGGTGAACTGCAGCGGCTGGCCGTAGTCCTGGTCGCGCAGGAACTGAATCACGGTCTGCAACGCGTCCTTCGAAGCAGAGGAAACACGCAGCTTGTCGGCCTCGATGGTCACCTTGACCTTGAGCTTTTGATCCTTGATGTCCTTGTTGATCTTCTTGGCGGTCGCCTGGTCGATACCCTCGACGATATGGCCGAGCACGCGCACGGTGCCACCCGATGCCGCCTGCGGAGCATCCCACGAGACAGCCTTGAGGTCGATGCCGCGCTTGATGAGCTTGGAGCTCAGCACGTCAACAATCTGTTTGGAGACAAAGTCGGCCGGGGCGTTGATCGTAAAGAGCTTGTCGCCCTTCGAAAGCTCGATTGTGGCGCCGGAATCCTTAAGGTCATAGCGCTGGGAAATCTCGCGCGTGGTCTGCTGGAAGGCGTTGTCGACCTCTTGCATGTTGACCTCGGACACGACGTCGAAGCTGGAATCTTTAGCCATGATGTTTCCTTTCGCGTACGAGCGGCCTAGTAGCTATCGTACGAATTGTCGGTAGAATCGGTGGGTGTCTGACCGTCAGTTGCGGTATCGGCGCCATCCGTGGACTGGGCATCGGTACCGTCGGTGGTATCGGTACCATCGGTGGTGTCGGTACCATCAGAACTTTCACCATTCTCGGAATCAGACGTCTCCTTCTTGGGAACGGTGATCGTCACGCGCGCCACGCCCGAGGTCTTGGTATCGTAACGGACCTTTTCACCGTTCTTGGTAACGGTGACATCGGAAGGCTTGGACGTGGTGATCTCGATCGAGGACTCGGGCGTGTACTCCTGCTCAAAGGGGCCAGTCGCCTGAGCGCCATAGACCGACTTGCCGTCGACCTTGACCTCAATCCACGCGGTCTTTCCCTTGGCAACGGAGACTTTGACCTTCGTGACCTCGTTCTCTTCCTTCTTGGCCGTCGTCTTGGTAGCGTCCGAATCTGTCGACTCATCCGTCGCCTCATCGGTGTCTTCGTCCTCGTCGACCGTTTCGGTCTTCTTAGAAGACTTCTTGGTCGTCGTCTTGGTAGCAGTGGGCGTCTCGGGCGTGTTCTCGGGCGCCGAAGATGCGCAGCCGCGCAGAAGCACCACGATGAGCACAATCAGCAGCAACACCACGGCACCGATGCCGGCGTAGACGATACGCGGATCGAGCCCGTTATTTTGAGGAGTACGTGATCCGCCGCGTCCACGACTGGAACTGTTGCGGCCGCCTCCCTGAGGCATACGACCACGATTGCTATCGGAACGGCCGCGATAGCCACCCTGGCCCTGAAGGCTGCGCTGACCCGAGCGGGGCGCAAGTTCACCGCGGCCTTGATAGCCACGCTGGCCCGAACGCGGAGCCGAAGAGCGCTGGCCATACGGCTGTGATTGAGAGCGAAGACGCGGCGTCACCTGCGTGGTATCGGCATCCGCATAGCCACCGCGAGAGCGTCCCGTAGAGACACCACGGTAACCGCGATCGGAATAGCCGCCGTCGCCGTAGCCGGCACGAGGGTCACGCGCCACGCCGCGAGCAGCGGGAAGTGCACGGTCCTCGGGCATCGGCGTACTGCGGAACCGGTCACGCTGTGAGCGAATCTCCTCGCCCGAACCCGTCTCGGTGATATAACCGGCCTGCTGAGGACGCTGTCCATAGCGGGTCGAACGACCGCCCTGAACCATCAGGAAGCGCCCGTTATCGACCGAGGAACGCGAATTGACGTAGCCGGCGGCGTCCTGAAAACGACCGCCCTGCTGCGACGTCTCGCGTTCGTATGCCATCAGGTCGTCAAAGTAGGCATTGACGACCTCCCGCGGATTGAGGCCCAAAAAGCGCGCATAGCTCGAAATCATGCCCTGCGCATAGCCGCGCGGAGGCATCGATGCAAAATTGCCATTCTCGAAAAACTCGATGATCTGCGGCCTGATTTTGATGGTGTTGGCGACCTGCTGAATGGAAAGGCCCATTCGGCGACGCTGCTCGAGCAGCATGTCACCAAAGCGTGCAGCCATCAGAATCCTCCAAACTCACGATCTTCACGTGCCATCTCGGCGTCGACGGATTCCAGCGCGGCAAGGCCTTCTTCATCCAGCAGGACCTCGCGCGGCTTGGAACCGTCGGGCGGACCGACGACACCCTTTTCTTCCAGCATGTCCATAATACGCCCGGCGCGCGCATAGCCAACCTTCAGGCGGCGTTGCAGGCCAGATGTGGAGCCCAGCTGCGATTCCACCACAATATGAGCGGCTTCCCAGATAAGCGGATCGTCGTCCTGAGGCTCGGCAACGCCGGTGCGCACGATGCCGCCGCCACCTGCCATGGACATGGAGGCAGGTGCCACAGCCGACAGGATCTCCTCGTGGTAGTCGGGTTCGCTTTGCGACTTGACGAACTCGACAATTTCGTTGATCTCGTTATCCGAAACAAAGCAGCCCTGGATACGGCGGGGCTTGCCCCAGTCGACCTTAGAGAACAGCATGTCACCCAAGCCGGTGAGCTTTTCGGCACCCATCTGGTCAATGATGACGCGGGAGTCGATGCCCGTTGCGACGTTGAAGGCGATACGATTGGTAATGTTTGCCTTGATGAGACCCGTCACCACGTTAGAGCTCGGACGCTGAGTCGCCACGATAAGGTGGATACCGGCGGCACGGCCCAGCTGGGCGATACGCACAATCGACGCCTCGACGTCCTTGCCGGCAACCATCATCAGGTCAGAAAGCTCGTCGATGATGATGACCAGGTAGGGCATCTTTTGCGGCGGGTTATCGTAATGCTCAAACTCGCCGGCGGCCTGCTTTTCGTTATAGGTCGAGATCTTGCGCACGTTCAGGCGCTCGAAGACCTTCAGGCGGTGCTCCATCTCGGACACCGCCCACTGCAAGGCACTCGCGGCCTGCTTGGGCTCGGTCACTACGGGCACGTACAGATGCGGCAGGCCGTTATAGCCCGCAAGCTCGACGCGCTTGGGGTCGACCATGATCAGGCGAACGTCCTCGGGAAGGGCGCGCATGAGCAGGGTCGTGATGATGGAGTTGATCATGACCGACTTGCCGGAACCCGTGGTACCGGCAATCAACAGGTGGGGCATCTTGGCAAGGTCGGCGACGACCGGCGTGCCCTCGGCGTCGCGGCCGATGGCGAGCTCGAGCGGACCGCCCTTCACATAGGGCAGCACGTCGCCCAGGTTGACGTTCTGGCGCTTGCGGTTGGGAATCTCGATGCCCACGAGCGAGGTGCCGGGGATCGGGGCAAAGATACGCACCGACTGGGCAGCGAGCGAAAGCGCGATATCGTCCTCGAGGCTCGAAATCTTACTCACGCGCTCGCCCTCGCCGGGCTGAAGCTTAAAGGTCGTAACCGTGGGGCCGGCGATCCAGCCGACCACGCGGGCACTGCGGCCAAACTCAAGCAAGGTGGATTGCAGTGACTCGGCAGTCTGTTCCAGCTCCTTGTCCGAAGACGCGGAGGACGCCGACTGCGGGTTGGCATGCAGGATCTCGAGCGGCGGAAGCTTGAGGCCGTCCTCTTCTTCGCTCTCGTTATCTGCGGCGCCGCCGTCCGCTCCCCCATCGCTAGCCGCAGCCGATTCGACAGCACTCGAGGCAGACGCATCGGCAACCTTGGGATGCTTCAAGAAGTCGGGGATCTGAGGTGCTGCCGAGACAGGATTCACGGCAAACGGCGGCTCGGACTCGTCGATCTTATCGGGGTCGTCTTCCATCGAAAGCTGACCGGTTACCTGGTCGCGCTTTGCATGGCGGCGCGGCAGCAAAGTTGTCTTTGCGGTCTCAATCGGAGCCTCGTCATCCTCGTCATCGCCCTCGGTGAGCTCAATCTCGCTATCGGACCAAGACGGGTCGGGCTCGCTTGTATTGAGCTTAGGCGCAGCCTTGCCCTTCTTGGCATGGCGGCGCGGCAGCAGCGTCGTCTTAGCGCACTCAGCCTCAACCGACTCGGACACGTCGACAAACGGATTCTCGTCCTCGTCGTCATCGTCCAAAACCGGGTCCACATCGTTGCCCATGACCGTGGTCACGGCAGCATCGGAGCCCTTTTGACGAAGAATGCTCAGGTGCGGACGGGCAACGCCGGGCACCGACAGGGCTTCGTCGTCACCCCACGGGCTGGCGTTGACATCGGCACGACGGCGCTCGGCAAAATCGGCCGCACGGTCGCGAGCAGAGCGCAAAACGCCGCCAACCGAAAAGCCGATGATGACCAAGCCCACGACGACAAAGCCCAACAGGACTACCATCGCGATAGGCTTACCCAGGGCATTCTGCAGCGCACTCGCAATAAACGCACCGATGTAGCCACCCGAGGCGGACAAATTTTGCGGCGTGAACATAAGGTCACAAGAAACACTCGTACCCGGCACCATCAGCGAAAGAATGGAGACGACGGCGATAAAGACCACGGCGCCGCCCGCAACAGAGCGTACGTTGAGCGGCGAGTCCTCGCCTAAAAAGAGCGTGGCGGCAAACAGCAAAATGACGATCGGCAGCACGTAGGCGCCCAGACCAAAGCCCAGGTGGTAGAAACCGGCAACCGCAGCCGTAACAGGTGCGGTCGCCGGCGAAATCACGGCAATGAAGGACGCAATCGCCAAAACGGCGATGACCACGCCGGCGATATCACGGTTGGCCGAGGGCTCAACCAAAGGCTCAAAATCGTCGAAGTCCGCCTCGTGGCCCTTATTGGCACGCAGATGGGAACCGGCACCCTTAGCAGATGCCGGTTGGTTATTGGCCTTATTGCCTTTGGCGTTTTGTGCAGATCCACGCGCCAAACTAAACCTCCATGACGACCGGGATGATCATCGGACGGGTGCGCGTACGGCTCCAGATAAAGTTAGAGAGCGAATCGCGCACGGCCTTACGAATAGCATCGGAACCGCTGCTCGTAAAGCTGAACTTGCCCTTCTCGATCGTCTTCATGATAGACGCGGAGGCATCCTCAGAGAACTGGTCGTCGATGGCAAACGAGACGCCGCGGCCCGAGAACTCGATGGCCTCGATCTTCTTGTGTTTAAGCGAGACGATGGCAACAGCGGTAACCATACCGTCATTGGCGAGCTTCTGACGATCGCGCAAGACGATGGGGTCGGTATCGCCGATACGAAGGCCGTCGACGTAGACGACGCCGGACTCGACGGGCGTACCGCGCTTGACGATACCGCCGCGCATCTCGAGCGTGTCGCCGTTATCGAGGATAAAGATGTGATCATCCTTGATGCCCATCTTGCGGGCCAGCTGAGCATGGGCGCGCAGATGCACGGCCTCACCGTGAACCGGCATAAAGTACGTGGGCTTGGCCATGGCCATCAGGAGCTTAAGCTCCTCCTGGCTGCCGTGGCCCGAGACGTGGACAAGAGCACGGTTCTTATCCCACACGTCGCAGCCGAGCTTGGCCAAGCTGTTGACGACCTGCTGAACGGCTTTCTCGTTGCCGGGAACGGGAGTTGCCGAGAGGATGACGGTATCGCCCTCGTGGATGGAAAGCGTCTTGTGCTCGCCGTTGGCCATACGGGACAGGGCCGACAGCGGCTCGCCCTGCGAACCGGTGCACATGACGACGATCTTGTCGTCGGGCAGGTTATCGATATCGAAGGCATCGATAATATCGGCGTCGTCGATGTTGAGGTAGCCCAGCTCGCGCGCCACGCGGGTGTTAGTGAGCATGGAGCGACCGGTCACAACGACCTTACGGCCGCACTTGCGGGCAGCATCGCAGATCTGCTGCAAACGATGAATGTGACTCGAGAACGACGCGACGAACACGCGACCCGGGGCGTTCTTGATGGCGTGCAGCAAGTTGGGACCGACCTCGGCCTCGGACTTGGTAAAGCCGGGAACCGTGGCGTTGGTAGAGTCGGAAAGCAGCAGGTCGATGCCCTGCTTGGCAAAGCGGCTGATAGCGGCATAGTCGGGCGTGACACCATCGATGGGCGTCTGGTCAAGCTTAAAGTCGCCCGTGTGCATAACGGTGCCCTGGTTGGTGCGAATGAACACGCCCAGAGCGCCGGGGATGGAGTGCGTCATCGAGAAGAAGTCGAGTGAGATGCCGCCGAGGTTGACATGGCTGCCGCCCTTGACCTCGCGGAACTTGGGTGCGCGGATGCGGAACTCGGAAAGCTTACCTTCGATAAAGCCAAGCGTCAGCTTGCTCGAGAAGATGGGCACCTTATTGTTGAGGTCCTGCAGCAGATACGGAAGCGAACCGGTGTGGTCCTCGTGGCCGTGGGTGACGACGATACCGCGGAGCTTCTCCTCGTTCTCCAGGACATAGGTGTAGTCAGGAAGCACCAGGTCGATACCGGGCTGGGAGTCATCCGGGAACATGAGACCGGCGTCGACGAGCACCATGTCGTCGCCGCACTCGAAGACCGTCATGTTCTTGCCGATGCCGTCAAGGCCACCGAGCGGAATGATCTTCAAGGGAGATGATTTTTTAGCTGCCATAGGTTAGTGTGGTTTCCTTTCTTCGAAACGGGTCTGGAACAACCGGCGGGGCGCTTCTGGCAAACCGACCGCCGGGAACGTACAAACATGCATCATAGAGTCGACGCAGTAACCACAGTATGATACCCATTTGCCCACCAACAGACCACCCATGCATCAAAGCCCCATCTGAACTGGTCCATCCCGCCGGTTTCCCGTGGGGCGGGCACTGATGAAGTTTCCTGCTCTACAGTCCTGCTCACGACGGAGGCCACATTAAGTGGCCTCCTGT
>UQIC01000007.1 GCA_900540985.1 uncultured Collinsella sp.
AGCTTGCCGAAGTCCCGGAACGCTTTCGGAAGATTCGGCAGGAGCTGCGCACTGCACCGGGGACTGCAACAACGATATGACAAGACTGCTTAGGCAACGGCAGTCATCCGTTTGATTATCACGGTAACTTTATCGTTCAAAAGTACTACTAACAAACGACCACCCCGGCTATCCGCTGTTCGCGGAAGAGCAGAGGAGCTCTTGTCGCCGGGATGGAACCTTTTCAACTCGCAGGATAGCAGAATCGCCTGGCAAGCCAGAATCAGCACGGGACGGCAGCGGGCAGAACCGCCACCCCCAGATTGCCCTCACGCTGCCACTGGCAGCCCTGATTAAATATGCTAGGTATCTCGGGATAATGCTTTCGGTCGCATACGCGCAAGAGTGTCCGCTGATTGCAACCGGCTGTTCCCCTTCCTACGCCAATGGTGTGCAGACATCTTCGATATTCTTGCTCGTTATGGCGAAAATCACGTCTCCAGGGTTTGCCTTTTTCGATTTAGCGTATTGCTCTTCAGATCATCGTGGTGTGCTCGTAGCCGCGCTCCACGAGGAGCCGCTCGGCAACGTCGAGAATCTTCTCGACCGCCTCCTCCGGGTACTTATTGCGTGCCACGAGCACCTCCGTCCTTGTTATCGCGATAAACATACCATGAGCGGCGTACGGGTCGAGAAGGGCTGGCGCCAAAAGAGCCCAACGGCCGTTACAGCTTCGTTAGAAACGCGCCCCACCATGGATGGTGAACCCGAAAGGTAAGGCGCGCAGGCACGGCGACTCGGCCCGCGCGCCCGGAAGAGAAAGGACGAACCCATGGGTTACATGCTCGAGACGCGCGGGCTCACCAAGCGCTTCGGCAGCGGCGACCAGGCGCAGGACGCCGTAGCCGACGTGAGCCTTCATATCCGCGAGGGCGAGGTGTACGGGCTGCTCGGCCCCAACGGCGCCGGCAAGTCGACAACGCTCAAGATGATCTGCGGGATGCTGCGGCCGACGGCCGGGGAGATCCTCTTTGCCGGGCACGCCTGGCGCCGCGAGGACCTCTACGCAATCGGCAGCCTCATCGAGGAGGCGCCGCTCTACCCCAACCTCACCGCGCGCGAGAACCTGCGCGTGCGCACCACGCTGCTGGGCCTTCCCGAGAGCCGCGTAGATGAGGTGCTCGCCGCCGTGGACCTCGCGGACACCGGGAAGAAGCGCGCCGGGCGCTTCTCGATGGGCATGCGGCAGCGCCTGGGGCTCGCGCTGGCGCTGATCGCCCGGCCACGCCTGCTCGTGCTCGACGAGCCCACCAACGGCCTCGACCCCATCGGCATCGAGGAGCTGCGCGACCAGATCCGCGGCTTCGCGGCGGCGGGCACGACGGTAATCGTCTCGAGCCACATCCTCTCCGAGGTGCAGCAGATGGCGGACACCATCGGCATCATCTACGGGGGGCGCCTCGCCTACGAGGATGCGCTTCGACCCGGGCAGGACCTCGAGGAACTCTTCATGAGCGTCTGCCGGGAGGGGCGTCGAGCGCGCGGGGAGGTGACGGCATGACGGGCGAGAAAGGCAGCCTGCTCGCGGGCCTGCGCGCCGAGGCCCTGAAGTCGCGCCACGCGGCACCGGTTCGCCTGGCCGTGCTCATGGCGCTGCCGATGCCGCTGCTCGGCGCGATGCCCTACCGGGGCGTGCAGATCTTCAGCGCGTGGAACTACTGGTACGCGCTCTTCCTGCCCGTGTCTCTCTCACTCGTGGTGGCGTGCGTCGCGCGGGCGGACGCTCGCACGCGGATGCGGGGGCTTCTGGGCCTGGGCTTCCCGCTTAGGCGCGCCTGGTGGGCCAAGGCGCTCTGGTGCCTCGCGCTTTGCACGCTCTCGAACCTCGTGGTCTTCGGCATCTACCTCGCGGGCTCGGCGTTCTCCTCGCAGGGCCTCACGGCCGCGGGCACGCTCACGATGCTCCTCTGCGCGCTCGCCAACACGGTGACCGCGGCGTGGATGATCCCCGCAGGGCTCTTCCTCACGGCGCGGCTCGGCATGCTCGCGGGCATCTTCTGCCCGCTCGCCGCGCAGCTCGTGGGTGGGTTCGCCTGGTCGCTGATGCCGCTGCCGCAGCTCTTTCCGCCGTCGGCGAGCATGGTCATCCCCACGAGCTTTATCCCCGTGCTGCCGAGCGGCGAGCCACTCGCCGCGGACATGGCGCTCGGCGGGGCGCTCGCGGCGGACGGCATGCTCACACTGGCGGGCCTTGCGGTCTGCGCGCTCGCGTTCACCGCGCTCACGGCGGCGGGCGCGGCCTGGTTCGCGCGCTCCGAGGAGAGGTGATGGCCGTGACACGACTCTCCGACCCGACGCCACGCATGACTCTCCCGCGGGCCCTGCTCTCCGAGGCCCTGCGCCTGGCGCGCTCCCCGCTCACGGCGGTGCACCTCGTCTGCGGCCTGGCAGCCGGTCTTGCCTGCGGCGAGTACTTCTCCGTAACCCGATGGGACCCGGCGCTGGGCGCGGACGCCTACGCCCAGTTCCTCGGCGCCCTCATGCCGCTCATGTCCGCCATCGTCTGCGGGCTCGCAGTGGACGAGGAGCGCGCTGCCGGGCACCTCGCCAACCTCACGGCGGTCCCCTCGCGCGGGCGCGCCGTCGCGGCGAAGTTGCTCGCCCTTGCGGCGCTCGGCGCGGGCGCGCTGGCCGTGGCGCTCGGCGTGTTCGGGGCCGTGCTCGCCGTCGCCGGGCGCCTGCCGCTCGGGCCCGTTCCGCTTGCGGCCACCTGGGCGGGCATCGTGCTGGGCAGCCTGCCCCTCTACGCGCTGGGGCTCGACGTGGCCCTGCGCCTCGGCCGCAACGCCGCCATCGGCGCCGGCGCGACGGGGATGCTCCTCGCGTTCTTCTCAGTGGGCGGACTTGCGCACGGCCTCATGACCGGCGAGCTCACCGGTGCCCTGGCGACACCCCTGAGCTGGGTGCCGCTCGCCTGGCCCGCGCGCCTGGGGTCGCTCGGGGTAGAGGTCTTCATCGACGCCGCACGCGCGGCGGGCCCTCTCCTCACGACCGCGCTCGCTGGCCTCGTGCTCACCCTGGCAACCGCCGCCGTCCTTATCGCCTGGTTCTGCCGCTTCGAGGACGGGAGGGCAGATGAGTAGGAAGCCGCTCGCCGCCGTGCTCGCCCTCCTCTCCGCAGCACTCGTCCTGGGCGGGAATGCCCTGCTCGACGCCGGCTGGGGGTCGGCGCTACGCTCGATCGCCGACCGCGCGCTGCCCAACCCTGAGATCACCATGTGGGCGCCCGTGCCCGCGGCTGCGCGCAGGGCTCTGGACCGCTGAGCGCGGCGCTAGTACAATTCCGACGGGAGTTTCAGGAGGTCAAACATGGCGAGAATACTGGCAGTGGATGATGAGCGGGCGATCCTCGACGCGCTCGCGCGCGTCCTCGGCCGCGACGGCCATGAGGTCGTCAAGGCAGCGGACCCGACGGCGGTCCCGGGGATGGACCTCTCGCGCTTCGACCTCGTGCTCTGCGACGTCATGATGCCGGGGCTCGACGGCTTCGAGCTCGTGCGGCAGATCCGCCCGGACTTCGACGGGCCCATCATCTTCCTGACCGCGCGCGTGGCCGAGGAGGACGCCGTGGCCGGCTACGGCCTGGGCGCCGACGACTACGTCCGCAAGCCCTTCGGGGCCGCGGAGCTGCGCGCCAAGGTCGCGGCCCATCTACGCCGTGAGCGCCGGCCGCGCTCGCACGCCCTCTCCTTCGGGGAGGTGCGGATCGACCTCGGGGCGCGCGGCCTCGCCGTGGGCGGAGAGGCCGTGCCGCTCACGCCCACCGAATACGCCATCTGCGAGTACCTCGCCCGCCACCCCGGGCAGGTCATGAGCCGCGCGCAGATCCGCGAGGCAGTGCTCGGCTGGGAGAGCGACGCCGACGACGCGGCCATATCCATGCAGGTCAGCCGCGCCCGGAGAAAACTCTCCGAGGCCGGCGCCGATCCGATCGCGACCGTCTGGGGGATGGGATACAAATGGCAGCTCTGAGGACCGGGGCGCGAGGTCGCGGGGGCATGCCGCTCTCCTTCGTCATCGCGCGCTACTTCGCCTACGCGTTCGCGGCGGTCGCCACGGCGTGGCTCGCATCGTTCATGGCGCTCTCCGCGGCGATCAACGCGGGCTTCGTCTACGAGGCAAGCTGGGGGCCGGCCAATGCGCGCGAGGTCGCGGAGGGTCTGGCACGCGACGGCGTCTGCGGGCAGCAGGACGTGCCGACGGCGTACCGCTACCTCATCCTGAATAAGGACGGATACGTGCTGATGACAGACCTCGAGGGCACGCGGCTCAAGGACGCGACGGAAATGGCCCGTGCGGCACTCGCCGCGAATCCGGGCACAGTGGAGATCGAGGGCGGGGGCTCGGGCCTCACCTACGCCGCGTTCCCGCTCAAGGGCGGCGGGGCCTGCGCACTCGTCAGCGAGTACCTGCCGCAGTGGGTCTCGCGCGACCTCGCCGGCCTGCTTCCCAACCCGCAGAATCTCATGCTCGTCGGCGCCGCTGCGGGAAGCGCGCTCGTGCTCGCGCTCGTGGCGCGCCGCGCGAGCCGCGTGATCTCGCGCAAGATGGCGCCGCTCGCGGAGGCGGCGGGGCGCGTCGGCGCGGGGGAGCTCGACTTCGCGGTCGGCAGCACCAACGTGCGCGAGGTGAACGACGTCCTCGCCGCGATGGACGCCATGCGGACCTCCCTCGCCGAGTCGCTCGAGGCCCGCTGGGCCGCGGAGCGGGGGCAACGCGAGCAGGTGGCGTCGCTCGCCCACGACCTCAAGACGCCGCTCACCGTGCTGCGCGCCAACGCCGACTTCGTGGCGGAGGAGCTGGAAGACGAGAAAGACGCCGACCTCGCGGCCGCCGCGCGCGACATAGCCGGCAGTGTCGAAAGGCTCGACGGCTACGTGCGCCTGCTCATCGATGCCTCGCGCGGGTCCGACGGGGCGGAGAGGGCCCCCATGCGGCCGGCCGAGCTCTGCGAGCAGGTCCTCGCCGAGGCCGCCCAGATCGCCCGGGCGCGAGGCGTGACACTCGACGCGGCCACGGGCCCCGCTGTCGCGGGCGCGCCCGAGGCCCCGCTCGACCGAACCGCCCTGGCGCGGGCCGCCGCGAACCTCGTGGCCAACGCCGCCGAGCACGCGCGCTCGCGCGTGGCGGTCTCCTGCGACGTCGCGGACGGGCACCTCGTCATCGAGGTGTCCGACGACGGACCGGGCTTCTCTCCCGCCGCCCTCGAACGCGGCTGCGAGCGCCTCTTCACAGACGACTCCTCCCGCTCCTCGCGCGACGGAGGCCGCCACTACGGGCTCGGCCTCCACGCCGCCTCCGAGGCCGCAAGCGCCCACGGGGGCTCCGTCTCGCTCGCCAACAGCCCCTCGGGCGGCGCGGTGGCCACCATCGCGGTCCCCCTGTGCGGGGCCTGACGACTCAGGCCCTCACAACGGCGTGGCTCGCAATCAAACGCTTCCCGGATAATAATACCCGTTGCAGGGATCGCCCTGGCTAGTCGCCATCTCGTCCGCCGCTGGAATGAATCCTTACTCCCATTCCTCCGAATACCGCCCCATGCCTTGTCATCTTGAAACACGGGGAGTAAATGGCGAAATCGCAGATGAAAGGGAATAAAAAGGCAAAGAAAAAGCCTCCATTCCAACATGGGAACGGAGGCTCGATAATTGAGTTTACTCACCAATGTCGCTGGCGGCTTTGCCGTGACTCTCGTACGAAACAAAACTCAGCGTCACAGTGCGGCACTCAAAAATGCAGGTCAAAACCCTGTCGGCCTATTCCCACTCAATCGTCGCGGGCGGCTTGGACGTGATGTCGTAGCACACGCGGTTGGCGCCGGGGACCTCGGCAACGATGCGGCCGGAGATGCGGGCCAGGACATCGTAAGGCAGTTTGGCCCAGTCGGCGGTCATGGCATCGCTGGACTCGACGGCACGCAGGATGATCGGGCGCTGGTAGGTGCGCTCGTCGCCCATAACGCCAACGGACTTGATGTCAGGCAGGACCGCGAAATACTGCCAGCAGCTGTGCTCGGAGTTGCGCTCGCCGGTCTGCTCAAACAGACGCTGGTTGTAGGCGTCGAGCTCCTCGCGCACGATAGCGTCGGCGTTCTTGAGGATCTCGAGCTTCTCCTTGTCGACCGCACCGATGATGCGGATGGCCAGACCCGGGCCCGGGAAAGGCTGGCGGAACACGATGTGACCCGGCAGGCCGAGCGCCAGACCAAGCGCACGGACCTCGTCCTTAAAGAAGTGATCGAGCGGCTCAATGAGGTCGAAGTGCACGCCCTCGGGGAACGGGATCAGGTTGTGGTGGCTCTTGATGGTGGCCGTCTTGCCGCCCGTCTTGCGAGCGCCGGACTCGATGATGTCGGGGTAGATGGTACCCTGAGCCAGGTACTTGACCGGCTTGCCATCGGTCTCGAGCTGCTGCGCCACGGCGAAGAACTCTTTCCAGAACTGCGTACCGATGATGCGGCGCTTCTCCTCGGGCTCTGTCACACCGGCCAGAAGCTCGGCATAGCGGTCCTCGGCGTGGACGTGGATAAAGTCGACATCGAACTGCTTGGTGAAGACTTCCTCCACCTGCTCGGGCTCGCCCTTGCGCAGCAGACCGTGGTTGATGAACACGCAGGTCATCTGCTTGCCCACGGCGCGAGCGCCCAGCGCAGCCACGACGGAGGAGTCGACGCCACCGGACAGGGCCAGAATCACGCGGTCGTCGCCGACCTTCTCGCGGAACTCGGCCGTCATGGTCTCGACCAGGTTGTCCATACTCCAGTTGGGCTCCAGGCCGCAGATCTCAAACAGGAAGTTGCTCAGCAGCTGCTGACCATACTCGGAGTGCTTGACCTCGGGGTGGAACTGCGTGGTGAAAATCTTGCGCTCGACGCACTCCATGGCAGCAACCGGGCACACGTCAGTGCTGGCGGTAACGGTAAAGCCCTCGGGCACCTCGGAAACGGCGTCGCGGTGGCTCATCCACACGGTCTGCTCCATGGGCGTGGAATTAAAGAGCTTGGCGCCGGCCGTGCGCGTGATGGTGGCGCGGCCGTACTCGCCCACCTCGGAGTGGCCGACCTTGCCGCCGAGCGTCACGGCCGTGATCTGATGGCCGTAGCAGAAGCCCAGGACGGGAAGGCCCAGGTCAAAGATGGCGGGATCGATAGACGGAGCGTCCTCGGCATACACGGAGGCCGGACCGCCAGAAAGGATGAGCGCAGAGGCGTTCATCTCGCGAATCTCATCGGCCGAGATGTCGCAGGGGACAATCTCGGAATACACGTTGAGGTCGCGGACGCGACGGGCAATGAGCTGACCGTACTGCGCACCAAAGTCGAGTACGAGGACCTTTGCGGAAGCCTTTTGATCCATGGTTCCCCCTCTTGTTGGCGGGGAGCCGGTGCCCACCCGCGTGAATGAACGAAAATAGCCTTCATAGTGTACACGTTATATGGGGTTTCTCGCCCCTCGCAGCCATCAGCGCACGGCAAACGCACGACCTAGGCCCTTATTTGACGGCAATTGAAGTGTTACCAAACGTTACAGATGATGTAATACGTTTGAACATTGGACGCCCTGTGCCACAATACTGCCGAACGACTCCGCCCTTGCGGCGGCAAATACGATAGGAATACCAGCATGAAGCGCATCCTTCTCATCGCCACGGGCGGCACCATCGCATCGACCGAGGACGGCAACGGCCTCTCCCCCGCCCTGACCGGTGAGGAGCTCGCCCAGAGCGTCCCCGAGATCTCGGACCTCTGCGAGCTCGACGTGGTGCAGCCCATGAACATCGACAGCACCAATATGCGCCCGAGCGACTGGATGCGTATCCGCGACGTCATCGTCGAGGGCTATGCCGACCACGACGGGTTTGTGGTCCTGCACGGCACCGACACCATGAGCTACACCGCGGCGGCGCTTTCCTATCTGATTCAGGACAGCCCCAAGCCCATCGTGCTCACCGGCTCGCAAAAGCCCATGGGCAATCCCTTTACCGATGCCAAGCTCAATCTGTACCAGAGTCTGCTCTATGCGCTCGACGAGCATTCGCACGACGTCTCGATCGTGTTTGGCGGCGTCGCCATTGCCGGCACGCGCGCCCGCAAGCAGCGCACCATGAGCTTTAACGCGTTCATTAGCGTCAACTATCCGCCCATTGCCTACATCCGCAACGACCGCATCGTGCGCAACGGGCTCCACGGCACTCATCAGGGCGAAAACCCGGTGCGTTTCTACGACAGCATCGACCCGCGCGTGTTTGTCCTTAAGCTTACGCCCGGCGTGAACCCGGGTATCCTGGACGCCCTAGCCGATAGCTACGATGCTGTAATTCTTGAGACCTTTGGCATTGGCGGTATTCCCGAGTTTGGCGAGTCCGGCGAGTCATTCCAGGAGGCAATTTTCCGCTGGGTCGATTCGGGTCGCACCGTCGTTATGACCACGCAGGTCCCCGAAGAGGGCCTCGATCTGGGCGTTTATGAGGTCGGCCGCGCTTACGCCGATCATCCGGGCATTCTGCGCGGCGATGACATGACCACCGAGACGCTCGTGGCCAAAACCATGTGGGCACTCGGCCAGTCACGTGATGCGGCAGAGATTCAGCGCCTGTTCTACAGCCAAGTCAACCACGACCGCATCCCGATGGCGTAATCCCTAAGGCAGTTCCACTTATCGCAGCCTCAAACGACAGGTGGTCCCCCTCGGGCCGTGCAAAAATCGGAGTATTCTGCAATTTCTCCGCCGGAGACATAGAATCGGCCGATTGTTAGACGAACTTTTAGGGCGAAGAGGCCGTCTAGTAAATAATTATTCCACATTTTTATTTAGCGTGTGGATTATCTACTGTCAAAAAGGCAAAGCCAGCCGCTCGAGCTACCATCTACGGCCAAACTGGTGCTGAATACTCGCGATTTTGCACATCGCAACCTGGGGGACCCGCCCAAAGAGCGTCAAATACAGCGGGGGAACGCCCTATCCGATACCCTCGAGAAGCTCTGACACCGTCATGCCGAGTGCGGGCGCGATCTTAAATAGAACCTTGAGCGTGAAATTTGCCGTCCCATCTTCGATTCGGTCGAGGTAGGGTCGGCTGATTCCTGTCGCCACACAAAAATCGACCTTGGAGATACCAAGGTCCCTGCGTGTCTCTTCGACCCGCCTGCCAAGAATCTGTTTCGCACGTTCGTCCATGCAGCCGAGTTTGAAATGGAGCCGAACATAAACGTAAACTATAGTTTACGTTTTGCCGAATACACAGGAGTTTTCTATGTCGGGTTCTTCGGTCCGCATGTACCGAGCCACGCTTCGCACAAACAGCGCACCGCCCAAGCTCGTCGTCGTTGAAGCAGAATGCCTTTCGCCCGATGAGCGCACGGCATTTGCATTGCTATCAAGTCGCGTCGCCGCCGTTCTGATCCCTTGCCCGGCGCAAGGTGAACTTGCCATCCAATGCCAAACGCACAGCTGCCCGCTCAATCAGGCTGCCGTAATCGCAACCAGCCAACGCGGCCTGCCGCTCCTTCTAGAAGCCGGCATCGCACTCGCCCTTCGTGGCGCCGGATACGAAAACGAGGCCGCCGCCGATATGGTCTTTAAACCACGATCGAGCGGCGGCCTCGCAGCAGCCATTGAATATATGTGCAGGCTCGTTGCCTAAAAGGACAAGCTAGAAACCAAGGCCAAAGCCCGTTCCGGTAATCGCCGAGTACATAAAGTAAACGTTGACCACGTTGAGGAACACACCCGTGATGCAACCGTTGCGCAGGTAGCGCTCGCACACGATGCGCGCCATGGCGGCGGAATCATCATTGTTTTTAGCCTGGCGTCCTGCCGTAAAGTACGTCGCCACGCTCAGCAGCAGGTTGAGCACCGGCAGTGCCAGCAACTCGTAGCTCTTGCCCCAGCGCGTCGCCTCGCCGGCGGCATTAAACTTCGTTGCCACCTCGGGACCAATGCTGGGAATCACAAACGCCGCTACCACCAGCGGAAGCACTGCAAGCACCAGCAGCGCGATGCCCATGTAGCCGGCTTTTTTGCCATATTTAAACATGCGCGTCGTCCTTACACGTTAAAGCGGAAGTGCACGACGTCGCCATCGGCCATGACATAGTCCTTGCCCTCAATACGCAGCTTGCCGGCGGCCTTGGCGCCCTGCTCGCCGCCGAGCTCGATGTAGTCGTCATAGCCAATGACCTCGGCCTTAATAAAGCCGCGCTCAAAGTCGGTGTGGATGACACCGGCGGCCTGCGGGGCGGTCGCGCCCTGACGAACCGTCCAGGCCTTGACCTCCATCTCGCCGGCCGTAAAGAACGACTGCAGGCCGAGCAGCTTGTAGGCAGCCTGAGCGAGCACGTCCAGGCCGGGCTGCTCCAGGCCCAGGCTTTCTAGGTAGTCGGCGGCGTCCTCGGGATCGAGCTCGGAAAGCTCGGCCTCGATCTTGGCGCAGATCGGCAGCGGCTTGACGCCATCGATGGGCGCCAGGTCCTCGTTGAGCATGTCCTCGTCTACGTTGGCCACATACAGGATGGGCTTCATGGTGAGCAGGAACAGGCCCTTGGCGGCGGCACGCTCCTCGTCGGTCATCTCCATTGATGCGGCGCGCTTGCCTTCGTTGAGCCAGGCAAGCAGGCGCTTAGCGACCTCGAACTTGGGCATGAGTTCCTTGTCGCGCTTGGCCTCCTTCTCGAGCTTGGGCAGCTGTTTCTCGAGCGTGCCCATGTCGGCCAGGATGAGCTCGGTCATGATGGTGTCGGCATCGCCGGCAGGATCGACGAACTCGCCCGTGCGGCCCACCTCACGCATGACGTTGGGGTCCTTAAAGTAGCGCACGACCTCGCAGATGGCATCGGTCTCGCGGATGTTTGCCAAGAACTGGTTGCCCAGACCCTCGCCCTCGTTGGCACCCTTCACCAGGCCCGCGATGTCGACAAACTCGACCGTAGCCGGCACAATGCGGCCGGGGTTGACGATGTCGGCGAGCTTTTGCAGGCGGCTATCGGGCACATCGACGATACCCACGTTGGGGTCGATCGTGGCAAACGGGTAGTTGGCGGCAAGGCCGGTCTTTTTGGTAAGCGCGGTGAACAGCGTCGACTTGCCCACGTTGGGCAGGCCCACGATACCGATGGAAAGGGACACGACAGCTCCTTTTGGTACAGGTACTTCAAACCGTATAAGTATAGCGCCGCCACAGCATCCGGGCGAATCCGGACACCGCGGCGGCGCAAATGAAGCAGAGATGCGTGAGAGTTCGAGACAGCAGTCCTTACTTAAGCTCGGGCCAGAAATCCTTGTTGACCTCGATGAGCTCGTCCAGGATCTGCTTAGCAACGCTCGCCGAAGGAATGGTCTTGGAGAGCGTGAGTGCCTGCCAGAGCTTCTGGTAGCTGCCCTCGACCCAAGCCTGGACAACGAGCTTCTCAACGGAAACCTGCTGCTCCATCAGGCCCTTCTGGAACTGCGGAATCGGGCCCTGGCAGATCTTCTCAAAGCCGTTGGAACCGACGATGCAAGGCACCTCGACCATGGCCGTCGGGTCGAAGTTGGGCACAGCGCCATCGTTGGGGACGATCAGCAGGAAGCGCTCGAGCGTGTTCTCGGCCAGTGCGCAGGCAAGGTCGACGATGTAGTTGGCATGTACATCCGGCTCAAAGCCGCCGTCCTTGGCAGTACCCTTGGCGATGATGTCGCGGCAAGCGCCAAAGACCTTCTTCTCGCGGCCGTCCATAACCTCATTGGCGCGAGTGTAGTTGGGGTCAGACGTCTCGACGACATAGTCCGGGTACAGGTAATACTTGAGGTAGGTATTGGGAATCGTCTCGGGATCGACAGCATAGACATCCTTGGCCTTGCCGAAGGTGTGAATCCAGCTCTCCTCGACATGCTGCTCCTTACCGGCCTCGTGCTCGATGCCGTCCAGGTAGCCGTTCTTAGCCATGTGCTCCTTAATCTGCGGCATGAGGTCGTTGCCGTCCTTGTCGTAGATCTTGCTCCACCAACCAAAGTGGTTGAGGCCGTAGTAGCTATACTGCAGCTCGCGACGATCCTTGATGCCGCACATACGGCTCATCTTATCCATGAGGTCAATCGGCATGTCGCAGATGTTGATGATGCGGCTGTTGGGGCGCAGCACGCGGCAGGCCTCGGCGACGATGGCCGCGGGGTTGGAGTAGTTGAGCATCCAGGCGTTGGGGCTGTACTTCTCCATGTAGTCGAGGATCTCGATGACACCACCGATGGAGCGCATGCCGTAGGCGATACCGCCGGCACCGCAGGTCTCTTGGCCAACGCAGCCGTACTTGAGAGGAATCTTCTCGTCGAGCTCACGCATGGCGTACAGGCCGACGCGGATGTGAGCAAGGACGAAATCGGTCCCGGTGAATGCGGTCTCGGGGTCGGTGGTGTAGCTAAACTCAACCTCGGGGGCGTTCTCGTGGAAGTAGATCTCGCAGGCCTTGGCCACGGTCTCCTGGCGCTCGGCGTTGTTATCGTAGAAGGTCACCTTGTTGACCGGGAAGCGGTCGCGCTCCTCAAGCAGCATCAGAGCGATGCCCGGGGTGAAGGTAGAGCCACCGCCGGCAATGGTCACGGCATAGTTTTTCTTGGACATGATGTCCTCCTCATTCTGGCCGCTTGCTCAATCCATCCCCGTACGCGGCCTGCACGGTTTGGAATTGTTACCTAGAAGTGGAGTTTTTTATCTCTAGAATCGGCCTTGCGGTGCATACCGGCTCTGCAAGGCCGATTGTTTCGATGGACGATGGTTTACAGAAGACTCTCGAACTTCAGAAGACTCTCGAACTTCTCGCGAACCTGCGGGACGGTAAGGCCGATAATGACCTGGATTGACTGACCTTGGACCACCAAGCCATGCGTACCGATCGCCTTGAAGGAAGCCTCGGGTGCAACGACGCTCTTGTCCTTGACGTTAACGCGCAGACGGGTAGCGCAGTTAGTTACATCGATGATGTTATCCGTGCCACCGAGCAGATCGAGGATGTTCTCGGCAAGCACCAAGCGCTCATCATCTTTACTCTGGGCGACCGATTTGCCAGCAGCAGCACCGCCCTGCTTTTGCTTGTAGTCGGCCTTGGACTTGAGCTCGACCTCAACATCGTCATCCTCGCGACCGGGGGTCTTAAAGTCGAACTTGACGATCAGGAAACGGAAGACCACGACCCAAAGGGCGGTAAAGCACAGACCGACAAGGATGGAGATGGCGTACTGCAGACCGTGTGCGGCCCAAAGGGGCAGCCAGTCCCACGAGAGCATCGAGATGATGCCGCCGTCGAAGATACCCACGACGCCAAGGAGGTTTTGAGCCATGCAGCCAAGCGCTCCGAGCACGCAGTGGACGACGAACAGGCCGGGCGCGATGAACAGGAAGGTGAAGTCAAGCGGCTCGGTAATACCGCAAAGCATAGCGGTAAGGGTGACCGGGATCAGCAGAGCCTTGACGCGCTGCTTGCGCTCGGGTTTGGCGGTCATATAAAACGCAATGGCGACGCCAAGCGAGCCGAAGACCTTAGTCCAACCAGGGCAGGTATAGGCAGCCCAGGGTGCGGCATCCTTAAGAGCAATGCTCGGATCGGCAGCCAGTTGGGGCAGGATGTTGGCCCAAGCGGCAAAGATGCCGCCGTTGACCGCCGCGTTGTCGTAATAGAACGGCGTATAGATAAAGTGGTGCAGGCCTGTAGGGATCAGCACGCGCTCGAAGAAAGCAAAGACACCCACGCCAAACGTACCGGCGGAAAGGATGAATCCCTGGAAGGCGGAGATAGCAGCCTGAACATGCGGCCACACCAGGCAGGCGATAAGAGCGACCGGAACCATAACGAAGAAACCGATCATATAGATGAACACGGAACCCGAGAACACGCCCAACCACTCGGGGAGCTCGGTGTCGAAGAACTTATTATGCAGCATCGTGGCGATACCAGAGATAATGAGCGCGCCCATGATGCCCATATCAAGCGTTTTGATGCTTGCGATAGTGGAAAGACCAGTACCGCTGCCCGCCTCGACAGAGTAGTCGACCCCAAAGACAGGGCCCCACTGCCCCAAGATTGTGCTTACAAAGTAGTTGAAGGTAAGGTAGATGGCCAAAGCCTCCATGCAGCAGCGAGCGTTCTGCTTGTTCGCGAGCGAGATTGGCAACGCTACGCAAAACAGCAACGGCATCTGGTTAAAGAGCGTCCAACCACCCTGGAGCAGCACATTCCAGCAATCAAACCAAAGATGGCCCGCAGTGGCCATCTCGCCAAAGATCGCCTCTGTGGTAAACAACGTACCCAGGCCAACGACAATTCCGGAAAATGCGAAAAGAATTGCAGGCGTGTACATTGCACCGCCGAAACGTTGTATCTTTTGCATCATGACGGGGAATCCCCCTCTCTTCATTCGGAGCGACTGCGGTTTTGGCTTCACTCGAGACCGCAGACGCGCCGTTTGCGTGTACCTCGTGCAATAGGACGGGTGGGCCCGCTTCCCTGACTTCTTGCGCTTCCATTTTTATCATATCACTTATCTAGACAAGTTAGCATAAATACTACGGTCGGTAAACGGTTGATTATTGGCCGTAAACGGTATATGTCCAGTATTTCGCCTGCTAAATCTGACATAGCTGATGGGCGAATTTTATTTTTCTTTTCTACTTGTCTAGATGTGCTTGTCTATATCTATAGACATACCTATACTTCATTACAACATTCACCGCCACGTTAAGGAGTCACCATGAAAAGCGCGGTCTTCTATGGAAAGCACGACCTCAGAGTCGAGGAATCGGCAAAGCCGGCCGTGGGCAGGCGCGACGTTCTGATCAACGTCAAAGCTTGCGGCGTCTGCGGTACCGACGTTCATATCTATGAAGGCGACAAGGGTGCAGCCGACGTTACCCCGCCCACGATCCTTGGTCATGAGTTTGCGGGCGTTGTCGAGGCCGTGGGCAGCGACGTCGCTGGCTTTAAACCGGGCGATCGCGTGTGCATCGACCCAAACCATCCCTGTGGCTGCTGCGAACCCTGCCGCGACGGAATCAACCACTACTGCGAGCATATGACCGGTTACGGCACCACCGTTAACGGCGGCTTTGCCGAGTACTGCTCCGTCGATATGCAGCAAGTCTACAAGTTGGGCGATCACACCAGCTTCGAGCAGGGCGCCATGACCGAGCCCGTCGCCTGCTGCCTGCACGGCATCGATATGTGCAACATCAAGCCCGGCAGCACAGTTGTCGTTATCGGCGGTGGCATGATCGGTCTGCTCATGATGCAGCTTGCTAAAAACGCCGGCGCCACCAAGGTTGTCTTGCTCGAGCCTGTCGAAGGCAAGCGCAAGGTTGCGCTCAAACTCGGCGCCGACCTGGCAATTGATTCCATCCACGAGGACGTCCAGGCCCGCCTGAAGCAGGAGGGCGTCGGCAACGTCGATGTCGTTATCGAGTGTGTTGGCAAGCCCGTCACCATCGAGCAGGCCATCCAGATTGCCGGCCACAAGGCTACGGTCATGATGTTCGGCCTCACCAAGCCCGATGAGACAATCACCGTCAAGCCCTTCGAGGTCTTCCAGAAGGAGCTTGTGCTTACCTCGTCCTACATCAACCCTTATACGCAGCGTCGCGCGCTCGAGCTCATCGACTCTGGCAGGCTCGACGTTTCTTCGATGGTCGCCAAGGTGGCTTCCCTCGACGAACTCGGCGCCATCCTGTCAGACCCAGCTCTGCGTGCCATGGGTAAATATATAATCGACCCCAGCAAGTAAATCGATCGACACCTGCGCGAGCAGTCCTCATCCACCGCTCGCGCACTCAGCTCTAGGAGACCGTCATGGCGCGAGCCATCTTCCAAACCATTTATGACAACGTGAAGCAGTCGATTGACGACGGCACATACGCCTATCTAAGCTATCTGCCTTCGGAGACTGAACTCACACAGCTGTTTGGCTGTTCGCGCATGACGGTCCGTCGCGCCATCTCGATGCTTGCGGCAGATGGCTACGTGCTCCCCCAGCAAGGCAAAGGCATGCGCGTCATTCGCAACATCAGTGACGAGACGAATCGTGGTGGCGGCGGACTCGAGACCTTTAAGGAAATCGCAGCCAGCCGAGGCTTTGAGCTCAAAACGGTTACCACTGTCTTTGAGCTCCTCGTCTGCAACAAGGCGCTCTCCAAGATTACCGGGTTTCCTGAAGGCTGTGAGCTCACGCGTGCCAAACGCATCCGTTATGCAGACGGACGGGCCGTGTGCTCCGACGACTCCTATTACCTAAGCTCACAGGTACCGGGGCTGACACCCGAGATTGTCAACGATTCGATTTATCGTTACCTCGAAGAAGACCTTGGCATTAAGATTGCCACGGGCAAACGCGATGTAACGATTGAGCATCCCACGCCCGAGGATGCACGCGTGCTCGATCTCGACGACTTTAACGCACTCGCTGTTGTACGCGGACAGACCTACAACGCCGACGGCATCCTTATGGAATACACCGAGACCAAACAGGTTCCCAGCTTCTTTTTACTCCACGAAACGGTCACCCGCCGCAATAACGGCAGCGAGACCCATCAGAGCAGTATGAGCTAACCATCTAATAGTTGCGGTGGAATAGTTCCTAGAATGGCCAGCTTAAGGGCAAAACAGGAACTATTCCACCGCAACTTTTTTGGCCAGCGGGGCAGTACCTGTTCCACCGGCCATCATTTACGCTCTTCTAGCTAGTCCGCGAGCTTCTCCACCTGATCGAGCATCTTGTCGAGCTTGGCCTTTGCTTCGGCTTTGACCTTCTCAGCTTCTTCGTGAGCCTTCGCCTTCTGGGCGGCCTTTTCCTCGGCTTCGGGATCGACGACGACCAGATTGGACGCGTCGTGCTCAACAAGCTTGAGCGCATGCTCGGGACAAACCTTGACACAGGCGCCGCAGCCTAAACAATACGTGGACTCCAACGCAAAGCGGCCGCTTCCCACCAAATCGCAGGCGAACGTGGGGCACACGTTGACGCACTCGCCGCACGACGTGCACTTGTCAAAATCGCACTCCGGCGTGCTCACCTGCATGTTCTGGGCAAGCTCGGGATGGTTTTGCAGTGTCGAGAGCACCAGCTGCCGCCCATGGGTGAGCGAACGGCGACGCTTGGTCGTCGTGGTGCCGCACATGGTGTTGAGCGTGCGCTCCAGCTGGGTAATCTGATGGCGATGGGCCTTGAGCTTTTGCGTCACCGAGGCCAGCGCCGCCGTCGCCGGGTTGAGCTTGGTCACCGTCAGGCCCGTGGTGCGGGCAATCTTTTCCATGTACTCCTTGCGCTCGTACTCGCGGCGCTTATGGCACTTGAGGCTCTTGGGGTCGACCTCTAGGCCCATACCCGTGCCAGACCACTCTTCGGCCTTCGCAATCGCCTCGCCAAGAATGTCCTCACCGCCGGTGTTGCGGCATTTATCGCACACGCCCAACGGCAGGTACACACTCACGTTGGGATAGTCGGCCAGTACCGAGAACCAGGTCTCTGCCGTAATATCGCCCACGCAGGCAACGACGACCTCGTTTTCACGCGGCATGCGTTTGAGGGCACGCGTGCAGGTGACGTAGGCGGTCTCGTGGCTCATAGCAGCAGAGACGATATCGTCATACAGGTTTTTAGGCGCCAGGCGCGGCGAGATGATCGCCTCGGTCGGGCAGGCAGCGGCGCACAGACCGCACTTGCGGCAGGAGTCGAGGATCTCGATGGCGTCTTCCTCGACCTCGATAGCGTTGACCGGGCACACGTCCATGCACGCGGTGCAGCCGCTTTTTTCGTTTTTGCAGGTCAAGCACGGAATGGTGTTGCCGCGCGGGCGCTCCTTGTAGTCGGCAGGATTCCACTGCGGCGCCGATGGATCGAGTGCATCGGTCACGCCGCCAAGCGGGTTTTTAAGAAAGTCGAAACCCTTGCTGATCTCGATAATGTCATCAAACAGATCGTGTTCCTGCGCCATGCGCGGCCCCTCCCTGAGCAGTGCAAACAAGCAAGAGATAATGATACGCTATCGGCCCACGCCTTGGGCAAATTACATGCGGCGCATCTTTGCGGCAAATAGCCTATGGTCTATCGCCGCCTCGATTGCACAAGATCAATCAAGCGCCAAGCTATGCCTCGCACATGAGCTGCACGAGCTTTTGTTTGGTCACCTTGGCCTGCTCGTTGGCCATATTACGCTCGTTTCTAAAGACCGCATTTGCAACACCCTGCAGATCGGCATCGGAAATCTCGCTGCACGGACCGTCCATCGACGCCGCCGTGGGGCATACGCACAACGGCAACTCGGCATAAAACGCAACGGCCTTGGCGATATCGAGCATCTTGCCGCCGCCAATACCCACCACCATGTCGCAATACTCGGCCTGGGCTTCCTTAGCCATTTCGACAACGGCGTCTTCCGTACACGGACCGTCATAAATCTTAAAGAACGGCTCACTTAGGTCTTCGTCCAGAAATCCATCGACGATCTGCTTGCACAGCCGATCCTCGGTGCCCTGGTCAAACAAGACATAGGCAGCGCAGCCCAACCATGACAAATACCTGCCCTGGCGCGAAAGCTCCCCCGGCCCCTGAACATACCGGCCGGGACCGCCGTAAACCATAGGAAGCGCCATACGAGAATCCACCCTTCATCAAACAACGATTGGTGCAAACTAACCTGGCCCCTTTGCACCAACTTGGTGCGAAGGGGCCAGGTTAGTTTGCACCATAGCAAAAAGGGGCAAAGTCATCTGTTGGCTTTGCCCCTTCCTTAGCTTGATTTACTCATCCATGAGATAGTAGTGGCCCAGCGCGTCGGCACCCAGGATGGCGTTTGCGACCATCTCGGGCGTCACCTCAAAGGGCATGTTGCACATGGTGTCATCGGGTGCGCAGGCGGCCTCGGCAACAATCATGGCCTGCTCGCGCGTAAGCTCGGCAACGCCAAGTTCCTTCATCGTGACCGGCAGGCCAAGCTCAATGCAGAAGCCCAAGACTTCCTCGAGCTTCTCGGTCGGGGCATCCTCGAGTACCAGCTGGACGATAGTGCCAAAGGCGACCTTCTCGCCGTGATACATGCCGTGGCACTCGGGCAGCATCGTCAGGCCATTGTGGATGGCATGAGCAGCAGCAAGGCCCGAGCTCTCAAAGCCAATGCCCGAAAGCAGCGTATTGGCCTCGATGATGTGCTCGACGGCAGGCGTGAGCGCACCCTTCTCCAGCGCGACCTTGGCCTTGACGCCATCGGCCATGAGCGTCTCGTAGCAGAGCTTGGCGAGCGCCAGGCCGGCCATTCCACCCTTACCGCCGGCGCAAGTGCCACCGTCGGCATCGTGCGTCGCCTGGGCCTCGAAGTAGGTTGCGAGCGCATCGCCCATACCGGAAACCGTCAGGCGCACCGGGCTCGCCGCGATAACCGTCGTATCCATAAGGACGATATTGGGGTTTGCCTTAAGGAAGAGGTACTTATCGAACTGGCCGTCATCGGTGTAAAGCACCGAAAGTGCCGAGCACGGTGCATCGGTCGAGGCAATGGTGGGGCAAATGATAACCGGGGACTCCAGGTAATAGGCGACGGCCTTCGCGGTGTCGAGGATCTTGCCGCCACCGACGCCGACGATGATGTCGCAACCGTTGTCGCGAGCGAGCGCAACCAGGCGATCGACCTCGCCCTTGGAGCACTCGCCGTTAAAGTCCTCAAACAGCAGCTCGGCCTTGGCCTCGGCAAAGCCGCCCTCGATCTTGGCACCGACGCGCTTCTTGCCCGAAGGCGTCACGATGACGAGGGCCTTAGCGCCGAGCGGCTCGACATAGGAGCCGAGCTTGGCGAGCTCGTCCGGACCCTGGATGTACTTGCTGGGGCTATTGAAAATTGCAGCCATAACTATCCCATTCTCTAAAAAAGAAAGGGGCTCCGTACGGATACGTGCGGAGCCCCTCGTTACGATAACAAGAGTCGATTAGAAATCGATGTCGGTGTCGTAGTAGCAGGCCTTGAGGATCTTCTCGAAGTCGGCAGCCTTGGTCTCACGCGGGTTCTCGGGCGTGCAGGCGTCCTGCTCGGCGTTCGCGGCGATCTCGGGCAGCTTGGCGAGGAACTCCTCCTCGGAAACCATCTGCGGGTTCTCGGCGTCGACCTTCACGCCACCATTCGCGTAATCCTTGATGGACTGCGGAATGTTGAGCTGGTCGTTGAGATCGCGAATCTTCTGGACGAGTGCAGCGATGAGCTCCTCGTTGGTCTCGCCGGGAAGGTGCAGGATCTCCTTGGCCACGTAAGCGTAACGCTCGGCAGCACGCGGGTCCTTGGAGTTCCACTGGATGACCTTGCCCAGGTACATGGCGTTAGCAGCACCGTGGATGATGTGGCCATTCTCAAAGGCAGCACCGGTCTTGTGAGCCATGGAGTGAACGATGCCGAGCAGGCCCGAGGAGAAGGCGATACCGGCGATGCACTGAGCCTCGTGCATGTGCTGACGGGCCTCATGGTCGCCAGCATAGGACTTGGGCAGCCACTCGACGATCTCGCGGATGCCGTGCAGGGCGTTGGCGTCGGTGAACATAGAGGCGCAGGTGGAAACGTAGGCCTCCATGCAGTGGGTCAGAGCATCCATGCCGGTGTGAGCGCACAGCTTGGCGGGCATGGTGTAGGTGAGCTCGGGGTCGACGATGGCGACATCAGGGGTGATGTTGAAGTCGGCCAGCGGGTACTTGATGCCCTTGGCGTAGTCGGTAATGACGGAGAACGCGGTGACCTCGGTAGCGGTGCCGGAGGTAGAAGAGATGGCGCAGAAATGAGCCTTCTGACGCAGCTCGGGGAAGCTGAACGGCTGGATGATGTTATCGAAGGACTCCTCGGGATACTCGTAGAAGACCCACATGGCCTTAGCGGCATCGATGGGCGAGCCGCCACCGATGGCGATAATCCAGTCGGGCTCGAACTCGCGCATGGCCTCGGCGCCCTTCATGACCGTCTCGATGGACGGGTCGGACTCGACGCCCTCGAACAGCTTGACCTCGAAGCCGCCTTCCTTAAGGTCGTTCTCGACGTCCTGCAGGAACCCGCCGCGGCGCATAGAGCTGCCGCCAGAAACGATGATGGCCTTCTTGCCCTTGAGGTTCTTCACCTCGTGGCGAGCGCCCTCACCAAAGTACAGATCGCGAGGATTGGTAAAACGTCCCATACTGTGCCTCCTAAACAAGCCCCTCTTAGACTTGCGTATATAACGGAGCACCCAATTGGCTCCGTTAGGACCGGTTTGCGCGTTGCCGGCGATGACAATGCGCGATGTCTAAACGTCTCAACGCTCAGACAAACACTATTTTACCGTTCTGGTTGGTCAGTTATTCACCTAAAGCCGCCAATGATGAAACGTTTTTTCTATCCCTGAAGACCCTTGTGCGGCATTCATACTCCCAAGCTGGGCAAACGTTTTATCAAGGTTGACTACATATCCCGGGCAGGACTGTGCCCCTCCAAAATATGCACCGTTCGCCGCCAAAAATCGACCGTTTGCGGCACCGTGATACCACTCGGCCGTCCATGGTGCCGACATTTGTGCGACATCCGACTTCGTGGTGCAAAGGTGCAAGTCCAAGTGCGGCACCCCCGGTGTGCCACATGCGGGTAAACTAGAACCTTATATAGAAACATCTGAACCCTAACCGCAGCAAAGGAGGCCCCATGGCATTCGATTCCATTCAAGAGGATTGCCATCGCCTCGTTCTTGAGGCCTTGCGCCGCGACAATATCCCGCTCACCGACGGTGCCGCCGTAGAGCGTCTGATGGAGCAATTCACCCGCAACCCCGCACCGCTCATCGTGCACGACCGCGACCGCGCCGGGCATCTCATTGCCAAGGTGGTCCAGGCTGTCGACTACCGCATTCCCTTTATCCCTGACGATACCCAGGCAGAGCAAGAAGAGGCAGCTGCCGAGAACATGCTCCGCGAGGCGGCCGCACTCGATCCGGCCAACTGGGATGCCCAGCGCATGCTGACGGCACTCACCGCCGAATCCAACGAGGAATACGTGCAGTATCTGGTGTCCAAGTGCGACGAGGTGGAGCACGATCTGGCGCTCAAGATCGCCTCTGCGCAGGACCCCTACGAGCGCGAGGCCGCAGGCGACCTTATGCGCCGTCCCTATCTGCGCTGGCTTGCTGCCTTGGCATCGCGCGCGCTCATTAGCGGACGCTACCGCATGTCGCTCGAAGCCGCAAATCGCAGCTTGGACTTTGCGCCCAACGACCCCGCTGGTGTCCGCCACACCGCGATGCTCGCCATGGCAAAGCTCGAATACCCCGCCGAGGAGCTCAAGCGCTTTCGCTCCGCTCACTCCGTGCCGTACCTCGCGAATACCCCGCCGCGCCGCCGCCCCAAAGATGCAGAGCGCGACTTGGACCCGTGGACGCTCATCGCGCTGATGAGCGCGGCCTGGCGCGAACTGGACTACGAGGATGCCGAGCACTACTTGCGCATCCTTGCGCGCTCGTGTCCGCACGCAGCCGAAGCACTCTACTTCCAAACCGAGTTTCCCGATGGCGTCTATGCCCGCGTCAACGTGGGTGTGGGCTCCACCGACGAGCTTGTCCTTGCGCTGTCCGAGGCGACGCCGGTACTGCAGGAGGGCCTGGGCGCCCCCGACAACGCCAGCTTTGCCGCCTGGGTCGCCACCAACGACATCGTACGCTCCCAGATCGACGAACGAATCCTGCGCGCGGCCGAGCAGGGGCTTCCATTTAAGGGAGGGGACCTCTAATGGATCCGAGCGTCTACATCCCCGCCTACCTGGAGCGCACCTATCTGGCGTCGCACCCCGAGCTCACCGATGCAGCACGCGAGCTTGTCCATAACGACATTAGCGCGAATCCCCAAAAGTATGCGCAGTCCGAGCATGCCCAGGCGCTGCTGTCCTACGCCGGTGTTCATCGCCACCTGCTCGACGAGCTCCATCGCATCGAGGACATGGGCAGCGACGAGGAGTTCGAGCAGACGCGCAATCGCCTGTTCGACGACATGCGCGATGAGCTGCTCAAGATCGTCCGCATCGATGCGTATGTCCTCGACGCGCAGCTGCTCGCCATCATCCTGGCCGACACGCCCGTTGACGCCTGCCTGGGCGACCTGATGAAGCTCGAGGCGACCACGGCCGATTACCTGCAGCAAAGCGTGCCCGGGTTCGATATGGAGGCCCCACACTACTGGGCCAATAATGTTTTGGCCGACGGTGTCACCGCAGCAGACCTTACCGTGAGCGAGCCGGCTCTTATCGGGTGGCTTCACACGCTCGAGGCCATCTCGCAGCTGTGCATGGCGAGCGCCCGCTACCGCGCTGCTGCCAACTACGCCCGCCGTGTTCTTAAGGCAGAAGGCTATCCCACCCGAGCTGCAGGCACCGTGCTACTCGCCCTCGCTCGCTTGGAAGACGAGGACGGCTTTTTTGCCCTGGCCCACCAGCTCGAGGAGCAGATGGGGGCCGATACCCTCGAGAACTCCCCCTGGTACCTGCTCGCCCGCACGATCTTGCTGTTCAAAACGAACAAGATGCGCCCGGCGACACGCGCGCTGCGTGAGTTTGCCAACCGCTGCGAGGGCGGTGCGTTCTTCTTACTGAACCCCATGTACCAGACACCGTACCTTCCCTGCCGGCCCGAGCCACACGATCCCTGGGATCTTTCGCACCAGGCCGTTTGGGAAGCGGACGGCATTATCTCGGACACTCCAGACTTTGCCCCCTGGGCCAATGCCTGCGAAGACGTATCGCAGCTTGCCCAGGAATTTGCGCGCCGCTACGGTTTTTAGTGACGCACTCGACCCGACCATGTCGTTTACGTTAGGAACGGTTTCATGAACCTCCGCTCATCTCTTGCCTGCACCTCGAGCGATATCGCTCGCTGGGGGCTGCGCTCCGTCCTTAAGCGCCAGGGTGGCGTACTCCCCGGCCGCATCGCCATGAAGATCGACCCCGAGTTGCTGAGCGACCTTGCCGGCCTTGTCGACCGCAGCGTGGTGATCACCGGCACCAACGGCAAGACCACCACCTCCAACCTCATCGCCGACGCTGTTGCCGCCAGCGGTGCCACCGTGGTATGCAACCGCGCCGGCAACAACATGGAGCCGGGCGTGGTGGGTGCACTGCTCGAGGCGCGCAGCGGCCTCAAGCGAGCCGGCGGCAAGCGCGTGGGCGTTTTTGAATGCGATGAGCTCTACACCGTGCGCGTCCTGCCCAAGCTCAAGCCGACGTACTTCGTGCTGCTCAACCTGTTCCGCGACCAGCTGGACCGCTACGGCGAGATTGACCACACCCAGGACGTCATCGCCCACGCGCTGGAGCTTTCGCCGGCAACGACGCTCATCTACAACGCCGACGACCCGCTGTGTGCCGCAATCGCCGCGCGCGTTCCCAACGCGAGCATCGCCTTTGGCATCGACGGCGCCACCAACACCGAGTCCGACCGTATTAGCGACTCACGTTTTTGCTCACAGTGCAACGCACCGCTGGAGTATGACTACGTGCAATACGGCCAGCTCGGCGCCTACCATTGCCCCTCGTGCGGCTGGGCCCGCCCTGCGCTTGTCCGTCGCGTGACGGGCGTGAAGCTCGGCTGCGACGGCTACGGCTTTGACCTGGTGTTTGGATCTGCGTCCGACGCGGCTGCCGTACACATCGCCACGCGCTACAACGGCCTGTACATGGTCTACAACGTTGCCGCCGCCTTCTTTGCCGCACATGAGTTAGGCGTGGATACGGCGCACCTGCAGCCCACGCTCGATGCCTACGTCCCCGCCGGCGGACGCATGGGCCGCTGGGATATCGCCGGCCGCACCGTCGAGGCCAACCTGGCCAAGAATCCCGTAGGCTTCGATCGACAGATCCAGTCCATCAAGACGGCAGGCGGCAGACTCTGCGCTTTCTTCCTCAACGACAACGATGCCGACGGCCACGATGTATCGTGGATCTACGACGTCGACTTCGAGCGCATCGCCGACACGCCGGGTCTTGTCGCCTTTGCCGGAGGCACGCGTGCGCACGACATGCAGGTACGCCTCAAGTACGCCGGCATCGATGCCGCGATTATCTCGGACGTCGCGCAGGCAATTGGCGCCGTGGCAGACGAGGCCGCCAATGACACCTTCTACGCCGTCGCCAACTACACGGCCTTCCCGCCGCTGGTCAAGGAGCTCGACGAGCTGAAAGGCGCTGCCGCCGACGCTGTTGCCGGGCGCGCCGTAGCCCGTGCCGACGGCAGCGCTCTTCCTGTCGGCATCGCGCCAGTCGAGCTTTCGAGCCCGCTGCGCATCGTCTACCTGTATCCCGATGCCCTTAACCTCTACGGCGACGGCGGCAACGTCATCGCCCTCGAGCGCCGCTGCGCCTGGCGTGGCATTCCCGTGCGCGTGGACGAGGTCCGTATGGGCGAATCACTCGATCTCACCGATGCCGATATCGTCATGATGGGCGGTGGCTCCGACCGCGACCAGCTAGCCGTGGCACACGAGCTGCTCGCCCAAAAAGACAAGGTCGCGGCCTATGTTGAGGATGGCGGCTCGCTGCTTGCCATCTGTGGCAGCTATCAGCTGCTCGGCCGTTCGTACTATATGGGCGAAGATCGCATCGAGGGCCTGGGCGTCATTGCCGCCGAAACCGTACGCGGCTCCGACCGCCTGATCGGCAACGTTGCCGTCAAGACCGACCTGTCACCCGAGCCCTTTGTGGGATTCGAGAACCATGGAGGTCGCACGCTTTTGGACGCTGAGGCCACGCCGCTCGGAACGTCCGTCGTCACGGGCACCGGCAACAACGGCGACGATGGCTTTGAGGGCCTGATCTACAAGGGCGTCATCGGCACGTACCTGCATGGCCCGGCGCTGCCCAAGAACCCCGAGCTCGCCGACTGGCTGATCGCCCATGCCCTCGAGCGCCGTGGCGATGCACAGGCCGCCGCCCTGCTGCCGCTCAAGCCCCTCGATGACACCTACGAGCACGCCGCCCACGACGCCGCCATGAAGCTCCTCCCCTAGCACCTCACAACCACAAAGGGGACAGGCACCTTTGTGGTGGTTTTGACCCATCCCAGCGGTTTGTCTCAATCTGCAACATCTAGACCGTTAAAAGTCGTCTTACTGTTACAGAATGAGATGTTCGTCCCGACGCCTGCCTTTTGTCTCGATCTGTAACAGATAGAGCCGATTTGCCCGCCCAGATGTTACAGATTGAGATATTTGAAAATCGGAATAGAAGCCTACTCCTTTGTGGTGGTTTTCCAGTTTGCCAACGATATACGCGCCGGCAAAAAAGTCTGCTATACTCTTTCCCGCTGTCCCCATCGTCTAGCGGCCAAGGACGCCACCCTTTCAAGGTGGATATCGCGGGTTCGAATCCCGCTGGGGGCACCACAGAATCTGAGAAGCCCGTTACCAATTCGGTAGCGGGCTTTTTGCTACCCATGCGCCGGGATTCGAACCCGACAGGGTGCGGATCCCGGCATCATCGCAAGGCCTGTGGTCAAAAAATGGCAAATATGAGTACTGTTACCATTTTAGTTACAGCGATTTCATGCCTTCAGAAGGCGATTTAGCCGTCAGGCGTCCTACGGCGGAAAAATTGCAGACGTTTATCGGCTAAGTACTTGGACATATGTTGCGTAACACTTCATATTTTGCAAATAAATAATGCTACAGGACTTGTGACAGTACTCATATTTGACGTTTTTTGCCCACAACCCTTTATACCTAGGCATATCGGTAGCAAAACGAGCTTCAAAGCGCCCTTCGCAAACAAAAACCGGGGCCCGCATGATGCGGACCCCGGCTCAATACCGTGACGATATGTCAGTTACGCTCTACACGTAGAACAGGATGTCGTCGTAAGTCGGGACCGGCCAGTAGTCGGCAGCCACGATCTCCTCCATGGCATCCACGGCGGCGCGCAGCGTATCCATAGCGGGAACGACCTCGTGCGCGTACACGTTGGCCTGCTCCTGGCCATCGAGGACCTCAGCCTTCTGATGCACGGCGTCAAGCGCCTTGATGGAGTCGTTGATGGTGGTGATGCCGTTGCAGAGCTTGTTGAGCGTATTCTGCTCACACTGCATGGCGGCCTCGGCGCCGGCGGCACGAATAGTCTCAAGGCCCTTAGCGACCTTGGTGGCATAGGCGGTAATGACCGGGCGATAGGTACGACGCGCCTCACGAACCATCGTGGTAGCCTCGATGTTCATGAGCTTGTTGTACTTCTCGAGCTTGCAGTCGTAGCGGCACTGAGCCTCGGCCTTGGTCAGGACACCCGTCTCCTCAAAGAGCGCGATAGCCTTATCGGAAACAAAGGCGGGCAGGGCATCGGCCGTGGTCTTGTTGTTGGCAAGGCCGCGCTTCTCGGCCTCGACGGGCCACTCATCGGAGTAGCCGTCACCGGAGAAGAGGATGCGCTGGTGGTCGGTCAGGACCTTCTTGCAGTACTCGAGCGCAGCGTCCTGGAACTTATCCTCGGGCGTACCCTCAAGCGCGTCGGCGAAGGACTTGAGCGACTTGGCCACGGCGGCATCGAGCACCAGGTTGGAGTCGGAGACGTTCTGCTCGGAGCCGCAGGCACGGAACTCGAACTTGTTGCCGGTGAAGGCGAACGGGGAGGTGCGGTTGCGGTCGGTGTTGTCCTGCATCAGCTTGGGCAGGGTATCGGCGCCCAGGTCGAGCACGCCGCGCGTGGCATGGACGGAAGCCTTGCCATCGATGATCTTCTCGACGACCTCGGTAAGCTGGTCGCCCAGGAAGATGGACATAATCGCCGGAGGAGCCTCGTTGGCGCCCAGACGATGGTCGTTGCCGGCCGAGGCAACAGAGGCACGCAGGAGCTCCTGATAGTTATCGACGGCCTCGATCACCGCAGTGAGGAAGACGATGAACTGCAGGTTGTCGAGCGGGGTGTCGCCCGGATCGAGCAGGTTCTCGGACTCGGTGCCGAGCGACCAGTTGTTGTGCTTGCCCGAACCGTTGATGCCCTCAAAGGGTTTCTCGTGCAGCAGACAGACCAAGTCGTGGCGGGAGGCGATGAGCTTCATCTTCTCCATCATGACCAGATTCTGGTCGATGGCCTCGTTGACCTCGCCATAGACAGGGGCGAGCTCATGCTGGCAGGGAGCGACCTCGTTGTGCTTGGTCTTGGCGGGAATGCCAAGCGCCCACAGCTCATCGTCCAGGTCCTTCATGTAGGCCGAGACCGTGGGGCGGATAGCGCCAAAGTAGTGCTCCTCGAGCTCCTGGCCCTTGCAGGGAGCAGCACCAAAGAGGGTGCGGCCGGTGATGACCAGGTCCTTGCGCTTGCGGTAGGCGTCCTTCTTGATCAGGAAGTACTCCTGCTCGTCACCCACAGAAGGAACGACCTTCTTGGGGGTCTTACCAAACAGCGCCAAAACGCGCTTAGACTCACGCGAGAGCGCGGTCATGGAGCGCAGCAGCGGGGTCTTCTTGTCCAGGGCCTCGCCCGTGTAGGAGCAGAAAGCCGTGGGGATGCACAGGACATCGTCCTTGATAAAGGCGGGGCTGGTGGGATCCCAAGCGGTGTAGCCACGGGCCTCGAAGGTGGCGCGCAGGCCGCCGTTGGGGAAGCTCGAGGCATCGGGCTCGCCCTGGATGAGGTTCTTGCCCGTAAACTTGGTAATGGCGGTGCCGTCGTGGTTGGGCTCCAAGAAGCTGTCGTGCTTCTCGGAAGTAATGCCCGAAAGCGGCTGGAACCAGTGCGCGTAGTGCGTCGCGCCCTTGGAGATGGCCCAGACCTTCATGGCATGGGCAACGGCGTTGGCCACATCCAGGTCGAGCGGCTCACCGCCCTCGAGGGTTGCAGCAAGGCGCTTCCAAATGTCCTTGGGGAGGTAGTCCTTCATGACTTCCTCAGAGAACACCATGGTCCCGAAGCGGTCAGTAAGTTCGGCCATACGGAACTCCCTTCGTATCGGCACCGCGTGAGAAGCGGTGTTGATTACTAACGAACGAGTCATAGCTTAGACTCGCCGTGTTTCCGCAACATTACCGTTATGTTGCTGTCGCGAAACCAATCAATGAGGTTACCGCATCGCGGCGGCGTTGCCACCCTCAACAGCCAATCAACTGTATAAATTGCAGACCTTTCCCCATGGTTTAAGGGTAGTCAATTTGGGATGGGGCTCCATTAACTGGTATTTCACATCAGATACCAGTCTTTATAGCCCCATCCTAGATTGGCCACCCTGTTATAGGGAATGCCGATAGCAAAGCATTTTCGATTGGTATCCCCAAATAGCGAGTGAAACTCCACCGTGACACAGTGGTGCTGTAGAATCCTTACAACACATCACACTATTACGCATCTAGAGGAGCACGATATGCGCGTCGACGAGGTTTTTAAGCAGGCAGCATCCCAGGGCACCGCACCCGTTTCGTTTGAGATGTTCCCGCCCAAGGGCGAGCTTACCCTCGATACGGCTCGCGAAGTGGCAGGCAATCTGTGCAAGCTTTCGCCGAGCTTTGTCTCGGTCACCTGCTCTGCCGGCGGCTCGGGCAACGGCGCCACCACCGCCCCCATCGCACATATGATTACGAGCGAATTCGATACACCCTCGGTGGCACACCTTACCTGTGTGGGCCGCTCGCACGCCGATATCGCCGCCAAGATCGACGAGTATCGCACCGCCGGCGTTGAAAACATCCTGGCCCTGCGTGGTGATCTTCCCGCTGGCGCGACCGAGGACGACAAGCCCGCCTCTGACTACGCCTACGCCCGCGACCTCATCCCCGAGCTCGTCGACGCCGGCTTTTGCGTGGGCGCCGCAGCCTACCCCGAAGGCCACATTGCCTGCGAGGACCTCAACGCCTCGGTCGAGCACCTCAAGCAAAAGCAAGACGCCGGCGCGAGCTTCTTTGTGACACAGCTCTTCTTTGATAACGAGTGCTTCTATCGCTTCCGCGAGCTTGCCGACAAAGCCGGCATCACCGTGCCTATCACCGCGGGCATCATGCCGTTTATGGGCAAGTCGCAAATCAGCCGCATGGTCTTTATGTGCGGCGCATCGCTGCCCTCCCCCGTCATCAAGATTCTCGCCAAGTACGAGAACGACCCCGAGAGCCTGCAGGCAGCCGGTGTAGATTATGCTGCTCGTCAGCTTTGCGACCTCAAGGAGCACGGTGCCGACGGTCTGCACCTGTACACTATGAACCGTCCTGCAATCGCCGCGACCATTATGGAGCGCCTGGGGTAATGGAAAAACCGCACGTCGATACAACCGTTGTTGAAGTGCCGGCCGACCTTGCGTCGCCGGCGCTTTACCGTATCGATGCTGCGCACCATCCCCGTGTCGACCGTGCCGAGATGCTGCGGTATCTGGGCTACGGCGGCCAGCAGATTGAGCCCGAACTGTCACGACGTATTGAGCTTGTCGTTGAACGTCTGGAACTGGACATTGAGCCCCGTGGCGTGCGCCGCGTATTTGCCATCGATGCCACGGGCGTCGACGAACAGGGCGAGCCTTGCATCCGCCTGGTCGGCACCAACGTTGAGCTGCGCGGTCGCGATATCTATCGTCATCTTAAGGACGCCCGCTTTGCCGCACTCATGGCATGCACCCTCGGCATGGACGCCGAGCGTCGCCTGCGCACCACGGGAGCCCAACATCCCCTGGAGGGCGCCGTGCTCGACGCCGCGTGCTCCGCTTACGTGGAAGCCGCCGTTGAGCAAATGGACCAGCAGGTCAAGACGGACGCCGCCACGCACGGGCTCGCCGGCAACTGGCGCTTTAGTCCCGGCTACGGCGACTGCCCGCTCTCGGCCCAGCGCTCGATCGTCAATGCGCTCAACGCCACGCGGCTCATCGGGCTTACCGTCACACCCACCAGCCTGCTCATGCCCACCAAAAGCGTGACCGCGGTGATCGGCCTATTCGACGGCGAGGTCCACGACGCCCAGAGCCGCCCCACCTGCAATATCTGCCGTATGCGCGAGCACTGCCGCTTCCGCGCCGCCCACACCACCTGCTATTCCAGCCATTAGGAGCCCTCGATGTTTACTCCGCTTATCACTCATGATTCTGACGGCACTGCATTGGCGGCACCCGTTGATGCCGCACGCCGTAATGGCGCTGCATACAAGACGCGCACGATCGACGATCTGCGCATTAAGGACGATCACCTGCGTGCGGCCATCGAGGGCACGGGACACCTGCTGTTCGACGGCGGCATGGGCACCATGTTGCAGGCCGCTGGCATGAAGGCGGGCGCCCTGCCCGAGCTGCTCAACTTTGAGGAGCCCCAGGTTATCACTGATATCCAACGTCAATATGTCGAGGCCGGCTGCGACGTGATCACCTCCAACACCTTTGGCGCCAACGCCCACAAGCTCGACGGTGCTGCCACTGTGGCAGACGTCTTTGCCGCGGCCGTCGCCTGTGCCCGCGAGGCCGGTGCCCGCTACGTCGCCGGTGACATCGGCCCCATCGGCGCGCTGCTTCGCCCCTTGGGTACCCTCAGCTTCGACGAGGCCTACGACCTCTTTGCCGAGGAAGTGCGCGCCGGCGTCGCCGCGGGTGTGGACCTCTTTATTATCGAGACTATGACCGACCTGGCCGAGATCAAGGCGGCGGTCCTCGCCTGCTGCGAGAACTCCGACCTGCCCGTCTTTGCCACCATGACCTTTGAGGAAGACGGTCGCACCTTCCTGGGAACGAGTCCCGAGGTGGCCGCCATCACGCTCGACGCCATCGGCGCCGACGTTTTGGGCATCAACTGCAGCCAAGGACCGGCCGAGCTCCGAGGACTCGCCGCACGTATGCTCACCGTTACCGACAAGCCTGTTATGGTGCAGGCCAACGCAGGACTGCCCCACGTGGACGACGACGGCAACACCGTCTTTGATATCCAGGCCCCCGAATACGCCGAAGCCGTCGCCGGCATGATCGCCGACGGCGTGAGCGTCGTGGGCGGCTGCTGCGGCACCACGCCGGCGCACATGGCGGCCTTGCGCACGCTTATCGACAACCACACGCCCAGCCCGCGCCGCCGCAAGCCCAGCATGTCGGTCACGAGCGCCCAAACGGTCGTGGACCTTCCCTGCGACGGCCACAAGATCGCCGTCATCGGCGAGCGCATCAACCCCACCGGCAAAAAGCGCCTGCAGCAGGCCCTGCGCGACGGCGACCTGGACTACGTCGTGAGCCAGGGCATCAGCCAGCAGGAACAGGGCGCCGACATTCTGGACGTCAACGTGGGCCTGCCCGAGATCGACGAGGTCAAGATCATCCAACAGGCGACCGAACAGCTCCAGGGCTCCACGCTGCTGCCACTGCAGATCGACTCCACCGACCCCGCCGCCGTCGAGGCCGCCGTGCGCCGCTACGCCGGCAAGCCCATCATCAACTCGGTCAATGGCAAGCAGCAGATCATGGATGAGATCTTTCCGCTGGTCGCCCACTACGGCACCAACGTTGTCGGCCTTACGCTCGACGAAGGCGGCATCCCCGATACCGCCGAGGCTCGCTTCGCCATCGCCGAGCGCATCGTTGCCGAGGCTGCCCGCTACGGCATCGGACCGGACCGCATCCTCATCGACTGCCTGGTCATGACCGCCTCGACCAATCAACGCCAGGCCGAGCAGATCCTGCGCGCCATGTCCCTGTGCAAGGAGCGTCTGGGCGTCAAATGCGCGCTCGGCGTGTCGAACATCAGCTTTGGCCTGCCTGCCCGCCCGCTGCTGGGTTCGGTCTTTTTGGCCGCCGCCTTCGGCGCGGGCCTGGACGCCCCCATCATGAACCCGGGCTCCAAGCGCTTTATGGATACCGTCTACAGCTATCGCGTCCTGAGCGTTGAGGACGAGGGCTCGACCGGATACATCGAGCGCTACGCCGGCTGGACCGATCAGTATAAGATCGCCGCAAACCCGGCAGCAGCTCAGGCCGCATCGAGTGATGCCGTGCCCGCTGCTGGCACCGCCGGCACCGACGGCAACGACGACCCGATTCGTCGCATGGTCGTCTCGGGCCGCAAAGGCGAGATCGCTGCCGAGACCGAGCGTCTGCTGGCAGACCACGACGCCATGGACCTCATCAACAATCACTTTATCCCCGCCCTCGACGAGGTTGGCGTCCTCTTTGACCAGGGCAAGTTCTTCTTGCCGCAGCTCATGGCCTCGGCCGAGGCCGCACGCGTGGGCTTCGACACCATCAAACGCCTGATGCCCGCCGGCGAGATTGCCGACAAGGGCAAGATCTGCGTGGCCACCGTCAAGGGCGACATCCACGATATTGGCAAGAACATCGTCAAGATGCTGCTCGATAACTACGGCTACACCGTCTTTGATCTGGGTCGCGACGTCGACCCGCAGGAGGTGCTCAAGACCGTGCAGGAGCGCGACATTAAGCTCGTCGGCCTCTCGGCGCTTATGACCACCACGGTCGTCGCCATGGAAGAGACCATCAAGCTGCTTCATGCCGAGGTGCCGGGCGTCAAGATCATCGTGGGCGGCGCCGTACTCACCCCCGAATACGCCAAGCAGATCGGCGCGGACTACTACGCCAAGGACGCCGCCGAAAGCGCTCGCATCGCCGAAGAGGTCTTTGGGCAGTAACACAACGGAAACAACCGAGCACCAAAACGTGCCGCACGCGCCACTTGGCACGTGCGGCACGTTAGAATAGATAAGACTATGCTCGTTTTGGCAGATAGGAGCGCAAGGATGGCGATCACGCCCGCAGAAATCGCGGAAACCCGCGGCATGGTTGAGGAACAGAACCTCGACATCAGGACCATCACCATGGGTGTTTCGCTCATGGGTTGCGGCGACGAGAACCTCGACCGCATGTGCACGAAAATCTACGACCACGTGACGCACACGGCTGAGCACCTGGTCGAGACCGCCGAGAACCTCGAGCGCGAGTACGGTATCCCCATCGTCAACAAGCGCGTTTCCGTCACCCCGGTGGCGCAGATCGCCGCGTGCTGCAAGGATGAGGACCTCACCCCCATCGCGCATGCCCTCGACCGCGCGGCCGAGACGCTCGGCATCGATTACCTGGGTGGCTTCTCCGCGCTCGTTCAGAAGGGCATCGGCGATGCCGACCGCCGCGTCATCCAGTCCATCCCCCAGGCGCTCGCCACCACCAGCCGCGTCTGCTCCAGCGTCAACGTCGCCAGCCTGCGTGCCGGTATCAACATGGACGCCGTGCTTATGGCCGCCCAGACCATCATCGATGCCGCCAAACTCACGGCCGACCAGGATTCCGTCGGCGCTTCCAAGTTTGTCTGCTTTGCCAACATGGTCGAGGACTCCCCGTTTATGGCGGGCGCCGTCCACGGCGGTGGCGAGGCCGACGCCGTCATCAACGTAGGCGTCTCGGGCCCCGGCGTTATGGCCGCAGCCTTGGAGACACTGCCCGATTCCGCATCGATGATGGAAGTCGCCGAGAAGATCAAGCAGACCGCCTTTAAGATCACCCGTGCCGGCGAGCTCATGAGCCGCGAGGCCGCCCATCGCCTGGGCGTCGAGAAGGGCATTGTCGACCTGTCGCTGGCACCTACGCCTGCCATCGGCGACTCCGTCGCGCGCATCCTCGAGATCATCGGCGTGGGCACCTGCGGTGGCCCCGGCACGACCTGCGCGCTCGCCATGCTCAACGATGCCGTCAAGAAGGGCGGCGTCATGGCCAGCTCCAGCGTGGGCGGCCTCTCTGGCGCTTTCATCCCCGTGTCCGAGGACGCCGGCATGATCGCCGCCGTCGAGGCCGGCGCACTTTCACTCGAGAAGCTCGAGGCCATGACCTGCGTGTGCTCCGTTGGCCTGGACATGATCGCCATCCCCGGCGTCACCCCGGTCGAGACCATCGCCGGCATCATCGCCGACGAGATGGCCATCGGCGTCATCAACAACAAGACCACGGCCGTCCGCGTGATTCCTGCCATCGGCAAGGGCGTGGGCGACTGCGTCGAGTACGGCGGCCTGTTCGGCCGTGCGCCCATCATGCCGGTGAACCCCAACGCCGGCACCGTGCTTGCCCACCGTGGTGGACGCTTCCCGGCACCGCTGAACTCGCTGAAGAACTAGCTGAGGGGGACTGGTGAGGAGCCCCGGGGAGGGCAAATATATAAGGTCGCCTGCTCGGACAGTCCTGACTCGCACGGAGAGCACATTAAGTGCTCTCCGGCTCGTGCGGAACTCGCGATCGACTTCATATGCCGCCGGGCGGCCGGGGCGAACGCGGGTCCCTAGGTTTTCAAAAAAGCGGTCGGCGCGCAGGTGCGCCGACCGCCGATATATGGGGTCTGATGTTTTTGACCGGAGAGGACTACTTACTCGTCGAGGAGATCCTCTGGCATGTCGTTGCCGTCGCCTAGGTCGACTGGAGCCTCTTCGGTGTCGGCTGCGGCCTCGGCGCCCTCGCCTTCGGGTTTTTCCTTGGCTGCCGTCATACGGGCGACAGCGCAGATGCGGTCGTTGTCGTCGACGGTCATCATCTTGACGCCCTGGGTGGCGCGGCCAGTCTGGCTGATCTCGTCGGTCTTGACGCGAATGACCGTCGCGCCCTCCGTCACGATGAACAGCTCGTGCTGCGGGCCCACCGTCTTCATGGCCGCGAGGTTACCCTTACGCTCGGTCATTTGAATGGTGTAGACGCCCTGACCGCCGCGATTCTGCTCCGGGTAGTCCGCGACCGGCGTGCGCTTGCCGTAGCCGCGCTCGGTGATGACGAACAGATCGCCGTTGCCGTTAGTGACTTCCATGCCCAGAACGCTCACGCCGTCCTTCAGACCGATACCGCGAACGCCGCTGGTATCGCGGCCGGTGGCGCGCACCTGCTCCTCGGAGAACATGATCGCCTTGCCCGCGGTGGTGGCCAGGATAATCTTGTCGCCCTCGCGCACGCGGCGCACGTTCAGCAGCGCGTCGTCGTCACGCAGGTTGATAGCGATCAGGCCGTCGCGACGGCTGCGGTCATATGCGCTCATCACGGTCTTCTTGACCATGCCGCTCTTGGTGGCAAACATCAGGTACTCGTCGGCCGGGAACTCGCGGCAGCTGATGACGCTCGCGATCTTCTCGCCTTCCTCGAAGGGCAGCAGGTTGACGATCGCGGTACCGCGCGCCTGGCGCGTACCCACCGGCAGCTCGTGCACCTTCAGGCGATAGACCTTGCCCTTGCTCGAGAAGAACAGCACGTACTCGTGCGTGGACGCGATGAACATCTCGTCGATAACATCGTCCTCTTTGAGGTTGACGCCCGACACGCCCTTGCCACCGCGCTTCTGGGCACGGTAGGCAGCCACCGGGATACGCTTAACGTAGCCGGTGTGGGTGATGGTCACGACCATATCCTCGTCGGCGATGAGGTCCTCGACATCCAGGTCCTTCTCAACCTGGCTGATCTCGGTACGGCGCTTGTCGCCAAACTTCTTGGAGATCTCGCGCATCTCTTCCTTGATGACGCCCAGAATCTTCTCCTCGTGCGCCAGCAGGTCCTCGTAGTAGGCGATGGCGCGGCGCAGGCCGTCCAACTCTTCTTGGATCTTGTCGCGCTCTAGGCCGGTCAGGCGGCGCAGCTTCATCTCGAGGATGGCCGTGGTCTGTTCGGGCGTAAAACCAAAGCGCTCGATCAGGCGACTGCTGGCCTCGGAGTCGGTCTGCGAGGAGCGGATGATGCTAATGACCTCGTCGATATGGTCAAGGGCCATCAGGTAGCCCTCGAGGATATGGGCACGCGCCTGGGCCTTCTTAAGGTCGAAGCGGGTGCGGCGAGTGACGACGTCGACCTGGTGGTCGATGTAGTGCTGCAGCATCTCGCGCAGGCTCAGGCATTTGGGAACGCCGTTGACAAGCGCCAGGTTGTTGGCGCCGAAGGTCGTCTGCAGCGAGGTGTACTTATACAGGTTGTTGAGCACGACCTGCGGAATGACGCCCTTCTTGAGCTCGATGACCAGACGGATGCCCTTCTGGTTGGACTCATCGCGCATATCCGAGATGCCCTCGATGCGCTTGTCGTTGACGAGCTGGGCGATCTTCTCCTGCAGGGTGCCCTTGTTGACCATGTAGGGAATCTCGGTAAAGACCAGACGGCTGCGGCCGGTCTTGGTGGACTCCACATGTGCCTTGGCACGCACGGTAATGGAGCCGCGGCCGGTCTCGTAGCTCTGCTTAATGCCGGCGCTACCCATGATGATGGCGCCGGTGGGGAAGTCCGGACCGGGCATGATCTGCATGAGCTCGTCGACGGTGGCGTCGGGGTTGTCGATCAGGTAGCAGGTGGCCTCGATCGCCTCGGTGAGGTTATGCGGGGCGATGTTGGTGGCCATGCCGACGGCGATGCCCTGACTGCCGTTGACCAGCAGGTTGGGGAAGCGCGCAGGCAGCGCCACGGGCTCGGCGAGCGATTCGTCGTAGTTGGGCTGCCAGTCGACGGTATCCTTCTGCAAGTCACGCAACAGTTCCATGGCGGGCTTTGCCAGGCGGCTCTCGGTGTAACGCATGGCCGCCGCGCCGTCGCCGTCGATGTTGCCGAAGTTGCCGTGACCGTCGATGAGCGGCGTGCGCATGGAGAACCACTGCGCCAGGCGGACCATGGCCTCATAGACCGCGGAGTCGCCATGCGGGTGGTACTTACCGATAACTTCGCCGACCGTCCAGGCCGACTTCTTGTGCGGGCGGTTGGGGTAGATGCCGCTCTCGTTCATCGCGTACAGGATGCGGCGGTGCACCGGCTTTAAGCCGTCACGCACGTCCGGCAGGGCGCGCGCCGTGATAACCGACATCGAATACTCGATGAACGACTGCTTCATCTCGCGACCGAACTCCGAAATCTGGAGCTGGCCGCCGTTGATATCCTCGCCGGCCGAGGCGCCACGGTCGACTTCGCCAAAGCTCTCCTCGAGCTCGGCGTCGTCGTCCTCTTCCTCATCATCGGCATCGGGGTTATAGGCGTCCGGATCGCCGTCCTCGCCCTGCTCAGCACGGGCAAGCAGGCGCTTCAGATCGTCGGGCATACCGGCATCGCCGGCCTCGCCCATACCCTCGTTGTTGTTGATATCGTCTGCCACGTTACCTCCTCATGGTTTGCGTGGTCCATTAGTTCCCAACCACGGAGACGGCTTTTCCAGGTGCCGCAGATTCGCCCGAAAGAGGAGGGAAGCGTACTTGGGTACGCGACCGACGATTGAGGGCGAAGGTGCGGTGGCTGGGAAAGCCGCAGGGATTAGGCGTCTAAGAATCGTGCGTCATGTGCATGCTTCTCGATGTACTCGCGGCGATAGCCGACCTCGGAACCCATCAGCTCGCGCACGGCGCGGTCCGCCACCACGGCGTCCTCGATCGACACACGCTGCAGGATGCGGGTCTTGGGGTCCATCGTCGTCGAGGCAAGCTGCTTGGGGTCCATCTCGCCCAGGCCCTTGTAGCGCTGGACGGTATAGCCCTTGCGCTTTTTAGTGATCTTGCCGTCCTTGGCCTTGCCGTCCTCGTCGTTATCGTCGGGGTTCAGGCCCAGACTCTGGATGGTGTCGCGCAGGATCTCGTCTTCGGGCTGGCGGCCGTTGGGATACACGTAGTGGATCTTGTTGCGCACCTTAATGCCAAAGATGGGCGGGCAGGCAACATAGACGTAGCCGGCATCGATCAGCGGACGCATGTACTTGTAGAAGAACGTCAGCAGCAGGATGCGGATATGCGCACCGTCGACGTCTGCATCGGTCATGATGATGATCTTGTGGTAGCGCGCCTTGGTGATATCGAAGTCGCCGCCGTCGCCGGCACTCGTCGTGACGCCGCAGCCGATCGCGGTAATCAGCGACTGAATGGTGTCACTCGAGAACGCGCGATGGTCACCAACGCGTTCGACGTTCAAAATCTTGCCGCGCAGGGGCAGAATCGCCTGGATGTCTCGGCGACGGCCGTCCTTGGCCGAACCGCCTGCCGAGTCGCCCTCTACGATGAAGAGCTCGGTCAGCTCGGCATCGCGCACCGAGCAGTCAGCGAGCTTACCGGGCAGGGACGCCGTCTCGAGCAGGCTCTTGCGGCGGGTCGCCTCGCGCGCCTTGCGGGCGGCATTGCGCGCCTTGCAGGCCTGCTGCGCCTTCTTGACGATCTCGCGAGCGGGCTTGGGATGCTCCTCCAAGTAATCGGCGAGGCCGTCGGTCACGATCTTGAGCGTCAGTGCTCGCATATAGGAGCTGCCGAGCTTGGCCTTGGTCTGGCCCTCAAACTGCGGGTCGGGCAGCTTGACCGAGATAACGGCCGAAAGGCCCTCGCGTACATCGTCGCCGGTCAGGTTGGCGTCTTTTTCCTTGAGCAGGTTCTGTTTGCGCGCGTAGTCGTTGATCACGCGGGTGAGCGCGGTGCGGAAGCCCTCAAGGTGCATGCCGCCCTCGGGGGTGTAGATGTCGTTGGCAAACGACATGACGTTCTCGCCGTAACCGCTATTCCACTGCAGGGAAACCTCGACCTCGCCCATCTTGGCCACAGGCGCGTCCGGGTCCGATTTGCCCTCGATGTAGATGGGCTCCTTAAAGGCCTCGGGGACGTCCTTGCCCTCGTTGAGGAACTTGACGAAGTCGATGATGCCGCCCTCGTAGCAAAACTCCTCCACATGGGGAGTCGCCTCGCGCTCGTCGGTCAGCACGATTTTGAGGTTCTTATTGAGGAACGCCGTCTCCTGCAGACGGTTGTGCAGCGTATCGAAATCGTAGATGCAGGTCTCGAAGATCTCGTCGTCGGGCCAGAAGGTGACGGTGGTGCCCGTTGAATCCGAGGTGCCCACGACCTCCATCTTCTTGACGGTCTTGCCGCGCGAGAACTCCATCTCGTAGGTGTTGCCGTCGCGACGAACCTGAACGACCACGCGCTTGGACAGTGCGTTGACGACGGAGATGCCAACGCCGTGCAGGCCGCCCGAAACCTTATAGGCCGAGTTATCGAACTTACCGCCGGCGTGCAAGATCGTCATGACGACCTCGAGCGTCGGGATCTTTTTAACAGGGTGCTCGTCGACGGGGATGCCGCGCCCGTTGTCGACGACCGTGATGGAGTTGTCGGCGTGGACCGTCACCTGGATCTCGGTGCAGAAACCGGCCATGGCCTCGTCGACGGAGTTGTCAACGATCTCCCACACCAGGTGATGCAGACCGCTGGCGCTCGTCGAGCCGATATACATGCCCGGGCGCTTACGAACGGCCTCGAGACCTTCGAGAATCTTAATCTCGCCGCCATCGTAATCGTTTTCGTTTGCCACACGTCCTCCTTCAGTCAAGAAAATGTGTACAGCCTTACTAGTTTATCGTAAAAAAATACCCTCGGGAACGAGGGTATTTGGCTCTACAAGGCCACCAGATGCGATTTAAGGCTCTTTTTTGCTTTGCACGCCCTTGGCCCACTCGGCACTGGCTCTCATGGCGTTCTCGAGGGCCTCGCGCAGTTTTTGGTCCTCGATGGGTGCCACTTGGTGCTCGATCTCGGCACGCTCGGCATCGCTTAGGTCGGCATGCGGAGCCGGCGGACGCTCGGCCACGGCCGGACGCAGGCGCTCTTTTGCAGCGGGCGGTGTGTGGCCGGGGGCGGTCGTCTTGAACACCAGCCCATCGACGTGCGCGCCGGCGCGCTCCATGCGCGCGCGGATGATCTCGCGCAACAGCGTCATTTCCTGCGTCCACGAGGGCGAGTCGAGATACACCAGCAGCTCATTGGACTCGGGCAGGTAGCGCAGGCCCGTCACATGCCGCCCCTCGTGCGTGCCCGAGCACACCGCGTTCCACGCGCGATAGACCGCGCGCGACTCCTCGGCAGCCTCCATCTGCGCGCGGCGCTCAGGTGTTGCAGCCGCCAGGATGCGCTGGCGCTCTGCGTTCAAAAATCCACTGAAGGCAACCGTCTCGCTCTCGCGCTCGTAATTAGCACGTCTCACCCATGCTCACCACCTTGGCTCGATCAAGCAGGTCATCGGTAAAGTACCCCAGGTTGGTCGTGGTTATGACCGTCTGGATATCATCGCCGATCAGCCGCAGGAAAGCACCGCGACGCTCGCCGTCGAGCTCGCTCATCACGTCGTCCAAAAGCAGCAGCGGGGCGGTGCCCAGGACATCGCGAGCCACGGCCACCTCGGCCACCTTCCAGGACAGTACCAACGTTCGCTGCTGTCCTTGGCTGGCAAATGAACGGGCGGAGCGACCCGCAACGGTAAACTCAATCTCGTCGCGATGCGGTCCCACCAGCGTCACGCCGCGGCGAATTTCCTCGTCGGCGTGCCCATCAAGGGCAGCCAGCATGCGCTCGTACGCCCAGCCCTTCAGCTCTTCGCGATCCTCGACCTGGGGCAAATCCCCCAGCGTGGACGCATAGGACACGTTGGCGGCTTCACCGGACGCCACTTGCCCGTAGGCAGTACGCACATGGCCCGCCAGCCGGTCGAGCAGGGCCAACCGGTGCACGAGCAGAGCCGCGCCCGCGCGGGCAATCGAATCGTTCCACGCGCCGAGCATCTCGCGGCAGCACCAGGCCTCCTTGAGCAAGGCGTTACGCTGGGTCACGCAGCGACCATAGGTGCTCGCAAGATCGGCATAGCGTGCGCTCAGTTGCATGCCAAAGTCGTCGAGGGCGGCGCGGCGCACACTGGCGCCTCGCTTAACCATGTCCAGATGGTCGGGGCAAAACAGCACGCTCGGCAGAACCCCGCGCACACCGGCGGCAGAGCATCTCTTGCCGTTGCGGCTAAACGAGCGTTTACCGTCCTCCGCGCTCAATCCCATATCAAGTACGCGGCCGTCGCCCTCGAGCCTCAGCTCGATCTTGCACGAGCCCACGCCATCATGGACGAGCTCGGCTGCGGTCGGATGCCTAAACGAGGCGCCGCTCGTCAGCAGCTGCAGCGCCTCTATGAGATTGGTCTTTCCCGCCGCGTTGGGTCCCGCAAGTATCGTCACGCCCTCGTCCAGGGCAAGACGATAGTTATCGAAGCTGCGGTAGTGCGCGACGGAAAGATCGCGGGCGAACATGGTCATGGCGCAACGCTAGATGCGGACCGGCATGACCAGGTACAGGTAGTTGATCTTGTCGTAGGACTTGAAGATGCCCGCCTGCGAGTAGCTCTTGAGCTCCAGCGTGATCTCCTTCTCCTTGGACAGGGCATTGAGGCAGCCGAAGATGTAGTGGTAGTTGAAGGCGATGGTACCCGACTCGCCCTCGGCCTCGACATCGATCGTCTCCTGTGCAAGGTCCTGGTCATTGGAAATGGAGGACAGGCCCATCTGCCCGTTCTCGACATCGATCTCGAACTTGACGGCGGGGTTGGCGCTCGCGATAACGGCCACGCGCTTGAGGGCGGCGTTAAAGGCGGCGACGTCGATCTTGACGCTCGTCACGCACGAATCGGGGATGAGCTGCTTGTAGTTGGGGTACACGCCCTCGATGCGGCGCGACACGTAGGTGGTATTGCCGGCCTCGAAGACGACCTGGGTGTCGGTAGCCCCGATCATGATGGTCGCCTGGCTGGCCATGATGTTCAGCGCGTCGTTAAAGGCGTCAGCCGGAACGTTGAGCTCAAAGGAACCCTCGAGGGTCGAGGTCTCGACCTGCGTATCGCATACGGCCAAGCGGAAGGAATCGGTCGCCACCAGGCGCACGGTGTTGTTCTCGACCTTCATGTGCACGCCGCCCAGGATGGGGCGGGCCTTGTCGGTCGAGGTGACGCGCCATACGCGCCCGACCATCTCGGACAAGATATCGGTCGGCAGCTCCACGGCACTCTCGATGGCATAGGCCGGAAACTCGGGGAAGTCATTGGCATCGAGCGTGTTCAGGCGGAACGAGCTCTTCTCGCAACCAATCAGCACCTGGCGCTCGGACAGCTCAAAGGTGACCGGGGCATCGGGGAGGGTCTTGGTGATATTGGAGAGCATCTTACAGGGGATAACCATCTCGCCCTCTTCTTCGACATGCGCCGCGATGCGATGACGGATCGAGATGGTGTAGTTAGAGGTCTGGAATTCCAAGATGCCGTCTTGCGCCTTAACGAGCACGCCCGACAGGATGGGGAGGGTGGATGCCGAAGTGACACCCTTCATAACGACGCCGATGGCTTGTGTAAGCGAGCTCTGGCTGACGGTGAACTTCATCTTTTAATACCTTTCTATAGATATAAATATCTTAATAATAGTAATAGCACTGACGAAACTGTTGATTACTCCCAAAGACGCAGGTCAGACCCAGAAAGAGAATCGACAGCAACCTGTGTGCAACAGGGGTGGTTTTCCACGTTCAAAACCTGCGCAAAACTTTTCATCACCGCGGGTTGGGTTTTAGACACCTTATGCCCGTGGTTTCGACAAGTTTTCAACAGGTGTCTCTATTTCCCTACGAGCGCAGTGTAATTTTATCGCGCAGCGACTTAAGGTCTTCGGTGACGGTGCGGTCTTCCTGGATCATCTTCTGGACTTTTTTGTAACTCGTGCTGACGGTCGAGTGGTTGCGGTTGCCAAATTCGGCGCCCACCGCCGTGGTCGTCATCTCGCACATCTCGATGGCCAGGTAGATAGCGATATGGCGTGCTTTGGCGATATTGGCGTTGCGACGCGGGCCGATGAGCTCCTCGTGCGTCACGCCGTACTGCTCTTCGATGACGGACTGAACCGTTTGCACGTTGATCTTTTTGGCCGATGTGTCGAAGTACTGGCTGGCGATGGCGTCGATATCGTCAAAGGTGAGCTCCCCGCCCTCGCGTTCGCGGTCGCCCGCCTCGCCGGCGCAGCGCTCGCAGAAGCTCTCGAGTTCGCGGATGTTGGTGCCCGACACCTCTGCCATGTGCTTAAAGTGCTCATCGGTCAGGTGCCCGCCGTCGCCCCCGTAGGCCGCCAGCAGTGAGTCGTCGCCTGCCTCGGGAGCGGCGACGATGGTGTTCTCGTAATAGCGCTGCAAGATCTTGTATTTCATCTCGTAGCTGGGCTCTGCGACCAGGCAGAGCATGCCGGCGTTGAAGCGGCTGGTCAGACGCTCGTCCATGCTCAGGTCCTTGGGGGCGCGGTCTGCCGCGATGACGACCTTCTTGTTGTTGCGGATGAACTCGTCCATGAGCTGGAAAAAGTAGTCCACGCTCGCGCGCTTGCCGATGATGTTTTGGATGTCATCGATGATGAGCACGTCCACGCCGTGGTACGCCTGCATGATGGGGGCGTTGCTCTTCTTTTGACGGTCGAACTCGGTCATCAGGTCGTCCAGATATGCCTGGGAGTTGGCATACTTGACCTTGATCTCGGGCGACTTCTCGGCGAGCTCGTTTTTGATGGCAAGCAGCAGGTGCGTCTTGCCCAGGCCCGATTTGCCGTAGATGAAAAGTGATGTGCATGTGCCGCGCTCGTCCGCGAGGGCGGCAAACTTGAGTGCCGAGCGATAGGCATGGCTGTTCTCGGGGCCGTAGACAAAGTTCTCAAAGGTAAATTTTGAGTTCGCGGCGAGCGGGGCTCCATCCGTATTCTGCTCGGCCGGCACGGTCGGTGCTGGCATGGGTGAAGCGGGGGTCGCAGCTTGCGTGGATTTAGTCGGCGCTCCGCCCTTCATCTGGTTCATCATGCGGCGAAAATCGTCGGCTGAGAGCGTGTTCTTGATTGCAATGCCCGAATCCGCGCCCGCCGCTGCGTCGTGAGCGATGGGCATGTGCGTGACGGGTGCGTTCGTTGACGTCGCTACCGCGGTCGGCAACGGCGCCATGGTTTCACGGGAAACATCGCTGTGCTGGTGCTCGATTGTCGGCACGTCGCTTGCGGAGGCTGGTACCGTCGGGGAAGCAGCGGGAGCCGTGGCGGGCGCCGTCGCGGCAGCGGATTCCGTCGCGGCGCCTTGCGGCGCCACGATGTCGAGCGCAATCGGTGCAAAGGCGATTTCTTCCAGATAAGCCTCAATAGTCGGCTGATGCTTTTTGAGCTGCGCGATGGCAAAGCGCGAGGGGGCCTCGATCGTGAGCGTATCTTCGGTCAGGCTTATGGCCCGCGATTGCCCCAGCATGTTGATGAGGCGTGCATCTTGGCCGTCGCGCTGGCAAAAGGCGATGGCATCCCCCAGGATGATGCTTGCTTCCTCGTCCACTGTCTCTCCCGTTCTTTAGCTCTGAGCTCGCACGCGAGCGGCGCCGAGTTCGGTCAGATGGTATTTCTGGCCATGCTTGATGACCAAGCCGGCCTGCGCCAAGTCATTGAGCGTGCGTGACCAAGTGGGGGCCGAGTTTCCAAACGCCCTCGCCAGATCGGTTGCACCGCACGCTTGATTTTGCGCTAGATAGCCCAGCGCGGCGTTGCCGCGATCGCTTACGAACACGTCCGGTTGTGGCTGCGCATACTGATTTGCTGCATTAGGATACATCATTTGAGCTGCTGGTTGTTGAGAACTCTGCATCGGCGGCATTTGCTGTTGAAAACTTTGAGGCCACTGTTGGTAAGGCTGCGGAGGCATCTGCTGGGCCCAAGGGTTGTACTGCTGCTGCGGCATCTGCTGGTACGGCTGCTGATATCCCTGCTGGTACTGCTGCGGGAACTGCTGGCCATACCCCAGTGGCGGCATCTGCTGATATGGATATCCCTGTTGGTACGGCTGATAGCCCATTTGCTGGCCACCCGGTGCGCCCGTCGCCTGCTGCATTGCTGCTGCATCCTGATCCGCCAGCGGCACGGCCTCTGGCATGTTTGGCGGCATCGACATCGATGTCGCCTGGGGCTCTTGTGTGGGAAGCATTCCGGGCTGCTGCATCTGCCTCACGGGGGGCTGCATCTGCTGCGTTGCCATGGGCTGCTGCGCAAAAGCTCCCGGCAGGGGATATGTGGGCTGCTCCGTCTCGGGCCGCACGGCAGCATCGCGTCCGCCGGCACGCTCGATTTCCTGCACTCGTTTAGGGTTCAGGCTTACCGTAACCACGGTGCCGTTGCCCATGTTGTCCTCGATGGATACGGCACCGCCGGCGTTTTCCAAATACTCCTGCACCATGGGAAACCCTGCTCCGGTTCCACGGATATAGCGCTTCATCTTGCTGTTTGCGCTGGTAACGCCAAAGTCGAAAGCGCGTTCCTTGTCGTCGATGCCGGGTCCTTGATCAGCAAAGCGGATGGTGTCTCCGCCGTCCAGAATCGAGATGATGGGCTCGGCAAAGTGCGCGTGGATAAAGTTTTCGACAATCTCGCGGATGACCATGAGCGAGATGTGGCCACCTTGTTCTTTCATGCACTGGTAGACGGTGTTGGTCGTCTCTTCCAAATACGTGCGGACATCTTGCGGATCAATGACGATCACACGCGGTGTCGACAGCATGTCGTCATAGACGGCGATACGCGCGGCGTACATGGCTTTTGGCGCCTGCGTGGTCGTCTGCTCGCCTTCCGCACGCTCTTCGCGCACGCCGGTGATGTGCTCGTTGTCGGGTGCCGGGTCTCCAGAATCGACCATGGTGTAAAAGTCATCAGACATGCCGCTCGCAATCTTTCAAAAGGTTTCGAACAAATAGTAGCTCACCGCGCAATGTTTCTCATCTTTCGACAACTTTTCAAAACCTGTTGAAAACTTTGGAAAACGGGCGAAAAGTTCTCAACATTGCCAACATGACCTGTTGAAAACTCGATGAAATATCGTGAAAAGTTGTCATGCACCGCTAAATCGAGCTTGGCTTATGGGGGAACCGTGTGAACTGCGCAACCTTTTACCTTTGATTTCTTGACATTTGAACATTGATTTCCCTACAATCTTCAAGCTCACGTGTCTATATCTGCGTCCGCGTCCCCGCGGACACTCGAAATGCAGCAGGAGGAACTTAAGATGAAGCGTACGTATCAGCCTAATAAGCGTAAGCGTGCCAAGACCCATGGCTTCCGTGCCCGTATGGCCACTAAGGGTGGTCGTGCCGTGCTCGCTCGTCGTCGCGCCAAGGGCCGCAAGCGTCTCACTGTCTAGCAGCGATACACACATCTCGCATGAAGACTATTAAGTCTCGGCAAGATTTCGAGCATGTGTTCAGTCAGGGGCGTCGTTTTAATCACCCTCTGATTCGAATGACCATATGTGAATCGGTTGGCGAAGGCGACTCCGGAAGGGTCGCCTTCGTTGGTGCTAAACGGCTCGGTTGCGCTGTCGTGCGCAACCGTTCTAAGCGTGTGATGCGCGAGGCCGCCCGCAGCTGCGGATTTCCCGTTGCGGGTTATGACATCATCTTGTTCGCAACTCCCAAGACGAGGGTTTCCTCGCCGCAGGAGATGGACAAGGCATTGCGTTTGCTTATGAAACGCGCCGGCGTTGCCGGGGAGGAGCGATGAGCAATCACGTTTTGCGACGTGTTGCCATCGCTCCTATTCGCATATATCAACAGGTTATTTCGCCCTTATTGCCTGACGCCTGCATTTATTACCCAACGTGCTCGCAATACGCCGTCCAGGCGATTGAGAAGTACGGTGTTTTTAGAGGCTGCTGGCTTGCCGTGAGGCGCATCGCTCGCTGTAATCCCCTGCACGTCGGCGGTTATGACCCTGTGCCCTAGCGGGCACTCGCTATCGGAGGAAAACTTACATGTGGGATTGGATCGTTAACATCCTTTTCGAGCTGCTCAAGCTCATCCAGACCTTTGCGGTCGACTGGGGCCTGTCCATCATCATCCTGGTGGTCATCATCCGTCTGCTGCTGACGCCGCTTATGCTCAAATCGACCAAGTCGACGGCTCGCATGCAGGTGCTGCAGCCCAAGATGCTCGAGATCCAGGAGCGCTATGCCGACGATCCCCAGCGTCAGGCCGAGGAGATGCAGAAGTTCTACAGCGAGAACAAGTTCAACCCGATGGCTGGTTGTTTGCCGCTGTTGATCCAGATGCCTGTCCTGTTCGCCCTGTTTACGTTGCTGCGCAACTTGCCGCAGTACTTTAACGACGGCACGTTCTCGTTCTTCAACATCCTGCCCGACCTGACCACCACGCCGAGCGCTTCCTTTGCCGATGGCTTTATGGTTGCGCTGCCTGCGCTGGTCTGCCTGATTCTGTTCGCCGTCCTGACCCTGATTCCGCAGCTCTATATGTCGCGCAACCAGACCGGCCAGCAGGCTCAGAGCATGCGTATGATGGCTGTTGTCATGACGGTCATGATGCTCTGGATGGGCTGGAGCCTTCCCGTTGGTGTTCTGCTGTACTACGACGTCTCGTCTGCTTGGCAGGTTATCCAGCAGATTTTTGTGACGCAGAAGGTTATCGAGAAGGCCAAGGCCGATGAGGAGGAGCGTCTTAAGAACGCGCCGCTGCAGGTTGAGGTCACTCGTCGAGAGAAGAAGCCGCGCCCGCACAAGAAGAAGTAGTGGGATATCAATCTTATTTAGGTACCTAACTTTTGGAGTACGTTATGTCTGAAGAGATCATCGAGGATATGCTTGAGGAGGTTGCCCCGCAGGTCGCGGGCGATTATCCCGAGATTGCACAGCGCTACAAGGCTGGTGAAGAGCTGACCGATGAGGAGCTCGACACCATTGCCGATGTTGCGATTTCCATCCTGCGTTCCATCCTTTCGCACTTCGATGCCGCCAACTCTCCTATCGATGAGTATGAGGGTGACGAGGGTGAGCTGATTCTGGATGTAACGGCTCCCGATCTTGCTGTTCTCATTGGCCGTCATGGTCGCACCCTTGATGCCCTTCAGGTTATGTTCTCTTTGCTGGTGAGCCGCAAGCTTGGCTTTAGGTATCCGGTTGTAGTGGACGTCGAGGGATACAAGAGCCGCCGTCAGGACAAGGTTGCCTCCATGGCTCAGTCTGCTGCCGAGCGCGCCATCCGCACTCACAAGAGTGTTTCGCTTCCGCCCATGAATGCCTACGAGCGTCGACTGGTTCACATTGCACTTCGTGGCAATGATGCGGTCGATACTCATTCTGAGGGTTCTGACCCTGATCGCCATGTAGTGATTGTTGCTCGATAATCTACTCGAGCTTATGCTAAGGGGACGTGGTTTCCACGTCCCCTTTTTTTGTCAAAAGTTCTCGATACACTGATTTTTGTCAGAAAGGAGCTTTCGTTGTTAGTACTTACTGATCAGCAGGCTGACGAGATGTTGTGTCGTCTAACTTCCTATTGCAAAGAGTATTCCTTGAGCGTAACTGATGTTGAACTGAGGAAATGTATTCAGCATTTGGATTTGGTTCTGGAAATAAATAAGACAACCAATCTCACCCGTATTCTTAACGTAGAAGATGCTGCAGTACTTCATATCCTTGACTCACTTGTTTTGCTCCCTTATATCGATAAGGCTCCTGAGGGAGCTTTGCTCGATATGGGAACAGGTGCGGGCTTCCCTGGTATTCCATTAACCATAACCACGCATCGTAAAGCAACTTATATTGACTCTGTTGGCAAGAAGGTTGATGCAGTCAATTCCTTTGTCCATGCTCTTGGATTGAAACATGCTCATGCGGTCCATGATCGTCTTGAAGAATATGCTCGAAGCCATAAGAAGCAGTTCTCTGTCGTAACCGCCCGCGCACTGGCCCCTTTACCGATTCTTGTTGAGTATGCGGCGCCGTACCTCAAGGATGGAGGGCTATTTGTTATCACCAAGGGCAATCCTTCGGATGAGGAGCTTGCTTCCGGCATGTCAGCAGCAAAGATTTGCGGCTTCACTTTGCTTCTGAATGACGCTATCGATTTGCCTGAGGGCCTGGGCCACAGGGAGTTCATTGTTCTTAAGAAGAGTCATCCAGCATCCGTTTCATTGCCTCGTGCAAATGGCATGGCCAAGAAGAATCCGCTTGCCTAGATGTTTCACGTGAAACATAATGGATACTAACAACTTGCAGTGTTTCACGTGAAACATGGCGGTTGATATCGAATCGGAATGTTTCACGTGAAACATCCTCCGTTTGATAGCTTTAATACACACCAGGAGGGACCGTGGGATTTCGCGACGTTAAGCGTTCTAAGAGCGCAAAAGACACGCGTATTATTGCAATCATCAATCAAAAAGGCGGCGTCGGTAAGTCAACGACGGCTGTAAACCTTGCAGCAGCACTGGGTGAGCAGGGTCGTAAGACGCTGATTGTCGATTTTGATCCGCAAGGAAACAGCACTAGCGGATTTGGAATTGAAAAAGAAGACCTTGACTACTGCATTTATGATGCATTGTTGAACGATGTGCCGGCAGAATCACTTGTTCTTGATACAAATTGTAAAAAGGTATTCGTTATTCCGGCTACAATTCAGCTTGCAGGCGCGGAAATTGAGCTCGTAAGCGCAATCGCTCGTGAAACCCGCCTCAAAGATTTGCTTGAGCCGATTCAGGACGAGTTCGATTTTATTTTCATTGACTGTCCCCCCTCGCTCGGCCTGCTTACTATCAACGCCTTGACCGCAGCAGACAGCGTTTTGATTCCGATCCAATGCGAGTATTATGCACTCGAGGGCGTTACGAAGCTGCTTGAGTCAATGAAGATGGTCAAATCACGTCTGAACAAGGGCTTAGACACCTATGGTGTGCTTATGACCATGTATGACTCGCGTACTTCTCTATCGAATCAGGTTGTTGAGGAGGTTCAATCGTACTTTGGTGATAAGGCGTTTAAGACGCTGATCCCCCGTACGGTTAAAATCTCCGAAGCTCCGTCTTTTGGAGAACCGGTAATTACCTATGCACCTCAAAATAAGGGTGCAAAAGCGTATATGAACCTTGCAAAAGAGGTGATCAAGCGTGCCTAGTGTAAAGAAACGTGGCGGATTGGGACGTGGACTCAATGCTTTGGTCTCAGAGGCCGAGTATGAGACCGGTGGTTCGACTACATCGGCTGCAACTACTTCATCTGAAATAAAACTACCTATTGAGGATATCGTTCCCAACCCTAATCAGCCGCGAATTCACTTTAACGAAACTGAACTTCGTGAGCTGAGCGAGTCAATCCAAGAACATGGCGTTTTGCAGCCGCTATTGGTTCGCAAGCATGGAAACGGCTATGAGATCATTGCCGGTGAGCGTCGTTACCAGGCGTCAAAACTTGCTGGTCTTGAGGAACTGCCTGTCATCATTAAAGATGTTAATGATGAAGAGATGCTAGCTCTTGCTCTTATCGAAAACCTTCAGCGTTCTGATCTAAATCCCGTCGAAGAGGCTAAGGGCTACCGCCAGCTTATCGATGCCAGCGGTATGACCCAGGAGGCATTGTCGAAGGCGGTAAGCAAGTCACGTTCTGCAATTACAAACTCGCTGCGTCTTCTTGACCTCCCCGAAGTCGTGCAGCAGATGATTTTTGAGGGCAAACTTACTGCTGGTCATGCACGTGCGATTCTTGCAGTTCCCTATGAGGATGCTCGAATTCGACTTGCTGAGAAGGTTGTTGCTGAGGGCCTTTCCGTAAGAGCGACAGAAAATCTTGCTCCGTTGTTTTCTGCCGGAGAGACACCTAAAACTCCGAGGCCTGCAACGCCCCAGTCTTTTAAAAAGGCTGCCCGCGTGCTTCGTCAGGTTTTTAATACCAACGTGCGTGTGAAGAGCTCGCGTGGAAAAAATAAGATTGAGATTGAGTTTAAAGACGAGGAAGAGCTCTCTCGTATTCTTGGCGAAATGATTCAGTTTGATCAAGGAGACCAAGATGAGGAATAGGATTTTAACTGCGATTGCATTGGCGACGACTCTCGCGGCTGGCGCCTTTGCTGGCTTTAAGATCGCGACAGACGATGATCTTCGAGGTCGTTTGCTTCGTGGTGCGCAAGATATCGTCGATACATCCAAGAAGAAAATGGATGTTATGACAGAAGATGTTGCCATGCGCACTGCTCAGGTAACGAAGAATCCCAAGATCAATCAAGGTTGGGTTAGCAACCAATGGGAAAATGTAGGCTATTAGGTACCTAACAATTACCAGTATATTTTGGAGGGTCTTTGTCTGATTCACGAGACAAGGACCCCTTATTTTGCCCGTAAAAAATGGGACCAGCAGCAGCAAAGTTAAAATTGTGGTCAATAAATGAAACAGTCCCGGTTACATATCCTGCAACCGGGACTGTTCGATGTTTCACATGAAACGTTTTGGGGTGCGACTCCCCTATGCGTTCTTCTGAACTTTGAAGCGCTGCTTCAGCTGTCCGCAGGCGGCGTCAATATCGTTACCACGGGAGTTACGAATCGTGGTCTCGATGCCACGGGACTCAAGACGACGCTGAAGATCCTCAACCTTATGAATCGGCGACGGCTTGAGCGGGCTGCCCTCGATGTCGTTAAGCTGAATCAGGTTAACGTGGCACAGCGTTCCTTCGCAGAAGTCGCAGAGCGCCTGCATCTCGGGATTCGTATCGTTGACGCCTTCGATCATGGCATACTCATAGGTCGGGCGGCGGCCAGTCTTCTCGGTGTAAAGCTGAAGCGCCTCGTGAAGGCGAAGCAGCGTGTACTTCTTAACACCGGGCATGAGCTTGTTGCGTGTCGACTGGATGGCGGAATGCAGGGAAACGGCAAGCGTGAACTGCTCGGGGATGTCGGCAAATTTGCGAATACCGGGAATAACGCCGCTGGTAGAGACGGTGAGGTGACGAGCGCCGATACCGATGCCATCGGGGTCGTTGAGGATTCGCAGCGCCTTGAGAACCTCGTCGTAGTTGGCAAACGGCTCGCCCTGGCCCATGAAGACAACGCTCGTGGCACGCTCGCCAAAGGCGTTGGATACATGAAGCACCTGGTCGACGATCTCTTGAGCGGTCAGCGAGCGCTTGAGGCCGTTGAGACCGGTAGCGCAAAAGGCGCAGCCCATGCCGCAGCCTGCCTGGGTGGAAACGCAAACAGAAAGCTTGTTACGGCGGGGCATGCCGACAGTCTCGACGGAAACGCCGTCGTGGTACTCGAGCAGATACTTGCGAGAGCCATCTTTGGAAACCTGCTTGGTTAGTTCAGTCGGCGTGTCAAAGGCAAAAGCCTCTTTAAGCTGTTCGCGGAAAGCCTTGGGAAGGTTGGTCATATCGTCAAACGAACAAACGTTCTTCTCAAAGACCCATTCGATGAGCTGCTTCGCGCGGAAGGCGGGCTGGCCAAGTTCGGCCACAAGGTCGCGAATATCGTTTTGGCTCAAGTCGCGAATGTCCTGAGATTTAGTCCTGGGATTCATGGAAGCCTTTCGATTTTGGGGAAACGTAGAGGGTATCGCTACAATATGGTATCAGCTGCAGAAATTATAGAGGAGGAGTCTGCCCATGCCGGGTAAAAGCCTAGAGAACATGCACGTAGCGGTCTTGGCGGGCGGTCATTCCGCTGAGCGCGAGATCTCGCTCAATTCGGGAAAGAACGTCGTGGTTGCCTTGAAGGAGGCCGGCTACACTTCGGTGGAGCTGCTCGACACGGCTGCCGATGATTTTATGGTAACCATGGCGACCGGCGGCTTTGACGTGGCGTTTATCGCCATGCACGGTGCCGGCGGCGAGGATGGCGCCATGCAGGGCGCTATGGAGACCCTGGGTATCCCCTACACGGCCTCGGGCGTGCTTGCCAGCGCCTGCGGTGCCGACAAGGAGGTCTCTAAGCTCCTGTACGCCAAGGCGGGCATTCCCGTTGCCCCCGGCCTTGCGCTCGAGGTGGGCGATGAAGTCGATATCGATCATATCGTCGAGGTTTGTGGCGAGCGCTGCTTTGTGAAGCCGGCCGTCAACGGTTCCAGCTATGGCATTTCCCTGGTCCATGAGCCCTCCGAGCTGCCCGCGGCAATCGCCAAGGCGTTTGAGTACGGCGACAAAGTGCTGGTCGAGAAGTGCATCGAGGGTACCGAGATCACCGTCGGCGTATACGGCGAAGATGACGTGCGCGCTCTGCCGATTGTCGAGATTCACAAGCCCGAGGACTGCGAGTTCTACGATCTGGACGTGAAATATGTCGACCCTACGGACATCCATCGCATTCCGGCGCAGATTTCACCCGAGAACTACGCTCGTGCCCAGGAGCTTGCCTGTGCCGCTCACAAGGCGCTCGGTTGCCTGGGCATCTCGCGCAGCGATTTTATCGTGAGCGAGGACGGCCCCGTTATCCTCGAGACCAATACCATTCCCGGCATGACCGATACGTCGCTGTATCCGGATGAGATCCGCCACACCGACGACATGACGTTCCCGCAGGTTTGTGACAGTCTGATCCGTATGGGTCTTCGTCGAGCGGGCATTGCATGCTAATCGAGGACGCGGTTTCGTCAGGAACGCCGCAGTTTGTCATCGACTCCTATGCCACGCTTGCCGAACGCGCCAAAACGCAGCCCTTCGGCCTTATCGAGGAAGATGTGATTGTCCTCGATACCGAGACCACGGGTCTTTCGGTGCAGGACAACGAGCTGATCGAGATCTCGGCGGCCCGTCTTTCGGGCCGCGAGGTTATCGACCGCTTCGATACCTTCGTGCATCCCAGGCAGCTGATTCCCGCCGAGATTACCGAGCTCACGAGCATTACAAATGCCGATGTGGCAGATGCCCCGTCGGCCGTTGAGGCCGTCGCCGCTCTCGCCGATTTTGTCGGTGGTTGTCCGGTGATCGCACATAACGCCACGTTCGACCGCTCGTTTATCGAGTCGGTCAAAGGCGGCGTCAACGTGAGCGATATTTGGATCGATTCGCTGGCGCTGTCGCGAATCGCGCTTCCGCGCCTGGCCTCGCACAAGCTGTCTTTTATGGCCGATCTGTTTGGCTGTGACTCGGTATCACACCGTGCCAATGCCGACGTCGACGCCCTGTGTGGCGTATGGCGCGTGTTGCTCGTGGCGCTCACCGACTTGCCCCAGGGCCTCATGGCGCGCCTAGCCGACATGCATCCGGATGTGCCTTGGTCCTATCGTCCTATCTTCTCATTCTTGGCAGGGCAGAACCCTGGTTCTATCTTCTCTCTCAGCGCCGCTCGTGCTGACGTTCTCAAGGCCGATCGCGCCGACGATCGGGTGGACGCCGACGAACTACCGGTCCTCAAGATGCCGAGTCGTGAGGAGATTGAGGCAGACTATGCGCCGGGTGGCCTGGTCAATCGCATGTATCCCACTTACGAGCCGCGTGATGAGCAGATCGCGATGGCGCTCGAGGTCCGCGATGCGCTGGTCACGGGCACTCATCGTGTAATTGAGGCGGGCACAGGCGTCGGCAAATCGATGGCCTATCTGGTGCCTTTTGCCGAGGCAGCACGCCGTAACAACATCACGGTTGGTATTGCGACCAAATCGAACAATCTAGCCGACCAGCTCATGTACTATGAGCTTCCAAAACTTGCCGAGCAACTGGAAGGTGGTCTGTCATTTTGCGCTCTCAAGGGGTATGACCACTATCCGTGCCTGCGCAAGCTTGAGCGCATGAGCCGCGGCCAGGTCGAGATTACCACCAAGCGCGATCCGGCGGACACGCTCACGGCGGTCGCGGTCATTATGGCGTACGTCTGCCAATCAGCCGATGGCGACCTCGACTCACTTGGCATTCGGTGGCGCAGCGTCAACCGCCCCGACTTTACGACGGCCTCGCGCGAGTGTGCTCGTCGCCTCTGCCCGTTTTTCCCTGATAAATGCTTGGTCCACGGCGCTCGTCGTCGTGCGGCGCATGCCGATGTGGTGGTCACCAACCATTCCCTGCTGTTCCGTAACGTCGCGGCCGAGGGCAGGATTTTGCCTCCGATTCGTCATTGGGTAATCGACGAGGCCCATTCCATCGAGCGCGAGGCGCGCCGTCAGTGGGCGCGCGTGGTGTCGGCGGACGAATCACGCGTTCTGTTTGAGCGCCTGGGTGGCTCGAGCACCGGTGCGCTAAGCCAGGTCTCCCGTGATTTGGCAACCTCTGAGGGCTCTACACTCTATCTGGGCCTTACTGCCAAGGCGACGTCGACGGTTGCGCGCGCGAGCATGGCAATCGCCGACGTGTTCGATGGCGTTCGCGAGCTCGGCCGCCGTGCCCGTGGGGGTTATGACAATGCCAATCTATGGATTGGCCCCGAGTTGCGCGAATCTGACGACTGGCATGATTTCTTACAGTCGGCCTACACTGCCATCGACGCATTGGAACAAGCTGACAAGAGCGTCGATGCGCTGGTGCAAGCCGTCGCCGCCGACAAGCTCGAGGTTGTTGTCGACCTGGGTGATATCTCGCGCCGCCTGCACGAGCTGGCCGAGAACCTCAAACTCATCATTGATGGCACCGATGAACACTACGTGTATTCGCTGCAGGTCAATCGCAGGTTGCGTGCCGGCGGAGAGTCAATGACCGCAGAGCGCATCGACATTGGCGAGGCCTTGGCAACCGAGTGGCTGCCCGAGGTTCACACGGCTATCTTTGCCTCGGCGACCATGACGGTGTCCAAAAGCTTTGAACACTTTAACCACGCGGTCGGCCTCGATCGCATCGGTGCTTCAACATCCTCATCGTTGCACTTGGACTCGAGCTACGACTTCGATTCGAACATGGCTGTAGTCGTTGCGGGCGATATCCCCGATCCGCGCGATCGTGAGAGCTATCTTACGGCGCTCGAGCGCGTGCTGGTCGACGCCCATCTTGCCATGGGCGGATCGGTGCTCACGCTGTTCACCAATCGGCGCGACATGGAAGACCTGTACGCCCGCGTTGAGCCCAAGATGGCCCGTGCGGGTCTGGAGCTCAACTGCCAGCAGCGCAACTCATCTCCTCGTCGCCTGCGCGACCGGTTTATCAACGAGCCGACCTCGTCGCTTTTTGCTCTTAAGGCCTTCTGGGAGGGATTCGACGCCAGCGGCGAGACGCTGCGCTGCGTCATCATTCCCAAGCTGCCGTTCTCGAGTCCCACGGACCCGCTCTCGTGCGAGCGCAACCTGCGCGAAGACCGCGCTTGGGCGCGCTATTCGCTGCCCGAGGCGGTGCTCGAGGTCAAGCAGGCGGCCGGCCGCCTTATCCGCTCGTCGACCGATTGCGGCGTGCTGATTCTGGCCGACCCGCGCCTGGTGACGAAGGGCTACGGAAAGAAGTTCTTAACGTCGCTGCCCACGAGCTCCTACCAGCGCATCGAATCGGCGCAGATCGGGCACTATCTGCAACTGTGGCGTGCACGCCACGAGCGGCGGCGCTAAAGCGGACAGACGAGGGTTTTTGCCATATCGCACAGACGCTTTGACAGGGCGGGGTCATCCAAGATGCGGATGGCTCCGCCCGCTGCGATTATCTGGCTCAGTAGCCAACGCTCGGAGCCGTAATGCACGGTTACCGTTGCCATGTCTGCCCCGCTGCGCTCGATTAGGGTGATGCCGGCCCAGTCCAGATACTCCGCCATATCGAATGGCATCAAGAGCTTTGCGCTACGCTGCGTCCGAGCAAGGGAATCGTGGAGGGATGTGACGTCCGGTGCATGAGGCACGACGGAGTCTTCCGTCAAGGCGAGTCCCTCGATTTTATCCATGCGATAGGTGCGCTGCTCATCGACCGCGATGTCCCAGGCAATCAGGTATGTTTGGTCGCCGTTTGCCGTAATGCGCAAGGGGTCGACCAGACGCTCACGTGGCCGTGCATCGTCCATCGAGCGATACGAGATGCGGCAGCGAACGCCGTCCTGAATGGCGCAGCTCAGCTGCTGCCAGTGCGACCCGTGGTTGACGGTGTCAAAGACGCGCTGGTTATAGCCGAGCTCTTCGGGTAGAAGGGCATGTCGAATCCGAGCTGCCGTCTGCGGCTCGATCCCCAACGATTCAAGTTCATGGTTGAGCACAGCGCCCTCGGCGGCACTCAGGCGCAGCGGTAGCACACGCCCGGCGTCACCGGTGAGGACCACACGCTCGCCGCGGCATTCGCAGATGATGCGCGCGCCCGATTCTCGGTCCGCGAGCGTCGAGACGATCTCGAGAATCTCGTCGAGCGACACCCCCGTGATGCCAAAGCGACTGCAAATCTCGGTTCGTGTCATGCCGCTCTCGCCGGCGGCGTAGAGGGCCTCCATGATGTCGATGGCGCGCGAGAGTCTCTGCTCGCTGGTGAGTTTACGCACGGGCATACTCGTGCACCGTCCTTTCGATGAGGTGGTTCCACGCCTGCTTGAGCGATTTGGGGGCCATGGGCCTCATGCCGTCCATGGCGTGGGCCATGCAAAATGAGGCAGCGGCTTCAAGGTCGCGCACGTCAACGGTCCAGGTCCATCCTGCATCGGTGTGTGCGAGCTCACCTCGCCCACGCGTGAGGCCGTTGATCATATCGATCTGCGTCTGAGGGGCGAACGAGAACGTAGCTGCAACGGGCGGTCGGTCGGCAAAATCGAATTCAAAGAACAGATAGTCGTTGAGATTGAAGTCCGCGGGGATGACGTAGGCCTTCGAAGGACGCCAAGCGCGAACGATACGGTCGCAGCGGAATGTCCTGATGTCGCCGGTGACGTTGTCGAGGCCGCAGAAGTACGCCACGCCCTCGCGCTCGAACATGCCGTAGACGCAGACGGTACGTTCTTTCTGCTCACCGCGTCCGTTCTGATATAAAAATCGCAGCGCGCATCGCTCGGCAAAGGCGCTCCATACCGCATCGACGGTGGGAGAGCGGCGGATCGGTGCTTCGTCCACCGTCGTCCTACCGGTGAGGTAGGCAATCTTGGAGCGAATATCGGCAAGCGGTGCGGCAAAAGTGGATGAGCCGGCCGCTAGTGTCTGGTCGATGGCGTTGAGCAGGATATCGGCGTCGTCTGCGGTGATGAGGCCGCCTGCTGCAAAGGTGTGCTCGCGGTCGATTGTCCACGAGCTTTCCTCGGTCTCCTGTGCACCGGCGGGGCGAACCTCCTTGATTAAGATGCCACGCTCGAGCAGTTTGTCACGATCGCGCCGAAACTTGCGCTTATCCGAGTCGATGTTGCCCGAGTCATATCCCAGGTCAGAATCCAAGACGATCTGCTCGGTCGTTAGCGGTTCGGGGGAGCTATTGAGCACAAAGAAAAGATTGAGGATGCGCTGAGCCGTTTTATCGAAACTGGGCTCCGAATTCCCCTTTTTAATTGTCTCGGTCGTGTCGCTTGCCGTCATAGAGTCCTCGCATGAGAAGGTGGTTTGCTGCCATGATTTTAGTCCGATATGGAGATTAGGCTATATCCTTGTCCGCTCAGGGCGTTAAGATGGCCCGAATTCGGTCGTTTGCGCTCGCTCGGGGTATACTTTCGACTATATACGGTTCTAATGTGCATGCATTGGGCCTATTTGTCGGATTATGGATGTGGAGCGCACATGGCGAACACCCAGAACTATATTAACCACCTGCTGCAGAACACCGGCATTACGCCGGCATGCAGCGAAGAAGAGCGCTTGGCTGCCGAGGATATCGCTCGGATCTTCCGCAACCACGGCTTTGATCCCGAAGTTCAGGAGTTCAATGCCCCGGCGCCCAGTAGGTTGGCATTTGCCGTTACCGGTATTCTTGCGTTTGCCGGTGCCCTGCTGATGGGCATCGGCGGCGGTATCGGCTTGGTCGGCACCTTGCTGGCCATTGTCGGCGCCGTTCTTTACGTGCTCGAGCGCACGGGGCATCCCGTGGTTTCGCGCCTGGGCAAGACGGGCGTGAGCCAAAATGTCATCGCCTACCACAAGGCCTCGGGCCCGCTCGCGTCCCCGCGTAACCGCCCGGTGGTCGTTGTCGCACACTACGACTCTCCCCGTGCTGAGCTGCTCGCCCGCGAGCCCTATGCTTCGTATCGTGCGCTCATCGCCAAGCTGTTGCCCGTTGCCACGGTTGCCCCTGCTGCTGTTGCCATCCTGCGCATCCTGCCGCTCCCCGGCGCGCTCAAGGTTCTGCTGTGGATTGTCGCGATCCTCGCTTCCCTCGTTGCGCTCGCCAACGCGGCAAACATCATCTCTAACCGCCACATTCTTCCCTATACGTCCGGCGCGGTGTGCAACAAGTCTTCTGTCGCCGCTATGCTCGGCGTTATGGACAACGTTGCTCCCTTCCAGGGCGAAAACGAGTTTCCCGACGATGTTCCGTTCGATACCTATTTTGGGGAGCAAAAGCGTCGTGCCGAGGAAATGGCGCGTGCAGCGGCGGAATATGCCGCGGCCCAGCAGCAAAACGACTACGGCAACACCATCGAGTACGAAGAGCCTACCTACGCCGAGGACGAGTTCGGTCAGCCGATTGCTCCCGACACTCAGACCGAGCCCGAACAGGGTGAGGCTTTCGACGAGCAGATCGAGGGCTTTGAGGGTGCGTCTGCCGACGAGACGCTGATCGGCGCCATCGTGCCCGAGGATCAGAATCAGGCTGTCCAGGCTGAAGAGTTCAATGACGAGGTTTCCGCTGCCGAGCCGGTGGAGGAGCCTGTCGCGGCCGAGCCCGAGCCCAAGCTCTATCGCAATGCCGCCGGCAACATCCGCTTTGGTTCGGATGCCATCCGTGCGCTCGGAATGCTTCCCGAGTCCTGCACGCTCGATTACGAGGAGGGCGAGGAGCCGACGTTTGAGCTCGAGCCTGCCCCCGTTGTCACCGTGGATGATGAGTCTGCCGCGGTTACCGCTGCCGTTGCCGAGTCCGAGGCGGTGTCCGCGATCGATCCTGCGGCAGGACTGGACATTTTGGCTCCCGCCGCGCCGGCGCAAGACGTTGCGGACGAGTCTGACGACGATTACGTTGAACAGCCGAGGCGCGTGTCTTACGAGAGCGATACTGATTTCTCGGCCGAGATTCCCGCGGCAACGCCCCATGCCGATATTGCATCCGCGTTCTCGTCGATTGGCGCCAGCGCTTCCAATTTCTTTAAGGGTGCGCTTGCAAAGGGCAAGAAATTTGTCGACGATTTCGAGGAGAAGCGCGCTGCCGCACGCGAGGCTGCCGAGCAGGAGGCTATCGCTCAGCAGCAGGCAGCCGAGGCGGCACGTGAGCTCGCGGCGCAAGAGTTCGAGCAGAACGAGGCTATGCAGTCCGTGCCCGTCGACGCCGCCGAAGCTACAACGTCTTTCGAGGCCCAGCAACCGACGTCCGCGGATGTTGTTGAGGCGACGACGTCTTTCGAGGCTCAGCAGCACGTCGATAGCACCATGTCGTTTGATGCCGCGAAGTTCGATTCCACGATAACGTTTGAAAAGCAAGGCACCGCGATTGCCGAGCCCCTTCCTGTTTCCGATGAGCAGGGCGACGCGGTGGACGATGACGAGCCTATTGATGCTGCCGAAATCCAAGATGCCACCGAGGACGAGCCCGTCGAGGCCAACTCTGACGAAGAGCAATACGCGGCAGCCGAGCAAGATGATTCGACCGAGGCCGAGCAGGAGGAAGTGCCTGCGGTTTCCGAGACTCCCGAGACAGATGAGTCGAGGCCTTATTCCACGCAGATTTTCACCATGCCGACCCCGAGTGGTTCCGGTGCCACGGTTGCCAATGTCGCTCCCACCCAGGACGAAACGGTCGATTCCCTAATGGCCCAGATTTCCTCCCAGGCATCGCCGCGCCCGCAGATGAATGTTCCCGATCCGGTGTCGGCACCGTCGCCTGCACCTTCCTCGTCTCCGCTGGCTTCGGTCCCCGATCCGTCGCTGCCGTCTATGAAGCAGGCAAACGTTGCGTCTCGCACGTCGCTGTTCGACCTTCCCGACCCCTCCGCACAGGTCAATGATCCCTTTGCTACTGCCCAGGGCCCCGAACCCACATCGGCACCCGTTGCGCCTCCTATGCCCGTTGCGTCGGGCGCACAGCCGATCGAGACCATTTCGGCTCCCGCCCCGGCGGCACCCAAGTCTCGTAAGCGCGGCCTGGGTGGTCTGTTCGGCCGTAAAAAGAAAAACGAGCAGGACAGCATGAGTGACTGGCTGGGCGTCGAAGACGATTACGATGCCAAGAAGTCCGGTCGCGGTATCGGTTCGTGGGATAACTTCGAGGACGATAACGATGGCTGGAAGGGTGGCGCTACGTCTTCCGATGGCGCTTCTTCCGAAGATATGCTCTCGGCTGTCGCCTCTATGGGCGATGATGAGCTGCTCGGTCACGATATCTGGTTTGTGGCAACGGGCGCCTCGGATTGTGATGGCGCTGGCATGAAGGCCTTCTTGGCTTCGCATCGCGATAAGCTCCGCGGCGTATTCTTTATCAATCTTGAATCCGTCGGCGCCGGTAGGCTTTCGGTGGTGACGGTCGAGGGCGAACAACAACTGCTCAAGGGCGATCGCCGCATCATGAACCTGGTCAGCAAGGTCTGCAAGTCGTTCCATGTCGATTGTGGCGCGCTCGAGATGCCCTATGCCAAGACCGATGCCTATGCTGCGCTCGAGGCGAGCCGCCGAGCCCTTACCATCGCCGGCGTGGACGGCACGCGTCTGGCTTGCGCTCGTACCGAGGACGACCTGCCCCACAATGTCAACCCGACGAACATTGCTACGGTATCCGAGGTCGTGACCGAGGTTATCCGCCGTTCGTAGACGGAGCTCTAAGGAGTCAACGTGTTTTCGTATATTAAGCGCCATTGGCCTGTCTACGTGATTTTGACCTTGATTGCCATTGCGTTAGGATTTGGGGCTGCCTACATCGTGGGTGCAAAGGGCTCGACCCCCGCCTCCGCAATCAGCGAAGAGGTGGAGCAAGAACAGAGTACGGGTGCCGATGGGATTCCTGAGTCCGAGCAGGCAATCGTTGATGGTGGATCTTCGTCTGCAGAGTAGATGCGGCGATTTAAATGATTGAAAGCGGGCGAGCCAGGAGACTGGCTCGCCCGCTTTTTCATCGCGCTAGCGCTTCTTTGGGATCGACCTAAGGCGAGCGAACCATAGGGCTGCGGCACCCGAGGTCAGGAGCGCGGTGATGCAAGCGGCGATGGGAACTGATCCTGTTGCCGGTAGGTCCTGCGGTAGGGTACAGCGTTGAATGACGCTGTCCTCGTCATGTGACTCAAGTTTATCGCCGCCACCGTTGCGGCAAAGATCGACGCGCGCGCTGTTGGTGAGTGCGGTTTGGGGCGTATAAGCCGACGTTGCCTGCATGTGTACGACTGCGCCCCGAGCGTCTGTGCCAAGGATTGCTTTGGCATCGTCAAGGTCGTCGTGCTCATCTTTGAGATCATCGCGGGTCCAAGAATCCGCATCGCTTCGAGTCGTAAAGTCGGCGGCTACCGCACCGTATTCAATTCGAATGCCTGTTACGACGGTATTGGATGCAAGGTCGAGCTCTTCCGCCTCGAGTGTGGTGGATTCCGTGGTCGAGACATCCGCCTTCCAGAGGCGCCAGCCGTCGTAATCGACGAGGCGGCAGTCCTCACCAAGGCTCTCTTTTACTTCGTCGGACTCAAGCCAAGGATTTTCGTGTCCATCGTCAAGTGTCGCGTTCGCCGGCTCATCGACGTCTGTCGAGTCCAACGGCGTCGTGCGATACCACACGTTGCACAGACCGTTGAGGTCGCCGATGGCGACGGGGGTTTCGATTGAGATGAATCTCGCCGTGCCGTCTTTGGCGCACTCAAGATCATCGGTAATCGTAAACTCATCAACCCAAGTAGCGGAATCGTTTCGAGCATCGATGGTATAGGAGAAAAGCCCATCACTATTGGTTTGCGTCGTGGCGCGGTTTTTACCATCGCCGTTAGCCAACAGGCCTTTTTCGATAGGTTGGACAAGTTCCTGACGCTTGTCGACCTGTCCCTTGATCTCGATGGGCGCATCCTTCATCGCGACGGGTTGGACATCTCCCGTATCCTTTATTTCAAACGTTATCTCCTCGGCAAGGTCATAGGTCCGCGGAGACATCATTTCGCGCAACGAGTAGGTGCCGGGTGCAAGATGTTCGACGCGGTGCGGCTTGTCGGATGAGGTCCAGGAGTCTATTTCGGTTTTATCGGGACCATATAAGGTGAGTTGTGCGCCTTCCACTTCCTGCTCACCGCTTGCATCGACCTTGGAGATATCAACCTTGGTGTAATCGTCGGATACGTTAAGCCGTGCTTCTACGACGGGTGTTTTCTGGTCGGCATAAGTAAGGTCGACAATATGGGATGTCCGATCGAGTAAAAAGCCTGCCGGCGCTTGAGTCTCGACGACCTCGTAGCGTGCGGTGCCAGATCCCAGCGGGAGGTTGTCCGCGCGTGCTTCTCCAGTTTCATCCGACGTGACGGTCGCGACGGTCTCACCGTCGAGCGCGGCAATGCTACCGTCGGGGCGCACGATATCACCCGAGGCACGGATCTCAAAGACGGCGCCCGCGAGGCTGCTGCCGTCTATGGCATCGGTTTTAACGATCCTGATGTTTCCGGTCGCGGCGTGGTCATAATACGAGGCGATTGCAACGGGCGTTAGGTTCATGTCGGCGGGTATGTTTACCTCGATTTCTTCGCCGACAAGATAGGGCTCTTTGGCCGAGGTTTCGCGTACATAATAGGTGCCCGGTACGAGCGATTCGGGCAGTGTGACGGTCCCGGTCGCGTCAGTCGTAAAGGTGTCCATTACGTTATGTGCTGGATACCAGCAAGTTTGTGAGACAGGTTCGTGATTGCTGTCGAGGAGTTGGAAGGTGAATCCGGCTAGTGGAACAGAAGCGCCTGTTTGGGCATCGCGTTTTACAATCTGGAGATGCGTCGACAGAGCGTGGTTATCCACGATATATTGAAGCTCGGCGCCGTTGGAAATCTGATTGGCCCCGACGGTCCATTCCCCTGCACGTTTAAAACCCTCGGGGACGGTTTCCGGAACCTCGCGAACCGTGTAGCCGGCACGGTCGTATGGGACGGCTCCGTGGACACCGGCGGGTCGCTTACCTGTGCCGAACCATGCTTCGGGCTGGTCTTTGGTGGAGGCAAAGCCATAGATGTTTGTGGTCAGTGTGCCAACAACCTGCTGAGAGCTGTTGCTGACAACCTCAAAGACAACACCACCCGCCGGCTGCTCCAGGCCGGATTGGTCGCTATTGCCGTAATCCTTGAATTTGGAAATCTCAAGGTCAAACGCAATGGAGATATCGGAAATGCGAGATTCGATCTCGACCACGCCTGAATCGCCGAGCTGGTCGGCTCCAACGGTATAGGTCCAGCTGTCGTTGGATGGCAGGTAGCCCTCGGGGGCTTTTGATTCGTAGATGGTAAAGGTTCCTAAGGGGACATCGGCGAGGGTGGCCCGACCGCTTTCGTCGGTCGTGAGGATTTGCGCCCATCCAGGGGTTGATTGCGACACACACGTGAACTCTGCTCCTGCGAGTGAAGATCCCGCCTGGGGGCCGGCATTCGTCGCGGCATCGAGTTTTACGATATGCAGGTTGATGATGCCGGGCTGTTCATCAATGGCGACCTGTCCACCGTCATTCCCCGTGGTAAAGGCGATGCGATCACGACGGGGGACATAGCCGGCCGGCGCCTTCGTTTCAACTAGGTAGTATGCAGTGTTGGGCAGAAGAGTTGCTTGCGCCCGACCGTTGCTGTCCATCTGGATGGTGCCGACACGCGCGCCGCTGGCGCTCTCAAAAATATCGAATGTTGCCCCGCCAAACTGATAAGTATTGTTTCCGCTGGTAATGGCAGCGTTTGCAGACTGCTTTTGGAAGGAAACAGAGACCGCCGGCAGTACATAGAGCATGTCCTGACGTTTGCTGCCGCCCGATACGGCTCCTAGATAGCGTCGCGCGCGGTGCGGAGCGGCTTTGATGTTTCCTGATTTTGCGCTGTCGTGGAGCCACCGCGCCGCCGCCACGACTTCATTGTCAGCGGTAAAGTGCCCACTCTTGGTTTTGCCCTGAGCGGTCGTGTAAGAGTAAGTACCGTCGACATGGGTAGTGCCGTTGAGCATCCATACGGCAAGCTGGGTTGCGGCGCGGGCGCGATCGGGTGAAAGATGGTAACCGCCAAACGACGTGGCGGTAGGATATCCGTGACAAACGATTGCCGCGAACTCGTCGTCGAGCCACACCCAGCCTTGATCAAAGTTGAGCCATGGGCCGCCCGGCTTGGTGGGGCCGGGGCGCTCCTGGTTCATGCAGTAGGCAATCGAGGCGTCTTGAGCTTCATACTTGCCGATGAAGAAGGGCCCACAATCATCGCTAATAGTGCGGAAGCCGAGCTGACCGTAGCCATCGACGGCAAATGCGGCTCCCGGTGTCAGGCAGCCGAAAAGCAGGAAGAGGAGCAGGAGCAGCGGACCTGTTGCGATTGCGCTGTGGACAGAGTGCGTGGGTGCGTTGGACATGGCTGCTCCTTATCCCTCGTGCGCCGCACGGGGAGGCTGCGACGCGTAGGATGAGGCTACCCCCGAGGTTCATGCGGGTAAGTACCGGAGCCTGACCAAAAGCTTGCCCATTTCCTGACAAATTGAGCTCAAATATAACAATCAAGCAAAAGTGCAGGTAGAAGATAGGGAGAACAGGAGGTCAAAGGTCCTCATCTCCACAATTGACGCGATTTTCAAACGAATCTCCACAGCTAAAACAAGCATCGCCACCCTTGTATCGAACAAGACAACCGCGTTATACTAGCCAGCACACAAGCGGGCATCGCCAAGTGGTAAGGCATCAGCTTCCCAAGCTGACACTCGCGGGTTCGAGTCCCGTTGCCCGCTCCATTCGAATTTCAGGCACGGTAACGTTTCGTTACCGTGCCTTTTTCAATAAAGTGCCGGGACTCGAACCCGACAGGGTGCGAGCGTTAAATAAACGCGAAGCGTTTATAGCGAGCAGGCAAGGTCGCCGATAGGCGACCGCAGCCGGTGCGTATTTGCGAAGCAAATACGCAGACGTCCCGTTGCCCGCTCCATCGACCAGGGTGGATTTTGGGAAAAGCGGATTCAACCGACGTTACCGCCGCTTCCCCGGACCGGGGCATGCCGACCGCAGCCGGTGCGGATTTGCGAAGCAAATGCGCAGACGTCCCCATGGCCGCTCTTGCGGCAAAATGTTAGGTTAATGCCTGCTGCCCATACTTGCACCTGCGCACGGTACAATGGATGGGTTACGACCAACGTGCCAATAACCAAAAAGGAGCCGCTATGATCGATCGCTATACCCGCCCGGAGATGGGACACATTTTCTCCCTCGAGAACAAGTACGCCATTTGGCAGGAGATCGAGGTCTTGGCCTGCGAGGCCCAGGCGGAGCTCGGCAAGATCGGTATTTCCAAAGACGAGGCCCAGTGGATCCGCGACCATGCCAACTTTGAGAAGGCGAAGGTCGATGAGATCGAGGAAGTCACGCGCCACGACGTCATTGCCTTCCTGACCAACATGAAGGAGTACATCGATGCCGATGTTCCCGAGGGCGACCCCAAGCCCAGCCGCTGGGTTCACTATGGCATGACCAGCTCCGATCTGGGCGACACGGCCCTGTGCTACCAGCTCACCCAGGCCTGCGACCTGATCATCGAGGACGTCAAAAAACTCGGCGAGATCTGCAAGCGTCGCGCCTTTGAGGAGCGCAACACGCTCTGCGCCGGCCGTACTCATGGCATCCATGCCGAGCCGATGACCTTCGGCATGAAGTTTGGCTCTTGGGCCTGGGAGCTCAAGCGCGATCTGGACCGTCTTGAGGATGCCCGCAAGAACGTTGCCTTTGGTGCCATCTCGGGCGCTGTCGGCACGTACAGCTCCATCGAGCCGTTTGTCGAGGAATATGTCTGCGAGCACCTGGGCCTGGTTCACGACCCGCTGTCCACGCAGGTTATTAGCCGCGATCATCACGCCTACCTCGCCGGCGTTCTTGCCACCACCGCGGCCACCTGTGAGCGCATCGCTACCGAGGTTCGCAATCTGCAGAAGACCGATACACTCGAGGCCGAGGAGCCGTTCCGTAAGGGCCAAAAGGGCAGCTCAGCCATGCCGCACAAGCGCAACCCCATCACCATGGAGAAAGTCTGCGGTCTGTCGCGCGTCGTGAAGTCCAACGCCCAGGTTGCCTTCGATAACGTCGCCCTGTGGCACGAGCGTGACATTTCGCACTCCTCTGCCGAGCGCGTCGCCCAGGCCGATAGCTTCATCGCCCTCGACCACATGTTCCAGTGCCTCATCCGCGTTATCGACGGCCTGCAGCTGTATCCCGCCCGCATGATGGCCAACCTCAATAAGACCCGCGGCCTCATCTTCTCTTCCAAGGTACTGCTCGCCCTCGTCGACACGGGCATCACCCGCGAGGACGCGTACACCATTGTGCAGGAGAACGCTATGGCAACCTGGCACGAGGTACAGGATTGTGTCTCCGGCCCCACCTTTAAGGAGCGTCTCGAGGCCGACCCGCGCTGCACCGTCAGTCAGGAGAAGCTCGACGAGATCTTTGATCCGTGGGACTTCCTCACCCGTATCGACACGGTCTTTGATCGTCTGGAGCAGCTGAGCTTCGAGTAGGTTCGGGCATAACGTTAGCTTTTTAGGGCGCTTTGCTGGTAATGTGTGTTGCCGGCAAAGCGCCTCGTTGCATTTAGGGAAAGACGGGGATAATAGTCGTCTCGAATAACATTCTGAGAGGGGATCGCATGATTTCGTTTGATTACAAGCCTCAGGGCGTGTGTGCTCGCAATATTCACCTTGATCTTTCCGATGACGGCAACAAGGTGATGGGCGTTGAGTTTACCGGCGGCTGCGACGGCAATCTCAAGGCAATCTCCAAGCTGGTCGAGGGCGCTCCTGCCGATCGCGTAATCGAGGTTCTCGCCGGTAATACCTGCGGTATGAAAAAGACCTCCTGCGCCGACCAGCTTACGCGCGCCATCGAGGCCGCTCGCGCCGAGATCGCCTAATGGGTATCGCCGATCACATCAAGAACGGAATATCGCGTCGCGGCTTTGTACTCGGTGGGGCTGCCGCGGGCGCTGCCACGGTGCTTGCCGGATGCTCGAAAAAAACGGGCACCAGCGATGATGCCGCCGGCGAGCCGCAGGTTATCAAGGATGATTCCAAAATCATCTCGATTACGGATGAGTACGAGGCAGTCGACATCGATCTTGAGCCGGCGGCGTCATGGACGCTGCCTCTGGGTACGCTGCTGTACTACTGCGACGGCGATTACGCCGCGGCGATGATGGCGCCCGCATCGGCACTGCACGCCAACACACTCGGTGTGCTCAACCTGGGCGATGGCTCGCTTACCACATTAATCGAGGATCCTATCGAGGGCACGGGATATGCATTCTACGATGTCCGTGCCGGCGACAGCGTATTCGCGTGGGTTGAGATGAACTTTGCCAATTCATCGTGGAAGCTCTACGGTCAAAATCTGTCGGGCGCTTCGCTCTCTGGCGACGTGGTTGAGCTCGATCGAGGTGGCAAGGACTATGATCCGCCGCTGTTTACGGCGTTCGGGTCATCAGTCATCTGGTATAAAATGCCCTCGGCAGGTGGCAATAAAACGAGTAGCGATTCGTTTTGCTATCGTCGCTCGCTTGATGAATCCAAGGCCGAGACAATTTGGAAATCGACGGGTCGCTTTGCATCGGCCCCGCGCGCGAGCGACGGCATTTTGACCATCTCGCCGCGTGTCCGCAACGACGAGGGCGTCTACTACGGCATAACGGCAATCGATCTGACCGACGGCAACAACACCAAGCGTGCCCAGTTGGTCCTTCCTTCGTCAGTTTCGCCTTTCGAGGCCGTATATATGGGCGATACCTTCGTGTTTTCTATCGAGGCGGCCTATAGTGGCGTGGGCAGCCTGGGCAATATGGGCACGTATATCGGTAATGAGGGAGGGCCGTACCTCTTCCTGTCACGCGAGCCGCTCGCATGTGCGGCTGGCAAGAAGAATAAATACCTTGTTAAGGTACAGGCGTCGCATTTCCTGATCGACACCTCTGCCAAGACCTATGGCTCGCTGCTGTCGCCCGACCGCGCTTTGGAGTATGGCGATTATCCAGCTACGGCGGGAAAATCGGACTCATTCCTTACATACGCCACGGTGCGCAACAGCCAGGGTATACCAGAGACGGTCACTGCACGCCTATTCTCTCTTTAAGCTTAGAGGGGTTAAAAAGGCGCCAACAGGGGAATAAACGCGTTGTAATTGTGAGTACCGCCCGCCGAGCTGCCGCGTCATAGCGGCATCTGGCGGGCTCAGGTGCGTTAAAATGGGCTTGTTCTTAGCTAATTGAGACAGGGGGGCCGTGTTATGGCTTCAGATGCAAAAAAGATTCTGCTGGTCGAGGATGAGAAGGCAATCCGTGACGCCGTCGCTGCCTATCTCGAGCGCGAAGGCTACTGGGTTGTGGGCGTCGGCGACGGCCAGTCCGCGATCGAGGAGTTCGAGAAGCATCAGTTCGACCTGGTCGTGCTCGACCTTATGCTCCCCAAGATCCCCGGCGAGCGCGTTTGCCGCACCATTCGCGATACCTCGGATGTTCCCATCATCATGCTGACGGCTAAGGGCGAGATCGAGGACCGTATTATCGGTCTTGAGCTCGGTGCCGACGACTATCTGATTAAGCCGTTCTCGCCGCGCGAGCTCGTCGCTCGCGTTCGCGCTCTGTTCCGCCGTGCCCATCAGGCCGACGAGCCCGCCGTCGAGGTACTCGACTTCGGCGATCTGGTCATCGATATCTCGGGCCACAAGATCTTGGTCGAGGGCAAGGAAGTCGATCTGACGGCTTCCGAGTTCAAGCTGCTCACCACGCTTGCCCGCCATCCCGGCCGTGTGTATAACCGCATGGAGCTGGTCGAGAAAGTGCTCGGGTATGACTTTGAGGGCTATGAGCGCACCATCGATAGCCACGTGAAGAATCTTCGCGCCAAGCTGGGCGATGATCCCAAGAAGCCCAAGTGGCTCTACACCGTCCATGGTGTCGGCTATCGCTTCGAGGCTCCGGCCAAGACCGATAAGTCGGACGAGAAATAGGGAAATCACATATGACACCTGCGCGCTTTGAAATCGGACAAAAGCACAAGCAGGAGAGCGAGGCGGGTTCCAAGGCTAGTTGGAACACGCCTCGTTCCGATTCACGGCCAACGATGAGCTATCCCTCGCGCATGGCACTTGCTTTTGCTCTGACATCGCTCATGACGGTATTGGTGCTGGTGGGCGTTGTCTCTGTTGTGTGGGGCACGGTCTTTTCGGATTACACACGCTCCAATATCGTCGAAATCGCAAATTCCGCTGCCGAGAAGTTGGCAACCTCATATGAGGAAAACGGCTCTTGGACCGCGGGAGAACTGCGCACGGTCGCAACGTCGAGTTTGGTTTCCGACGATCTGGGCATGCAGGTCGTCAATAAAAAGGGCGTGATCGTTTATGACGATTCCTGGCCCTCGGCAAGCGCTACTGCCGATGTACGCGAAAATCAGGCGACGACCGACGACACGAGCGGCAAGAGGGCATCGCACAGCCCAGTCTCGTCTGCTCCCACCGATTCCAATAGTGTTGCCAACGTTGAGATCGTGACGTCCTCCGGCGAGCACGTGGGCCAGGTCAAATTGTGGGCGATTGGCTCCGATGCCCTGCTCACCAGGGCAGATTCAGCATTCAGAGAGAAGACCTTTAACGCCATGGCCCTCGCCGCGGTTGTTGCAATCTGCATTTCGGTCGTTATCGGATCGCTCGTGTCGCGTATGCTCACCAAGCCGATTCATCGCATCACCAGTACCGCAAAGCAAATCCGTGACGGCGACCTGTCGGCTCGCACGGGGCTGCGCGGTGATGACGAGATCGATCAGCTGGGTGAGACCTTCGATGAGATGGCCACTTCGCTCGAGAAGGATATGAAACATGAGAAGCGCCTGACCTCAGACGTTGCACACGAGCTTCGCACGCCGCTTATGGCCATGCTCGCAACGGTCGAGGCCATGCAGGATGGCGTGTATCCCACCGACGATGAGCATTTGGAAACCGTTGCTTCCGAGACGCGTCGCCTGGCTCGTCTGGTGCAGCAGATGCTCGACCTGTCGCGCATGGAAAACAGCACGGCTCCGCTCAACCTTGAGCCGGTGGACATGGTTCCTTTCGTGCGTTCCATCGTTAATGCCCAGGAGCGCCTGTTTGTCGACCGCGATCTGCGCCTGCGTTTTGCGGACGAGACCCAGGGTCACGACGATGTCGTCGAGGCCGATCCCGACATGATCACGCAATGTGTTATCAACCTCATGAGCAACGCCATGCGCTACACCCCCGAGGGCGGTTGGGTCGTGGTGTCGGTGCTCAGTGACCGCAAGCACGTCAGCATTGCCGTTTCTGATACCGGCATCGGTATTGCCAAGGACGATTTGTCGCGTATCTTCGGGCGGTTTTGGCGCGCCGATGCCAGCCGCGCCCGCGAAGCTGGCGGCCTGGGCGTTGGCCTCGCCGTGACCAAGCAGATCGTCGAGCGTCACCATGGCTACATATCCGTGGAGTCGGAGCTTGGAAAGGGTACGACTTTTACAATTCATCTGCCCCGCGAGCACACGGCAGATGCGGCATCTACTACAATGGAGCACTAGCTTTTCGCTATTCGGTGAAGGAGGGGCCGCGTCCCTGCCGCTCCGAGTTTGCGAAAACATGCGGGAAAGAACCCGCATTTCTGTCGTATTTAGGTAAGGAGTGACTCACGTGACAACGATGGAGCGTCGTCCGGATTCCCGTGGCAAGGTTCGTGATATTTACGATGCCGGTGAAAACCTGCTGATGGTCGCCACCGACCGCATTTCTGCGTTCGACTTCATTCTTCCCGACGAGATTCCGTTTAAGGGAGAGGTACTCAATCGCATCTCGGCATTCTGGTTCGATAAGTTTGCCGACATCGTCCCCAACCATCTCGTTTCCATCGACCCGGCGGATTTCCCCGAGGAGTTTGCTGAGTATCGTGACTACCTCGCTGGCCGCGCCATGCTGGTTAAGAAGGCCCAGACGATTCCTATCGAGTGCATCGTCCGCGGCTATCTGACCGGTTCGGGCAAGAAGACCTACGACGAGAACGGCACCGTCTGCGGCATCCAGCTGCCTGAGGGCCTGACCGAGGCTTCCAAGCTTCCTGAGCCGCTGTTCACGCCGTCCACGAAGGCCGAGATCGGCGACCACGACGAGAACATCTCGTTCGAGCGTTGCTGCGAGATCGTGGGCGAGGACATCGCCACGCAGATTCGCGACCTTTCCCTCAAGATCTACAAGGCCGCTGCCGAGTACGCCGCGACCCGTGGCATCATCATTGCCGACACCAAGTTCGAGTTTGGTGTTATTGATGGCAAGGTCACGCTGATCGACGAGTGCCTCACGCCCGACTCCAGCCGTTTCTGGCCTGCTGTCAGCTACGAGGAGGGCAAGATCCAGCCTAGCTACGACAAGCAATTCGTCCGCAATTGGCTCAAGGCCAACTGGGATATGACGGGGGAGACCCCGCACCTGCCCGCCGAGGTCATCGATGGCACGTCCGAGCGCTATCGCGAGGCCTTCCAGATCATCACGGGCTCCCAGTTCACAAGCATGAAGGAGAACGCATAAGTGAGTACCCGTAGCGCCACGAACAAGCGCACGCAATCCCACGAAGTTACCGGGGTTGCGCGCAAGTCTGCCGCATCTGCTAAGCCCGCCCGCCAAGCAGCGAGCTCCGTTCGCGTCGTGCCGGCTTCGTCTAAGGCACGCCGCAAAGAGCTCGAGAAGGGCGAGAGCCTCGAGGGCCTCTCTAAAGAGGAGAAGCGCGCCCGCAAGGCTAAGCAGCGCGCCAAGGAGGACCGCATCTATACGGTGTCGAATATCCTCCTCAAGCAGGACGAGGACTACACCAAGCGCCGTCGCATCTGGTGGATTGTGCTCGCCATTGGCATGGTGCTCGTCGTGGCAATTTGGGCCTCGCTGTACTTCGCTCCCGCTGGCATGGTGTCCAGCCCCGTCCAGATGGTCGGTATTGTTTTGTCCTACGTCGTCATTCTGGGTGACTTTATCTACGACTTCGCTCGTATTCGTCCCTTGCGCAACATGTACCGCGCGCAGGCCGAGGGTATGTCCGAGAACAAGCTCAACGCTCTTATTGAGCGCGCGGCTGCCGAGGAGGACAAGAAGGACTCCAAGAAGAAGTAGCGTTTGCATACATACTTATCGCTAAGATATAAGGCGCGTCGTTTTTGCGGCGCGCCTTTTTACTGTTCTATAGATAGATGGAGTGGCACATGATTCGAGCTGCCCTGACGGTCGAAGAGGCTCTGGAGGGCATGAAGGCCCTGGAGCCCAAGATTAAAAACTACGCGCGCCTGGTCGTCCGCAAGGGCGTAAACGTCAAGCCCGGTCAGGAGGTCGTCGTTCAGTCTCCGGTCGAGTGCGCGCCGTTTGCGCGCGTGGTGGTCGCGGAGGCCTATGCCGCCGGCGCCGGCCACGTGACGGTCATTTGGGCCGATGATGCCGTGACGAGGCTCACGTACGAGCATGTCGAGAAAAGCTATTTTGAGCAGACACCCGAGTGGAAGCGCATGCAGCTGGATTCCTTGGCCCAGGATGGTGCCTGCTTTGTCTTTATCGAAGGTGCGGATCCTGCGGCCCTCAAGGGCATCGATCCAGCCAAGCCGGCCGCGGCATCAAAGGCGAGGAATACGCAGTGCAAAGTTTTCCGCCGTGGACTGGATTACAACATCAATCCGTGGTGCATCGCCGGCGCTCCGGTCGTGGCTTGGGCGCACGAGGTGTTCCCAGGAGACGCCGATGAGGTTGCAATCTATAAACTGTGGAATGCGATTCTGCACACCGCGCGCGCCGATGGCCAGGACCCGGAGAGCGACTGGGAACTCCATGACGCCGCATTCGAAAAGAACCTGCGTTTCCTGAACGACAATCGTTTCGACTACCTGCATTACACCGCGGCAAATGGAACCGATCTGACGATTGGCATGACGAAGGGTCACGAATGGGCCGGCGGCAAGGGCAAGACGCCCGATGGACACCCCTTCTTCCCCAACATTCCCACCGAGGAAGTCTTCACCTCGCCCGATCGCATGCGCGCCGACGGTATCGTGTACTCGGCCATGCCGCTCATCCACCACGGCAATAAAGTCGAAGATTTTTGGATTAAGTTCGAGGGCGGCCGCGTGGTGGACTACGACGCCCGCGTGGGCAAGGCAACGCTTGCGAGCATTATTGACACCGATGAAGGTGCCGCTCATCTGGGCGAGGTCGCGCTCATTTCCAAGAACACTCCGATCCGCGAAAGCGGCGTTCTGTTCTATGACACGCTCTATGACGAGAACGCTAGCTGCCATCTCGCGCTAGGTGTCGGTTTCCCCGAATGCATCGAGGGTGGGTACGACATGTCCAAGGAAGAGCTCCTGGAGCATGGCGTTAACGTCTCGAGCACGCACGTCGATTTTATGATCGGCACGGACGACATCGATATTACGGGCATTACGCCTGATGGACGTGAAGTTGTGATTTTCCAGAACGGCCAATGGAGTTGGGAATAGTCCCAGACCGTGGTACAATGCCACCCGCGGGCCGTTAGCTCAGCTGGCAGAGCAGGGGACTTTTAATCCCAAGGTCCAGGGTTCGAACCCCTGACGGCCCACCATAGAAAAGAAAGCGATCGACTCCGGTTGGTCGCTTTTTTGTTGCCGCGACATGGGTTCGAACCCGTCGGGGCGCGGAGCTGAGTAAACGCGTGAGCGTTTGCCAGCGCAGCGCGCAAGGCGAGAAAGCGCCGCAGCGGCCGCCTGCGAAGCAGGCTGAACCCCTGACGGCCCACCATGGAATAGAAAGCGATCAACTCCGGTTGGTCGCTTTTTTGTTGCCGGTGCAAGGGTTCGAACCCGTATCTAGCTATATATAAGAACGCTTGGCGAACAAAACCTGCCTTTTACCGACGGGAAACAAATAGCTGATGCTTTTGGAGTAAAGTGGCGCTCCAGAGATGACCGATGCCTTAACACCTATAAACCAGCTGGTCATCGCCAATATCAGAAGCCAATGCTTCAGTTATAACCTCAGGGACGCGACTGAGGGACATATTCATTTGTGAACAAAATATGGAGTGCCAGATTCCCGCCCACGGGGCCCCTCCGGTCTGGCAATATATCTCCTTGCCGCGCGGCCCGGTGGAACCGGATCGGCCGCGGGGCGTGCACCTTGAGAACCGGATACTGCGAGGATGGACACACCAGATGTGTCGCA